>JBBQVH010000237.1:0-2880 GCA_038211695.1 Blastocatellia bacterium | reverse complement strand
CACTTCTGCGGACGTGCCGACGCGGCCCAGTGGGATGATGCCCGCGAAGTTCTTCATGGCTTCGGGCGTTGAAAACTGTTCGTGGAAGGGCGTGTCAATCACGCCGGGCGAAACGGCGTTGACGCGCACGCCGTAGGGGGCCAACTCTTTGGCCAGGCCTTTGGTCATCGTGATCATTCCGCCTTTGGCCGTTGAATAATGAATCGAACCGAGCGCGCCGCCGTTGCGTCCGGCAATCGAAGTGACGTTGATGATCGTGCCGGTTTTACGTTCGATCATCGAGGCGGCGACGGCTTGAGCGCACAGAAATGCGCTTTTCAAATTCAGATCAATCACCGCGTCCCATTTTTCTTCAGTCAGTTCCAGCAGCCGCAGCCGTTCGACCAGCGAACCAGCGTTGTTGACCAGAATGTCCACGGGGCCGAACGCAGCGACGGTCTTTTCGATCATCGCGTGAATGTCAGCAGATTTGGTCACGTCAGCTTGAACTGTGATAGCGCGCCCGCCAGCGGCAATGATCTTTTGTTTGGCATCTTCCGCGCCCGCTTCGTTACGATGGTAGTTAATGGCCACGCTTGCGCCCGCAGCAGCCAAGGCAATAGCCGTTGCTTTGCCAATGCCGGAGCCTGCGCCTGTGACCAGGGCGACCTTGCCTGTTAAATCAAAATAGTTGCTCATTGAAACTCCTGTTGCTATTTTCAAATTTTGGTAATGGGTCAATCAGGAGAGAGTACGGAACAAACGGAAATAACGGAATGGACAGAAAGAGGCTTGAACTCATTCTAGTTTCCGTTTGTTCTGTTATTTCCGTTGGTTCCGTATTCTTTCTTCCTTCTTCTCTCTTGGTAGAGCCATCACCTAGATTTGAGATTTGAGATTTGAGATTTGAGATTGTCCGGGCAGTTTGGTGATCGTGCCTGCCAGCGTCAGCAGCAGGATTGTGCCGAGCGGATCCCTGACGCCCGCCGCCACCGACCAGACGATGATCGAAATCGTAAAGCCGCGCCGCACGCCTACGCGGTCGTACAGCTTACCGGATAGTCCCTGACTGATGGTGTATGCCAGCAGAAACCACGTGCTGATTCCGGCGTACTCCAAACCGGACAGCCCCACGTCTTTGGTGATGACTGGCGCCAGCACCGATACCGTCAGGCGGTCAATGTAGTTGATGAGCGTGGCCAGAAAGACCAGCCCGATCATCCACCAGCGCAGATGAGGCAGCTTGAACCCGTCAGCCGCGCGGGCAGAGGCGACAGTCTGAACATTTCCAGCCTTCAACTCCGATTCGGTCATGAAGCTCCTGTCTGCTGATGACAGCTTCCGTTGAATATTTCTGTGATAACGCTACCTGCCCAAGCGTACCTGCCCAAGCGTACCTGCCCAAGCGTATCTGAAAGACACTGGCCAACCGTCAGCGGCGCGCGGTCTTTTTCGGCCCGGTGGATTGCCGGACAATGAGATGACAGTTCAGATTGATCTCGCGGCGTTCGCGCAGCCCTTTGCCAACGCTGGCTTCGATACGTTCCAGCAATAACGATGCGGCTTGGCGGCCCTGTTCGACCGTCGGTTGATCCACCGTCGTGAGCGGCGGCGAGGTGTAAGCGGCCAGCGGAACGTTGTCGAATCCGACAATCGAAACATCTTCAGAGACGGCCAGCCCCGCATCGTGCAGCGCACACATCGCGCCGATGGCGGTGAAATCGTTGCGCGCAAAAACTGCCGTCGGCGGTTTGCGCAAAGCCAGCAGCCGCTTGATGCCTTGATAGCCGTCGTTCTGCGTCGAATAGCCCGGCCCTGTGATGGCATCCGTTCCAACAACCAGTTCTTCTTCGATGGGCAGATTGTGATCTCGCAGCGCGGCCAGATAGCCCTGAAACCGCCGCAGGCCTTTGCCGTTGGCCATCGAAACCCCGACAAAGCCAATCCGTTTATGGCCGGTTGAAATCAGATACTTGGTTGCTTCGTATCCGCCTTTTTGATGGTCCGCCGTCACGCGGTCAACCTGTTCGTGCTGAAACTCCCGCCCGACCAGCACCACCGGCAGACCGCGTTCGACCAAACGAGACAGCCATTCGTTGCCGGTTGGCGTTTCACGTGTGGCGACAATGATGCCGTCGGCGCGATGATCGAACAGCGCCCGCAAACTCGCTTGCTCGCGTTCGATGCTGCGTTCGCTGGTGCAGATAAAAGAAGCATAGCCGCGCGCCAGCAGGATTTCCTGGATACCCTGCACCAACTCCGCGGAAAAAGGATTGGCAATGTCGGGCAGCAAAATCCCGATCACATGGGTGCGCTGACGTTTCAGGCTGCGCGCCAATCCATTCGGGTGATAGTTCAATTCTTTCACGGCGCGCTGAACCTTTTTCCGCATGGCTTCGCTGACGTAACCATTTTCATTGACCACACGCGAAACCGTCATCGGCGCAACGCCCGCCCGTTCGGCAATATCAATCAGGGTCGGATGCCGTCCGAAATCCCCGGCAAGTTTTGTGCGGCGCTCAGCAGGCATATATTTTGTATGGTTGCGTTATCAGAGAGGACGCGTTTTTACACTCGCCTCACCGAATTGTCAATTGATTTTCCATCGCCGTAATGATGTTGGAGTGAAAACCAGGTGGGTTCCTAATCCGTAGAGGCCGGAGGGGCCAGAGAGGAGAGGATTCCTCTATATTTATGGAAATCAGTCAACCAGATGCGCCAAGCCGAGGCGCTGTAGTTTCTCTGGAATTGGAAAACTGCTGGGTGCGAATGAAAGTGGGACTGAGAATCAGGCTTGTACTTGACGTTGTTGCTGCCAATAGGTTTCCCATTCGGCGTTGGCTCGTGTCACGCGCAGGGCGAGCATCTTTTCCGCATTCTCCTCTTTCCACCAAGCACCCG
>JBBQVH010000236.1:0-3397 GCA_038211695.1 Blastocatellia bacterium | reverse complement strand
GATTTCTCCGGCGGCGAACTGTGACTGCAATCTCTTCAATCGTCTTCGCGCCCGCCGCAGGTTTTCGCTCTTCACTCTCAGTTGATCGGGCAACACGCGAAAACCCAAAAAGCTTGCGCCTTTTCGAGTCTCGAACAACTGGCTTTTGACCGGATGAATTTTCAGCCGGAGCTTGACCAGATGTTCTTCGATTGCCGGGCGCGCTTCACTCAAAAACGTCCTGCCGTCGCTGAAGAGCGCAAAATCGTCAACGTAACGCACATAGTTCTGCGCCTTGATCCGCTCTTTGACGAAATGATCGAAGTCGCTCAAGTAAACGTTGGCGAAAAACTGGCTGGTCAAATTGCCGATGGGCAAGCCGTGACGCCGTTCAGCAGGCGTGAACAAATCATCGCCTGCGAAGAAATGACCGACGTGTTCCTGCTCATTGCTGGCGTCAATGATTGTTTCGATCAGCCACAGCGTATTGGCGCATTTGATCTTGCGGCGAATGATGGTTTTCAGGATTTCGTGGTCAATGCTCGGAAAGTATTTGCGTATGTCGCATTGCAGCACGTAAGCGTGCGAGCGCGCAGCAGCAACAAACCGGCGTAGCGCGCGATGTGTACCGTAACCTTCGCGGTTGGCGAAGCTGTCGCTGGTGAATGTCCGTTCAAAAATCGGCGCGATGACGTTGCACAAGGCATGATGCACCACGCGGTCGCGGTAAGGCGCAGCGGAAATCATTCGCTTCTTCGGTTCGACAATCTGGAAAGTTTTGTATTCGCCCGGCTGGTATCTGTGATTGAGCAGGTCGTTTTGAATCTTTAGCAGTTCGGGTTCCAGATCGTGATTGAATAGCAGCACGTTGTCGCGGTAACGCTTGCCGCGTTGCGCTTTTTTCGCCGCGCTGTGCAGGTTGCCAAAATCAATCACCAGCGGCCAGAGATTGCCGTATCGTTTCATCTTTAGATCGCCTCGCTTTGTTTCAACTGTCGCTGCTGCCCCATCCAACCGCCCAGATTGCGTCCGATCTCGTCAATCATCTTCGATGCGTATTCGTACCGCCCATCGTCAATCAGTTCGAACTTTCTCAACAGCCGAGTTTGGTAACGCAGCACGACGATTTCGGGATCAATCGCTTCCAACCGATGAAGTTTGTCCTGTTCATATCGCGCCAGAATTAACTGCTCGAGCATCTTGTAAAGTCTTTCGATAATCTTGTCGCCGAGCATGAATTTGTGGCTGCGCGGCAACCGATTCAGGATCGGCACAAACCAGACGATCAGATCGTAAGTTTTCTGGATGATCGGTAATTCTCCTGATGGCGATATTTTCTTTTTCATAGGAACTAGTCCTCAAATAAAATTTCATGCGCGCTGACGCGCGCAAAGGGTCAAGAAACAAGTGTCAAGGGTTGAAGGGTTCAAGTGTCAAGCGTCCGAAGTCCGCGCGGATACAACAACACGAACGCCGAAAGTGTAGTTGTGGATGCCGGGTACATACCTGATGCGGTAGGCGGAGCGGCAATCATTACCATAGAGGTAGAACGAGCCGCCGCGAAGCACCCGGGGACTTGAGTCTGCGCCACTCAACCAAGCTGAGCCATCAATTGGTGCGCCCTTGTAATTGTCGTGCCAGACATCTTCGCACCATTCCCACACATTGCCGTGCATATCGTAAAGGCCGAATGCGTTTGGTTCAAAGCTACCAACCGTCGTCGTCTTTTCTCGATAAACAGATTTCGGCGCTCCGCCATATGGATGGTTGCCATCGAAGTTGGCTTGATCAGAGGAGAGCGAATCGCCGAAAGCAAATTCGGTCGTCGTTCCCGCGCGGCAGGCATATTCCCATTCGGCTTCGCTGGGCAGTCGGTATGCTTTGTTGGTCAGTTGCGTCAGCTTCTGGCAGAATTTTTTGGCGTCTTCCCACGAAATTTTTTCCATCGGCAGATCATCGCCTTTGAAACTTGGCTTCAGCTTGTCGCCCATCACGGCTTTCCACTGCGCCTGTGTGACCTGGAACTTACCGATGTAAAAGGCGGGCACGGTCATTTTGTGCGGCGGCCTTTCGCTGTCGTACTTTTCTGAACCCATCGTGAACTCGCCCCTGGGGATATAAACCATCTCTAGCTTGACGCCGTTCAGGTCGTCAGTAAAACCGTTCGCTGTCGCGTTAGTAGCTCCGCCTTCAGGCGGTTTCGTGCGGGGCGGTACAGGCTTGTTTGCTGGGTCGCGCTTTTCAGCGGCTGGCTTTGGTGCAGGCTTGGCGACTTCAGCGGGCTGACCGACTGAAGGCGGGATTATGAACGCAGTTGTTGACGGCACGGACTGATTGGCGGATTCTTTCAACCAAAGAGTAATAAACTTGCCGGGCCTCAACGCACCTTTGTGAAGCTGATTCAATAGCTCGAAAAGCCGCTTATCCCGCTTCGGCTGATTCTCCCGGAGAACCAGGCGTATCTGATGGCAAATCTCTTCGTCAATCTCTTCTTCATCCTCAAGCTTGTTGAGTAGCCTTTTGAACGCCTGCAATTGCTGAGTGGAATAGAGCCCGGCAGCGCGGGCGATGATCAAATCTTCGCCTTTGACGTTCAGCGCCCAGCGCATCGGCTCCTGATGGCCTTCGCTGATGACCTGCCTATAAACATAAGCATAAAGGCCATCCATCGTAACCAAGCCATCGTCGTTTGCCGCTGCGCCATCTTTGATGCCGGCAATGATGTGTTTGGTCAACAAGCCGTATTCGTCGCCTTCGCGTTCCTGCGCGGTCTGCGCGGCGGTCGAAGCGGTCAGGATGTAGACGCCGTAGCCGCGCGCCAACTCCATCAGCTTTTCCTCCGCGCTGCCTTTGACGAAAGACTTGCCCACCGCACCTCCGTAACAGCAATCGAAGATTAGGATGATCTTCCGGCAGTCGGAGTTCTCAATCATCGTTTTCAAGGTTTCGATTGGAATCGAGGTCGTGACCGGCCTGCGGATGTCGGTGTTGCTGGTCGTCAGGTAAAGCCGCCCGGGTAGATCGGTCACACCGTGCCCGGAATAGTAGATCAGCACTTGATCGTCGCGCGCGGCAGTGGCCAGAACTTCTTCGATTTGATCCAGCGGGGCTTGATGGTGAGCATTCTTGAAAACAAAGACTTCGTCGAACTGGCCGAATTCCGCCGCCGCCAACAGTTCCTGCATGCCGTCAACGTCGCGCTCCGGGCATTGCAAAGGCTTTAGCGACTCTTTATCGAATTGGCTGCTGCCGATCAGGATCGCGTATCGGCGTCCGGCCTCGATCATTTCTCCTCACTGGTCTTCGAATCGGTGATGAGTGATTTGAGCAGCGCGGTGATCTGCGCCGCACTTTGATTCTCCGCGCTGATTTCGATGGTCTTGCCGTCTTTGTCCTGCGTCTTGATGACCAGCGACTT
>JBBQVH010000235.1:0-3422 GCA_038211695.1 Blastocatellia bacterium | reverse complement strand
CCAGGCAACTGTTCGAGTTTCTTTTGAACTGAACTGGCGACCAAAGCTCTGCGGCGGTTTCAAGAACCAAGACGCAAACGGTCTACCAGCTCAGGGACGTGTCCAAAATACCGCGATTGGACAACAGAGGGAACATACAAGGCGCAGGGGACGCAGAGGCAACGCAGAGAAAAAAGATCGGTGTCTAAGTGAACGTAAAAATTTAACTTCCCAGTTTCGGCGCATCGTCTGTCGTGGGACAAGATGGCATCTTGTCCCACACGGGGAAGTTGATTTTTATGCCTACTAAGTTTTCTCTGCGAAACCTCTGTGAACTCTGCGCCTCTGCGGTGGGGAAGCACTGAATACGAGGCGCTCAGTTTGACCCAGGCTGTTTCTGAAATGATCAAGTAATTTTTGAACAAAGCCCTACTGGTATTCGGTTAGCGCAAATCGGATTTCTTCAGGCAGTTCTACCGATCGGCCTTTGGCATAATTGGCCCAGGCGTTGATACTGGCGGCGACGGCGGCAAGGTCATCTGTGCCGTGAAAGAAGAGGCCATAGACCATTTTGAAACTGCGCTGGCTGATCCGTTCGACACGCAAGCCTATATCAAGCGTTGCCGGATAGACGACCTGCCTTTTGAAATCGCAGGAAGCGTGAACCAGCGTTGGGCCTTCGGTCAACCCGGCCTGTTTGCCTTTGAAGCCGATTTTGCGCAGCAGTTCGACGCGCGCCGATTCGCAGTAGGTAAAGTAAACCGTGTTGTTGACGTGGCCTTGCGCGTCCATATCGCCCCAACGGACTTCGATGGTTTTCCAGTAACGAAACTGATCGCGCGTGATGATTGGGTGATTCACTTTAAGCCAATCTCCTGTTCATGCATCTCACGCAGCTTGAATTTCTGAATCTTGCCCGACGCCGTCATCGGAAACTCATCCACGAATCGCCAATGGCGCGGCGTCTTGAAGCGCGCAAGCTCAGCCTGGCAGAAGGCTTTCAACTCGTCTTCGGTCACGGCCATCACTGGTTTCAACCTCACCGCCGCCGCCACCTCTTCGCCGAAGAATTCGCTTTTGACCGCGTAAACATAGGCATCCAACACCGCCGGATGCTGGCGCAGCAAATCCTCGACCTCTTTGGGCGAGATGTTTTCGCCGCCGCGAATAATGATGTCTTTGATGCGTCCAGTGATGCGCACATAACCGTCGGCATCCAGCGTTGCCTGATCGCCGGTGCGCAGCCAATCTTCATCGTCAATCGCCGCGCGCGTGGCTTCAGGGTTGTTGTAATAGCCCTTCATCACGTTGTAACCGCGCACGCACAGTTCGCCAGGCTGATCCGTGCCCAATGTTTCGCGCGTCGCCGGATCAACGATCTTTACTTCCATCTCAGGCAAGACCTGGCCGACGGTTTGCGTGCGGTGTTCCAGCGAGTCATCGCGCTTCGTCTGCGTAATGCCGGGCGAAGCTTCGGTCAGGCCATAGATGATCGTGATTTCGCTGAGGTTCATTTCGGCGATGGCGCGTTTCATCAATGCTTCGGGGCAAAGCGTGCCCGCCATCACGCCGGTGCGCAAAGAAGACAAGTCGAAGCGCGCGAACTCAGCATCTTCCATCTCAGTCAGAAACATCGTCGGTACGCCATACAGCGATGTGCAGCGTTCGCGCTCGATAGTTTCCAGGACTTTGCGCGCGTCAAAGAATTCAATCGGGCACAAACAAGCGCCGTGCGTATACGCGCCCAGCACGCCGATGACGCATCCGAAGCAATGAAACAGCGGCACGCACAAACACAGCCGGTCCTGCGGCGTGTAACTCAAGCCTTGCGCCATCCAGTAACCGTTGTTGACGATGTTGCGGCTGGAAAGCATGACGCCTTTCGGAAAGCCCGTCGTGCCGGAGGTGTACTGCATATTGATCACATCGTCCAAACCGACGGTGGCTTCGCGCGCGTCGAGTTCGGCTTCGCTGATCTGATCGGCTTTCTGGCGCAGCGATTCATAAGGCAGCATCCGGGAGTCCTGGCCTTCCGGGCAATCTTCCTCGCCGCGACGGATGAAGATCGCGCGTTTCAGATGCGGCAGCTTGCCATCGCCACCGTCTTTTCTGATTGCCCCGATCTCGCGCAATGCTTCGACGTAATTTACATCCTTGAATCCGCTGATGGTGACAACCGTCGCTGCTTCGCTCTGCCGCAGCAGATAATCAACCTCGTGTGCGCGCAAAGCGGTGTTGACCGTCACCAGAATCGCGCCAATCTTGGCCAGCGCGAATTGCAGCACAACCCATTCAGGAACGTTCGTCGCCCACAACGCCACGCGTCCGCCGCGCTGAACACCGCTTGCCATCAGGCCGCGCGCAATCAGCCGCGCTTCGGCTTCAAGCTCGGCGAAGGTGAAGCGCAAGCCACGGTCGGTATAAACCAGCGCTTCATTATTCGGAATGGATTGGGCTAGGAGCGTCAGTAGAGCACCGACTGTGACATCTCGATAGGGCGGGAGCGGGGTATTCATTTGAGTAGGCTTTATGAATGAGAAAAAGGACAAAGCCAGCAGAACTAACTTTGCCCTTTTTTTGTCTTGCGCACTTTGGAAAACGGAAGCTTCGCGCTTCATTTTCAGCAAGCGGGGGCGCTTGCGTACCCGGGCTATCTGATTTCAGACATCGCGGCGATGTAACAGCCACGCGCCGTGGCGGTCAGTGGATCGCTGGCCATGCGCACGTCGGAAATCTGAACAGGGAAGCCGCTGCCTTTGATCGCGGCTTCGAATTTTTGCAGGAAGCCGCGCGGACGCGCCGTGCCGCCAGACAACACAATCGGCATCGGGCGATCTATCTTCGGCAACTGCCGCGAGTTCTCGAATTCATCGCGCAGCTTGTTGACCAGGCTGCTGATCACTTCTTCGTAGTAGATGTGCAAGGCGCTGGTGATCTTGTCTTTCGGCTGGCGCGACAGGTCCAGGGATTCTTCTTTGACCAGACGGACGCGGGTGATGGTTTCGTCCACGACCGCCGCGACGCTGGAATCAATGTAATCGCCCGCGATTGGGATGCTGAACGAAAGCATCGGGACGGAGAGGAACGAAACGCAGACGTTGCACATGCCGCCGCCGCAACTAATGCCGATGCCTGTGAAATTCTCGTTCTGTAATTCAGCGAAGACAACGGCTAGGCCTTCGTTGACGGCCTTGGCTTCATAACCGAGCGATCCCAAAAAGTTTTTCAGGATTGCTTCGTGATAGACCAGATTCGTATCCGCGCCTTCACCTTTGCCGGGCACGCTGAAGCAAAGCAACTCGTTCTTCTTCGCGCGCGGAACGATGGATTCGATGATCGCCTGGATGAACTGCTGTCCAATCGGTTCCTGCGGATAGAGCAAGCCCAACAGCATGGGACGGCGCGGGACGGCGTTGAAGAAGCTGGCGAACCGTTCGGAATCG
>JBBQVH010000234.1:0-3453 GCA_038211695.1 Blastocatellia bacterium | reverse complement strand
ACCGAAGGTGGAGTCGTGGAGATCAAGGTCCGTTTCAGAAGAAGGAGTGAACTCATGCCCGAAATCAATTTCACGATTGATACGCACACCGGCGAGATGGAAAAGAAGGTGGAAGGCGTCCAGGGGCCGCAATGCGCGGATGTCGCCAAGATCGTCACCGAACTGACCGGAGCGCCGGAGCGCGAAGAGAACACCAAAGAGTTTTACGTGCGCCCCAACATCAGGCCGCAAATTCAAAGCAAGAAAGTCTGAACAGCGGATTTATTGCGCATTCAACTGTACTGCGACAGGAAAAGTTTGCTCTCGTAATCAATCAGCCCAAGAGTGAAATGGCGCAGCCATCCGACTCGACCGAGCAGATTGCGAGGCAGCCGGGGATATTTGGCGAAGTAGATGACGCTCTCAAACGCAATCTCGAAAGTTTGAATGGTAACCTCGTGGCCGAAAGTATCAAGCGTCCCCGTCAGTGATCCCATCGGCTGGGGAATCCCGCGTTCAATGTCGAGGCCGAGCTTGATACCAATTTCCCGGCTGAAGATGCAGTACTCAGCACCGGGGTCTACTTTGGCATAGGTTTGAACGATTTTGTCTCCCAAACTGAGCGCGATTGGGATTGTGATGCCATCGGCTCTGTCCGGATAAGCGAAGGTGATGTCGAAGCTTAGTTGCGTAGCCATGCTCAAACTCCGGCAAAGGGCGGCGCATCCGCGGGTTGGATGTAGGTCACGAGGGGCAGATACGCGCCGTCGGCATCAGCGGCGGCGAAGACCTCTTCAGCATTTTCACCGTGAGCGATCAGCCGGTCGCCATCCAACGCCACCCACTGTCCGCCATATTCGCAGGCATGTTCGTTCATCCATCGTTGGCTCGGTTCCGGGTCAGGCATCCGGATCGGTTTGACGAACTTCACTCCGTTCGTCGCCCCAGCCGGATTCTTGAGTTGCGCGTCGAGCAGCGCACGAAGCTTCAGTTTCTCGCTGACCGGCAGCACCGTAATCTGATTGAATAGCGTCTCAACAGTCATCTCTGACATAACTTTACCCCCCATTGCAAAGTTCTTGATCCGAAGAAGATCAAGCACGTTTCAGGATAGCGTAAGTATAACCCGGTTCTCTATGGTCGCACAGGCAAGGAGCCGCAAATGAAAGAGACAACCTGGATCATTGATTCACAGACCGGCGAACTGACAGTTGAAGGGCTGCAACAATCGGAACTGATTCGACTGGCCGCAGACCTTCTGCCATCGGGCAAGTCTGTCAATTGTGCGCGCCCGATCAGCATTCAGTCATTGCGCAATTCATCAGCCTACATTTCAAACGACGAGCCTTCTCTGCGCATCTTTCGTATTTATCACAACTCAGTCGTTGAAGGGCCGGGTCGCCGTAGCGTGTTGCAGACGGCTGGCTGTAACTTGCGGTGTCCCGGCTGCCACGTCCCTGAAACCCATGATCCGCGAGGCGGTGTCGAGATGACAGCCGATGAAATTGTCGAGCAGTTGCTCGCGCCCGAAGGTGAGCCGCGCGACGGCGTGACAATCCTCGGCGGCGAGCCTTTTCTTCAGCCAAAAGGGTTGTTCGCACTGTTGCGGATGCTCAAGCAGCGCAATCAGCACATCACGTTGTACACCGGTCATACGCTGGAACAATTGAATGCCCGGCCTGAAGCCGCCATTCAGCAGATAGTTGAACTCACCGACATTCTGATTGACGGGCCGTTCATCAAAGAGCTATCAGACTGTGCTGGCGAATGGCGCGGCTCGACCAATCAACGCATCATCCACAATCCTGCACACCATATCTCGGCAAATCAACGGGCAGCCTAATCTCCTCTAAAATCAGCACATCCATCTCGAAACAACACCAAAAGCGGGAAAGGAGCGGGAAGCAGATCGCGAATTTACTGTCCCCCATTTCCACATCGAAGTTGTCAAAGGAGAAATCGTGAACTTCAGAATTGATCGCACGGCGTTCTTGAACGAACTCTATTACCTGCAGGGCGCTGTCAGCCCGAAACAAGTGATTCCAATCCTCTCGCATCTGTTGATCAAAACCGGCGCTGGCAAAATTGTGATGCGTGCCAGTGACCTGGACATCACGATCACGACCGAATGTGAGGCCGCAGTGCGTGATGATGGCTCGATCTGTCTTCCTGCCCGGAAGCTGATGGAAATCGCCAGGTCTTTGGCGCAGGGCGAGGTCGAAATCAAAACCAATGATCTCTGTCAGGCGGCGATCACCAGCAATGGCTCTCGATTCAAGCTGCGTGGCGTCGCAGCCGAAAACTTTCCGGACTTGCAGGAATATTCGGGCGAATACGCCGAAGTGCCTGCCAACATTTTCTCGCGCTTCATCCCGCGCGTTGTTCACGCCGTAGGGCAGGAGGGATCAAGATACGCGCTCAACGGCGCGAAGCTCGAAATCTCGGACGAGCGCATCTGGCTGGTCGCCACCGACGGCCATCGCCTGGCATTGATTGAGCGCGAAGAGAAATTCAACGAAAGCCTGGACGTGATCATTCCGAAGAAGACGCTCACCGAACTCGCCAAATTGTGTGCATCCGGCGACGAAATGCTGCAAGTCGGGAAGGCCGACAATCACATCCACTTCCAGTGCGGCAAACGCGAGATCGTTTCGTGCCTGCTTGCAGGGCAATACCCCGATTACTCCGCCGTGCTGCCAAAGGAGAACCACAATCGCTTCACGGTTGGGCGCGAGATGATCTCTCCGGCAGTCAAACGCGTCGCGCTGATGGCCGACGACAAGCAGCACGCAATCAAGCTGGAGATCGGCGAAGGAGAGATGCAGGTCTCCTCGCAATCAGCCGACATTGGAGAAGCCGGCGAAACCATCACAATTGATTATCAGGGCGAGAAGATCACAACGGGCTTCAACGCCACCTACCTCAATGACTTCTTCAACGCTGTTGAGGAAGACGAAATCCTATTTGAGTTCAAAACCGGCAACACGCAAACGCAACTCAGCGTTACCACGGCTTACCAGGATTGCTGTCTGGCCGTTGTTATGCCGATGCGGTTGTGAAGGAGGCGAGATGAGCTACCGCACGATGACCATGAGCAGCACGATCTTCTTTCGCCTGCTCGCGCATGGGCCGGAAGAGTTGCAACGGGAAGCCAAAGACGACGTCCGGCGAGCCATACCTGCACTCTGTTTCACTGAAGATGACATCCGGCAGAAGTTTGCGGAAGACGAACGATGGGAGGCTCTGTCAGAGGATGAGCAACTCGAAGCCATTGAGATGTTGGTGGATGCAGGTGAATACAAGCCTGCCGGGACTGCCGCCAACCAATCCATTGCCGAGGCCGTCGCACGCTATCTGTACGAAGCCTCCATCGAAGAAGCCGAGCGGCAGACAGAGCGCGAATTCACTTGGTAGGAGAAAGCCATTATGAGTGCGCTTACTTCTCTGAAAAACGTATAAACAAGAAGCGGCATT
>JBBQVH010000233.1:0-3538 GCA_038211695.1 Blastocatellia bacterium | reverse complement strand
GTTTTTCGTCTGCCAAACAAACCGTCGCGCGCCGAGCATGGAGTTCAGCCTTTAGGCTGTCCGGTTTCCGGGAAAGGTACGGTCAAGAAAGCCGACAGCCTAAAGGCTGAACTCCATGCTCCTTTTTCTTGATGTCTATAGCCAGGGCGTCCTGTTTTTCCGCAGGTAACTGCTCAACCGTGATTGCGACTTGATCCCATTGTGTAGTCGTCATAACGCAATGGAATTTAGCAAGAAAGCAACATGTTTCAACAGTTCATTTTCAACCTGTTCGATGATTTTTCTTGAAGATAGAAAAAAGTGTGGACTGTTTTGCCGACTGATTCCGCTTTTCCCAGTGCAGTAGAAACTCTCATTGCAGGTTTTTAGAAGAAAAAACATTACACAAAAATTTTCTTGCAACGCGCACCGTTTTTTTAACACGTGGCGATGAAAGGGAAAAACGGATGAAACACGCGCATTCTTTCTGTGGAAATCGGCACGGCAAATTTTGCAACTTGCGTCCTGGCCACTGGCAGCGTCCTCAGACGAAGTAATGCCCGGCAAGATGAGGTGATGAATGGTAACTGACTTATTTTCCAAATCCGAAGTGCCTTCGTTGTGCTTGCGCGACGTGGAGCGCACCGAAGCATTTCGCAAAGCGATCAACAAAGTCGTCAAGCCCGGCGATGTGGTGCTGGACGCCGGAGCGGGCAGCGGCATCTTGTCGTTTTTCGCGGCGGCGGCGGGTGCGCGCAAGGTCTACGCCGTCGAATACGACACGGCGTTGGCCGACGCGCTCAAGCGGAATGCCGCATTGAATGGCTTTGCCGAAGTGATCGAAGTCATCGCGGGCGACGTCCGCGAATTGCAATTGCCCGTCCAAGCGGATGTATTGATCGCGGAGATGATCGAAACGTGGTTGCTGGATGAACTGCAAGTCCCGGCGCTGAACGCACTGCGCGCCAACCGAGTGATCGGCGCGGGCACAAAGATCATCCCGGAACGCTACGAAGCCTTTGCTACGTTCGGCCACGTCGAATTCGACTGTTATGGCTTTCAGCTTCCGTTCCCGATTCACGATTGGCCGGATTTGGATGGAGAAAGCGGCTGGCATCCGATGCCGTTTTCTCCGCTGACCGAGCCAGTGAAAGTCTTTGAGCTTTGGTTCAACCGCTACAACGATCCCGCATTCAAAACAACAATTCAGGCAAATTCGTTGTCGTCCGGCACGATTAACTCTGTGCGACTGTCAGGCGTTGCACATCTGACGCATGACCAAACGCTCGGCCCCACCGTCGCATTCAACGGCAACAAGCTTCTGCCTATAGGCTCTTTCGCCGTGCAGACAGGCGAGCCTGTGAGTTTGTCTCTGTCTGGTCACTGGGGGGGGGGGGGGAGGCAGGAATGGCAAGTTTGATGGTGTCTCGGTAATTGGCGGTGAACGAAACGAGTCATCGGTCATTGCGCGGCTGGAAGCAATGCTTGGGGAATTGGCAGGCATTCCTGATTTTATGCTACCCGACGTCTTTCTCACTTCGGAGGATGAATCAACGTTTCGCGCATTGCCTTGCATGGAGCAGCTTCTAATGTGCTTTCTTTTGCGCGACATCAAAAATCACAAAGCTCTTGCACTCACCTTCACGGAGGAATTGGGCTGGGGGGTAACCGCACGCGAGGAGATAGATGTAGGCGAAAGCATCACGGTGCTGGACTCCCCGGACTGGGTGACGATTGATGAGATTCGCATGGCAACAGACGCTATTGACGCAGGTCTACTTGATCCTGCGGCATTGAAGATTCTTTATGACGTGATTCAAGTTGAGGAAGATCGGTACTTGCTCCCAACGCCAACGGTCGGTTTTCTGTTCAATCATTCCTGTGCCCCGAACGCAGTGTTACTCAAAACCCAGAATGGATTTGAATTCAGAGCAGTTAGGTGGATTGCAGCCAATGAAGAAATTCGCTGGAACTACGCAACGACAATGGGCGACTGGTTCACGATGCAGTGCAAATGTGAAAGCGACTGCTGCTTTGGCCTGGTTGCCGGCCCATTGTCGCTTTCTCTGGAAGCACGTGCCGCCATGTTGGAAGAGTTCGGGGAAGAACAATTGTTGCCTCACGTCGTGCAATGGCTACGAAGGGATGACTGTCCTGCTGAGCTAACAGGAGAACGCTATCTCAGGGATTTCGAAGGTGAGGACGCGAAGAAAATAGAAATTCTGACCGGGCATCCACGGCTTCATCCAGAAGTGCATAGGCGAGTTCAGGGGGAGTTGGTTCAAGTGAAGTAAGCCTGAATTAGCCAGACGATTTTGGCTCAGTGTGATGGCGATACCATTCGGTAATTTCGTCAACGCCCCATTGGCCCGATTCGACTGCCAGCACCAGAGCAACAGTTTCGCTGTCGGAAGCCTGTGTCCGGACACCGTTACGTTCCAGAAAGCGGTCAACCAGAAATGTCGCAGTGCGTTTGTTGCCGCCCACCCAGGGATGATTTTTGATCAAGCCGAAACAGAGTGTGGCTGCTTGTCGAATCAGGTCGGCTTCTTCGTAAACGGCGGCCTGACGAGGACGAGCCAGCGTGGATTTGAGAAGCGCAGGGTCAAAAACGCCAAAGCGGGTTTCACGCCGCCGCCGCATTAACAAGATATGCAGCGTGACTGCTTCAGCATAGGACAGGTAGTAAGTATGGGAATGTTCAGTCACCAATCCGTTCCAGTTCCGCGAGTGTGTCTTTGTACTTTTCGTACATCCGCTCGAAATCCGCCAGTAATTCCTCCGATGGCGGAGGCAGGATTTCCATGTCAATCGAACCTTCTTTTGGATAAAGGACGACGAAGGAACCTGGCGCGACTTTCATGGCGTCAGCCATCTCGGCTGGGAGCTCCAGTATCCAGCCGGTTTCGGTTTTTCGTGGTGTTAGCACTGCGCTCATAACTTCTCCTTTGGCGGGCATCTTATTGAGCAGTTTATGCCGAGTCAATCATCAGTTCTTTGCCGCCGCTTCCGGCGCTTCGGTCAATGGGGAGCGGGGCTATATCTGTACAACACGTTCAACCGGTTTTACGACCTGGTGCTGTACACGGCGGTCATCGCCAGGTGGGGCGCGGTCAGGGGCGGCGCGGTGATGATGGCGCTCAGCTTCTTTCTCGATTTAGGGACGATGCGGCTGTACGACCATTTCAAACAAGACCTGTTCGGCATCGAGGAATTGAAACGGCTGCGCGGGGCGGAGGCGACGACTTGGGCGGGCAAGGTGTTGCATTGGGCATTGCGGCAAAACGATGTCGTCGTCTTTGTCGTGCTGACGCTGATGACCAACCAGTTCGTCGTGACGGCGTGGATGCGGCGTGGTGCGGGCGAATTCAATGGAATGCAGCGTCGCGACTGGGCGATCTTTTTGTGTAGCTTCACACTGGGCAATCTGTATTGGATTGCAGTCGTGTCGGGCGTCATCCACCTCATCAAATCTTTTGCTTTCTGAATTGAAAAAAACTTTTCCTCATGACCTCATCAACCAAAGTCGCATTGATTCAGTTTGCTTGCGGCGACAACT
>JBBQVH010000232.1:0-3610 GCA_038211695.1 Blastocatellia bacterium | reverse complement strand
TTTTTTTTTTTCTTGCGTTTTGTTTTTTTTATTTTTTCCCCCAACAAAATACACAAAAAAACCTCGTCGGGGGGGGGGGCTGCCGGTGTTTTTCCCTCCGTCCCCCCCCGCCCCCCCCCCCCCCGCGGTACTGTAACCATGTCCCAATTCAGCGGCTGGGAGGATCACGGCGGGCAACCAGACGAATCTCAAACAGCTTTGGCCACAGCTTGCCCGTCACGAACAAGCGATCTCCGGCTTCGTCATAGGCGATGCCGTTCAGCACATCCACCGGACGCGTACGGTCTTCAGGCGAAAGCAGTCCCGCCAGATTCAGCCAGCCCGTGACTCTGCCGGTTTGCGGATCAATTCGCGCAATGCGGTCGGTCTGCCAGATGTTGGCGAAGATTTCGCCCTTGATGTATTCCAGTTCGTTGAGCTGGCGCACGGCAGCGCCATTGTCCAGCACGGTAATTGTCCGCTGCACTTGAAACGTTTCGGGGTCCAGGTACCGGATTCGATTCGAACCATCGCTCATTATCAATGAGTGCCCGTCGTGCGTCAGCCCCCAACCTTCATCGGTATAGTTGAAAATTCCAGTTGATCCAAAGGAATCCAAATCGTAAACGAATCCTTTATTCGTGATCCATGTCAGTTGATAAAGTTTGTTGTTGAACAGCGCCAGCCCTTCGGCGAAATATTGAGAAGGCACATCAATCTTTTTCAGCACTCGCCCGGTTTGCAATTCGACTTTGCGCAACGACGACTGGCCGTTCAAGCCGGTGCTTTCATACAGATCGCCCTGGTAATAAACCAGCCCTTGCGTGAACGCGGCGGGATCGTGTGGATAGGCCTTGATGATTTCGTAGCTATAGTTGGTCACTCGAAATGGCACGGCGGCTTGATCCTGTGAAGGCGTGGCGCGCGATTCGGAACGAATACCGCTGGTCGCCTGGCTGGCGCTGCAGGCAGTGCAAAACAGCAGCACTCCGTAAAAAATCTTCTTGCTAAAACTTGACATCGAAAACCCTCTGGGCGAATTGGTGAAAATAGGTTGTGGTAGTATCGGCGCACTGGATTGCATCTCGCAATGCTTACTTCAAACAGAAAGGCAGCAGGAAAATGTCAGACCCAAATTGCCTCTTTTGCCGCATTCTGGCCGGAGAGATTCCGGCGAGCAAAGTTTATGAAGACGACCATTCATTTGCCTTCCGCGACGTCAATCCTCAAGCGCCAACGCATGTGCTTTTGATTCCTAAAAAGCATATCAAATCGCTGAATGAAGCGTCCGCGGAAGACCACGCCGTGCTGGGGCATTTGCTGCGCGTTGCGCCGCAGATTGCCCGGCAGGAAGGCGTCGCCGACGATGGGTTTCGCGTTATCGTCAATACCGGAGCCGATGCCGGGCAGAGCGTCCGGCACATCCATCTGCACATCATGGGCGGACGTCCAATGGCCTGGCCTCCGGGCTGATCCTCAGAAGGGCTTGACCGCAGTCTTGCCAATCTTCACGAAGATGCGACCGAATGCGCGAATCTTGGAAACCGATGGTGACAACAGCGTCAAGTCAGGCGAACCAATATCTTCATCTCCGTGTTTTTCCTTCAGCCAGCGTTGAAAGAGCGCGCGGACAGCGCGTTGATCGTCAGCTACATTCAGGAATGCCCCGCGGAACTGTCCTGGCGTAGCAATGCGAAAGCGGTATGCTGAATAATATGATTTCAAGGCGGCGAAGAATTTTTCATCGCCGAGTTCGCGGCGCAATGCAGCCATTAGCAATGCTCCTTTCGATTGCACGATCGCCGTGAATTGCAACGTATTGCGGAAATCCCTGGCCGGTTTGTCAACTTCCTGATCCAACCCACCCAGCATCCGATATGCCTGATAGGTTCCATTCAACTGTTGCTTCAGAATGATGTCGCCGAGCGCCTTGCCGTAGGCTTTTTCGTGATAATAGGCCGCCGCATAACAGGCAATCGCTTCGTCCATGTAGGGCGTGCGTTCCGGGTCGCTGCCTACCACACAGCCCCACCATTGATGCGCAACGGCGTGCGCCAGTGTGAATTCAAAAGATGCCTTGATGACATCAGCCTGCTCCCGCAGAACTCCCGGCAGCCGCGCGGATCGTGGCGAATCAAAGTCAATGTAATACGCTTGAGCAAGTGCAATCAGGCCTGGAAGCGCAGTGTCACTGTACCCGGCGGGAAGAGGCATCTCGACAATTTGCAATAGCGGGTATGGGTAATTGCCGAATGCCTGCGTGTAAATTTCCAGCGCATGCGCGGCAAAATTCATCGCACGCTTGCCCAGCCGGTCGTCGCCTTCGCGAAAGTAAGAGATAACGCGAGTGCCGCCGAATTGCTGCTCCGCACTTTTCATGCGCTCGACCACGGCCAGCCCGAAACCGCGCAGGTTCTCGCCGCGAAAAACGGCGGTGTGAGGAACGGGAGAGGGTAATTCTGATGAAGCATTTTGGACGGCAGGCTGAACGGCAGGCCGAGTGGCCGGCTGGCGTTCCGCCTCTTCAACAGAAGCAATCAGTGTCAGACCCTCGTCAGCAGTGACTCTGACTTCATAATCCGCAACCCCGCTGAAAAGAATGCCTCCGGCTCCGGCGACTAGGCTTTGTTCGGAAAGCTGTGATGGCCGGGCAGCCAGAATGGGATAGAAAGACCCGAGCAGCATCGCTTCTTCTCCGGCAAAAAACACATCGCGGGTATCACGCGCGGGCCGCTCATCGCTGACTGCATCGTTTACCTCTTGCAGAAAGTGCGCCAGCAGACTGGCCTCTTCGCGCTGTACGGACGGGACGTTGGCCGAAAACTCCAGTTTGATCTCTGTGCTTTGGCCGGAGGCCAATTTTGATGGCAGATCAACTTTGATTCCGGCTTGACGATTACGAAGGCTAAAACGTAACTCACGTCCGTTGGACGTAATGCGGCTGACACTTAACCATTGAGGCTCTTC
The DNA here is from genome assembly GCA_038211695.1 of Blastocatellia bacterium. GTDB lineage: Bacteria > Acidobacteriota > Blastocatellia > RBC074 > RBC074 > RBC074. The sequence goes on along the minus strand of JBBQVH010000232.1, from coordinate 664 downwards.
TTCCGTCAGGCCAATATTGGGGTATAGGTTAAACAGAACGCTCTCCATCTCATCGCGGCCGGCGTTGGTGAAATGGACGATTTCATTGCCAGAGAAGGTCGCCTTGCGAAAATCCAGATTCAGTTCGATTTGGTAACGAATCCCGGAGAATGCGAAATCCGGCTGGCGTGTTTGCGGCTTCGCCGCGCTGGAGGGCACTGTCGCCGAGATCAAGCAGAGCAACACAACACAACACAAGCGGATGTTAATCGTATGAGAGGCCGTATTGTCCACGAATGAATTCACGAATTCATTCTACCCCACGCCGGATCACAACGTCCAAATTTGCATCCTGGTACGCCTCAGTCCAACAAGCCTCAGAAAGCGATTGAAAAGTGACGGGGGTAAAAACAAAAAATAAGGCCGCCTGTGCATTTGCCAGGCGGCCTTGTTGAAAAGAGGCTTTGACCAAGCTCAGCATCCCGGTGGGAAGACGGGGATGACGTAGTTTGGCGTTGAAGTGGTGGTCAGCACGTGTAGGTTGTGGCCTTGATTGAAGGCTCCCGCGCTCGTCCCGGCGTTGGCGTTGAAGTTGATCACCGCGCCCGACAAACCGATGTCGGCTTGGGAGAAGATTTTCGCCCAACCGCTCCGACCCGCCGGGATGAACTGTTCGAAGCGCGGC
>JBBQVH010000231.1:0-4060 GCA_038211695.1 Blastocatellia bacterium | reverse complement strand
TATTCACGTGGCTTTCAGACATTTTATCAAAATCGCTCCTTCACCTGTTAAGTGAAGAGCCAAAGTCGGTAAAAAACGCCGCGAAGCCGATGAACATTGGTGAAATCAATCTAGCCCATTTCTTAACCGTGGATTTGGGCTGAAGCCTGAACTCCATGCCGCAGCTATTTCCGATAAGGTCTAAGGAATGCCAAAAGCCGGAATGGAGCGAGATGACCGCACAACAGCAGCAACAAATCAAAGAAACTTTCGAATCACTTCTGGATTGTCAGCGGGAAGAGCGCGAGCGTCTGCTGGACGAACTGTGCGCCGGCGATGACCTGGTTCGCGCGGAAGTCGAAGCATTGCTGCGCGCGCACGCCGAAGCCGATGGCTTTTTGGCCGGCTCGCCTTTCGTACATGGATGAATTGCTTGAACGCCATCGTCCGGGCAACGGAACGGACGATGAATGGCGCGGGTTCGAGTGGTTCGCTTTGTGGAAGTTATTGCACGTCGAGGAGCGGTCTGTTCCACAGCCTGTCTGGTTTACAGGCGTTTGTCTAACGCCTGATGGAAAAACAATTCTCATTGCCCGCGAAGATATAATTGAAATGTGGGAAACCGCGACAGGCCGGTTTGCCGGGGTGTTTGCGAAGATCGAAGAGTCTGTATCGAAACTATTGCTCTCGCGAGATGGGAAAAAGGTAGTCGCTGTTGGGTTCGTCGGCCCAACCAGAGTCTGGGACGTGGTCAGCAAAAGGCTGCTGGCGGAAATTCCGTTTTCGAAGAATTCCGTTGAGCAACGCGAATTGAAAGAGCGGCATATTGCTTTGTCACCGGATGGCAAGCGGCTCGCTGTGCGCTATAACGCCGCCCCGATTGAAGAGTGGGGTACGGAAACCGGGCAACTCATCAAAACATATCCTCTGCCATCATCTTTGACGTTTCCTTTCAACGGGCCTGCTTTATATGCTCCCAGCGGGCGTCTGATCTGTCTGGCGCTTAACGGACGCCATTGGGAACTCTGGGATGTGGCGGCGCGCCAATCCATCGCCAAACTTGACCCGCATAGTGATGATCCCAAGGCATTGATCGCCTTCAACCCAATCGGACATCTCTTTTCACACGATGGCGCGCGGTATTATTTGGCCACTACTGATTTTGTGGTGCGTTCTTGGGAGGTGAACAGGGTCTATTCATTCTCTGCCTTCAAATGCCAATAGCAGTGAAGGCCACTGCTGGCCGAGCCGCGTATCTGCGTAGGGCAGCGGCGATATTGGTCACCTTGCGCAAACGGAGCGCGGAAATCGCGATATGACGCAAGGTCGCCATCACTTGGGGCGCATTGCCGGAAAGCACCTGAGACCGGTCTTCGTCGAAGGTCACATCGCCCACCCAGTGCAATTTATTTTCAATCGTCCAATGCTTGGCGCCACAACTCGTTCAATTGGGCTGGCGTGGCGCGCTGCGCCGAGACCGAGGTCACGCCGTAGACGATCTCGTCTCGGACTTCGCCCGTTGTCTTGTTGATGACCGTCCGTTCGAGTTTCATGACCTGATCCAGTCCGGGCCAATCGCTCAAACCGCGCATCGCATTGGAAACCGCAATGGATCGCGTTTCAATCCGCGAACCGTGCGTGGTCGTTGAACTCGCCCGGACGACAGTGTCGGCGAGCGTCGTCGTTTCAAAGACCGGGTGCGATCTCCCGCTTGAGCGTCGGTTGATTCTCTTTGACCACCATCAGGTAATCGCCGCCAGCGTCGAGAATCGTTTCCGCGGTCGCCACTTGCGTGTGCATCGCGTCGGCGGTGACAACCAGGCCGGTCAGCGTCAACTCTGCGAGCAGATCATCCATCTGCCCGATTTCATTGGTCCGATCGGCGACGGCGACTTGCGCTAAGACCGTGCTCAAGCGATGCGAGACGGCGCTCAACAGATAAGCATTTGAGGCACCTTGCTTGATCGCACCGCGCAATGCTTTGCCATCAATCGCCGCCCTTCGAGCGGCACTGGCTCACCAAGCACACTGGCTGCCCAGTGGCTGATCGCCCGCTCGACGGCCACCGCATCAAGCTGTTTGAAAACACGATGAAGGGTCGGCTGACTGGGTGCGGCGGAGCGTTTGATGGCGAGCCGCCGCAACCATTTCGTCCCGTAGTTTGCCCCCCATTCGGCAATCGCACTTTCGCTCCGCGCGCCACACAGCATGGCCACACAAGCCAGCAGCAAAATCGAGAGCAACTCATAGCGGCGGCCTTGTGCTTGGCGAAAATCGGGAATTTCTGCTAAAGCTTCTTTCAGTGACATCTTCCGTGTGTCCATCGGCGTTCCTCCATCGAATTTGGTTTGGCAACTTCATTCTATGGCAGGAACGCCGCTTTCATAGATCGAGAATGAATAGACCCTGGGGTGAGCGAAGAAGAATTCGACATGAAAATATTTCTGCGTCGAGCGTAGGGGCAGATCTGTGTGTTCGGCCCAAAGCGTCGCAATTTCGGTGTTGAGCGTAGGGGCAGACCTGTGTGTCTGCCCTGAAGCATCAGCTGCCCAACCACGCGCCAGCCACGCACCAGCCACGCAAAGACTGCGAGGATTATTGGGCGGCAAAACTGCCCGTGAAGGTGCCGTTGCCCGCGCTGTTTGCTTCGACGGTGTTGTTGCCGCGCGTCAGCAGCGTGCCGGTATGAGACAGCCCGGTGGTGTTTTGGGTGATCGTGGAATTCGAGACGCGCACGATCGAATTGCCGCTGGAGGTCACGCCGATACTATTGTGGGAGCTAAGGCAGTTTTCCAGGATCAACTCCGCGCTGGTCCCGCCAACGGGCGAAGCGAAAAAGCCCGCGCTGCTTTGGCCGGAAGCGACACTGCCGCGCACAACCACTCTGGCGTTGGAACTGGCATGCACGCCGATAATGCTGTTTTCGATCCGGCAGTTTTCAACGACGGCTTTGATCAGCGCGGCATTGTTGCCGACCAGGATGGCATATCCGCTGTCGCGCACGGTGGTGTCTTTGATAAAGGCTTCGCCGCTGTGGTTGACGCTGATGCCGGAGAGCGAAAAGCCATTGATGACGCAGTTTTCAACGTGTAACGTGCCGCCGGCCGTGATGTAGATGCCGCTTTGTCCGGCCTGTCCGCCAAACGCATGCAGCGTCAGCCCGCGCAGAATGACGCTGTCGGAAGCGCCCGCAATGACGCGCACGGCGCTGCTGGCGGTGGTGACGGTAATGCCTGCATAAACGCCCGGCGCGGTCTGGATCGTCACCGCTTTGTTGATGGTGACCTGATCGTATTCGCCTGAATCCACGGCGACGACTTCACCTTTGGCGTTGACCTGTGTCAGCGCGTAGGTGAAGGTGCGGCAGGGCTGCGTCAGCGTGCAGGTGCCCGCATCCACGCCGGAAGGCGCCGAGACAAAGACCCGCGACGATTGCGCGGCGGCAACGATGACAAAACATGCCAGGGTGATAAGAGACAGCACTGCATTTCGGCACGGTCGGCACGGGCGGGCAAAATTAAATATGGACATTCAGAAGCTCCTTGGTTTCAATCGTTCTTCAAGCGTTTTCAGGAAATTGACGAGGTAGAACCGTTGTTCGGACTCGTCCGTCTGCGGGATGGAAAATAGCGAAAGGCGGGAATAGAAATCTTTAGCTCGATTTGAAATTTCGGTAAAAGATTTTTGAGCGGGGTTGAGGTTGGAAAACTGACTGACTGGCAGAGTTCGCGTTTGTCGTCCGAGAGGCTTCGGCTACAATGGCCGCACAACAAAACAGCCTTCGCTCCTCATTTGGAAGAGCGGAGTCCGCGAGTCTTCAACTTTCCATTGAAATCATTTTGAAAAGCGAGCTGAGAAGCTTCTGACAGGAACTCTTGATGCCGAAGCAGGTGAGGTACGTCTACGAATTTGGCCCTTTCCGTCTGGACCCGGCGGAGCGGCAACTGATGCGCGGCGAACAAGTCCTGTCGCTGACGCCAAAGGCGCTGGATACATTGATCGCGCTGGTCGAACGCAGCCGCCACATCGTCACCAAAGACGAACTGATGAGCCGCGTCTGGCCGGACATCTACGTCGAAGA
>JBBQVH010000230.1:0-4529 GCA_038211695.1 Blastocatellia bacterium | reverse complement strand
CGTCGCGCACGTGGAGTTCGGCCCCGCCGCGATCCGCGTGGGCGAGGCCGGCATCGACGCCTTCCCCGGCGTGATCCTGACCGTGTTCAAGCAGCCCGGCGCCGACACGGTCGCGCTGACCGCGCAGCTCGAGGCGGCGCTCGCCGACCTGCAGCGCACGATGCCGCGCGGCGCGACGATCAACGCGCGGCTGTTCCGCCAGGCGTTCCCCGAATTTGAATTATGGATTGGGATCGGTCTGCGTTCGCGAGCTTGCCAGCCAAGTTCGCATCTTACACACCTCTTCCGGCTCTGCCAAAATGCCGACTTCGGCGCGGCTTTTTTCCAACCCGCGAAACGTTTATCTTGGCACAAGCCGTTTTACTGCGGCACATCAACATCAACAAAGCTTGCGCAAGAAAAATAGTAATTGCTCAGACTTCTTCGCCGCGTAGCGGCAAGGAGGGCTGAGAAGTTACGAAAAATAATTCGGGATTTCATGATCGAACCGATTCTTGTATACAACCGGCGGACGGGCGCGCTGGAAGAAGAGACTATTTTTGAAAAAGCCGTCATGGAATTCTTCTATGGTTCGCGGCTGGGGTTTTGGCTGAGCGAAGTCTTGCTGAAACGACGATTGGCAACGGAAGTTTATGCTCGCACGCAACACAGCCTGTCTTCGCTGGCAAAGATCAAAACGTTCATCAAAAACAACAAGATCAACACAGAAGAGTTGGAACACCCGGTGTCATCCTTCAAAACCTTCAATGAATTTTTCATCCGCAAGCTGAAGCCGGAAGCCAGACCGATTGATCAAGAGCCGGGCAATCTGATCTCAATTGCGGATTGCCGGTTGGCGGTTTATCAGATCGAAAAAGACACGGTCTTTCCGGTAAAGGCCAAATGCTTCACGCTGGCCGAACTGCTAGACAACGCGGTCACGCCTGAATTGCTGAAGAAATTTTGCGGTGGGCGTTGCCTGATCTTTCGTTTGGCTCCGGTGGATTATCACCGCTTCGGGTATGTGGATGATTGTGAACAGACGCCCGTACAAGTCATCAACGGTTTTTACCGCAGCGTCCACCCGCTTTCGCTGCGACGAATGAAGGCGGTCTTCACGGAAAATCAGCGCGAATGCTGCGTGCTGAAAACCCAAAACTTCGGCGAAGTGATTCACATTGATGTTGGCGCGACTGGCGTTGGCAGAATCGTTCAGCAACACCCGACGGGCGGAAACTTCAGGCGTGGCGAAGAGAAAGGCTATTTTGAATTTGGCGGTTCAACCGTAATTCTGCTGTTGCAGCCAGGCTTCGTGAAGATGGATGACGACATTGCCAAATATGCCGCCGACGGCATTGAGACCATCGTGCGGTATGGCGAGCGAATCGGGCGCAAAATCGGCGGGTGAATCCGTCGCGGTTATCCCAGCGTGTCGTTCAGAACCCTGGCCGTCTGCTCTTCGCGAAACTGCCGCAAGCGTTCGCGCAAGTCGGGCCGCGTATTGGCCAGAATTGCCACGGCCAGCAGTGCCGCATTGGTTGCGCCTGCCTTGCCAATCGCTAGCGTCCCGACCGGAATGCCGCCCGGCATCTGCACAATCGAAAGCAGCGAATCCATCCCTTTCAGCGCGTGGCTTTCAACCGGCACGCCCAGCACCGGAATCAACGTTTGCGCGGCCACCATTCCCGGCAGATGCGCCGCGCCGCCCGCGCCAGCGATAATGACTTCGATGCCGCGCGCTTCTGCTGAAGCGGCAAACTCCGCCATCAAGGCGGGCGTGCGATGCGCTGAAACGATCCGGCATTCGTGCGCGATGCCGAAGCTGGTCAGGACTTCATCGGCATAACGCATCGTTTCCCAATCGGATTTGCTGCCCATAATCACCGCGACGAGCATTTGTTCGGTTTGATCTTCCAGCTTTTGACTCATCTAATTTTCTCTGTGGCTTCGCTAGGCAAGGTCGAGTAGCTGTTTGATGCCACCTTCAACCTTCACCGTTAGCTTTTCCGACAGCGTCCCAATGTATTCGGTCAGGAACCATTTGTTCACGGCGGTCATCTGCGAGATGTTGACAACACTATCGCGAGAAAGCCCGGTGTCCGTCATTGGCAGGAAAACATTGCCCGGATCATTGGCGTGGCTGAGATTGGAAGTAATAGCGGCGATAACAACGGTATTGATTCGACTGCGATTGAAGAAGTCAGACTGCAAAATGAGCACCGGGCGACGGCCTCCTGGCTGGGATCCGACAGGGGGCGGCAAGGTCGCCCACCAGATTTCTTTTCGTTGCATCACCACTCCTCTTTTTCAAACGTGAGCGCCTGAAGCTGTGCAATGAACGGATCGAGTTGAGAAGGTTCGCGGTCGTAAATCTCGTTGAGCCTGGCCGTAATCTCATCGCCGCTCAAATGCTGCCATTCAAGATTGGATTGTTGAGCGCGCTTCTGCTGATAGCGCGCCAAAAATTCCGTCATTGCTTTGATGTAGAGTTCGTTGAGAGAAACCCCTAGCTTGACGGCCAGCTTTTCAGACGCGGTAAAAATCGGATCGGGAATTGAGACTTCTGTTTTCATATCGGCAGTGTGGGTTTCAACCAGGATTTCGGTCAAGCATTCTTAGGTCTTCAAACAGGCTGGCGTTCGACCACTGTCAAGCGCTGTTCAAATTCGCGATCGGCGGATCGCAGCTCCACAACATCCGAGTTGAGCACGTCGAATTTTCGATCAATTCGCACTACCCGGTCTCTGACTTCTTTCAGCTCAATGCGAGTGTCGGCGACCTCTTTGTAAATCTTGTCGAGCATCGGGCGCGTGTCGCGCGAGCGGTCTTCGATGAAGGCTTCGACTTTGGCCAGTCGCGCACCAAATTCCGTTTTCACTGAGGTCAACTCCGTTTTCACGAACGTCAACTCCACTTTTACGAATGCCAACTCCGCCAGCAGCAGATTGAGCTTTTCATCCGTGGTCAGGTTTTTAGTATTTTCTTCGTTCATCGCCGTCTCCTTTATTTGGTTGAGATTTTTCAGGCCGTCATTCTACTTGCCCACGCCGGTTTTGGCTATCAGCCGGTCAATTGCTCAATTGCGGCGCACCGCGCCACACCATCAAAAATTTCTGCAACTCGACTTGTACTATTGTCGTAGTACAATATGACAAACAAGGAATGGCAGGTAAGGAATAGCCGGAATGTAGAAATGGAAGACCGATTCAACATCAACACGGATGACCCGACGCCGATCTACGCGCAATTGGAGCGGGCGATTCGGTTTGCGATTGCGACAGACCGCCTGCGCATTGGCGAACAGCTTCCGACGGTGCGGCAGTTGGCGGTGGACTTGAAGATCAACGCGAATACCGTGGCAAAGGTTTATGTCGAATTGGAACGCGCTGGGATTCTGGAAACACAGCGCGGCGTCGGGACGTTTGTCCGCGCACGGCAACCGATGGCTGCTGTGCGCGCGACACGCAGCGACCTGCAGCGCGAACTGCGCGCCTTTGTTGAACGCATTCTAACCGAAGCCTATTCGCTGGGATTTTCGCTCGACGAACTGGTCGAGCAACTGGAAAAAGAACTCGATGACAAGTCCGCCACTGCGAAACGACGGTAGCGGCAAAAGGAGAGCACTATGCCTAAGTTCACCTCTTTGACTCAGACTAAAAGTTCCGTCCCATCCACCAACGCGCCGCGCATAAATGTTGTGACGATGGCAATGTTTTTCGCGCCAGCCTTGTTGGGCGTGGGGCTGACAGCGCTGACGCTCAACCCAATTGGCATCATCATTGGCGTGCTGCTAGGACTGGTTGCGGCGCAATCGCCAAGAGTTGCCAAGCAATGGGAGCGTGCCGTTGTGCTTCGGCTGGGCCGTTATGTGGGCCTGCGCGGGCCGGGGTTGTTTTGGGTAATTCCATTCATTGACAAGATTTCAAGCTACATTGATCAGCGCATCATCACGACCAACTTCGCTGCTGAAGAGACGCTGACTGCCGACACTGTTCCGGTCAATGTGGATGCGGTTCTGTTTTGGATGGTGTACGACGTGGAAAAGGCCGCATTGGAAGTGCAGGATTATGCACAGGCTGTCAGTTGGGCATCGCAGACCGCGCTGCGCGACATCATCGGCAGAACTGCGCTGACGGAATTGCTGCGCGGACGCGAACGCATCGAAGACGAGCTGCAACGTTACATTGACGAACGCACAACGCCCTGGGGCGTGACCGTGCAATCGGTCGAAATGCGAGACATCGTGATTCCCGATGCACTGCAGGACGCAATGTCCCGCGAAGCTCAAGCATCACGCGAAAAACAGGCGCGCATCATTCTGAGCGAAGCCGAAGTCGAGATTGCCAACAAGTTTCATGAAGCAGCCAAGTCTTATGAGGGTAATCCGACAGCGTTGCACCTGAGAGCGATGAATATGTTGTATGAAGGTTTGAAGGAGAAGGGCGCAATGATGATCATTCCCAGCACGGCGGTCGAATCCATGGGCATGGGCGGGTTTCTGGGCGCTGCGGCCCTGCGCCAGCGGCAGTTGACCGAAAGCGGAGAGGCGT
>JBBQVH010000229.1:0-4595 GCA_038211695.1 Blastocatellia bacterium | reverse complement strand
ACGTCAAACTGGAACGACTCAAGATCAAAACCAAACTGAGCCACTTTGCTTTGAAATCCAAGCTCTATCTCTCGGCGGTCAAGTCCGCCTACTCAGAGCTTGTCAAACTCAAAGAGCAATTGGCCACCGCGTAACATCAGTTATTAATTCGCTGGCCTATTCCATCGCCATCGCCATGAACCACCGCGATGTAGTTGTGCTCGCCTTTGCTGCCGCCAAGGTAATCAAAGTCGAGCGGATAATCGCCAATCAGCGGCGGGATAAGGCCGCGTAGTCGGTCGTGTGCTGTCTTACTAGCCTGGATTTTGGCGTGAATCTCCGCCGAAGCCGGATAGCCGGGGTCATCGCCAATCCGCTTAGTGTGGTCTTGTTAGCCCACTTTTCTCCCGGCTGGTCAACACTGCAAGGTTGGCCATCGGGAGAGCGCGAACAATTGACAATGATCTGCTCTGGCCGCTTGGCGTTCCTGAATAATTCCGTTTGCACCCATTCTCGCCAGCGTTCGGCAGCTTCGGGGTTGGAGTGCAGGTTCAGCAAAGCTTGAGCCGATTGAGGACGGATGGGAGTGTCAGTTGGCGTGTGCTTAAGCTTCCAACCGTGCATTTGCAGGAGGTCTTGCTCTAAATCCAACTTTACCGCACAGCCAGCATATAAGGCTTCACTCGGTCTGCTGGTAGTACGATCAAACACCATTTCCAGGCGGCGTGCGTCGAGATAGCTGAAGCTCGCTTCAACCTCTTTGCCGGTTTTGCGCTGTTCGGCTGTCCACAGTTCGAGAGCACGATGGACATGCACAGACATCGCCTTGGTCCCGCCGGTGTAATTGACGCCAATCTTTGTTGCAACGACTGAATCGAGAGCTTCACGCACCCCTTGAATGATCGAATCCGGGCGCGACTCGTGCACCCCCTTCAGCCGTACTTTGGCGAAGCCAAACCCGTTCAACCACGCTTCCAGCTTTTGTGCAACGGGAAAGCTGCCAATTTTTTGATAACCAACCAAGGCGTCCGTTGGCTCTCCTTCAGAGTGTATTAGTGTGATAGTCCCGCCGGGCGAAGTTAGCAACACCGCCGCTACTGCATTGGGCAAAGGATTGCCGCCAATCGGGAGCAACAGGTGTTCCAGGCGATGTGGTTCCCAGCGATTGTCATCCTGCTTCAAAATTCGTTCAATCTTGTCGCTCATCAACTCTTGTTTTGCAGTTATCAATCTTGCTTTCCCCACTTACGTGATAGAAGTGATGGTCAATTCATCGTTATGCGCCTTCCAGGCCGTGAAAGTAAGGTAACAAGTGTTCTACTCATCACCGTCTGGACAGGCTGAGATCGCTTGATGCCGAAGACACCAGCCACTGGCGATAATGCTGACCAATTGGCTGTAAGCGGCGTCAGAATGACCCGCCGCACAATATAGGGTTGCGCGCGGAGTGCGTCAATCAATGCTGACAGTTCCTCCAAACGTCTTCGATCGCTGTCCCGGCCATAACGACCGCTGATTTGCGGCAATTGACCATTCATTGAAAACCGGTCGGCGGCGCAAGGCGACAAGTGTAGCCTCACGTCCCAAACATTATTTTCTAACGACGAACTGCCCACCTCTTCGCTGAGGCTCTGAATGATATGAAGACTCGCGGCCTGACATTCTTAATCTTTGGCGTTGCGGCTGGCCAGCATCGGCATTTACGGCGTGATGTCATACGCTGTCAGCCAGCGCACGCGCGAAATCGGTATTCGCATGGCGATGGGGGCGCAGCCGCGCGAAGTGTTGGCCATGATTTTGGGGCAAGGCGCAAAACTGATCGCGCTTGGTTTGGCCATCGGCTTGCTCATTGCGTTCGCCTCGGCAAAAGTCATGAGCAGTTTGCTCTATCAGGTCAGCGCCGCCGATCCCTTGATCTATCTTCTGGTGCCATTGCTGCTGGCAACCGTGGCGCTGCTGGCCTGTTTCATTCCCGCCCGGCGGGCGATGCGAGTTGATCCAATGATTGCGTTGCGAGCCGAATGACTGAAATCTGAAAATGCCAGTTGCCTTTAACTCTTCATCTAAATCAGTCATTGAAATATGACATAGCCATGACCCACGCAAGACAGAATCATCCTCGGCAGCCGGGCTGTTGACTTGATAAAAACGACAACTGAGAGGACACGGAAGCCAGTTCATTGAAAACCGTTATCGCCGTTTCAGATCGCTCCATAAGATCGCGCGCTAATCCAAAAGAAACACACTCACTGCGCCGATCCATAACCGAAGGCATGTAGGCTTCAGGTCGGTTGTTGATCGCCAGGAATATTTATAGGAGCAAAGATGAAACGAAGATTGAGGTATTTCGCCGGGGTCGCCAGCGCGATCTGCCTGCTGGCATTGGCTGCGCCTATCGCGGCACAAACGACCATCAATAGCGCATTGCGCGGACGCATCACGGATCAGGCCAATGCCGCCGTCGCGGGCGCAACCGTGACGCTGGCCAATTCGGAGACGGGTCTGCAACGGACAGCGACCAGCGATAGTACGGGGCAATACAACTTTCCCAGAATCCAGCCGGGCAGCTACCTCTTGACGGTTGAAAAGGCCGGCTTCCGCCGTTCGGAGAGTAAAGGCATCCTGCTGACGATCAATGAATCCGCCATTGCGGACGTCGGCATGGTGTTGGGCGCAGTCAGTGAAACCGTCAATGTGGAATCGGGCGCGGCGATCGTGCAATCGCAAAGCGTGGAGATTTCGGCGCTGGTCAATGAACGCCGCGTGCGCGAATTGCCACTCAACGGCAAAGACTTCAACAAACTGGTCGTGCTTGCGCCAGGAGTTGTCGCAACGCCAGCCAGCACGGCGGGCAGTCCATCCGTGGGTGGTGGGCGAGTGACTGTCAACAACTACATTATTGACGGCGTCGCGGCGAACGACGAGCGCGTGGACGGATTGCCGCCGGGCGGAGGGTTCAGCAGTCTGGGCAATGCCATCCCGAACATCATCTCGACCGAAGCGATTCAGGAATTCCGCATCATCACGTCGAATGCCGATGCCACCTATGGGCGCGGCAGCGGCGGCCAGATCAACATCGTAACCAAATCGGGCACGAATAATCTGCACGGCGCAGGCTACGAATTCCTGCGCAACGACGCGCTGGATGCGCGCGATTTCTTCAACTACGGGCCGTTCCTCAACAGCGACGGAACCGCCAAAACGCCGCCGTTCCGCCAGAATCTGTTCGGTGGCAGCATTGGCGGGCCAATCGCCAAAAACAAACATTTCTTCTTCGGCAATTACGAAGGCTTCCGGCAGCGGCGCGAAATCACTTCGTCGCTGACGCTGCTGAATTCCTCGTTCATCAATTTGATTCCAGGCGATCTGGGCAAACTGTACCGCGCGGTGTTTGTGGACAGCGGCATTGTTCCGGCGACGGGAAATCCGCCCGGCACGTTTGCTCCGCTGACGGCCAGCCAACGCGCGGGCGTTGTAGCAGCGGGTTATCCGGCGGCCTTATTCGATGGCAACACGGCCAATGGCGAAGCCGGCACGGTGCTGGTCAGCAGCACGGTTCAGAGCGATTACCATCAGGACGCCTTTTTAATTCGCACCGATCATCAGTTGACCAACCGGCTGTCGGCGAATGTGCGTTACGGGTTTGCGGGGAACGAAGCGTTGAGCGGCTTGCTGGGCGACCGCATCCGCGAACCGCGCCGCTGGCAATCGGGCATCGTGCAATTCGTTTACAACCTGACGCCGACGCAGATTCTGGAAGTGCGCGGCGGTTTGCAGCGAACGCGCAACAACACGCTGGGCGGCAACCCCGTGGACAGCAAGCTGCAGGCGCTGGGGGTCAATGCGCAGACGGGCATTTTTGTTTCGCCCGGCGGCACGGGGACGCGCTTTATCCGCATTCGCGGGACTTCCGCTTTCATCAACAACCAAACCACTCCGCAAGTTTCCGCATTGCACACCTGGGCGCACGGGAATGTGACGTTTCGTTCCGGCGTCGAACTGAAGCGGCTGATGCTCAACTTCCGCAACAACGGCGACATTCCGACATTCAGCTTCTTCGGGTTCAGCGGCGAAACCGGGTTGCTCGGTGAAAAAGCCGGACAGCCCCAGGCATTGGCGGACGAAGCATATGCCAATGTTTATGGCGCGACCTCCGGACCAAAAACGCCGATGCGCGGGTACCGCGCGACGCAGCAAGAATACTTCGGGCAGGCCGATTGGCGCATCCGCCGCGACGTGGCGCTGAACCTGGGATTGCGCTACACCAACTTTGGCGTCTATTCCGAAGTCAACAATGCCATCGTCAATTTGTACGCAGTGGATTCCGCCGGAAAGCCAGTGGCGGATGTTTCGCCGTTCGCGTTTGGCCGCACGGCAAACAATTTCTTTCCGGTAGGCAATGGACGTTCGTTTTACAAACCCGACCGCAACAACTTCCAACCCCGGCTGGGCGCGTCGTGGGATGTCGGCGGGCGTGGTTCGACCGTGCTGAGGATCGGTTATGGGCTGTATTACGACCGCGTAGCAGTGCTGGAATTCAGCGACATCGTCAACAATCCGCCTTACACCTTTGCCACCTACACGAATGGCCTGCCGTTCAAATTAGGCGCGCCATT
>JBBQVH010000228.1:0-4650 GCA_038211695.1 Blastocatellia bacterium | reverse complement strand
CGAGCATGGAGTTCAGCCTTTAGGCTGTCCGGTTTCCGGGAAGAATCTGGCCAAGAAAGCCGACAGCCTAAAGGCTGAACTCCATGCTCTTTTTCTTGAAGTCTATATCTGATCGGATAGGCGCAGCCGGAAGCTCACTGCTGAATCCGAAAAAAGAGAGGGGAAGTGATGACAACTCCGCGATTGATTGCATTGGCCGGGCCGGTAAAAGGTCAGGTCTTTCAATTGGGGCAGGAAGAAATCCTGCTGGGCCACGAATCGTCGAATCGAATCGCGTTGGGCGACCTGTCTGTGTCGCGGCATCATTGCGCCATCCGTTGGGATGGCAGCGCGGCTACGCTTCGCGATCTGGACAGCTTCACCTGAACAGCCCGCGCGCGCGCGCGCCCTTCGTCGCCATCAACTGCGCCGCGCTGACCGAAACCTTGCTGGAAAGCGAACTGTTCGGCCACGAAAAAGGCGCATTTACCGGTGCCATTGCGCAGAAGAAAGGCAAGTTTGAAATTGCCGATGGCGGTACGATCTTTCTCGATGAACTTGGCGAGATGTCGCCGTTGCTGCAAGCCAAGCTGCTGCGCGTGCTGCAGGAGCAACAGTTCGAACGCGTTGGCGGCACGCGGCCCATCAAAATTGATGTGCGATTAGTTGCCGCCACCAACCGCGACCTGGAAGCCACAATCAAAGACGGTTCGTTCCGGCAGGATTTGTATTATCGGCTGAATGTTGTTTCGCTGAAGCCGCCGCCGTTGCGAGAGCGCCGCGAAGACATTCCGCTGCTGACCAGCTACTTCGCCACGAAATACGCGCAGAAGTGCAAACGCCGCGTGCAGGGCGTTTCGCCCGAAGCGCGCGCGCTGCTCACCCATTACGATTGGCCGGGCAATGTCCGCGAATTGGAGAATGCCATCGAACGCGCCGTCGTGCTCGGTTCGACCGAACTGATTCGTCCGGAAGATTTACCTGAAGCTATACTGGAAGCTGAAGCTGATGCGCCAACGGCGGGCGTCGCCATCGCCAGTTATCACGAGACGATCAAGGAAACCAAAAAGCAGCTCATCCTCAACGCTCTCGAACAGTCGGGCAGCAACGTCACTGAAGCCGCACGGCTGCTGGGCGTGCAGGCGAATTATCTGCACCGGCTGATTACCAATCTGAACTTGCGTTCGCCAGTTGATGTGGGCAAAAAGAAGTAGATCGTGGTGCACGACGGAGAGAAAAGAGAACGTGACCACAGGAGAGTTCAATGTCTGAGATAAGGAGAACAACTCGAACGCTCGCTTGGTATGAAAAGGAGCCGGGCAACAGATTTGTCGAAGAGACAGAATTAAAAGGAGCCGACCTTGTATCACTTCAACAGCTTTTCGGCGTCGCATATGAGGATCCGATGTATGACTGCTACCCGGTTGCCTCAATACACCTTGCTCAGCTACAGCACTATGTTGATGTAGATATTGATTTAGGCAAGTACGAATATTTCGTTGAATGCCGCTCTGCCGAGGTTTGATAGCGAAGGTGAAACAAAGAAGGCAAGAAAGGCAAAAAGTCCTTTTCCTATTTTGCCCTTCTTATTTTTCTTCCGGTTTCTTGCGAAAAGATACTGGGTACCTTGCCTGCTTATTTCGTCACGCGCTTGCCGATGCAATACAGGAAAGCTGATGTGCGCATGAAAATCTGCCCGTCAGAAATGGCTGGCGAACTCAGGCAGTAATCGCCCAGCGCATTTTCGGCCAGCACCTCAAACTTCGGCCCGGCTTTGATGACGACAGTGAAGCCTTCTTCGTTGGTGGCGTAAATCTTGCCGTCGGCCAGCACGGGCGAAGAACTATACGTGCCGGGCTTCAATCGTTGATTAGCGTATATCTCAACGCCAGTCTTGGCATCCAGGCAAAAGAGCGTGCCGTTGTCGCGCAGCAGATAAAAATATTTACCGTCCGTGACTGGCGTCGGCACATCTGGGCCGCTGCTGAATGACCAGGCGCGATGGCTTTCGGTAATGTCGCCGCGTCCGCCCGCGCGCACTGCCAGATAGGGGTTGCCGCGGCTGCCCGCATAAATCATCCCATCCACCGTAACCGGCGAATTGACGATGCGATAGTTCGGATCATTCGTCGGATTCAGCCCATAAGACCGCCACAACTCTTTCCCCGTCGCCGGATCGTGGCCGGTAATGCAATCGCCGCCACTCAGGACGATCTCAACGCTTTTCCCATTCCGTAATAACGCAGGCGTGATGTAGGCGTCGGGCGATTCGCGAATCGCGGGCGTCGGGCGTTCAATTTTCCAGATCGTCTGGCCAGTCTTCTTATCGAGCTTCAGCAAATAAGAGGGGTCTTTCGTTCTCATCCCATGCAGCACGGGAACATAGAGCGAGTCTTCGTATAACAACGCCGAGGAACCGTACCCCCAATTCAACCCAAACTTGCCGTATTCTTTTTGAATGTCGCGCATCCACAGTTCATTGCCTTTGAAATCAAAGGCGCGCAGCACGCCCATTCCCGTCAGCACCCACACATTCTTGCCGTCCGTGACGGGCGAAGGCGAAGACATATTCTGTTTGCGCATCATGTGATCGCCACTGCCGAGCGGCTTTTTCCAGAGGATGGTTCCTTTGTTTCGATCTATGCCCCAGAACGACAATGTGCCGGTGTTCTTCGTCCCATCGGCCATGTTCAAAAAGATGTAGTTCCCCCAAATGATCGGTGTCGAACCGCTACGGTCAGTCATCGGCAGCTTCCAAGTGACATTCTCTTCCGTTGTCCATTTGACGGGCAGGTTCTTTTCGTTGCTGACGCCGTTGAGCATTGGGCCGCGCCACTGCGGCCAGTTATCGGCGGAGACCGCAACGAACGAAGCGATGCAGGTGAGAACAGTTAGAACGAACACGAGCGACAGTTGGCGACGCATGCTTTTTCCTCCGTGAGTGAAAATCTGGTGAAACGTTGGAGCGTTGAAGTAATGCTTGCGGAATGGCCGTATGGTAGACGAAAGGCAGTAGCAACGAAAGGCGAATGCCGAACGAGAGATATGAATGGCGCAATTTCCCGTTCAGCATTCGCTGCCGGACGAAAAGTGCAAGCCGGTTTGCATCCTTTGCAAGCTAGTGTGCCAGCGTGTACGATGCGCCCGTTCGCTCCCAATGGGCTGGCCGTTTGGCTGGCATTGAATTTGATTCGATGAATTTGAAATGGCTGCGAGCGTATTTGCCTATGACTGTCCGCTAAAAAATGAGTTGTTCGCCTGCTGATAACTTCAAGATCAATTGGATGGCCAATTGCGATGAAGCTTGCATTGGTCTGCCAGCGGCAGCCAGTGTCTGTCAGCGTTTGGATGTTGGCGTCAACTCATCCTTCCCATAGCCAATCAACACGATAAAGACATCGAACATGAAGCGGCAAAAGCACAGCTTGCTTTTGCTGATAGCGGACAAGTTTTAGGAGACATCTGACATGAGTTTTGATCGCAATCAGCTACAACAATACGGCTGGGACGATTTTTTTGAAGCGAACTTTCATGAGCATGCCGAGCAGGGATTCGTGCCTGGCCGCATCGCGCTGGAATACAACCAGTTTTACCGGGTTCACACAGACAAAGGTGAATTGCTGGCCGAAATTACCGGTAAGCTGAAACACGAAGCCAAAAGCCGGTCCGAACTGCCTGCGGTTGGCGATTGGGTGGCGCTGCGGTTGATCCAACTGGGAACCAAGGCGGCGATCCACGCGATCCTGCCGCGCCGCAGCAAATTCGCACGCAAATCCAAAGGCTCCAAGACCGAAGAGCAGATCGTTGGATCGAACATTGATACTGTTTTTCTGCTGACCTCGCTCAATCAGGATTTCAATCCTCGCCGCGTCGAACGTTACTTGACGACCGCCTGGAACAGCGGCGCCAGCCCCGTCCTGCTGCTGACCAAGACGGATCTTTGCGATGACGTTGCAGAGAAAGTTGCGACGATAGAAGCCATTGCGAATGGCACTCCGGTGCATGCCGTTTGCTCAATCAAAGGCGAAGGGCTGGAGGTATTGGAGCAATACCTGACGCCGGGCAAGACCATCGCGTTGATCGGTTCTTCCGGCGTTGGCAAATCAACACTGATCAACCGGCTGATCGGCCACGAACGGCAACTGGTCAAAGAAGTCCGGGAAGCTGATGACCGCGGCAAGCACGCCACGCGGCATCGCGAATTGATCCTGATGCCGAATGGCGCATTGATGCTGGACACGCCCGGCATGCGCGAGCTTCAGTTGTGGGATGCCGGAGAGGGAATTGAAACGACCTTCGATGACATCGAAGAGGTCGCCGCCCGATGCCACTTCAGCAACTGCCGGCACGAAACCGAGCAGCGCTGCGCCGTACGCGAAGCGTTGGAAGCCGGGACTTTGGACGCTCAACGTCTGGTCAACTACCAGAAGATGCAGAAGGAACTGGGTCATCTGGCGCGCCGTCAGGATCAATTCGCACAACGCGTCGAAACAAATCGCTGGAAGAAGCTGGCCAAAGAAGGCGAAGCGCGCGGGCGTTGGAAACGGCAAGGGAAGTAGAAAGGACGGTCAAGCAACCATCAGGTGGATGATCTTTTATCACCCACCTGATGGTTTTGAATGCCAGACTTTTTCACCAATGCTTCTAAGTCAGAGCGCACAAGATTGGTAC
>JBBQVH010000227.1:0-4762 GCA_038211695.1 Blastocatellia bacterium | reverse complement strand
CATCACATGCCGGATCGTGCCGTCTTTTCCTGCGGTGTCCATCGCTTGCAGCATCACCAGCAGCGCATAAGTGTTCTGCGCGTAGAGCACGTCCTGGTATTTCGCCAGTCGTTTAACGTCCTTCCGTAATTTCGCGGAGGCTTCGTCCTTATTCTTATAATGAGCTGTGAATCCGGGATCGTAATCCTTCAGGCGAATCTTCTTGCCGGGCGGAACAATAAAGTGATCGTGATTCATCGGGGCTGCGCCTTTCGAGTAAAAGTGGGTAATTTGAACAGCATAAGTTGAATCTCTTGCTTAACAGTTCATTTTGTGGCGGCGTCGAGCGTAGGATTATTTCTTGGCCAGCTTGATAATCGCGACGACTAGCAGGACCACTATCAGGGTGCCGATTACCGTCCAAACCAACATCCCTCCGCCCGCCCATCCACCCATCCATCCGTCATGGTTATTCATCATAAAGAGCCTTTGATTAACGGGTGTCTTTCTTTGGTTTTGTTTGCTTCAACGAACGACTGTGTTCGCAAATTCATTTCGCTACAGTCGTTCGTTGAAGCACCACGCGGGTGTTACCCGCAACAGCCACCAGACGTTTCATCGGGCTTCTGCCCTGCGGGCGCGGACAGAAACTTTTGGCGGCAGTGGTCGCTGCAAAAGTAGAACGTCTTTCCATCGCGTTCAGCGTGGAGTGCGGAGGCTTCGTCCACGGTCATGCCGCAGACGGGGTCTTTGGTGTTAACAGTTGTTTTGGTCATTTCTTCCTTTCCTGATCGTTATTGTTCGCCGCCGACGTGACGGCACAGTTGCTTACGATTTACAGTTCTCCACAGTCAATTCGGAGGGAAATGCCTGAAGTACCAGCTTCAGCCGTGCTTTTTTCAGGCGCGAAAAACCCGCCTGAAGGCACTACTCCATGCACGACACTCACTGTGGCGAACTACTATATGCCTGGCACACCAAGATCTGGATTTTGAGCTATCACGAAGGTTGAGGTAACGGATGAATTCTGCCATCACACCAAAAGTAACCAAACTTTTCGAGAAAGCTGACGGTGTATTTCCGCGCGGTTTGGTAGAACTCATCTATTGCTTTGCTCAAATCTTCCTTCGTTTCGTGCCAGCAGTGATGCGAAACCTCTTCCTTCAAAGTTTTCCAGGTCGCTTCTTTGGGATTCTCCTCCGGGGTATAAGCCGGGAAGTGAATCACGCGCAGACGCCGATGCGCTTCCAGCCACTCTTCAACTTCATCACTCGTATGATGCGAAGCTCCATCGATCCACAAGACAATCTTCCCGCGCGGACAAGCGGCAAGCAGTTGTTCAAACCAGCAGATCGTCGCCTGAGAATCTTGCCAATCGATGACAAAGGGGACGACTTCTTCTCCCGTCCCAAGATGAACCGCGCCGTAAATGTTTTCGGCACTTTTGCTCCGTGCTCCGTCAGCGATCAGAGGTTGCTGGCCGACCGGATTCCAGCGCCGGGCGATCGTCCCTTCAAGGTAGACCTTGCTTTGATCACCAGCCAATGGTGTTACCTTCTCCCTACTGGCAGCCAGTTCCGCCAGGACTTCGGCGGTTTCAATCTCGAAGCGCAGTTGCTCAGCTTCGCTCCGTCTGATGTAAAGCTTGCGCCCGCGTTGGTAGCTCCAGTTGATTACTCGCATCAACTTTCGCACTCCGCGCCGGCTGTAGCGAAGGTCGAAACGTTCCTCAATCAAGACGCGAATTGCTTTGATGGTCCATCCGCTGCCCACCTCAGTGCCTGGCATTGCTTCCTGCTCAAGTAACTTACTGAGCTCGCCCAGTTCGGCCTCGTTCAGGCGGCGCTGGCCATGCTCCCCTCCCCAGCGAGGATGATTCTTCATTCCATCCAGACCTTTCTCTTCGTACAAACCGACCCAACGGCTGATCGTCTCCTGATCAACAAAGAGAATGTCTGCAATCTGACAATAACTGTATCCCTTGGTCACCAACAGCAGCGCGTGATAGCGCTGCCGCTCATGACCATTAAGTTTCTTGTTCTTGTAACGTCGCATAGCTTCCAGGCAGTCTGGTTCGCTCAGCATTGCGTCTCCTTTCACCGGAAAGTTTATCCACGCGACGATTATATTCATTCAAGCTTGGCCCCGCATCTTGGTGTGCCAGGCATATAGAGAACTTTCCTCGTCAGCTACTTCGCGCGGCGACGCCAAGCCCAAACTGTCGTAATCCCTCTGATGCGGCCACTATAGGGGTTTTAGGCGGGACAGAGCTACGCCCCACATCACCAGGCGCAGTGACGAGCGTCACAAAAGCGGTATGAGTCATTGGAAGAAGAACACGAATTATTTGAAGACTGTGCAAATTGATCTCTTTTGTTTCCAGTAATTACAAGGATGATCTGTGTTGAGCTAGGGGAATAATTAAAGAGCAGTATATGCAAAACTCCGTTGATTTTCGCTGGTTTTACAGCTTTTGCCATTTTTTACTGGCCTTTCAGACGATTCCCGTAACTGATTGACTGTGTTGGAGTTTAATTTGCACAGGCTTCAATTATTTAAGCCGGTCGCTGTCTCGCGCTTTCGCCGGTCACGGCAGTTTCATCTAGTGCGGCAGCAGAATCGCACGCTCACCGGAGCCGCCGCCGCTCAACAACAGCCATCTTTAGTCATCACCTTTTTCCTGTAATGGCGAAATAGCCGGCGCGGGTTTGAACCACCCTGGAGATATTCTTCTCACTCTCACGGCTCACGACAACCGTGATCTTTCGCCACTTACCATCGCGCGCCGGATTGTTAGAGCGATACTCGAGGTGATACTGGCGATCAACTTCTTCAGCCATCGCTTTCATCGCTTCCTCACATTGCGACATTTCATTCGGGAAATGAGCGTGAGCGCCGGTCGCTTCAGCAAGCTTTTTGAGTTCACGCTGCCAATCTACGCCTTTGCTGCGAGGCGGCTTGAGACTCAATGATTCAGTGATACCTACAATGTAGGTTGGTATGCCTTCTCGGCTGGCGCGCTCAAGCAACTGGCGAAACGTGATCTTACTGCCATCATCGCCGCCGTCTGTGATGACGACCAGCGCCTTCTTCCGGTTCTTGCCTTGCCTGACGTGATTCAGACCGAAAGCTACGGCATCGTACAACGCCGCACGGTGGCCCGGGCGCGTGGGGCGAAGCGCGCCAAGAAGCCGACCATAATCTGAGATAAAGTCAGACAGCATTTCCACTCGGTCGTCGAAAGCAACTAAAAATGCCTCGTCCCGGTCGGCTTTCCCAAAAATGACGTGGAATGTGGCTGTGTAAACATCATCCATAATCTTCTTATCCACGTCGAGGCGATCAAGAATAAGCCCCCAACTTATTGGCGAACCTCCGGCGCCGAAGGAGTTGATCGTCTGCTCGACTCCGTTTTCGTAGACTTTGAAGTCTTCTTGCTTCAACCCTGCAAGCGCCTGTCCCTGTTGATCCGTCACCGCCACGCTCAAGGAGATCGGCTCAGTGGACGACGGCTTGATGGCGGGTGTGCCTTGCGGACTTTGGTGTTGTTGCTGCTGCGCGAGCGGGGAGCCGAGCAACAGCGTGAAAGCCATGGTGACTGCCGCTGTGTAAATCATGCTTCGCGATTTCATTTTCCCTCCTCTTTCCAGGTTGGAATTGACGCATCAATCATCACCTCAGAATCCTGCCTCTCCGATCCCTCTTGCCACAACAAAGTGAAAACGATGCGCGCGCCGGCAGGGAGTTGATCCGATGGCAGATCTCCGAACCAGCAACCGAATCCCGAATCTCGCGTTTCCAGGTCATTCGCCGTCGCCCATCCATCAAAGCTCCAGTGAAGCGTCGCCGCTTTTTCGGTGCTGATGCGCAGCGGTTTCCCTTGGGCGATCCGTTGCAGTTGGTGAGCGAGCGTTCACATTTCAATCTTGCTGCCTGTCGCTGCCTTGGCGTATCGCTGATAAACCGGCTCGATGCGGTCAAAACAAACCCCATCCTTGTGACTGCGCACCAGGCTCACATACTCCGCGTGCGACCAGCACAGCGGCATGGCCGAGCCGGTCGGGACGCCGAAGGCGCTTCAGTTCTCTAAATCGAGGACCACGCGTGACGCCACATCGCCATGCTCCAGCCGGTCGAGGACTTGGTTGATCGCCGACAGGGGCTGCATCTCGATATCGGCCTTGACCTTGCCTTCTGCGGCAAAGGCGAGCGCTTCGGCCATATCCTGGCGCGTGCCGACGAACGAGCCGCGGATGGTGATGCAGTTCGCCACCACATCGAAGAGCGGAACCGGGAATTCGCCCGGCGGCAGTCCGACCAGGACGCAAGTGCCGCGCTTGCGGGTCATGCCAACGCCCTGCTTGAATGCGGTGAGCGAGGGCGCCGTAATCAGAACGCCATGCGCTCCGCCGCCGGTCTCCTTCTTCACGGCGGCTGCCGGGTCACCGGCCTTGGCATTGATCACGAGATCGGCACCCAGGCGTTTGGCGTGGGCCAGCTTGCCGTCATCAATATCAATCGCGCAGACCTGAAGCCCCATGACCTTGGCATACTGAATCGCCAGATGCCCGAGGCCGCCAGCGCCGGAGATGGCGATCCATTCGCCGGGCTTCGCCGCGGTCTGCTTGATCCCCTTGTAGGTGGTGATGCCGGCGCAGATGATCGGCGCGGCATCTCCGGACGCAAGGCCGGAAGGTATATGGGCAACGTAGTTCGGGTCGGCGAGGATGTACTCGGCAAAGCCGCCGTTCCTGGTATAGCCGCCGAACTGCGCCTGCGGACA
>JBBQVH010000226.1:0-4762 GCA_038211695.1 Blastocatellia bacterium | reverse complement strand
CCGCCCCGTCGGGGACTACCCAAACAGAGCTGGGCGTACTGTATTCCGCGGGCGGGGGGCCCCCAACCCCCGGGCTCACCCCCCAACTCCATGCTCTGCCTCATCATTTTGAGTAAGCCATGCTGTCTTTAGGATGGCGTTGGTTGAAGACTGGTGTTGTGCAGGTTTATGCGGCCTTTCTCGCCGCTTCCGCACTTTCCATCGCGAACCATTGCAACTGGTCACGAAGACGAACGACTTCGCCGATGACGATCAGCGCGGGTGAGGCGATCTTTTCGCGATGCGCCAGCGCCACGACCTCTGCCAGATTGCTGACCCAAACTTGTTGCTTGTTGTAGGTTCCCCAGCGAATCACCGCAACCGGCGTGCTGGCGCACCGTCCGTGTTCCACCAGACGCGCTGCAATTTCGCCAAGCTTTGCCACGCCCATAAAAATCACCAGCGTGTCCGTGCCCTTGGCCAGATGCTCCCAGTTCAGAGTTGGCTGCGTTTTATTCGGGTCTTCGTGGCCGGTGACGAAGGTGACGGAGCTTCCGTAGCCTCGATGCGTGATCGGAATACCGGCGTAAGCGGCAACCGAAGCGCCTGCTGAAACGCCGGGGACGACTTCCCATTCGATACCTGCTTCGACTAACGCCAGCGCTTCTTCGCCGCCGCGCCCAAAAACGAATGGGTCGCCGCCTTTCAAACGCACGACCGTTTTGTATTGCCGCGCTTTGTCCAGCAGCAGCCGGTTAATGTCGTCCTGCTTCCAGCTAAAGCCGCCGGTGTGTTTGCCGACATAAATCTTTTCGGCAGTTGCTGGTGCGTATGCCAGAATCGCAGGATTGACCAGATAGTCGTAAACAACGCAGTCTGCCGCCGCTAGCAGATCGCGGCCTTTGACTGTCAGCAGGCCCGGATCGCCGGGGCCTGCGCCAACGAGATAGACTTTTCCTGTGTTCATAATGTGTGATTGGAGCTGGAGGGAGGGACAGAGAGACGGGGAGATTGGAAGATGGATTTGCAGGAGAGCGCAGAGCGATGTTCTCTGTCTTCTCTCTGTCCCTCTATCCCTCCATCTCTCCCTCCGCTTTTCAGAACTTCTGCGTCAGTTCGATGTAGGCGAATCGCGCCAGCGGATTCGCGCCACCCTGCGGATAAATTGCCGATTGCACGCCGCCGCCGCGAATGCCGCTCAGGTAAAACGTCAGCGACATGCGCGAAGTCACCGTCACGTCCGCGCTGGCGTCGAATAACCAGCCGAGTTCCTTGTTGCCACTCGATGGACGGCCCGTGTAACCGAAGGTGCGTTTTTGAAATGCGCCGCCGCCCGCGTACCACAGGTCTTTTGAATTGCTCAGCCGCAGATGATGAGCATCAAAACGCATTGCCAGCTTCGCGTGGGGTTTGACTCGAAACTCGCCAAAGGCGTCTTCGTTGTTCATTGAATTGAAGAATGGCGTTCGAGCATAAATGCGCGGCGTTGGAAGCACTTGGAAAAAAGTCGTGTGCTTGCCGTCTGTCGCATTGCCATCGCCCGTCGAACGGAAGTATCCGGCCCGAACCCACGGTTTCAGCTTGTCGGCGAATTTGCTGCCTGCGAATGAATACCCTGCTTCGGCGGCGATTGCGCCCGAACGCTGATCCAGATTCCCCCACGAACCGAACTGTCCAGCGCCCCACAGCAGCGTATCGAATTTGCCTTTGCCCGCTTTATAAACGCCGATGTGATGCCCGCCAACAGTCGTCAACCTGATGTTATTTTTGTCGGCAGTCCGCAATGCCGTCGTGCGGTTGTCGGTCTTCAAGGTCGGTCGGCCATCGTGATAATGCAGCGCAAAGGCGCGCCATTCGGTTTCGCCGGTCTTGAACTTTTTGGCTTGAGTAAATGCGCCGTAATAAAAATCCACGTCGAGTTCGTCATTGCCGTTAAGCTGAAAAACGCCTTCAGTCGGGCGCGCGCCCACGAAGGTAAAATTGCTGGTGGATTTGCCCGTCTTGAAACTTCGCGCGAATTGCAGGCCGTCGAAGCTGCGCCCGACGTGCGTGAAGCCGAACGAGCCAATCAAGCGTTGCGCAATGTGGTCGCGTTTGACGGTGGCAAGCTGCGCGTCTGCGGGCGCAACCTCGGTTCCGTCATTGAACTCAAACCGCCCGATCTTCAGGCTGCTCGCCTTGTCGCCGAACAAACCTTTGAAGCGGACAAAGCCTTGTTTGAAAATCAGGCTCGCATCCTGCCGTCCATTCGCCGCGAAGTACGAACCGCCCAGACCCAATTGGCCTTGTGGCGCAGGTGCAATCGCACGATCCGGCACGCCGATCAACACAGGCGCTTCGCCTTCCAGCATCCATTCAATATTTTCTTTTGATTGGCTGAAGCCGAATCGTAGTGTTGCCGCGCCGAAAGTGTATTTGCCATCGGCTTTGTCCGTCTCAAACCAATCCCAGCTTTCCGCGCGCAGCCGCAGACTGGCGGAAAAAGTGATGCTGCCAATCTTAATTGGCGCGGGCGCGGGCGATGGTTTTGGTGTTATCGCTGCTGGTTTTGGCGTCGGTGTAGGCGAAGGCGCAACTGCCGCTGTTTGTTGCGCCTTCGCTGAGGCTGCAAGCAACGCGCAAACGAAGCTCACAGCCAAGAGCAGATTGAAGGGGTTCCTCTTGTAGTTTTTCATGGTGTTCCTTTCTGGTTGAACATCAAAAGACAAAGCTCCCGCCATAGGCCGCCAGGTCCGGCGGAAGCTTGGGTATTGTCTGGTTGTGAATTGGAGTTTGAGTGAGCGGTTAAGCCGCCCGCTTGCGAACCGCGAAAGCGTCCATCAGCAGATACAACAGCCGGTCGTGGACTTCGACGTATTCTTTCAGGTGAACGATCCGGCGTTTATCGCGTGGGCGCGGGATCGGGACTTCGATGATCTCGCCGATCTTCGCTTCCGGGCCGTTGGTCATGACGACGATCTTGTCGGACAGGAAGATTGCTTCTTCGATGTCGTGCGTGACGATGACGACCGTGTCGGTCTGATTGTCCAGGCTGAGCAGCGTGACCAGCTCTTCGTGCAGTGACGATTTGGTCAGCGCATCCAGCGCGCCAAAGGGCTCATCCAGCAACAAGACTTCGGGGTGAATCGCGAACGCGCGCGCAATCGCCACGCGCTGTTTCATTCCGCCCGAAAGCTGCGCGGGACGCTTGTCGCGGTGCTCCCACAGATTGACCTTCTTCAGGAATGATTCGACCAGCGCGGCTTTCTCGGCTTTGGTTTTATCTTTCCGAACCGAATCCACCGCGACGAAGATGTTCTGGTAAACGGTCAGCCAGGGCAGCAGCGAATAGTTTTGAAAGACGATGCCGCGATCCGGCCCGGGCGCGTCAATCGTTACGCCGCCCAGCACGATCTCCCCCGCCGATGGTTTCACCAGTCCGCCGATGGCATTCAGGATCGTGGATTTGCCGCAGCCCGAATGGCCGATGATCGAAACCGTCTCGCCGCGCGCGACGGTCAGGTTGATGTTTTTGACTGCGGTGAATTTGCCGCGCGGCGTATCGAAGCTGATCGTCACACCGCGGACTTGCAGGTATTCGGTCGTGTGAACCGGTGAAGGTGGTTTGATTTTCATGATCGTTCCCGAAAATTGGTCATTGGCAATTGGCGATTGAAAATTGTCTCTGACGGAAAGAGTTCCTTTCCGTGGAAATCAATTTCCAATGGCCAATGTTCAATGCCCAATGCCCAATGGTTTGGTGTATTACGCATACGAAAACTTCTTCGCCACCAGATCGAAGCCTCGATCCAGCAGCAGCCCGACGATGCCGATCAGCAGAATTGCCGACATCACACGTTCCAGGCTCAACGCGTTCCAGCTATCCCAGACGAAAAAGCCGATGCCGATGCCGCCCGACAGCATTTCGCCCGCGACGATCACCAACCAGGCTACGCCCACGCTCAGGCGCAAGCCTGTCAGGATGTGCGGCAGCGAGAAGGGAATCAGAATCTTCGTCAGATATTTGGTTTTGGAAAACGCAAACGCCCGCGCCACGTTGCGGTGGTCGTCCGGCACGCTGGCAACGCCAAACGCCGTGTTAATCAGCGTTGGCCACAGCGAGGTGATGAAGATGACGAAGATCGTCGCTTCGCCCGCGTGTTTGAAAACGGCCAGACCAATCGGGAACCAGGCCAGCGGCGAAACCGGGCGCAGCAACTGCACCAACGGATAAAAAAGCTTTCTGCACGTTTCGCTGGCGCCGATCAGCACGCCCGCCGGAATTGCCACCAACGACCCCAGCCCGAATCCAACAAAGACACGCAACAGGGAACTGCCAAGCTGAATGCCAATGCCTTTGTCGTTCGGCCCGTTGTCATAAAACGGGTTGCTGAGCAGTTTGCCAAAAACTTTCAGCGTCGCAATCGGTCCCGGCAATGCGCCTTGGCTCAACCCGCTGACCAGTCCCCAGAATGCCAGCAGGATCGCAAAGCCCGCCAGCATCCAGGCAAACGATTTTAGGGAAGCGATGGTTTGATCGAGCAACGCCGCAACGTTGAACCATCGCTGTTTGGTGATTGGTAAACTTGATGTGATGACAGCTTCTTCTTCCATAACCTTCTCCTGAAAAAACCTGGGTACGCATCGCCTCCGGCGTGCAGTCTTAGGGTGAGTACCGCCTGTAAAACAAGAGTCGCCTCGCCACGACTGCACGCCGGAGGCGATCCGCTTGGGGTTGTGGTTCATGTGGGGGAGATGTGTCAGTAGCCCGACCGTGAGGGAGGGCCGTCGGACGCCACGCCAG
>JBBQVH010000225.1:0-4845 GCA_038211695.1 Blastocatellia bacterium | reverse complement strand
GTCGAAATGATAAAACGAAAAGCACACATCGGGGTGATCCTCCTGAGCAAAGTTTTTAGCAGAACCTGCATAAGAGATTTTCGCCCTGATGTGAAGCCTTCACTCACTCATTTCAGAAATCCTTTTTCTTAATGTCTATAGGTGAGTTGCTTAACGCACATATCGCCGCACAGCAAAGCGTAGAACTTGCTGATCGGAGCGGCGACCTCTCTTGGCGAATGCTAAGCAGGGTAACCCTGGCTTATGCAGAGCATCAGTCCGGCCACCCGGCTGAGGCCGAGATCGCGTTCCGCGCAGCAGAAACTCTACAAAAAGAATTCCAGCCATCCTATCCGCAACTCTACGCCCTGCAGGGATTTCGGTACTGCAACTTCCTGCTGGAACAGGGGCAGTTGCAGGAAGTGCGCATACGTGCGGCACAGACGCTTGAGTGGGCGAAACAACAATTGGGGCCACTCCCCATTGCGCTAGACAATCTGTCGCTGGGGTGCGCGTACCTGCTGTCAATGGACGTAGATGCGCACGCCACCGCCGCGCCATTTTTGCATCGCGCAGTGGAAGGATTGCGGGAGGCAGGACAGCTTGATGAATTACCACGCGGCTTGCTGGCTTGTGCGGCGCTGTACCGGCTGATGGGCAATCACCATTTGGCGCACCGCGATGTGAATGAAGCCCTGCAAATTGCGATGCGCGGCTCAATGAGCTTGCACCTCGCCGATTGCCATCTGGAATCCTCCCGCCTCGCACTTGCTACCGGCGACCGCGACTCGGCGCGCAAGGCTTGGGCGACTGCCCAAAAGATGATCGAAGAGATGGGCTACCACCGGCGGGATAGCGAAGTGAGGGAGCTTGCGGCGCAGTTGGGAGTAGAGCTTCAGGATGGTTGAAGCTCATTTGAGAATGGTGATGACTATTTGAGCATCTTACAGGGCTGAGACAAGCAGCGTAGCGACATCGGCGACTGAATCTTCGTAATCGCACTTGTTGCGGCATTGCCGCAGCAAGTCCAGCTTGACCGCGACGCCTTTTTCCCGGCGCGTGGAAAAATGCTGCTTAACACGAAAATGATCATCGCCGGTGTAACTGAGCTTCAATCCGTGCCGGTCGCGGGCATAATTGCGAGCGTGACAGAAGGCAGCGTAATAAGCGCGGCTGACGGCGCTACGCAAGGCTGCTTCCTGATTCGACCCGGCAGCGGCGTGTTGCCGAAGCGAATGGGCCAAGGCGAGATACTCTTTCCAATCAAAGTTCATGGGCTGTTTACTTCGGCGGCTGAAAATCGGTCATCACTATAAACCATCCGTTTGAAGCGTCGAGTTGGCAATCGTAGTTTTCGCGCACCCGCTCGACCATTTCATAAAGGTTCGGATCATTTGGATCCTGACGAACATAAAGCGTCAAGTACCGGTCATCAATTTCCGGGTCAACATACAATTCCAGCGACAAGACGGCTTTCCCCGCAAATTCCGGCACTGCTACCGCGCTGGCATTGCGAACCGAAGCAATCACGTCCGGGTAGCGTGTCAAATAATCCAGCACTTCCGCCGGGCGCGGGATGCGAATGCCGGTTGCGCGCAACTGAGCCAATAGTGATTCAACCGGCATGGCGGCAGGAGCGGCGGTTTCAAGCAAGAACGTAGCACTCATTGAAGCTCCTTTGCATTTCCTTGCGCATCGCCCAGGTTCGTTGTTGACTGGCTTCGGTGGCGCGATGGTCTTGCTCGATTTGCTCCTGGGCTTTTTGCATAGCCGCCAAGCATTCCGTGAGCAATTCACTCAAGGTGGCTTCTTCCTGAGCAGTCAGTGATGTAGTTATCGTGGTATCCATTCGTGTCACCGTCAGCGCGGAGTCTAGCATATCAATCCGCTGTCGCAAGCGATGATCGAAGAGATGGGCTACCACCGGCGGGATGGCGAAGTGGCGGAACTCGAGCGAGAGTTGAGCGGCACTGGCTGAGCCAAAGACTACTCAACCAGAACTGCCAGGCCTGAAAGACAACTTGCCTCGCCGTCCCACTATGTAGGACACTCTGCGCGAATGAAGATGGAAGACAGCGACAAGCTTTACACGTTCCATGAAACCCGCCGGTTCATCTCTGATTTGGCGGCATTTCTTGGTGAGCGGTCGCTTGAGTTGGTCTATGCCATTCAAAACGATTTGCTGGCTGATCCGTTGCGTTGGCCGCTGGTCAAGGGCACGGGCGGCGCGCGCAAAGGCCGCGTTGCTGACCCGGCAGGCAATAGAGGCAAGAGTGGGAGTTATCGGTATCTTTATCCGTACCCGGAACATCGTGGGCAAATTTATCTGCTCTTTCTCTTTGCCAAAAACGAGCAGTCGAATCTGAGCGCAGAACAGACCAAGCTCATCGCCCGCTGGGTCGAAGAGATCAAAAAGGAGAAGCAATGAAAAAAGGCAAGTACATGAGCGATGAACGCTTCGCGGAACTGGAAGAAGCGTTGCAGCAGGTTTTGGAGCATGCGCGCGGCGAACGCCACGACCTGCGAACCACTGTCCGAATCGCCCCGCCGAAGCCAATGAAGAAGAAGGAAATCGTCATGTTGCGCCAGCAGCTAAATCTTTCGCAGCCGCTTTTTGCCAGCGCGCTGAACGTCAGCGTCAAAACCGTCCAGGCCTGGGAGCAGGGGTTGCGCGAACCGAGCGACGCGGCGCTGAAGCTGCTGACGATTGCCAAGAAGCATCCTGAAGTCTTGTTGGCGGAATTCCCTGGAGTGTAAACAAACATCGGCCTCACACTTTAGCTCTATGCGCATACTCACACTCAATCTCAATGGCATTCGTTCGGCGACAGCGAAAGGCGTGGTCTCGTGGCTGGCCGAAAGCAACGCGGACGTAATTTGTTTACAGGAAGTGCGGGCGTTCCCCGCGCAAGTGCCGCCGGAATGGCAAACGCTGGGGTATCACGCCCAGTGGTATCCGGCGGAAAAGCCCGGCTACAGCGGAGTGGCGGTGCTTTCCAAAACCAAACCGAAGCGCGTCACACTGGGCATGAATTCCGTCTTCGATCACGAAGGCCGCGTGTTGCAGGCGGACTTCAAAGACGTGAGCGTCGTTTCCACCTACATCCCATCCGGCACCAGCAGCCTGGAACGGCTGGCCATCAAGCTGAAGTTCATGGAAGAGTTCAGGCAACACTGCCAGCGCTTGCGCAAAAGCAAACGCGACCTAGTGTTTTGCGGGGACTTCAATATTGCCCATCAGCAGATTGATCTGAAAAACTGGCGCGCCAATCAGAAGAACAGCGGCTTTTTGCCCGAAGAGCGCGCCTGGCTGAGCAACTGGCTGGACGTGGGATACCACGATACCTTTCGTCATCTGGTCGGGCCTGAAGCGGTGCATTATTCGTGGTGGTCAAATCGTGGCAACGCTCGCGCAAACAACGTGGGGTGGCGGCTGGATTATCAGTTCACGACACCCGCGCTGAATAAAATCGCCCATTCGCCAGTAATTCATGGCAGCCAGATGTTTTCAGATCACGCGCCTGTGGTGATTGATTACGATGTGTAAGAGGCTTGCCTGACGCGATTCTATACCGGCTGACAGGCGTTATTTGGTGTAAGGCTGCTCGGTCAAAAGGCCGGGGATAGCTTTGTAGTGTTTGAGATTGAACGTACAAAGCTTGGCTGAGAATCCAACTGCGATCGCGCCTATCAATGAATCTATCAATCCCAACTTATGCGAAAGATGATAAGACGTGAAATCAGACAAGGCCCGGCGACAGTCAGTCTCTGTTGGCCAAACAATCGTCAGTGGCGCAATCAGCTTCAGGACAGTACGGACTTGTTGAGAATTCTGCGCGCCTTGAATCAATTCCATGACGACAAAGCCAGGCACTGAAGGCAATTCATTCAACCCGGCGAACCAAGCGATGGCTGGCGGATAGCCGCGTTGAATATCAATCAGAATGTCCGTCTCCAACAAAATCATCTGTTACTTCTCGCCGCTTCTGCCTCTTCTCGCAATTGATGCGTATACGATTGGCTGTCGCTGATTTCCGGGCGCGTGCCAATGACTCCTTCATTCTTCCAGTACTCAACAAGTTCAGCACCGGTTTTGAGCTTCTGAGAGCTTGTTACAGATGAGCGAAGCAGGTTCAAAACGTATTCCTGCAACGTCTGTCCTACCCGTCCGGCTTTGGTCGAGAGTTCGCTCTCTAATTGTTGTGGGGCATCAATCACAATACTCATTTCATTTCCTCACTTTCATCCAAAAATGTTTGCCAAGATTCGCATCATTGCTCCTGTTCTTCAAACAAATCCGGCGATTCCGGCAATTCCGTGCGGTAGATGCGCGCGACGTTGTAAATGTTTCGTTCGTTAGGCGCGTAATACAACCGGGCCAGCAGATCGCCCAACAATCCAAACCCTAAAAACTGCAAGCCGCCCAGAAACGTCACCGCCGCAAACAGCAGCATCGGGCCGTTTTGAATAAAGATGTGTCCGCCAAAGAAAAGTTTTTTCAGCAGCAGCCAGCTTGCCAGCACACCAGCAATGAAGATCATCCCTGCGCCGATGCTGCCAAAGAAATGTAGCGGGCGCGCGAGGTATCGCACGATAAAACGAATCGTCAGGATGTCGAACATCACCCTGAAAGTTCGCGTGATGCCGTAATGCGATTTGCCATTCAGGCGGGGGTTGTCTTCGATGGAGACTTCGGCAACCTGCGCGCCTTCGATGCTGGCCATCGCCGGGATGAAGCGATGCATCTGGCCGTACAGGGGAATGCGTTCCAGCACTTCGCGGCGATAGGCTTTGAAGGTCGTGCCGAAATCGTGAATCGCCACGCCGGACGCTTTGGCCATCAGTTTGTTTGCGATCTTCGATGGG
>JBBQVH010000224.1:0-4908 GCA_038211695.1 Blastocatellia bacterium | reverse complement strand
GCGTCTCTCGCTCGATCGTGTCGGAGTTGCCGGTCTTGGGCAGCAGCAACCAAACGACTGGAAAACCGATCCCGCGATAAACGATTGAGAGCATCAAAATGTTGACGTCAACGGCACCGACTTTCCAGGCGCGTCCGATCCAGCGCCAGCGTGTAGGGGCCTTCGACGCCGAGCAGTTTGACGACAAAGTGGGACAGTTCGGCATAAGGCAATTCGAAGTTGTGGAGGAACCGTTGGAGCCGTTTGTAGTTCGACTCTTCTTTGGCGTGGCCGGAAAAGGCCGTCGCGAGAATCGAGAGATTGACGGTCTGCACCGCGTAAAGCGCGTCACAAATTTGATGCGAGCTTTGTTCCAAGGTAAATTCTCCAACAACGTTTGCTCAAGTGAGTGAATGTCGAGTGCCATCGTGCGATCTGCTTTCAGTTTTGGTCGACCGAAAGTTTAATCGTGCGATGGCCTTAGCCGTCAAGCCCACAAGTCAGACTCATTTTTTGTCCTGTAGAGAATTCAAAGAGCTTGAAAGCTTGACGACGATATTCAATTTCCTGGGGATTATTTTCGTTCATCCGACCACGTTAAAGGCCGTGTGAACGGAAGCGACACTCAATATTGATAGGGCTTTGGCCTCACAGTCCACGATGTCGTGAGCCTTCGCCCCAATTAAGCAGTCCACGATGTCGTGATCCCTGACAGCTATAGACAAACTCAATCTCGCGAATTGAACTCCATCGCCGCGAAGCTGACGACGGATTGTTCGTCAATATTCCATTGGTCGTAGCGCAGCAGTTTGCCGCGCGCTTCCGGCACAACGTTCATGAAAGTGTAGAGCGGCGAGAATCCGCACCATTTCAACCGATCTTCTTCGGGCCGAACCAGTTCAAAAAACTCTTCGCTATTTCCGTCGCAGACCTGTTGCAACCGGGCCATGTCTTCGTCCTTCACTTCCAGCATCTCGCCTTCGCCGGCGTGCGCGGTGATGTCGTCACCGTAACGGCGGCCAATGTGCGCCAGATCAATTCCCAACACCCAAAACAATTCTGACCGATGCAGGTCGGCCATTTCGCCCATCGCATCGAAAAAGCGCAAAACCTGATCGTCATTTTCCGGCGGTTCGCCGTAATACAAGGCTCTGGTAAATGGGCCGCACAGCACAGGCACGATTTTGAAATCAGAGCCAAGTATCTGTTGCAGGAACACGCATTGAAACTCAATCGAATGCTCCATGCTGTGACAATAATCTTCCATCACGATTGACTCTTTGGCGCGTTCGGCCAACCAGTTAATTTTTTCAAGATCAGGCTGCAATGTGCCCAGCGGCGTTACGAATGGTTTGCGGGTCAGGCCAAAGCTTTCCGGCTGGCCATAATGTGAGGTGCCCAGCAGGATGACAGTTTTGCCGGCAGCCTGCTGTTTTGACTCGCCGCTCAACCGGCCATATGCCGCCGCATACGATTGCCAGCCGCCAAACGGGCTGACGTGCGGCGCGGCCAAGCCAATGATTGGATTGTTCTGTGGACTGGCACCTGGTGTCAGACCGTCTTGCAGGTATTGATCCAGTTGGGCGCGAAGCTCAGCCGTCTGATCCGGATACCCTGAGCCTGCATGCGCGGGCACGCGCAACGGAGCGGCGGCAAATTCCGCCTGCTTTTGGGTGCGCATCCGTTCGAATTCCTCGGTTTCCAGATAGCCGTTCTTTTGCAGGACTTCGGTCATCGCTTCGATAATATTGCTTGGCACAAGCTGCCCGGCCAGCCTTGTTAAATGCGCCTGCACATCCAGCATAGTGCTTTCGCCGTCGTACAAGCTGAGGCCAGCAGCAAGCAGCGGCGGAATGATCAACACTTCATCTGAATAGCGAAATGGGTCACGCAGTACCAGGCCGGGGCGCTCTGCCACTGGCGAAGGGAAAATATCCAGCCCGCGTCTTAAGGATGGTAATTGTTTGTCCATAGGGATCAACGTTGTTCAAGATGGTTTGAAGCCAACCGGCGTTATGATGCGTCTGTCATGGTGAAACGGCAACCGTCAAATGATAGACGTTGCGTCTGAAACTAAATCGCCCTACGCTGCGTATCCGGCTTCTGGCGAATGATTCGATTTGTAGAAGATGAATAAAAGTAAAAGCACAATCCGGATTCAATTTTTGCTGACCCTGGTGGTGATCGCACTGCTGGGTTCCGTCGCCTCAGCGCAAAAGCCGAAACGCAAGAAGACAGTCACGCCTCCGCCTCCACCGGCAATGACCGCCGAAGAAATAAAAGAGTTGAACCAGGCCGCCAGCCAATCCCGCGACAATCTAATCACGGCCTCCAACACCTATCGTGAAAGTCTGGAACGGCTGCTTGACCTGCAACGACAGGATGAAAAGCGCGTGGAAGATTTGGTCGAAAAGCGAAAACAGTTGCTTGATCTGGGCATCATCGCCAGGAAGCAGGTTGAAGAAAGCGAGCAACAACTGACGGACGCAAAAGCAAAAACCGCCGAGATTGAAAAACAGATTGATTCCGTGGACGTGATGGTCGCTGAGGTGAATGCCGCCGAAGAACTGGCCAGCGAACCGCCCGTGCCAGTTGGCATTATTCGTTCAACAGGAATGCTTGTGCGCTTTGTCGGTGCGGCGCGTTGGAATTTGAGTGATTTCGGCAAGGTCGAAGCCTTTTATCGTCTGAAATTCAGCAGGCCGCTGCCGGTCAGCGCCTTTGGCCAAACCGAAACGCATAACCGACTGGGCTTCGATCATAGCAATGCGCTGGATGTCGCCCTTCACCCCGACAGCGCCGAGGGGCAAGCATTGATCGGCTTTTTGCAAAGCCAGGGCATTTCCTTCATTGCCATCCGTGGAGCGATCCCCGGTTCAGCCACCGGCGCGCACATTCACATTGGGGCGGGATCAAAAAGAATCTTCGTCAAGCAATAAAGCCTCGCAACTCTTGCGACACAGACCAGCCGATGCTTACACTGCGCGCCGCTTTACCTCTTGTTCAAAAACTCAACAACTTCAAACAGAGGAGCTGAAACCATGATTCAGGGAATTGATCGTCGTGAGTTCATCAAACAATCCGCGCAGGCAGTAACGGTGGCGGGCATCACCGTTGTGGCAGGCGAATCTTTGCTGGCTGCGCCGAAGCAGGTTTTCAAAATTTCGCTGGCGCAATGGTCGCTGCATCGCGCGCTGTTCAAAAAAGAAATTGATCATCTCGACTTTGCCAAAATCGCCAAACAGGATTACGGCATCAGTGCCATTGAGTTCGTGAACCAGTTCTTCAAAGACAAAGCGAAGGACACAAGCTACCTGAGCGAGATGAACAAACGCGCCAAAGATTTGGGCGTCGAACATCGGCTGATTATGTGCGATGGCGAAGGCGCGCTGGGCGATCCTGATGAAGCCAAGCGCAAACAGGCGGTCGAAAATCATTACAAATGGGTCGAGGCGGCAAAGTTTCTCGGCTGCAAAATCATCCGCGTCAACGCCCAAAGCAAAGGCAGTTTTGAAGAACAGCAAAAGCTGGCTGCCGATGGATTGCACCGGCTGGCTGAATTCGGCGCACAGCATAAGATTGCCGTTATCGTTGAAAACCACGGCGGGCTGTCTTCAAACGGCCAATGGTTGACCGGCGTGATGAAGATGGTCAACCATCCGAACTGCGGCACGCTGCCGGATTTCGGCAACTTCCGCATTGCGCCGGGCGAAGAATACGACCGGTACAAAGGCGTGACGGAGATGATGCCCTACGCCAAGGCCGTCAGCGCCAAGACGCACGACTTCGACGAACGCGGCGAAGAAATTCAAATTGATTACCACCGGATGATGAAGATCGTGCTGGATGCGGGCTACCGCAGTTTCGTCGGAATCGAATACGAAGGCGAGAAGATGAGCGAGCCGGACGGCATCCGCGCCAGCAAGAAGCTGCTCGATCGCGTCAATGATGAGTTATCGAAGAAGATGAAGTGAGAGTGGAAGACGGAGGAAGAGACAGAGGGAAAGAAGCTCTTTCTCACCCTCTGCCCTCTGTCTTCATTTCGTCAGCAGCGGTTCCAGCGCATGCCAGATCGTTTCAGTGAAAATCTTTTCGCCCTCGGCATTCGGATGAATGCCATCGGTTTGATTCAGTTCGACGCGTCCCCCGACGCCTTCCAGCACGAAAGGAATAAAGGCGGTGTTGTATTGTTTGGCCAGATCGCGGAAGGTTTGACGGAACTGGCGTGTGTATTCCGTGCCCAGATTGGGCGGTGCTTCCATCCCGGCCAGGATGACTGTTACTCCGCGCGATTGAGCGCGTTCGATGACCTGCGACAGATTCTTTTGCATCTCGGCGATGGGCAGGCCGCGCAAACCGTCATTGCCGCCCAACTCTAAAATCAAAAATTTGACAGTGCCCGATTGCAGCGCCCAATCAACACGCCGCGCTCCGCCCGCTGATGTGTCGCCCGACACGCCCGCGTTGATCACGCGATAACGATAGCCCTGTTGATCCAGCCGTTGCTGCAACAAGACCGTGTACGAATCATCCGGGTTCAAGCCGTACCCAGCAGTCAGGCTGTCACCGAATGCGACGATGCCGGGCAACTCTTCGGGCTTGATGGAGATCATTGCCGAGGCGGGCGTTGCTGTTGGGCTGGGGGGAAGCTTCGAGGATGCCTGCTCCTCCGACTTCGCTTGCTGGCAGCCAATGGCCGACAGCGTCAAGAGGCCGATGAACAAAGCGTGACAGAAACGTGATTTGAAATTGCGATATTGAAAAGGCATAGTTCTTATCAATAGTTTTGGTGCCTCAACCATCAGGTGAAGGCTTGGACTACTTTAAAATTCCATGGGATGCGGCGCATACGCCGCCTGGCACAAAGATAGCATGATCGAACTTGAAAACGTCTCCAAAGTCGTCACCAGCGGCAGCGAACAACTCACC
>JBBQVH010000223.1:0-4952 GCA_038211695.1 Blastocatellia bacterium | reverse complement strand
GTACGGAACGGGGAGCGTGAGCGACCTGAGCCTTGATTGATGGCCTATAGCTTTCAAGATAATGTTTTGTTCGTATTACCGGCTTCAGCCGGAAGTTTTCGCCCGCAAAAGCTTCCGGCTGAAGCCGGTACTACAAACTTCTTTTTCTTGAAGTCTATACTTGCGGGAAGCTCAGGTCGCTCACGCTCCCCGTTCCGTACCGGCACGCTAATCCACATCTTGGTGTGCCGCCCATATAGCGCGTCTCTTCTGGGCAAAATTAAGCCTCGTCCGTATACTCCAATGCCCTATGGCACGAACGAAAAACAACACCGCCGCGAATGTCGGCTACGAAGCCGAATTGTGGCAAATGGCCGACGCGCTGCGCGGCTCAATGGACGCTGCCGAATACAAGCACGTCGTGCTCGGCGTCATCTTCCTCAAATACATCTCCGACGCCTTCGAAGAGCAGCACGCCCGGCTCGAAGCCGAACGGGCGCAGGGCGCTGATCCCGAAGACCCGGACGAATACCGCGCGCTGAACATCTTCTGGGTTCCGCCCGAAGCGCGCTGGCCGCACCTGAAAGCCCAGGCCAAACAATCCACCATCGGCGAGCTTATTGACGATGCGATGACCGGCATCGAACGCGACAACCCTTCGCTGAAAGGCGTGCTGCCCAAAGATTACGCCCGCCCCGCGCTCGACAAACAACGGCTGGGCCAGATCATTGACCTCGTCAGCAACATCCGGGTCGGCGACGAGGCCAGCCGCTCCAAAGACGTGCAGGGCCGCGTCTATGAATACTTCCTGTCCCAGTTCGCCAGCGCCGAAGGCAAAAAAGGCGGCGAGTTTTATACGCCGCGCTGCGTGGTCAAGCTGCTGGTCGAGATGCTGGAACCATACAAAGGCCGCGTTTACGATCCCTGCTGCGGTTCGTCGGGAATGTTCGTCCAGTCATTGGAATTCATCCACGCCCATGCAACAGGCAATGGCAATGGCGGCAAAGGTGCCAAGCTGAAAGCCGACCTGAGCATTTACGGGCAGGAATCGAATTACACGACGTGGCGACTGGCCCGAATGAATCTGGCGATTCGCGGCATTGACGGCCAGATCGCGCAGGGCGACACCTTCCACCACGACCGCCACCCTGACCTCAAAGCCGATTACATCCTGGCCAATCCGCCCTTCAACATCTCTGACTGGGGCGGCGAACGATTGCGCGAAGACAAACGCTGGCAATACGGCGCGCCGCCCGCGGGCAATGCCAACTTCGCCTGGGTGCAACACATGATCCACCACCTCGCGCCGACGGGATTGGCGGAAGCTGCGGCATGAAACCCGGCTCAAAAGACAAACGGTATCGAATTCTGATCACCGGACGTGAACTGGAAGAATTGCAGCGGTTCACCGGGGATATGGCCGAAGCCTTCGGGCTTGACCGGCGCATTGAGGATTATCAAGGCAAGCGTCCAATCGGTCTGTACTCGTGGGATATTGACTGTCTGGACAGCGTCATCAGTTTAGCGCTCGACGATGACCGCGCATACCCGCGAAAGGCAGGGCCAGGGTATGAAGCGTTGAAGTTGCTTGGCGAACGCCTCAAACAGCTTGAATCGCAGGATGAATGAGCGAACTGTATCGCCCAGTTGCCTGTGAACAATTGGGCGCGATTGGTGAACGCTTTGCGGCAGATTATCTGTCTTTCACGCCAAAGTGCGGCTATGATTGCCGCCGGTAATAACCAGCGAGGTGAAATATGACAACCGCAGTCAGTGAGATTTTGAAACAGGCCACAGTTCTTCCAGTTGAGCAGCAACGGGAATTGGCGTTGCTGCTGCTGGAACAGACGCAACGGCACGCCGAGACGTTGCCGCAGAATGGTGGTCAGAACGCAAGCCCTGACGATGAGCAGCTACTGCCTGCTACGCAAGAAAGCCGGCTTGAAGATGAGCCTGAAGATGACTGGCTAGATACGCTCGATCTGAAGTTGATGCCGCCCAAGCGAACTTACACCATGCGCGTCCGGTATCACTTTGCCGGGCGAATGGAGCCTCTGCCCTACGACTTCGGCGATTTTTTCGATGATGAAGAGGAGGGAGAGCGATAGATGGCGACGGAGACTTTCTGGAAAGAAACGGCGGGCGCTGATTTGCGGCAGGGTGATTACCTGCTGAATTGTCCAATCCCCCTGTTGCCTGAGCAACCCGACAACCTGCGAGAACAAATTCTTTCGATCAAAGAAGGCGATCTGATCATCGTCACGCAAAGTTGTGATCTGGAAAACGGCAAGGTCAGGTTAGTGGCGGCCTGTCCGATTTATCCCATTGTTGAATACGAAAAGATCAATCAGGCGTTGGCCAAAAAGGGCCGTTGGGAGGAAGTACGCAAAGGGCGAGTCGAACCTCTCCATTTGCTTTCGTCACCGACTCAACCCGACGACAACCATGCGGCGCTGGTTGTTGATTTTCGCGAAATTTACAGCTTGCCGCTTGAGTTATTGGCCAAACACGCTGAAACACAAGGGCTGCGCTGGCGCTTGAAATCTCCATATCTGGAACATTTTTCGCAAGCCTTTGCCCGCTTTTTCATGCGCGTAGGTTTGCCATCAAGCATCCCCCCATTCAAGTAGCCCCTGAAACTCGGAGCGCAAACCAACCTCAAACAATCCTGTCCGCATACGTTGCCCCGCCCGGATCAACCACATGAGCAATTTCACCGAATCCGTTGTTGAAGAAGCCGCACTGGATTGGCTGTCCGGCTTGGGTTGGGTGGTGAAGAACGCGCCGCGGGATTTGGCCGAAGAACGCGCCGATTACGGACAGGTCGTGCTGGCCGGACGGCTGCGCGATGCGCTGGCGCGCCTGAACCCGCAGCTACCCGCCGAAGCCATCGAAGATGCCTTCCGCAAACTCACCCGCCCGGAAGGCCCGACGCTGGAAGCGCGCAATCGCGCCGTGCATCGCCTGTTGGTGGATGGCGTGACGGTCGAATACCGAACGCCCGACGATTCCATTCGTGGCACGCATTTCGAGCAGCGGCTGGAAGCGATGGACGGCAAGGCCATGGTGGTTTGTATGAGCCGCCGCATTTGCGTGGATCTGTACCGCAAGATCGTGGCGCTTCGGCCAGACTGGCACCGCGACGCAGACGAGCAGGGCGCAATCAAAGTAGTGATGACGGGTTCGGCCAGCGACCCGCTGGAATGGCAAGCGCACGTTCGCAGCAAAGCGCGCCGCGAAGCCTTGGCCAATCGCTTCCGCGATGCAAACGACGGGCTGCGATTGGTGATCGTGCGGGATATGTGGCTGACGGGCTTTGACGCGCCGTGCCTGCACACGATGTATCTGGACAAGCCGATGCGCGGGCACGGGCTGATGCAGGCGATTGCGCGCGTCAACCGCGTCTTCCGCGACAAACCGGGCGGGCTGGTAGTTGATTACCTGGGATTGGCGCCGGAACTGAAAGCGGCGCTGACCACATACACGGAAAGCAACGGCAAAGGCGATCTGGTTCTTGATCAGGCGGAAGCGGTCGCCGTCATGCTTGGGAAATACGAAGTCTGCGGCGCGCTCTTCCACGGCTTCGATTGGTCGAAGTGGCTAACGGGTAAGCCCGCTGAACGGCTGAGCTTGTTGCCGCAGGCGCAGGAACACATCCTGAACCAAGAGGACGGCAAGCAGCGACTGATTCGTGCGGTCAACGAACTGACGCAAGCTTTCGCGTTGGCGGTGCCGCATGAAGAAGCCATTCGCATCCGCGACGATGTGGCTTTTTTTCAGGCGGTGCGGGCAAGTCTGGCCAAGCAAGCGCCGGGCGAAGCGAAGACGGGCGAAGAACTGAATCACGCGTTGCGGCAGATTGTTTTGCGCGCAGTTACCTCCGAAGGAATTCTGAACATCTTCGCCGCCGCCGGACTGAAGACGCCTGACATCTCGATCCTTTCCGAAGAATTTCTGTCCGAAGTCAAAGGGATGCCGCAGCGCAATCTGGCCGTTGAACTGCTGCGCAAACTCCTGACCGGAGAGATTCGCACGCGGCGGCGCAAGAACATTGTGCTGGCGCGCTCGTTCGCCGAGATGCTGGAACAATCGCTGTTGCGTTACCAAAACCGCGCCATCGAAGCGGCGCAGATCATTGAAGAGTTGATCGGCCTTGCCCGGCAGATGCGCGAAGCCAACGCGCGCGGCGAGGCGTTGGGCTTGACCGATGACGAAGTCGCCTTTTATGACGCCTTGGAAACCAACGACAGCGCGGTGAAGGTATTGGGCGATGATGCCTTGCGCGCCATCGCGCGGGAGTTAGTCGCAACCGTCCGCGCGAACGTCACGATAGATTGGACGATGCGCGAAAACGTCCGCGCCCAACTGCGCGTGCTGGTCAAACGCATCCTGCGCAAACACGGCTACCCGCCCGACAAGCAGGAAAAAGCCACGCAGATTGTGCCGGAGCAGGCAGAAGCGCTTTCGCAAGATTGGGCGACCGAATGAATCCGCAGGAAATGCGGTTTGATGCCTGCCAGAATCATCAACAAGGAGATTTCACCCATGATGGGTCTTCAGAAAGTTACCGCGCGCGGGCTGCTCGCCTTCGGCATTATCATCACGGTTCTGATTGGTTTACTGCCGCTGGCGTTCGCGCAGCAGCAGTATGACGGCAGTCTGTATTCGGGCTTGCGCTGGCGCATGATCGGCCCGTTTCGCGGAGGGCGCGTCAACGGCGTGACCGGTGTGCCGGGGCAGCCCAACACCTTCTACTTCGGCTCGGTCGGCGGAGGTGTGTGGAAATCAAACAACGCGGGCCGGACGTGGGTGCCGATCTTTGATTCGCAACCGATTGCCTCCATCGGCGCCATCAACGTCGCGCCGTCCAATCCGAACATTGTCTACGTCGGCACCGGAGAGACCGACGTGCGTTCGCAGATTTCGTACGGCAACGGCATGTACAAATCCACCGACGCCGGAAAGACGTGGAA
>JBBQVH010000222.1:0-5095 GCA_038211695.1 Blastocatellia bacterium | reverse complement strand
GGCGTCTTGGCCGAAGAACTCGCAACGAAGACGTTCAAGAAAGAATGAACCCGGAGAAGCATCATGTCGAAATTGAAACGCGCATCGCCACGCCGGACGCGTGA
This sequence comes from Blastocatellia bacterium, assembly GCA_038211695.1. Lineage (GTDB taxonomy): Bacteria > Acidobacteriota > Blastocatellia > RBC074 > RBC074 > RBC074. The sequence continues at coordinate 4,991 of JBBQVH010000222.1, read as the reverse complement.
TGCGCCGCAGTTTTTCCAGCCGCGAGTCGAGTGTGCGCTGCTCGCATTGAAGGACGCTCTGACTGGCTGCCAGATGATCGCGAAGTACATGACCGAACAGCAGGGCGCTGATTGGCGCGACGTAGGGCCGATGCTGGATGCTGCCGACGCGGATTTTGCCAAAGCGCGGATGTGGCTTAGGAAGCGCAGCAGAAAGGAAGGGCGAAGTGTGTAAGTTATTCGGGGCTGTCTCGTCGGTGATCGCTATCATTGTTACAGTCAAAATTGTCAATCGCGCAATCGACCGGATTTATCCAGGTAGGAGAGACGGGAACTGAGTTGAGGTCGGCGATGGGCCGGGCGCGATGGGTGCGCCCGGCCATATACCCTCGTTTTACATATCTGCTATTTCAATTCCAAAACGCCCTTTGCTTCTTCCGCTTCCGGTGTGCCGGGAAATCCATCGATGATCTTTTTGGCATATTCCTTCGCCTTGTCAAGTTGGCGGGCGTTTACATAATTCCGCATCATGCTGGCTTGCGACTTTGCTTTCTGCGCGTTGACTGGCGCTGGCTGCGGCTGCGACGGTTTTGAATCGGGCACTGGCTTGACCACTTGCCCTTCCCCGGCTGAGTTCCCTTGCAGAACATTCTTTGCCTCGGCAGCCTCGGGTGTTCCACCAAACTCGTCGATGATCTTCTGCGCGATGTACTTTGCTCCCGGTTGATTGTCATATTTGATGTGGTTTTTCAATTCGGCCATATACGCTTTAAGCGTATTGGTATCGCGGATCGCTGGCTTCGCCGGAGACTTTGGATCACTTGCATTGGGCTTTTCCGTCACAGGCGGTGCTTTTGCGGTCGGCTGAACGGGGTCATTCGACATGAATGACGGCCCGCTTACAGGCGGGCTCGGCCGACGTGAAAAGCGCGGGTCTACTTTCAGCAGTATGTCGTAAAATACCCGCGCACGCAATATGGCGTGCGTGTAATTTGCAGCCTCCCTTGGCGTAGACCCATTTAAACGAATGTGTTCATCGCAGTATTTATTAAACAAAGCAAATCGCACGCTCTCGTATTCTTGATCGTCAATGTCCACGGATTCAAACTCGATCTGAATTCGCTTCAGCGCCGCCTTTTGGGGCGAGAGCGCTTTCAATTTTTCCTCGATAGCCGGATCGATCACGAATTTCGGTCTGGCCTTTGACGCTGCTGAAGGTGGTTTGATGACCACTGCCGATACCGCACTCGATTTATTTAATAGGGGCTCTTCTTTCAATAATCGTTTGTAATAAGCCTCCGCGTTCGTGACTGCCCTCGCGTAATGCGCAGCGCCCGACGGTGTCGTGTGTTGCAATCGCATACATTCACTGAACAGCTTCTTGAATAGCTCATACCGTTTGTCTGAGTAGTCCTTGTCGTCAACGTCAACAGACTGGAACGCAACGAGAATCTTCTGCAAGGCCACGTCTTGTGGTGTGGGTTTCTCTTCCTCGTCGGTTGGATTCCCAAATTGCTTGACCCAGTCGAGGGCCCATGTTTGCGAGCAGTTGAAAAGTGTGAAAAACAAAACAATCGCCCCCACGATCTTTGCTGGCTTGGTTAAACTGAAACCGCAACGACCTCCGATAATTGAATCCGCGTAAAGCATGAATTGGCTCCTTTTAATTGGTCGCGCTTCCGTCTCAGGATTGCGGCGCTCGTTCACAGCAGATTGTCGATTTCACACACGATGACTTCACCAAACCCGCAAACGCGCATCATCGCCTTGGCGCTGGTGCCCACGAGTCGCGCACGCTCTTGAGGTAGTCCGAATTGGCGCGATTCTTCTTTGCCTGGGATTCCAATCTGTGTCGCGTCTTCTCTTCCTCAGCGGATTCAGCCGCGCCAAGCCATTCGATTTCCCCACCGGCGCTCGCGCGCTGCACGTTTTGAAGGTACTCAGATTGCCGCTCATAATCCGAGCGATAAACGTAGTCGCCTGTATTCACGCTCGATTTGGAGGCGGTCGAACCGAGTACAATGAAGAGCAGGACGCAGAGCGTGATCAAGCCAATGCCGGCCAGCGCAACCCCTCCGATGATCCACGGCAGCAGCGGTCGTTTCTTCTGTGGCGGGCTCGTCGAAGGACTGGCAGCAACCAACTTTGGCTCCGTTGCTGGTTTTGCTGCGAACACCGTAGCGGACTTCTCTTCCGCTGTTTGAACGGACACAGCACCCGCGCCCTGCTGTGGCATCAGCATAGACGCAGGCGAGTCGTCGCTCGATGGCGTCAGCGATTCATCGAGCAACACTCCTCCGGCTGGTGGCAATTCATCGGCGGCGGGCACGATGATCGCCGTGTTGCATGAACGGCAGCGCCCCTGCTTTCCGATGGCTTCATCTGCCGCACGCATTCTGCGGCTACAGGTTTTGCAATAAAAGACTGGCATGGAATTTCGCCTTCCGTCTCGCGCGAAAAACGATTGAGTGAAAATCAACACCCGTCTTTATCATTTCTATCGTATTTGTCAAGAGCTACTTCTATATCTACGCATGGTTGCCCTCTTCTCGCGATAAATGAGAGGAACCGTCATGAGTAGAAAAACGCCCAGGCGCAAGTCGCCACCCAAAAAGCGCCACGCTGAGATTGTGCAGATGTTCGCGCAACGCCTGCGTGAGCTGCGACTCAAGCGTGGCATGACGCAGGAAGCGCTCGCACGCCGCGCCGTTGTCACTGTGCCGTACGTTGGAAAACTGGAGCGGGCCGGCGCATCGCCAGGCATTGATCTGCTGGATCGGCTTGCCGCAGCACTCGGCGTTCCGCCGACCGAGTTACTGCCGACGCGCTCACCTGATCCGATTTCTGTCTTGCGCGAACAAGCCGAGACGCGCTTCCGCTCCGTTATGGATCGAAGCGACCGCGCGGCGTTGGAGATGCTGGTGCCGTGGCTGGCGGTGCTCGACGACGCGCTGGGACGCGGACGATAATTTCACAATTCATAACTCAATGATCGAGAGATGTTACACTGCATTCTAATTCTCTAATATCTTAGAGATGTTGAGGCGCTGAAGCTCTGCCGTGCGAACGCCGATATAAAAGCATGGTAGAATCCTCCACTCAAGACCCTGATGTGTTCACGCCACAAGAGATCAATCGCATCTATCGGCAATTGAAAACGAAATCCATCGAAGGATTCTGGGAAGTCGGCAGTCTGCTTAATAGCCGATTCGGAGAGCGAGCGCCGCAAAGAGCCTTGCCGCAGCTTGGAGAAAAACTGTGCGCGCTTGGTGATGACGCTCCAACAAGCCTTGCCCAACTACATCAATGCCGGCGACTCCATGTGACCTGGACAGAGAGAGACGTGCAGGCCGCCGCGCGCGCGAGGCTGCCGTGGGGCCGCGCCATTGTGCTTATTTCGATATGGGGCGAAGGATCGAAACGCAATCAGCTTGAATTGATTGAGCAGTGCAAGACGTTGATCGCGTCTTACCCTGAATTGGAACGGAAGACGTGGGAGTTTAAACTCAACACGCTGCGGAAACTGGCGCGATCCGGCGATGAATTCATTTCAAAACGGCGGCTCCTGGGAGAAAAGAAGGCGGCGGTAATACACCGGTTGACGGCTGCGGCGCACATGATCGAAGAGATGCTGGAATTCCTGCCGGCCGAAGCGCACGCTGCGTGCACAGGATTGAGCGCTCAGGCGCGAGGGATGAACGTGATCGTTGAGATGCTGTGGAAGGAGCACGCTGCTGAGGAATCGAAAGCCCAATGATGTTCGATGCTGGCGTCTGTCGCGTAATCCTCGTAGCTGATGTGGTCGATTTCTAAGTTCAATCGTCGAGGGTAACGGCGTCTGGGTCGAGGTGGAGCAGGAATAACCGGCGCACAACGGCATTACCGCCATCGCCTACGGCTTCACCGTCGCCAGCAGCGCCATAATCGCGGCGCGAATGTGCTCCGGAATCTTCGGCCAAGCTGTGGCCAAACCGGCAAAATCCGCACCCAATCGGTGCCGCAATAGTGCCGTAAAATCAACCGGACTTGTGTCGTCTTTGTGTTCGGAGAGAGTTTGTAGTTTGTCGTTTGCGCTTTGGATCGGTGTGATGCTTCCATAGGAAGAATCAGCTTTTTGTCTGGATTGTAAGGTGGAAGTGTCGGACTTGTGTTTCTTGTAAACGAGATCGGGTGAAGGGGTTCGAACCCTCGACTTCGACCTTGGCAAACCCTTCAAGCTAAACGCTTTAAACTGTAACCACTTACCTGCACAATACTTCATTTTTGCAGTCATTGCAAGCATTGCGCTCAAAATCACCGGATTTCACCCCATTTCGGGTAGACTACCCGGTCATTTTTTCGTCGAGTCATCCAACGATGAAGATGTTCAAGATCAAGGGGCGCTCTTAACTTATTCCTTCCCGCCAGGACATCGCCGTTTGGAGCGAGATAGAATCCATTGACCTGCGCAACAGCACCTTGTTGCCAGCGCCTGCCCTTCATCCACGTGTGCCGGGCAGGAAACTTGCTTGAGAAATTCAATGGTAGCGTTAATCGATGCAATAGAGTCGCCGTTGTTCTGATAATTTCTCTAATATCTTATAGAACTCAATAAACTAAACCGATAAACATCAAATGGAAGATTACCTTGACCTAATCACTACGCTCCTTGAGCAAGGCACCGTCCCGGCGAACTTCCAGGTGGGTTGTCTGCTCACGCTCATGCAGGCGGACGCTGGCCGAACACATGGTAAAGATTTCATCGGCCAGGTTTCCAGAAATCTGAAGAAGCAGAGCGGCTGTGGTGCATCATCAACCGATCACTTGCTGAAGTGTCGCAAGCTATCGGAAACATGGACGCAAAAATACGTTGAGGCCGTCCAGAAGCGTGATGGGGCGGCCTGAATCTCTTTGGACAAAGTTGAAGCGGATGTAGTGTGGTCCGCGTGTTCAAGGAGGTGGGGTCATGGCGAAGCAGAGACGGCGTATGACGGGAACGAAGGAAGAGCTCGTGTTGCGCATGCTGCGCGGCG
>JBBQVH010000221.1:0-5141 GCA_038211695.1 Blastocatellia bacterium | reverse complement strand
CAAGAACGACTGGTGACTTTGTGGAAGCGCGACACGACTTCCAACACGCCGTTTGTTGAACTGGCGCTGGCGGAAGTGCGCGATTGGCAACAGCAATCGCAGAGCTTTTTCAACCTGGCGGCGCTGCCTGCGACTGTGTATGGCTACGGCTATGTGCTGACCGGGCGGGGCGAGGCTGTGCAGCTTGAAAGCGCGAAAGTGTCGGGCAGTTTCTTTTCGCTGCTCGGCGTGCAACCGGCTTATGGCCGCGTTTTCAACGAAGGCGACGACGTAGTCAATGGGCCGAAAGTCGTCATTCTCAGCGATCACATCTGGCGCGAACGCTTCAATGCCGATCCGAATATCATTGGGCAAAACATTACGCTGACCGAAGCCAGCTTCACTGTCATCGGCGTGATGCCTGCGAAATTTGAGTTTCCGAAAGGCGTGGATTTGTGGTTGCCGATCCGCACCTCAATGCTCGCGCGCACGACGGAAAGTTATGGCGCAACTTTTCTGACAGCGATTGGCAGGCTCAAAGCCGGTGTGACGCTGGCGCAGGCTGAATCAGAAATGAATACGATTGTTGCACGGATTGCGGCGGCGCATCCTGAAACCGAAGCCAATGGCCATCGCATTGTCATCACGCCGCTCGCAGCGCATTTGTTCGGCGATGCGCGACCGGCGTTGTGGCTGTTGTTGGCGGCAACCGCGATGTTGTTGCTGATTGCGACTGCCAACATTGCCAATTTGTCTTTGGCGCGTGCCACGGCCAGGCGCCGCGAATTTGCTGTGCGGGCGGCGTTGGGGGCTGGACGGTTTCGTTTGGTGAGGCAACTGTTATCGGAAAGTTTTCTGCTCGCGCTGGCAGGCGGCATACTCGGCGTGGCGCTTTCGCATTGGCTGATCAAGCTGTTGGTGCGCGTTGCGCCTGCCGACATTCCGCGGATTGAAGAAGTTTCCTTGAATCCAACGGCGTTGCTCTTCAGCCTGGTGGCCACGCTGCTGACCGCAATGCTGTGTGGACTGGCGCCGGCATTGACGGCTTCGCGCATCAATTTGAATCAAACGCTCAACGAAGGCGGCAGCAAGATGTCCGGCGAACGTTCCGGCACGCGGACACGCAGCGCGTTGGTGATTGCCGAAGTCGCCGTGACCGTAGCTTTACTGGTTGGCGCAACGCTCATCCTGCGCAGCTTCGTCAATCTCAGCCGCCTTGATCCGGGCTTTGATCCGTCGAATGTGTTGACCATGCACCTGCGATTGCAAGGCGCGAAATACGGCACGCCTGAATCGCGGCGCGAATTTTATCGGCGGTTGATTGAACGCCTGGAAGCGCGCGCTGGCATCGAAGCCGCGAGCGCTGTTTTGATTCGTCCGATGGAAGGCGCCGTTGGTTGGGATGTGCCTTTCGCGCTTGAAGGGCAATCGGAAGCTGAGGCGAAGAAAAATCGCGTCCCCAATTTTGAAGCCGTCACGCCGCATTACTTCCGCACGATCAAACTGCCGCTCAAAGCCGGGCGCGAGTTTACGGACTTCGATACGGAACAATCACAGCAGGTCGCGATCATCAGCCAGGCGATGGCGACAACGCTGTTTGGCGCGGGCGTTGATCCGATTGGCAAACGCCTCAAACCGGAACTGCGCGATCATCCGTGGCGCACCATCGTCGGCGTCGTGGGGGATACTCGCTACCGCGCATTGCAGGACGCGCGCTTTGATTTGTACATCCCATTCACGCAATGGGGGCCAGCCTTCGTCAATCACTTTGCCGTGCGCACGACGATTGATCCGAATGCCATGCTGCCGACCATACGCAGCGAAGTGGCAGCGCTTGATCCCGCACAGGCCATCACGCGCGTGGCGACGATGGATGAGCTGATCGCCACGCATCTGGCGCAGCCGCGTTTCAGCGCCGTCATGCTGAACTGGTTGTCGGGGCTGGCGCTGTTGCTGGCCGGCGTGGGGATTTATGGCGTGCTGGCCTATACCGTCACGCAACGCACAGGAGAATTCGGCATTCGCCTGGCATTAGGCGCATGCGGCGCTGACATTCTGAAGCTGGTCATCGGACAGGGCATGCGTCTGGCCATCATCGGCTTGTTCGCGGGATTGGCAGTTTCCCTCGCGTTGACGCGGCTGCTGGAAAAGCTCTTGTTCGGCGTGAGTACAACAGACCCTCTGACGTTTGGCGCAGCCGCTTTGATTTTGTCAGCGGTTGCCTTAATGGCCTGCTGGTTACCCGCCCGACGGGCGACGAAGGTTGATCCGCTGACAGCCTTGCGACACGAATAAAAATGACGGCCAGCCTCAATTGATTCGCGCGTTGCGATTGGCGTACGAACAGACGATGCGCCGAAACCGGGAAGTTGATCTTTTACGTCTCCTAAATCTTGGGTTGAATCTTTATAGGCTTTCGAGGCGGGTATCCGCGTCGCCGAAGCGATCCAATTTGATCCCCATGCGATCCATCAGCGAGAGGTACAGGCTGCAGGCCTTGCGATGCTCATCACCGGCTTTTATATAATCCAGCGTCCGGCCCGTCCGGAGTGTGCCGCCGAGTCCGCCCGCCAGCACCATCGGTAACCGCGAGTTGTCGTGCGATCTGCCGATCCACAGATTGGACAGGAACAGCAAGCAGGAATTATCCAGGACCGTGCCCTCGCCTTCCGGCATGGCATCAAGCTTCGACGCCAGAGATGCGAACTGGCTGACGTGCCAGCGCGTGATGCGTTCGTATTCGTCGTTGTTGTTGGCGTGCGAAGCGCCGTGGTGCGCCTGGCTGACCTCCAGGAAGGGGTAATACATGGCCGAAAGGTCGCGCGAGATCAGCAAGCTCGCAACGCGCGTTTTATCAGTCTGAAACGCAATCGCGATCAGGTCCACCATCAGCTTGGCGTGTTCGCGCAGGTCTTCCGGCAAACCGTTGGCGGGCCGCTCCATGCTCAATGCCGGACGGGACTTCAGCTTGGCCGCATCGTCGGCTTTGTCCTTTGCCTTGCGCATACCCTCGACGCGCTTTTCCACCTCGCGCACGCTCGTCAGGTACTCATCCAGCTTGGCGTTGTCACTCGCACTGATCTTGCGGCTCAAACGTTCTGCGCGCTCCTTGACGCGGTCCAGGATGCTCAGGTTGAGCAGGCTTCCGCGGTTCTCAAACAGCATGTCGAACGCGAGCGAGGGATAAATTTCGTTAGGAACGGGTGAGTTCGGACTTTGCCAGGAAAGGTGGGAGCTGTAGGCCAGCGAATAATTGCTTTCGTGAAATCCGGTAATCGGTTGTTCGCAGGCCAGCACCATGCTCGGTTGCAGGGTCTCCTGTCCCATCCGGCTGGCGATCATCTGATCAACCGAGATGCCCGAACGAAGCACCGCGCCCTTGGTCAGCATCGCGCCGGTAAGCAGGCTGCCGGTTTGCGGAGGGTGAATCCCCAAGCCCATCGCGCCTTTGTTGAACAGCCCGTGAATCACGTTGATCTTGCTCTTCAAGGGTTCGAGCGGCGCAAGCGACTTGCTCAGCTTCATCTCCGGGCCATTGCCTTCCGATCCCCAGTGATCTTCGTTGACGCCACAGCCGAGAAAGACCACGCCGAACCGTTTCGGGAAGGCTTCGGCGTCCACGGTTCCCACTTTGGCGGCACCCGCTTTGGTAGCACCCGCTTTGGCAGCACCCGCTTTGGCAGCACCCGCTTTGGCAGCAAAAGATTCGAGCCACGGCAGCGCCATGGTGACTCCCGCGCCGCGCAGGATGGCGCGGCGACTGATTCGATGGGCAGATGGATTCATTTGATCGGACATTTTAATTACCACCTTTCAGTTGAGAGAAATCCGGACTTCGCCGGTTCAGGAACTGCGGGCTGACGACGACGGTTTCGATCAGCGCGGACATCTTGTACCCGCTCGCTGCCAGCTTCACCTGCATCGCCTCAAGCAGCATTTCATCAGAAAGCATGGGCGAGCGGCCAAGCGCGTACACCAGCATCTTTTCACTCAGGTTGTTCAGAAAATCCTTCTCGCGATGGGCACGAATATAGGTTTGCAAGCCGTCGAGTCCCGTCCCCTGATCCCCGCCCGGAAACGAGGCACGCGCATCCACCAACCGCCCGGCGAGGTCTTTGGCTCGCCTCTCGCCTACAAGGCCGTACCCTTCAAACGCCAGGCCGAAAGAATCAAAACGGGCATGACAGGAAGCGCACATCTTATTCTCGCGGTGTTTGGCCAGCAGATCGCGCACCGGCAGATCGGACTTCGATTCGTCGCGCGGCAGCTCCGGAACGACGGGTGGCGGTGGTGGAATCGCCTCGCCCAGAGCGCGGCGCGCCACCCAGTATCCACGCTTGACCGGACTGGTTCTGAGGCCCGGCGCGTTTTGAGTCAGGAACACCGCCATCGGCAGCAGGCCGCCTCGGCCATAAGCGCGCGCGTCGTTCACCCGGAACCATTCGTCCTGCCCAACAGCGTTTGCCGGCATGCCGTAATGCCGAGCCAGCGTGCGATTCACGAACGTGTAGTTGCCGTATAACAAATCCAGCGCGGAGCCGTCATGCTGAATCAAGTCGGTGATGAAGCGGATCGGCTCCTCGAACATGGCCTCGCGAAGTTCGTTCGTGAAACCGGGGAAGCGTTCGCGATCCACCGCGTTGTGGTTTTCAAAACGGCGAAAGTCCAGCCAATTGCCACCAAACTCCGTGGCCAGTCCGCGCGCGCGCGCGTCTTTCAACATTCGCCGAACTTGCGCAGTCAGCACTGCGGGTTTGCTCAGGTCGCCGATTTTGGCGTGGGACAGCAACTCTTCATCGGGCATGCTGGACCAAAGAAAGTAACTCAGCCGACTCGCGAGCGAGTAACCGGACAGCGGGCGGTAGGCCAAAGCTGCATCCTGGTTGGCAGGCTTGGCGGAGATGCTCGCATTGGAGTCCAACAAATCTACGCGATAAAGGAAATCCGGCGACACCAGAATGCTGGTGATTGATCCGCGCAATGCCTCTTCGTGCGACAACAGACTCTGGCCTTTCTTCTCGCGAAGCTCGCGGTAGTAAGCGCGAATGTCGTCGCTTTCCTCGGCGGCCAGAGGCCGGCGATAGGCGCGGGCCGCGAACTTCAATAGGGCGTCCAGATGTTTCGGTTGCGCTTCCAAGCGCGCCTTTTCCACCCACCGAATC
>JBBQVH010000220.1:0-5303 GCA_038211695.1 Blastocatellia bacterium | reverse complement strand
GAAAAACGTGTGGTTTGGGGTTTTTGGTTATTGGTTTTTCTTGTGGTCCCTAAACCCCCAATCCGCAATCCGCAATCCTAAGATTACGATGCGTTACATTCCGAATTCGGCCCAAGAGCGTGAAGCGATGTTGCGTGACATGGGCCGCGAATCCATCGCCGACCTGTTCACAGGCATTCCCGCTCACCTGCAACTCAACCAGCCGCTCAATCTGTCTCCGGCATATTCGGAACAGCAGACCCTGCAATATTTCAACGCCCTGGCAGAGCGCAATGCGACGCCGACGCAGATGAGTTCATTTCTGGGCGCGGGCGCGTACAACCATTTCATTCCAACGGCCATTGACTCGCTGATTTCCCGTTCGGAGTTTCTGACCTCCTACACGCCGTACCAGCCAGAGATCAGTCAGGGCACCTTGCAGGCGATCTTTGAATATCAAACGATGATCTGCGATCTGACGGGAATGGATGTTTCGAACGCATCGCTGTACGACGGTTCAACGGCTGCGGCAGAAGCGGTGCTGATGGCTTCGCGCGTCAATGGCCGCGGCAAGATTGCCATCGCAGGCAATCTGCATCCCGAATACAGCGAAGTCGTGGATACCTACATTCACCACGCAGGGATTGAAAGACATTTGATCGAATTCGATCAGACCACAGGCACCATCAGCCCCGAAACGCTGGCCAATCTGGGCAACGATATTTCGGCGGTGGTCGTGCAGTCTCCAAATTTTTTCGGCGGGATTGAACAATTGCAAAAGCTGGCCGACGCCACGCACAAGGCAGGCGCGCTGCTGGTTGTTGTCGTCGCCGAAGCGATGAGCCTGACAGCCCTAAAAGCTCCCGGCCAATGCGGTGCCGACATCGTCTGCGGCGAAGCGCAGTCATTCGGCATTCCAATGTCTTTCGGCGGAGCCTACTGCGGATTTTTTGCCGTGCGCGAAAAATATCAGCGGCAGATTCCTGGCCGTCTGGTCGGCGAAGCCTACGACGGGCAGGGCCGCAAAGGCTATGTGCTGACGCTGGCCACGCGCGAACAACATATCCGCCGCGAAAAAGCGACGTCGAACATCTGCACCAATCAGGGCCTATACGCGCTGATGGCGACGGTCTATCTGTCGCTGATGGGCCGCGAAGGATTGAAAGAGAGCGGCGGACAGAACCTGCAAAAAGCGCATTACGCCGCCACGCAGATTGCGACAATTGATGGTTACCATCTGCGTTTCGGGTCTTCATTCTTTAACGAATTCACGGTGAGCTGTCCAAAGCCAGCGCAGGAAGTATTGGGCAAACTGGCCAGCAGGAAGATCGTCGGCGGTTTGGCGCTTGAACGGTTCTTCCCTGGGATGAAGAACGACTTGCTGATCTGCGTCACCGAAACAACATCGAAGCAAGAGATTGACGCGCTGGTGGAAGCACTGAAAGCGATATAACACGATTCATCATTCACCAATCTGCCACCAATCCGCGTGAATGAAATTTCCGGGGAAAAGTTTTGATCAAGAAAGTTACCGCACATATCAATCAGAACGAAGGGTTAATCTTCGAACGTTCGCGCGAAGGCAAGATCGGTTATTCGCTCTCCGCGCTGGATGTTCCGGCGGTCAAGCTGGAAGAGTTGGTTGATCCGACTTTGCTGCGTGATGACAATCTGGCCGGATTGCCGCAGGTCAGCGAACCGGAAGTCGTTCGCCACTTCACTCGCATTTCAACCTGGAACTACGCGATTGATCTGGGCATGTATCCGCTGGGTTCCTGCACGATGAAATACAACCCGAGGCTGAACGAGCGCGTCGCGCGCATTCCCGGCTTCGCCAATTCGCATCCGTACCTGCCAGACGAATTTGCGCAGGGGAATCTGGAACTGCTGTGGGAATTGGAGCAGAACCTGGCCGAAATCACCGGAATGGCAGCCGTTAGTTTGCAACCGGCAGCCGGTGCGCAGGGCGAATACACCGGCCTGATGGTCATTCGCGCGCTGCTGGAATCGCGTGGCGATGCACGCAAGGTTGTGCTGGTGCCCGATTCAGCGCACGGCACGAATCCCGCTTCAGCGCATATGTGCGGTTACAAAGTGTTGACGTTGAAATCAAACGACCAGGGCGCGGTGGATATGGAGGGGCTGAAGAAAGCCCTCGATCAGCACGGTCCGGATGTCGCGGCACTGATGCTGACCAATCCTTCGACGCTGGGTCTGTTTGAAGAAAACATCGAAGAGATTTGCCGTTCAATTCACGAAGCAGGCGGAATGGTTTACATGGACGGCGCGAATATGAATGCGCTGGTCGGTGTTACTCGCCCCGGTGACATGGGCGTGGATGTGCTGCATTTGAATTTGCACAAAACATTTTCGACGCCGCACGGCGGCGGCGGCCCTGGCGCTGGCCCGATTGCCGTGGTCAAAGAACTGGAGCCGTTCCTTCCCTTCCCGCGCGTGTTACGGAACCGCGACAGTAATGGAGTGGCGATTTATCAACTGGAATACAACTGCCCGCAATCGGTTGGGCGCGTGCGTGCCTGGTTTGGAAACTATTCCGTGCTGGTGCGGGCATTGTGCTACATCAAAACGCTTGGCCCTACAGGCTTGCGTGAAGCGACCGAAACGGCAGTGCTCAATGCCAACTACATCGCGCATCATCTGAAAGACGTTTATGACGTCGCCTACCCCAACGGCAAGCCAATGCACGAAGTCGTCTTCAACGACAAACAACAATCGAAATTCGGCGTTCACACGCTGGACATCGCCAAGCGGCTGATTGATTACGGATTCCATCCGATGACGATGTACTTCCCACTAATCGTCAATGGTTCGATCATGATTGAACCGACCGAAAGCGAAGATCGTGAAGAGATAGATGTATTCATTGACGCCATGAAATCCATCGCGCGCGAAGCGCAGGAAACCCCTGAGTTGGTCAAGCAAGCGCCGCACAATACGCGCATCGGGCGACTGGACGAAGCCGCCGCCGCGCGCAAGCCGGTGCTGCGATGGAAATCTTCTAGCAAGGGCGGCAACGCGGCTGGGGCGTAATCGTTCACGAATTAACAAGTGGCAGGCGCGGTCTGAAAACAATGCGTGATGCAGGGGGTTGATTACTCAGGCATCACGCATTACTTTTGTTGCTATGACGAGTCGTTTAATTCACCCATTTCCTGATGAACTGTCCGAGCAGTTGCGGGACCGGCTGCGCCGAATGCTGGTGCGCGTGGATGAACTGCGTTCGCTGGGGGCAGTTTCCAATGCGCCTAATATGTGGATGCCGCCCGTGGATGTTTACGAGATGGAAGACGCCGTGCTGGTCAGCATTGCAGTTCCCGGGCTGACGATGGATCAACTGCGAATCAAAGTGCTGGACAACACGCTGAAGGTCGAAGGCCGCAAAGATCGCGCGACGCCGACGGGCAGCTTGCTTCCCGAACAGGAACGCCCTGTGCGATTCCTTTGTCTGGAGCGCAGCTATGGCAGCTTTGCATTAAACGTCACCATCAAATGGCCCATCGAGGCCGAACGCGTAGAAGCGCGGTTAGCAGATGGCGTGCTCGAAATCCGCCTGCCGAAAACGAAGACTTGCGGGAAAGAGATCGCAATTCCGATTACTGAATAAGTTTTTATCGTTGCCGGTTGTTCACGGCAACTGACGCGGACATCAATTATGCCTACAACTGTTGAACAAGAAGAAAACCAACCAACAACGCCGGAAACAGCAAGCGACCAAGTAAAAATCCCTGACACACTGCCGATCTTGCCATTACGCGACATTGTGATCTTTCCGTTTATGATCGTGCCCCTGTTCGTCAGCCGCGAACGTTCGATCAAAGCCGTTGATCAGGCGCTGGCCGAAAATCGTATGATCATGCTGGCCGCGCAGAAAGACCCTGATAAAGAAGAGCCGCTGGCCGGCGACATGTACGACGTGGGCACGGTGGCAATCATCATGCGAATGCTGAAATTGCCCGATGGCCGTATTCGCATTCTGGTGCAGGGCATCGCCCGCGCCAAGGTCAATTACATCGAAGAGACCAACGGCTTTCTGCAAGCGCGGATCGAAGAGTTGAAAGAAGCGCCCCCCGAGCAGGGCCTTGAATTGGAAGCGTTGACGCGCAACGTGCGTTCGGCGCTGGACAAGTCAGTCGCGATGGGCAAGAACGTTTCGCCCGAAGTGATGGCCATTGTTACAACCGTCGAAGAACCCGCGCGCCTGGCCGACCTGGCCGCGTCCAATCTGGAGTTGAAAGTCGAAGACGCGCAGACGGTGCTGGAACTGGTTGACATCATTCCGCGCCTGCACCGCGTGAATGAACTGTTGACCAAGGAACTGGAAGTACTAACCGTCCAACAGGAAATCAATTCCCAAGCCAAGACCGAGATTGACCGTTCGCAACGCGAGTTTTACCTGCGCCAACAATTGAAAGCCATCCAGACCGAGCTTGGCGAAGGCAACGAATTGGCCGAGGACATCGCGCAGTACCGCGAAAAAGTCGCCAAAGCCAAAATGCCCAAAGCCGTCGAAGAAGAAGTCGAACGCCAGCTGAAAAAACTGGAGCGCATGCATCCTGACGCTGCCGAAACCGGCACGCTGCGCAACTGGCTGGACATCATGACCGTGCTTCCCTGGGGCAAAGCATCAAAGGAAAATCTGGACCTGAAAAAAGCCCAGACGATTCTGGACGAAGACCATTACGGTCTGGAAAAGGTCAAAGAGCGCATCATCGAAGCGCTGGCCGTCCGCAAGATCAAAGACAAACCAAAAGGTTCAATCCTGTGTTTGGTCGGCCCTCCTGGCGTCGGCAAAACGTCGCTTGGCCGTTCGATTGCCCGCGCGCTGAATCGCAAGTTCGTCCGTCTGAGCTTGGGTGGCGTTCACGACGAAGCCGAAATTCGGGGCCATCGTCGCACTTATGTCGGTGCCATGCCGGGCCGCATCATCCAATCCATCCAACAAGCCGGCACCAGTAATCCGCTGATTATGCTGGACGAAATTGACAAGGTCAGTTCCGATTTTCGCGGCGATCCGTCGTCGGCCTTGCTGGAAGTTTTAGACCCTGAGCAGAACAACAGCTTCCGCGATAACTATCTGAATGTGCCGTATGACCTGTCGAACACGATGTTCATGACAACGGCCAACGTGCTGGACACAATCCAGCCCGCGCTGCGCGATCGCATGGAGGTGATTCGGCTGTCGGGTTACACCGAAGAAGAGAAGCTGCAGATCATTCTGCGCCACCTGCTACCCAAGCAGATGGAAGAGAACGGCATCAAGCCTGAACATCTGGAAATCACCGAACAAGCCCTGCGCGACGCCA
>JBBQVH010000219.1:0-5342 GCA_038211695.1 Blastocatellia bacterium | reverse complement strand
GTTGACGCCTATGCTAGCTTTCATTTTCGGTCCTCCTGATGCTCTCGACAAGCTACAAACGAGGTAGTCTCTCGTTTTATGGAGGGCCGATTTTATTGCAGATATTACATTTATCGCTACATCAGGACGAAATTACACCCGGTGGCGCCTCAACTACTTTTCTTATCCCACTCAACCAAGAATCTCGAACAGACTCAAGTTCTCTTTCGAGAAAGTTTCGTAAATCCTGAGAATTACCGGGCTCACTTTTCGCTCCATGTCTAAAATATACAGTCCCTTTTTGAAAAATGATTTTTTGTTTCCCATTACTCATCACTCTTGACACCGATGATGTAAACACTATGGGCAATGAAACAGCCCTGATTTCTATTACCGCGAGTTGAAAGCCATCCTTTTCAGCCTGGAAAATTCGAAATCCTGAAAACTGGTAGTCAGTAAAAGAGTAAATTTTATTTGTGATATCAGCGGGATCATAATTCAATAAGGGCGTTACAACATGACCTGATGGAGTACCATCATCATCAAGCCCAATTATTAAGATACCACCACCAGAATTGGCCATGGCGATAATATCCTTGATCAGATCAGGCCATTCTTCTTTCGAGTTTGCATCAAAGGATTGCTTAAAATCGATATTCTCAGTTTCGCAGTTTAACTGCAATGCTTCAGCTAATAACTTATCCATCTACCGCCTGCTTTCAATAATAGTTACCACGATTTATAGCCAACATAGATTTCCCTGAAGGGATTCTCAACCTTTGGTCGTCACCAAGACAGTAACAGAGTCAGGCTGGCACTACCAAGAAAAAGATTCTCTAAGCATTGTTTCCGTATTCGTCAATTTGGCGTCACGTCGGTCGGCACTCAACGACAAAGCGGCTAGAAGGCAGCCGCCCAGCGGCAGAAACATCCAGTCCAGCGTCACGCACGAGTTCGCGGAATTCCGCCAGGGTGTTGGTCTTTCCGCCTAACAACACCGTCTCGATAGATAAGCTTGCGGGCGTGTCGTCCGGCGAAACGCCGCCGGAGATCACGATGCGCCCTGAAGGCCGCGCGGCTTCGGCACAGCGTTTCAGGATCGCCACGGTTTCGCGGTCGGGCCAGTCGTTGAGCACCTTCGACAGCAGATACAGGTCAGCGCCAACGGGGAGCGGATCGAAGAAGCTTTGCCCGATGGTTTGGACGCGGTCGGCTACGCCAGCGGCTTCGAAGGTTTGGGCAGCGCGCGCGACGGTTTTCGGAAAATCAACCAAGATGCCCCGGATTCCAGAATGTGCGCGGAGAATTTCCGCCAGCAGCGCGCCGGTGCCGCCGCCGACATCCACCACGGTTCGCACGGATTCCCAGTCGCTGTTGATCAAGACTTCCGGGTCGGGCGTGCCGTGGCCTGCGGGTCCCATCAGCGCGTCGAAGTCTGCGGCGATTTCTGGATGGGCGTTCAGGTCTTCCCAGTACGGAAGCCCGAAAAGCTCTTTGTAGGCAGGCGCGCCAGTCCTAACGGCTTTCAGGAGCGTGCCCCATGCGTAAGCCATCCGTCCGCCAAAGCCATCCAGGTTAAGACCGATTCGCATCCCTGGATCGAGCAATTGGCGGGCGGCTTCGTTGAGCGCGAACCGTCCAGGCGCTGACTGCTGAAACACGCCTTTGCCCACCAAGTGCCTGAGCACCCGGCTCAAATAATCGGCGTTGCAGCCCGCTGCTTCCGCAAGGCTGTTGATTTCCTCCACACCAGCGGCGATATGGTCGGCAATTCGCAAGGTCGCCACCACATGCACGCACCAGGGAGTGCAAAGATCACTTAGCTCATAGAGATTCAAACTTGTTTGTTCTTGCATCTGACGGCCTTTTCAAAAGCGTTGTTTATTTTTTGCTTGTCTGCGGAGCCAGCAACTTCAGATCAATCGCGGTTCCCATTGCTTGATACCCCGCTCGATTGGGATGCAGCTTGTCGCCCGCGCCACCAATCGTGCTGTTGGGTTGAAAGTCAGCGCGAAGGCCGCCGGTTTGCACGTCAACCGTGGCGGCATCGAAATCGGCGATGCCATCAAAGTTTCCGCTCGTCCGGATGAATTGGTTGATCGTTTGACGGCGCGCATTCACGCCGTCGGTGCCTGCATCACCGTTGCTGCCCAGGCCGGAGGTGATCGTCGCGCCAATGATTTTGATCTTGCCGTGAGCGCGAACGCGTTTGACCAATTCCTGCATTCCCGCGATGACGGCTTCGGCGCTGGCACCTCGTGATAAATCGTTGATGCCTTCCAGCCAGACGATGTGGGAAAGGCCGGCGAGATTAAGCACATCACGTTCGAGCCGATCCAGCGCCGAAGGGCCGCCGGAAACCGGAGCAGTCGCCGAGTATTTGGCGGGGCCGATGATCTGGTTGCCTCCGATGCCAGCGTTGACGATCGACACTCGATTGCCATAGGCCGCGTGCAGGCGGCGTGACAGTACATCGGGCCAGCGGTCGTCTCCGTTCAGCGTCGAAAGCGTGCCGTCTGTAATCGAATCGCCAAAGCAGGCGACAACAACCGTGTCTGCCGGAGCCATTACTTCGAATGCATCCAGGAAATACCAGGACGTAGTGGTAAAGGGAAAGCTGGCGTCGCTCTCTTCGTTGCCGTGGCTGCCCGCGCGTGGAGCCGTCAGGTAAGACGTTTGCAGGGCTTTGGCGTGCCATGTCATTGGGCCGCTGCTGCCCACGACGTGAAAGCTGACGGCGAGCTTACGTCCGGCCAGCATTGAATCGCTGGCAGTTTTAACGAATGACAGATTGACTGCGTCGCTGTAGGCAATTGCGCCTGGTTCAATCGTGATGCTGCTTTTCCCGCCAAACATCACGCGGCTGTTCGTGCCAGTGGCGACGTTACCTGCGCTGCTTTGTAGGCCAACAAAGACATTGTCGAATGTCACTGCGCGCGTGCCGAACGCGTTCGAAAAGCGCAGCCGTCCGCTCTTTCCCCATAAATCCGGTCGAATGATCAGGCGAAAGGTTTGATCGTTTACTCCGACTTCGGCGGATTCGATGGCGAATTGCAGGACTGGTTGCGCCGAAGCGTTACCCGAAGGATATGGCCCGTGCGCTGAAGCTGCCCAGGACGCTATCCATTTCTGCCCCTGGGCTGAGATGTTGGCAGAGATGTTGATTGCAGCCGCCGAGCAACAAACCAACAATGTCAGAGCGAAGGCTAATCCTTTGTTCAGCACTACAAAGTGAATGCGCTTCATTGTGTTCTTGGTCAGGGCTTTACTCATACTTGGACAATCTGAATGAAGTTACCGCAAGTGTCTTCAAAGACGGCGATGGTGACCGGCCCCATTGCTGTTGGCTTCGTCTTGAACGTAACCCCGAGCTTTTCCATTCGTTCGTACTCTTTTTGAATGTCGTCAACATAGAATATCGCCGAAGGAATTCCTGCGTCGAATAATTTCTTTTGGTATGTCTGTGCAGGTAGGAATGCCATCGGCTCAAGCAGTAGCTCAATCTCTTCCGGCGCTTCGGGCGAAACCACTGTCAGCCATTTGAATTCGCCCATTGAAATTTCAGTCTTTTTCACAAAGCCCAGAACCTCTGTATAAAACTTCAGGGCCTTGTCCTGATCGTCTACCATGACGCTGGTTAGTTTGATCTTCACCAATGCCTCCGTTTTGTGATTGGTTTTCCGCGCTCAATTTTGTCGCTCACCCAGACAGTAACAAAGCCCATCCGGGGCAACGACGAAAAAGACTTTCCAGGCAGTGTCTCCGTGTTGGTTCATGCTGAAGTCCGCTTCTTCTTTTTTCAGGCCATTCGACTTCAATTCCGCGAACGCGGCTTCGACGTTATCCACCGCAAAGAAGCATCCATCTTGCGTTGGATCGCCGCCATTTTCGGCCAAGCCGATCTGAATGCCATCTCGACCAAGGACGGCGGACTTCACCGGTGTATCGCTCCGCGAGACGAGCTGGAATCCCATGATCGTTTCGTAAAACGGAATCGCGGTTTCCAAACTCTCTACTGGCAGGTTCATTGCGTCTTCCTGATAAGGCCAAGCGGTTTTGAATACTGCGCTCATTTTGTTCTCCTCAAAAAAAGGTAGGACAGGTTCTCAACCTGTCCGGCCCGCGCCAGTGTCGGTAAGACAGGTTGGGAACTTGTCTTACCCTTTTTCATTGTTTGCATGCGTCGCCACGCGACATGAACGACACCTTGCCTATGAATAGTTGCAGGCGTTCGCGCCGTTCCGCGCTTGGCGGATATGCTGTAGCGCATCTGCCCGCAAGCATCAAGCGTTTGGCCGCATTTGGTTGTAAAACTCAGCCTTCTACGCCAGAATGCGCCCGCTTTTCGCGCTCCCTTTTCTTCATCACAACGAAACCGAATCGGCAAACAGGAGAGACAACAGTGTCAGAGAAAATACTGGTCTCGCTGGAAAATGGTATCAAACGGATTACCATCAACAATCCCGCGCGCCGCAATGCGCTGGATTTTGACGCCTTCAACTACCTCACCGACGCCATTCAACAATCCGCCGCGGACGAAACCAAAGTCATTGTGCTGACAGGCGCGGGCGACAGCTTTTGCGCGGGCGCTGATCTGCAAGGGATGGGCGGCGGTGACGCGGCGTCACACGACGTGACGGCTTCGCTTCGTGCCGGCATCAATCCGGGCATTCAGGCGATGCGCGATTTGCCAAAGCCGATTATTGCGCGCGTTCACGGCCACGCGGCGGGCGTTGGCTGCAATTATGCGCTGGCGGCGGACATCATCATCGCTTCCGACCAAGCCTTCTTCGGACAGGTCTTCGTCAAGATCGGGTTGATGCCGGATGGCGGCGGGACTTACTTTTTGCCGCGCGCGGTCGGCTACAACAAAGCCTTCGAACTAATGGCGCTGGGCGATCCGGTTCCGGCGCAGGCCGCCTTCGAGATAGGCATGATCAATCGCGTCGTACCTGTGGCGGAGCTTGATGCGACGGTGGATGCGCTGGCCGCGCGATTGGCCGCGTCTCCCGGCGTGGCTTTGGGGCGCATCAAAGCCGGATTGAATGCCGGATTGCAATCCGATCTGGTTTCGGCATTGGACTTTGAAGCCGTCAATCAAGGTATCTGCTTCCGCTCGGAAGATTTCAAAGAAGGCGTCGCGGCCTTCCTGCAAAAACGCAAGCCTGAGTTTAAGGGCAAATAAAAACAGTCCACAGTTCCATCAACCACCTACACTCAATGAACGAAAATCAGAACTCCAACAAAATTTCAGGACAGGCCGGGTTTGCGCTGACGGTGTTGTTTGCCATCAACGCGATGAACTTTTTCGACCGGCAGATTCTCTCTTCGATTGGCAAGCTGATCATTGACGAATTCAAGCT
>JBBQVH010000218.1:0-5366 GCA_038211695.1 Blastocatellia bacterium | reverse complement strand
CAGCGGGCGCGTATAATACCACGCACTTTAAGAAAGGAATTATTCTTGAAGGAGACGATGTCAGGCGACGCCTTATCGGCGATCTCTTCATTTAGAAAAGTGTACATGCAAAAACAACTCATCGGCCAACCCGTCCTGCGCAAAGAAGGATTTGACAAAGTCACTGGTCGTTCGCGCTATATTGATGACCTGACGTTTCCTGAAATGTTGTTCGGGGCAACGGTGCGTTCGACAGTTGCGCGTGCGCAAATTCGAAACATCACCTTCGGCGGAAACATTCCCTGGCACGAATTCACCATCGTCACTGCCAAAGATATTCCGGGCGCGAACTGCGTGGCGTTGATTCTGGAAGATCAGCCCTATCTCGCCATCGAATTCATCAACCACCCTGAAGAGCCAATTCTGCTGCTGGCGCATCCGGACAAATATTTGCTGGAAGAAGCGCGCCGCGCCGTGCGCGTTGAGATTGAGCCGCTGCCCGCCATCTTCAGCATCGAAGATTCCCTGAACCGGAAACAGGTCATTTGGGGCGAAGACAACGTCTTCAAAAAATTCTTGATCGAAAAAGGCAATGTGGATGACATCTGGGCGCAGGCCGATTTCATTGTCGAAGGCGAATACGAAACCGGCGCGCAAGAACAGCTTTACATCGAAACCAATGGGATGATTGCCGTCGCCAACCCAGACGACGGCGTGACGGTGTGGGGTTCGATGCAATGCCCGTACTACGTTCACAAGGCGTTGATCAAATTATTCGATCTGCCGCCAGAAAAGATCCGCGTGATTCAGGCAGTCACGGGTGGCGGGTTTGGCGGCAAGGAAGAGTACCCTTCAATAATCGCCGGACACGCAGCGCTGCTGGCGTGGAAATCCGGCAAGCCGGTCAAGATGATTTATGACCGGGCGGAAGATATGGCCGCGACAACCAAACGGCATCCATCGCGCACGCGCCACCGCACGGCGGTGACCAAAGACGGCAGGCTGCTGGGAATGGAGATTGATTTTGTGATTGACGGCGGCGCCTATGCGACGTTGTCTTCGGTGGTGCTGTCGCGCGGGACGATTCACGCCGCCGGGCCATACAACTGCCCAAACGTGCGCGTGCGCAGCAAAGCTGTGGCGACCAATCATCCGCCGCACGGCGCGTTTCGCGGCTTCGGCGCGCCGCAAAGCATCTTTGCGCTGGAACGGCAGATGAACAAAGTTGCGCGCACGGTCGGTTTAACGCCCGAAGAGTTCCGCCGCCGCAACTTCCTGCACGAAGGTCAAACGACAGCCACCAATCAGGTCATCCGCGAAAAGATTGATCTGGACGAGCTGCTGACGCGTGCGCTCGAACTGAGCGATTACCACGAAAAGAAAAACCGATTCGCTGAACTGAACGCACGCAGCAAGACAGAGAAAAAAGGCATCGGCTTCGCCACGTTTATGCACGGCGCCGGGTTCACAGGTTCCGGCGAAGTTTATCTTTCGTCTGTCGTCGGGCTGGAAGCGACTTCGACGGGCCGCGTGCGCGTGCTGACAGCCAATACGGAAATTGGCCAGGGCACGAACACTGTTTTTTCTCAGATTGCGGCAGAAGCGTTGGGGATTGATTTTGAGATGATTGAGATCGCGCAGCCCGACACCGCCAACGTGCCCAATAGTGGCCCGACCGTCGCTTCGCGCACGACGATGATCGTCGGCAAGTTGGTTGAATCCGCCGCGATTGGCTTGAAACAAACCTTGGTTGGCAGTGGCTTTTTGAATGAAGAGTACACGGCGGAGGAATTCGCCACGGCCTGTCAACGCTACATCGCAAAACACGGCCCGTTGAAATCCTTCAGCAAATACGATCCGCCGCCGGGCGTTTTCTGGGACGACGAAAAATATCAGGGCGAAGCCTACGGCACATACGCCTGGGCCGTGTACGTTTCCGAAGTGACGGTTGATCTGGTGACATACGAAGCCCGCGTGGACGATTTTGTCGCGTTGCAGGAAGTCGGCAAGGTGATTCATCCTGTGCTGGCCGCCGGGCAGATCGAAGGCGGCGTGGCGCAAGCGGTCGGGTACGCGCTCTATGAAAACGTCGTCTGGCGTGACGGACGAATGATCAACAACCAGATGACCAATTACATTATGCCAACTTCGGCGGACATCCCGCCGATTCGTGTTTACTTTGAAGAGCAGCCCTATACCTACGGCCCTTCGGGCGCAAAGGGCATCGGCGAATTGCCGATGGATGGTCCTGCCCCGGCAATCCTGAACGCCATAGAAGACGCCATCGGCACAAGCGTGAATACTATTCCGCTGATGCCTGAAATGCTGATGAAGGTGATGACGGCGGGAGGCGTGAATGGTTGAAAAAGTAGCTTTGAGTTTCACCGTCAATGGTGAGCCGCGAACGGTTCAGGCCTGGCCGATAGCGCGGCTGCTGGACGTGCTGCGCGAAGAGTTGCAACTGACCGGCACCAAAGAAGGCTGTGGCGAAGGTGAATGCGGCGCGTGTTCGGTCTTGATTGACGGCGAGTTGGTCAACAGTTGCCTGGTTCCCGCCGCGCAAGCCACAGGCGCAAAGATCACCACGATTGAAGGTGTGGCCGATGGCGAACAATTGCACGCCGTGCAGCAAGCCTTTATTGAAGGGGGCGGCGCGCAATGCGGCATCTGCACGCCAGGAATGATTCTGGCGGCGGTCAGCTTGCTTGAACGAAATCCGCAGCCGACCGAAGAAGACATTCGCAACGGTCTGGCGGGCAATCTGTGCCGCTGCACGGGCTATATGAAGATTTTTGATTCGGTGGTCAGAGCGGTTCAGCGCCACGAGCGGTAGCGACTAACCTTGATGTTATGAGAGCTTATCTTCCCGATTACGAACTGAAAACTCCGGCGAGTCTGAACAATGCGTTGCAGTTGCTTGCCGATGAACCTGGCGTCTGGCGGCCTTTCGCGGGCGGCACTGATCTGATGGTGTTGCTGGAAGCGGGAAAACTCGCCCATAAACAGTTCGTCAGCTTATGGCAGTTGGCAGAATTGCGCGGCGTCGAAATCAGCCATGCTTTCGTCTCGCTTGGCGCACTGACGACGTACACGCAGATTCAGCAGCAGTCCGTCCTGCGCGAAGAGTTCCCAATGCTGTGCGAAGCCGCAAGCTGGACAGGCGCGGTCGCGATTCAGAATCGCGCCACGATTGGCGGCAACATCGCCAACGCTTCTCCGGCGGCGGATTCGCTTCCGGCATTGTTGGTGTACGAAGCGGAGCTTGAGTTGATCTCGGCTGCGGGCGCGCGAATTGTGCCGTATCGGAATTTTCACACTGGCTACAAAACGACGGTCATGCGCGAAGACGAGTTGATCAAAGCGATTCGCTTGCCGCGCGCAACAGCAGGCTGGCAACAGCATTCACGCAAAGTCGGCACGCGCAAAGCGCAGGCCATTTCGAAAGTCTGCATCGCCGCGATGGCACAAGTGAATGACGGTATGATCAACAACATTCGTCTGGCTTACGGAAGCGTTGCGCCAGTGCCCGTCAGAGTCTGGAAAACCGAGGCGGCTTTGAAAGGTCAGAAGGTTGGTCAAGCGACAATCAACCTTGCGCGAGCCGAGTTGCTCAACGAATTGAAACCGATTGATGATGTGCGCTCAACGGCGGAGTATCGTTCGCAAGTCGCGGCAAACTTGCTGGAGGAATTTCTGAGCGGATTCGTCAATCAGGGATGACGTTTATGAATATCGCGGACTTTATCTGGTTTCCGAATATCGTTGTAAAGTTGGCCGTGAAACATCACGTTTCTCAGGATGAAACGGAAGAAGTCTTTTTCAATCGCCCCAAGTATCACTTTGCGGAATCCGGGCATCAACAGGGCGAAGATGTTTATGCCGCTTTCGGTCAGACAGACGCTGGCCGTTATCTTGTCGTTTTCTTCATTCGCAAAACTGGCAACAGAGCGTTGATCTTGAGCGCCCGCGATATGGATCATAAGGAGCGAAAAAGTTATGAGCGAAAATAACGAACCACAACTTACGAGTATTTCGAAAGCCAGCACTGTAGAGGAAATCGCGGATTTCTGGGACACAAACAGTCTTGGCGATTATTGGGATCAGACGCACGAAGTGGAATTTACAGTCACGGCTAAACGCCGGCATCGCATTACACTTGACCCTGAAGTTTACGAGCAGGTCGAAGCTGAAGCTCGGACACGGGGAATTATGACCGAAACACTGGTTAACCTGCTGCTAGCGGATCGGTTGCATGAAATCAGAGTGAATAGTTGAGTTTTAAACTCCGGAGGTAGTATGAACACGATTTGCCACAATTACGTCGGAGGCGATTTATTGGCTGCCAGCGCCTCGCAATTCACGCCGGTCTATAACCCATCGCGTGGCGAAGTGATCGCGCAGGTTCCTGACAGCGACCCGGCAACGGTTGATCTGGTCGTGCAGACGGCGAAAAAAGCTCTGCCTGAATGGGCGGACACGCCCGTGGTGGAACGCGCTCGGGTGATGTTCCGCTTCGCGCATCTGCTGGAAGAGCATTTCGAAGAACTAGCCAAACTGGTCACGCGCGAACATGGCAAGACGCACGAAGAGGCCAAAGGCGATGTTCGTCGTGGGATTGAGATGGTCGAATTTGCCTGTCATGCGCCGACAGTGTTGATGGGGCAGGCGCTTGACCAGGTTTCACGCGGCATTGACGGGCGTGTCGAACGGCATCCGGTGGGCGTTTGTGTCGGCATCACGCCGTTCAACTTCCCGGCGATGGTGCCGTTGTGGATGTTTCCCGTTGCCATCGTCTGTGGCAACACGTTCATTCTGAAACCTTCGCCGAAAGTGCCGCTGACGCCGATGCGGCTGGCGGAATTGCTGACCGAAGCCGGATTGCCGAAAGGAGTGTTCAACGTCCTGCACGGTGGCAATCAGACGGTGGATGCTTTGCTGACGCATCCTGACGTTGCGGCGATCAGCTTTGTCGGTTCGACGACGGTGGCCAAACATATTTATGAAACCGGCACCGCGCACGGCAAGCGCGTGCAGGCGGCAGGCGGCGCTAAAAATTACATGCTGGTCATGCCGGATGCCGATTTCGACGCGGCAACCAATCAGATTATGGGCGCGGCTTTTGGGTGCAGCGGACAGCGTTGTATGGCCGGCAGCATCGCCGTTGCTGTTGGCAAGGCGGCTGATCCTATGCTGGAACGGCTGCACGATTCGGCTGGCAAAATGCGCGTGGGGCCAACCGACGGCGATTCCACAGTGGATATGGGGCCAGTGATTGATCCGGTCGCGCACGATCGCATCCGCAGCTACATTGATCTGGGGTTGAAAGAAGGCGCGACATTGAATACCGATGGGCGCGGCGTGCGGCCCACCGAAAGCACCGAAGGATT
>JBBQVH010000217.1:0-5449 GCA_038211695.1 Blastocatellia bacterium | reverse complement strand
TAAACCGAACGGAAGTCCGTCGTCCCAGCCTTTGACGTTCGGTAAAAACAGAAAAGGCTTCCAGATGGAAGCCTTAAGTTGCTGACGATAAAAGTCGGGGCGAAAGGATTTGAACCTTCGACCTCTCGGTCCCGAACCGAGCGCTCTACCAGGCTGAGCCACGCCCCGAAAACTGTGTTGACAAGAATCAATAACTGCCTGAAACGAAGGCGCATCTTAGGGGCCGCTTGGTCTTTTGTCAACCAAGCTATTTTTGAAGCTGATTCGGTTTACGTAAGAGCTTGATGGTGGCCAGCCATCGCCTGCGCCAGAAGCCTTTCCGTTTCACTCGCCATTGGCGAAATCCTTCTCGCACCCGTGAATATTGCCGATGCGCGCGTTGATAAACCGCGGTGGATTTAATGGCGGCATAAACTCGCGCCTTGAATGCGACAAATCGAGTGTGCAGCCGGGCAAACCATGCAATCAGTAACAGCTTCGGCTCAGTCAGATAATAGATTCGGGCAACCAGCGCCGTACCGGCGATTTTGGCCGCGACGATGGTCAGCAAGCCAAGCCAGGCTTGCCCGTGCGCGATAAACCACAGCGCCGCCAGTTTCACGGGAATCAACAGCAACGATGGAGCGGCAAAGACGGCGAGTGAAGCGTAAGGAGGCAGGCTGACAATCAGCATTTCGATTTGACGAAAGATTGGCAGGCGGCCAATCGCCGCGGCCATTCGCTGAAGATCGTCCCACAGCCAATCTTCCACCAGGATGACGATTGCCGCGACGAAGACAAAAGGCGCGGCCAACAGTTTTTTCCAGCGCAGCCTCATCTGATTACGCCTTCTCTTTTTTACGGGCTTGGGCCTGAACAGCGGTAATCGCCACTGCATCCACGATGTCTTCAGCTTTGCAGCCGCGCGACAGGTCGTTGGCGGGCTTATCCAGCCCTTGCAGGATGGGGCCGATGGCGGTTGCGCCTGCCAGCCGTTCCGTCAATTTGTAGCCGATGTTGCCGGCATTGATGTCCGGGAAGATCAGGACATTGGCGCGGCCCGCAACGGTGGAGCCTTTGGCTTTTGATTCGCCGACGCTTGGAATGAGGGCGGCATCCAGTTGCAGTTCGCCGTCCACTTCCAGTTCGGGCGCACGGGCGCGAATGGTCCTGGTGGCTTCGATGACTTTGTCCGCCAGCGGATGCGCGGCGCTCCCCTTTGTTGAAAACGAAAGCATGGCCACGCGAGGCTCGGCTTCCAGCAAGGCGCGGCAGGTCTGTGCCGAAGCAATCGCGATTTCGGCCAATTGCGGCGCGGTTGGATTGATGACCACCGCCGGGTCGGCGTAGATCATCGCGCCATCCACACCAAACTCTTTGTTTGGCACGACCATCACGATGACGGACGAAACCAGGCTGAAGCCTTCGCGCAGGCCCAGCGTGATCAGCGCCGCGCGCACCGTATGCGCCGTGGTATTGGTTGCACCTGCGACTGAACCGTCAGCGCGGCCCGCGCGCACCATCAGGTTACCGAAATAGAGCGGGTCGAGAATTTGTTTGCGCGCTTCGTCGAGTGTGACGCCTTTGGCGCGGCGCAGTTCATAAAGTTCTTGTGCATAACGATCCAGGTCAGGCGATTGGCGATGATCCAGGATGATCACATTGGTCAACGAGACACCGAGCGCCGCAGCGCGGGCGCGAATCTGCTCTTCGTTGCCTAGCACAGTCACGCGAGCGATCCGCTCTTCAGCGACTTTACTTGCCGCAATGATCGTACGGTCGTCGTCGCCTTCAGGCAGGACGATGTGTTGCAGTTGCGAGGCGGCGCGGATGCGAAGTTTGCGAAGAATATCCATTAACGTTTGAGATTAGATATCGGTTGACGCTGCCATCTGGCGGCGAGCGCGAAAGTAACGCCACACGTAAATGCCAACGACGACGACGACGATGATCGTCACGACGGTGCTGTAAATACTCAGGTATTGGCCGACGCGCTGCCAGTTTTTGCCGAAGACCATGCCCAGATACAGCAGGATCGCGTTCCACAAGAGCGCGCTCAGTGCGCTCAACGCCGTCGTCATCGGCAGGTTCATCTTCGACATTCCGGCGGCGAATGAGACGATGGCGCGGGTGCCGGCCAGGAAGCGGTTGGCGATGATCACGCCAAAGCCAAACCGCTGAAACAGCCGCTCAACCTGCGCAATCGTGCTAACCGGCAGATACCGCCCGAACCGTCCATCAACAATGTGCCCCTCAAAATATCGGCCCAGACCATACGCTGTCATAAAACCCAGCGTGCTGCCCAGCGTCGAACAAAACAGCGATGATGGAAAGCCGATCGTGCCCAGGCCGATCAGCGTGCCGGTAAACACCAACAGCACATCGCTGGGCGATGGAGGGAAGATGTTTTCAACGTAGGCGATCAGAAACATCAAGGCCAGCACGCCCGCGGGCGGCAATTGCTGAAGCCAGGTAATTGCGTGTTGCAGTAAATTCATAAAACTTGTCAGCGGTCGCCGCTGGCCTTATCGCCCAGGCGGCTCTCTTTCAACCCTTCGATCAAATTCACAATCAAGTCGTCAATCTCCTGAGCAATCCCTAGCGCGGAAAAATCAGTTTCCGAATTTGTCCAAAACTCCTGCAAGCTGCGCGCGCCGCCTTGTTCGTACTCACACGCTTGCAGCAGCATATCGAGTTTGTCCGCCGCCTTGACGATGCGCGATTCCAGGCTCACGCGTTCTTCGTATTCGCGCCACAACCGCAAATACTCTTCGCCGATTGCACCCAGCCCGGCAAACATTTCATCGGCGATGCGCTCATCCATCGTGTGCAGCATGGACGGATCAACATAACGTTTGATTGTCGCTGGCAGATCGCCGGTGCGGGCTTCGGTCAGATCGTGCAGCAGCGCCATCCGCAGCACCTTTTCAACATTCAACTCCATCGCACGTGATTGGGCCAGATCGGCCAGCAGCATCGCGATGAAGGCCACACCGAATGAATGATCGGCGACCGATTCAACGTCGCGCACACCACGCAACAGCCAGCCTGTTCGCGGCACGGATTTCAAACGCATCAATTCAGTTAGGAAAATGATGATTTTCGATGATTCTGTCACCACGCCGCTCAAGCTATCGGTTTTGACGCTGAGCGTCAACCATATGCTATATTCACGGCCTTCAATCGTAGCTTGAGCGTTTGTCTTTTGATTCACCGCTATGTTTTACCCGGATTCATTCGAAATCGCAGGCCGCCGAATTTCGCCTCCGCTGGTGCTGTCGCCAATGGCGGGTGTTACGGATTCGCCCTTCCGCCGTCTGGTCAAAAGGCGTGGCGGAGCCGGGTTGTTCGTCACGGAATTCATCAGCGTCGAAGGGCTGACGCGCGGCAACCTGCGCACGCACGATCTGATGCGCTACAAGCCGGAAGAAGAGCGCCCGCTCGCCATTCAGATCTTCGGCTACGACATTGAACGCATGCGCTGGGCGGCGGAAATCGCCGAAGAAGCTGGGGCCGATTTCGTGGACATCAACTGCGGCTGTCCGGCGAAGAAAGTCGTCAACGGCGGAGGCGGATCGAACCTGCTGCGCGATCTGCCGCAACTGGAAAAGATTTTGCGCGAAGTGAAGCGCGCCATCTCGATCCCAATGACGGTCAAAATCCGCGCGGGTTGGGACGACAATTCAATCAACTGTGTAGAAGTCGCCAAATTGATTGAAGACTGTGGCGCTTCGATGGTCACGCTGCACGGGCGCACGCGCGTGCAGGCATACAAAGGATTCGCCGACTGGGATTTGGTGCGAGCAATCAAAGCAAACGTCTCGATTCCGGTGTCGGGCAGCGGCGATGTGCTGGTTCCCGGCCACGCGCTGAAGCGGTTTGATGAAACGGGTTGCGACGCCGTTCACATTGGGCGCGGAGCCATTGCCAACCCATACATCTTTCGCCAGACCTGGGAAGCGATGCAGGGAATTGAGCCATACAAACCCACGCCGCGCGAGCTGCACGAAACCCTGCTGGAATTCCGCGACCTGCTGCGCGAACACATGCCTGAAAAAGGCGTCATTGGACGAATGAAGATGATGTCGTCGCAATTGCTGCGCGGCGTGCCGAACGGAACACCGATTCGCCAACTGGTGTTGCGTTCACAAACCGCCGAAGAGATGGAACCCTGGTTTGCGGAATACTTTGAACTGGCCGAAACCTACGGCATGGACATCGAATTGCAATCCGCGCCCGCCGAAGACGCGGAACTGGCCGAATGTGGCGTGTGACCTCGCCTGCGATCTTGCTGTGAAGCCGCGCCCATTTCTAAAATGCTTCCTGGCCTTGCCCGCCGCATTAATGTCGTTGCCATTGGCGGGATGGGCAAAAGCGCGTTGACGTGGAAATGGTTCAACGAAATCGCGTCGCAGGAGATGAAGCCGATGGCCGGGCGGATGTGGTGGAGTTTTTACGAGAGCGACGCGACGTTCGAAAATTTCGTCATCCGCGCTCTGGCCTACGTCACGCGGCGGTCATTGGCCGAAGTAGAACAAATCTCTGCGTCCGACCGCGAAGCGCAATTGCTGGCGGCGCTCGACCACGAGCCGTTCCTGATTGTGCTGGATGGGTTGGAGCGGATGCTAATCGCCTACGCGCGCTTGGATGCGGCGCATCTGTCCGATGATGATTACGACCGGCAGACGGCGAATTACGTAGCCAACGCTTACGGCTTACCGGCGAGCGCGGCGCAATCGTTCACGGGCGAGCACCGGCTGCGCAAGACTGCTGACCCGCGCGCAGGCGCGTTCCTGCGTAAACTGACGACGGTGCGAGCGACGCGAGTGCTGGTCAGCACGCGGCTCTATCCCGCCGATTTGCAAAACAGTGTGAATGGCGATCCGCTGAGCAATTGCTTTGCGATTTTACTGCGTGGATTGGCGGATGACGATGCGCTCGAACTGTGGCGGGCTTTCAAAGCGAAAGGTTCACGCGACCAGCTTCTGCCAGTTTTCCGCAGCATTGAAAATCACGCGCTCCTGATTCAATCGCTGGCTGGCGAGGTGGCGCGGTTTCGGCGCGCACCGGGCGATTTTGATGCCTGGCGACAGGCGCATCCCGATTTCAATCCGTTCCGAAACATCCCGCTGGTTCAAGTGAAATCGCACGGCTGGAATTTGCGCTGCGCGGCATAGAAAGGCGGGTGCAGCAGGCATTGCAAATCATCGCTGCGTTCCGCATGCCGGCGAGCTATAGCTGCTGTTTCCCGGAGATTGAAATGGCAAATACTGAATTTCTAAACAGTTTGTTTGCTCGCAGTTAGCTGCTTTTGCGCGGCCCGGCGGTTGACATTCTGGGTGTCAATTGACGTTGGCGATTGCTTCCAAGCACGTAGAACGCCAACGTGTTTTTCGCTACGATCTGCTTCACGGTTTTAAGCTTTATTGAAAACAAAAGGGTTAAATAGATCGGGTGAATTCTGGGAGGT
>JBBQVH010000216.1:0-5721 GCA_038211695.1 Blastocatellia bacterium | reverse complement strand
CTTCTGTCGTTGCACGATCTGACACAAGACCTGTATGTGTTGCTTCTGCAAAAAGAGCGCTTCAATCATTACCTTGCGGCAGAAATGTCCGACGCCGAGATCGAGCGCGAGATCTATCAAATCGAATTGACCAATTTACTGATTGGGAACTTGCGCCGCCGCCGTCCGGAAAATTACCGCATCGTCCGCCGCGTCAGCCAGGTGCTGGAAACCGACCCGCATTTTCGCCGCTTCCGGCGTCACAAATCCCATGACCGCGAACAGGTGGCCCCTGAACAAGTGGCCCCTGAACAAGTAGAAAGATACCGCCAAGCCGCCGACGCGGTGTTTGGCCTGCGTGAATGGAATGATGCAAAAGGGCTGAAGGATAACGGCACGTTTACCGATCTGATTGCCAACATTTCCATGCGCCGCCGTAACCGTCGCCGGACGGGGTGCACCGGCGAAGCGCAAGTGATCGTCAGCAATCAGGAACTGGTCGAGTTGCTGGTCGAAATTTTCGAGGCGATTGATTCGCCCGCCCCATTGCGCGTGCTGCGGCAATTGGCGCTGAGCAAGCTTCCGGTTTACGACCCGATGCTGACTTCGATTGAAGACGAAGTGAACGAAGAGCGCCAGGGACGCAGCTATCACGATTCGCTCGCCTCCTCTGACGCCAATCCGGAAGAAATCACCTTGCGCGACGAACAGGAGCGCGAAGCCCGGTTGGTTGCCATTGAATTTTTAGATCGTCTCAGTCTGTTGACGCGCTCGAACCTGCAACGCACAGAACGGCTCTGGCGCGTGCTGTGGCATTGCTACTTCGATACCGAAGAACCATCGCAACTGGAAATCGCCGAAATGGTCGGCATCTCGGACTCTTCGGTCAGCGATTACCGCCGCAAGATCGAAGCTGAGATGCGCAGCCTGAACTTTTCGCCAGAGCAGCTGGGCAGTTTTGCGGAGGAACTGGATGAGCAATTGCGCTGGCGTTTATCGCTGCCTGAACCCGTCAAGCGCCGTCCCGAACTTGGCGAAGAGATTCTCTGGCCGAATTACAAACAAGACGCGCCCATGAGTTTTCAGCCGGTGTTAGTTCACTAAAGCAATCGCGCGTCAACGCAACTCCGGTCATTTCCCAACTCAGCGTGACGGCTGGCGTATTCGTCCGGGAACAATTAATAGGCCGCAGATGCTTTAAGGCTGTATTGCCATTTATCCTCTTGCCAAGCATAATCGCGCCGCTTTTGAGAACACTTCCAGAGGCGGATTCTCCGCCAAAAGATTACCGACATTTCAGAGTTCAACTACTAGGCGCTTTAGCCGGAGGAAAAACGTTTATGAATCAGCGTAGGCTTTTCATAGCCAGTTGTCTGTCCTTGGTCGTCACCGCAATGATCTTTGCGTTGCGCGGCAACGTGGAAGATTTGGTGATTGGCGATGCCGTGGTCGGCAAATTCTTCGTTCCGGGGCAAGAGCATGCCGGATATGGATGGATTTCGACGCTGGCATTTTTCGGTTTTGCAGGTTCGATCCTGGTGGCCTCGCCGATGCTTGATACATTGGGGATGCGCAATCTGCTTTACCTGGCGTTTGGCCTGCACATCATCGGTGTCATCGGGTTTGTTATGGCGTCCAGCTACTCCATGATGGCTTACTCGATGTTGCTGGCAGGCTTCGGCAATGGCTTGGTCGAAGCGGTGATCAATCCGTTGATTGCCACGATGTATCCGAATGAAAAGACCCACAAACTGAATGTGCTGCACGCGTGGTGGCCGGGCGGACTGATTATCGGCGGGTTGCTTGGCTATTTCATGAGCCAGGCGCATTTGAGCTGGAAAATGCAGATGGGCATTGTCCTGATCCCAACGGCGATTTACGGCGTGATGATCTTCGGACAGAAATTCCCATTGACGGAGCGGGCCGCCGCTGGCATCTCGACCGGTGATATGGCCAAGACGGCACTCAATCCTGCATTTCTGCTGTTGATCTTTTGCATGATGATCACGGCTTCGATCGAACTGGCGCCGGGGCAAATGGTCGCTTCGGTTTTGGGCAATCTGGCCAAGATGAGCGGCATTCTGATTTTGGTGTACGGCAGTGCGTTAATGTTCATCTTGCGATATTTCGCCGGAGCGATCGCACATAAAATTTCGCCGATCGGCATGATGTTGGCTTCGGTCATCATTGCCGCGATCGGGCTGTTTATGCTTTCGAACGTGACAGGCACGGTCAGCGCGTACGTTGCCGCGACGGTCTTTTATGTTGGCGTTTGTTTTATGTGGCCGACGATGCTGGGCATCACCTCTGAGCGATTTCCCCAGGGCGGCGCATTTACGATGGGCTTAATGGGATTTGTTGGCCAGTTCGCGCTGGGGCTGGTGATCTTCAATATGGGCAAAGTTCGCGATCGCGTCGGTGACGCGGCCTCGTTCCGCTATGTCGCGATGATGGCGGTGGTACCTGCGGTGATTTTCGCCCTGTGGTGGGTGAAGGATCGCGCAGCAGGCGGATACAAAGCCGTTCGCTTGAGCCAGTCGGGCAATTAAAAGTAGTCGGTTTATGGTTGTGGGACAAGATGGCATCCTTGCCATTACTCACGTTTTTCCCGGATGCCACGGCGCAAGGTGAGCGGCCTCTTGAACTTAAAAAAATGTGGGTAATGGCAAGGTTCTTTATTCGCACCAAAGCTCAATTGCACAAAGCGGTGTGGAGCGATTAGAGAGATCGCTCCACACCGCTTTGTTTGCTCTCTCCACGACTTTAATCTTAAATCCATTTTTCAGAATGCAACCCAGCCAGTGAGACCGGCCACTAAGCCGCAGCCCTATTCCTCTACTTTGCGAATCACGTGAAACAAAAAACGCTTGAGCGCCGAAAGCGCCCAAGCCTGTTTTTCCCCAATCAAACTACACAACTTTTCCGGGAAGGAAGCTCGATATGAAATACTCGACTCCGGTGCGATTGCTATTGTTGTTTTCAGCGATTCTTTTGGCGTGGCCTTTGGGCAGCATGACGACTGCCCGCTTGCAGCAGGGGAAACCTGTTGCTGCGCAGCCTCCCTCGCCGACGGGCGATCAGAAAGGCGGATCGGTTCTGATCTACAACTACTACAATTCGAACAGCTCTCAGAAAGACACCGATACCGAAATCAGCCTGACCAATACACATCCCAGTGTAACGGTCACTGCGCACGTCTTTTTTGTGCGCCAAAACAATTGCGAGGTGAAGGACACCTACGTTTGTTTGACCAGTGGGCAGACCGTCACGTTGCGCGCTTCTGATTACGATCCGAATGGCAGCGGTTACATCGTCGCCGTGGCGGTAGACAAAACAACGGGTCTGCCATTGGGGCATAACTATTTGGCGGGAACCGAATCCATCAAAGCTGCCGATGGGCACAGCGGCAAAATGACCGCCGTTGCGGTAACGGCGCTGTTTGAAGGCGTGCTGCCGAAGACGAGCCGTGCCGCCGATTCCGCGCAGCTTGAATTCGATGGCCGCGCCACCGGCTACAGCCGCTTGCCGCGTGTGGTCGGAGTGGACAATGTGACCAGCCCAGCGGACGGCAACGACACGTTCCTGGTTGTGAATCGCATCGGCGGAGAGTTGAGCAAACAGTCTTCGCCGGTCGGCGCGCTCTATGGCACCGTTTCAAATGCTGCCGGAGAAAAGTTCAGCTTCAAGACCAGCACTGATTCCTGCCAGTTCCAATCAGCGGTTTCGGCGCTGGTGCCGAATGCGCAGCGCGCCATTGCTTCGGGCACGACCGCCAAGTTAGAGGTAGCAGACGCCGATGCCGAAGGCGGATTGGTCGGCGCGATCATCAATGCCAACAGCCGCAGTGAATCCTTCTCGGCGGCGCGCAATCTGGCAGAAGTGGCAACCATTGAGAAAGTCAGCCTGACGATTCCGGTTGGTCAGGTGCCAGCCGCATGCCGCGCGCTGGAAGCCGCGGGCGCGGATCTGGAAATGACGATGACTGCCGTTCCGGCGCTGTCGGTCGTGCGTGGCAACACCATTACCTACACGCTCAATTCCAAAAACAAAGGCTCTGATTCGGCTTTCAATGCGGCCATTCGTGACAGCCTGCCTGCCAACACAACGTTTGTTTCCGCCACTCCCAGCACGGGCGCAAGCTGCACGCTGCCCGATGTTGGCAGTCCGGGAACCGTCACTTGTACCTGGGGCGGCACGACCGGCTTCAATGTCACGCATTCCGTTGTGATTGTGGTGACGGTTTCCAGCACGTTGGAATCCGGCTCTGAGATCGTCAACACAGGCGAAACTTACTCTTCGGTCAACGACCCGAATCCGTCGAACAACGACCGCACCGTGCGGACAACGGTGACGGCGGAACCGAACGAACTGGTGATTGCCACACAATCTTTACCGGTGGCGAAGATTGGGCTGCCGTATTCGTTTACGCTGACATCGGTCAATGCGACGGCTCCGGTCGTGTGGAGCATCACAGGAGGCACGCTGCCAGCGGGGTTGTTGTTGAACTTCAACACTGGCGAGATCAGCGGAACGCCAACGCAGACGGGGTATTTCCCCATCACCTTCCGTCTGACGGATGGCGCTTTCCGCATCACACAAAAGTTGCTGCCGCTGCAGGTGGTTTCACAATTCCGCGCGGTCAAGAGCGATTTCGACGGCGACGGCAAAACCGATCTGGGCGTCTGGCGCGGCAACACAAGTGATTGGCTGATTTTGAAAAGCACGGACGGGACGCTGAAGACGGCTTTCTGGGGCGCGAGCTATGCACCGTACAACGATATTGCTACGCCGGGCGATTACGACGGCGATGGCAAAACCGATGTGGCCGTGTGGCGTCCGTTGGATGGCAACTGGTACATCCTCAACAGCTCCGACGGTTCAGTTCGGATAGAAGCGCTGGGATTGGCGGGCGATACGCCGGTGCCGGGAGATTATGACGGCGACGGCAAGACAGACCTGGCCGTCTGGCGCGGATCGAATACCAACTGGTACATCAAACGCAGTTCGGATGGCGTGACGCAAACGATAAGCTGGGGCGCTTCTTATGCGCCATACTTCGATACGCCGGTGCCAGCGGATTACGACGGTGACGGCAAGACTGATATTGCCGTCTGGCGTGGTGGCTTCGGCACTTGGTATGTCAAACGAAGCTCGGATGGTGCGACGCAGCAGGTGTTGTGGGGCGGCTCCTACGCGCCATACTTCGATGTGCCGGTGCCGGGCGATTACGATGGCGATGGCAAATTCGACATCGCTGTCTGGCGAGGCAGTACCAGCAAGTGGTATATCATCCGCAGTTCGAACGGCACTTTGCTGGAAGCGACGTGGGGCGCGTCCTATGCGCCGTACAACGACATTCCCGTGCCCAGCGATTACGACGGAGATGGCAAAACCGATATTGCTGTCTGGCGTTCGTCAACGGGGGAATGGTGGGTGATTCGCAGCACGGATGGTTCAACGCTTTACAAAATGCATGGCCAGACCGGCGACACGCCGCTGGCGCGCTGAGACTGAAAACTGAATAAAACGCGGATGGCGCGGAGAGAAGGGAATGACGCGAATGGTTTGCGTTACACCCTTCTCTCCGCGCCTTTCTTTTTTGGGTAGTGGCTCAGTGAAGAGAGAGAGCACGATGCAACCACGTGTCAGTAGCCCGCGCGTGAGCAAGGGCTGGCGTGGCGTCCGGCGGCCCTCCCTCA
Organism: Blastocatellia bacterium; assembly: GCA_038211695.1. GTDB lineage: Bacteria > Acidobacteriota > Blastocatellia > RBC074 > RBC074 > RBC074. Next base: position 43 of record JBBQVH010000216.1, on the reverse strand, counting down.
CGGTCGGGCTACTGACACATCTCCCCCACATGAACCACTACCC
>JBBQVH010000215.1:0-6068 GCA_038211695.1 Blastocatellia bacterium | reverse complement strand
TATTCACGTGGCTTTCAGACATTTTATCAAAATCGCTCCTTCACCTGTTAAGTGAAGAGCCAAAGTCGGTAAAAAACGCCGCGAAGCCGATGAACATTGGTGAAATCAATCTAGCCCATTTCTTAACCGTGGATTTGGGCTAAAGGCTGAACTCCATGCTCGGCGCGCGACGGTTTGTTTGGCAGACGAAAAACATTTTCTTAAAAGCTATAGCGCGCATGGGCGTGCGGGTCCCCTTCTTCAAGCGACAGGTTCGATGGCCATGCGAGTTCAAGTCCCCGCCCGGACAACTGCCGCTGAAAGTCTTCGAGTTGGTGCGGGCTGTTTCTGACGTCGCGCGGCAAAACTTGCCGCGCGACGCAATAAGCCGCCAGTTGTCCCGCCGCTTCGCCGATGTTCCATTCAATCGGATGCAGCCGATAACAGCCGTTGGTGATGTGCGTCGTGCCAATGTTTTTACACGCCGGAATTAAGTTTTCCAGTCGCTGCGGAATCAATGCGCCGAGCGGAATCTGAAATGGCAGCGACTCCACGTCAATGTAGTTGTCTCCGGCGCCCCCTTGTCTTGAAGACGGATGCAGGTCAATCCGGTAATAGCCGATCCCGACCGAATCCGGGAAGCTTTCTGCAACGCTTTGCCCCGGACGCGCGGCTTCGGCAATGTGCTGTTCGCGGATCGTAAACTCAGCCTTGATGCGGCGCGACTCACGAATGTACGGCATCTTCGCCAATCCATCCGTTGTGCCTGTCACATCGCCGCGCAACCGTAAGCCCGGCCAGCCTGTGCCGCCGCCACCCGATTGTGCCCGCGGCGCTGCGGTTTGCAGCCAATAGAAAAACGACAAACTCAAGTCTCTGGCTTGTGCGATATGCCGCGCCCGTTCCGCTTCGTTCGCCTCGGCGATGTCGCCAAGCAGGTAATCCAGCATCGGCACATTCATCAGTGTGATGTCGCTGGCATATGCGCCCGGTTGAAAGTTCGCACGGTCAAGAATGCGGCGATACGTCCACAACCCGGCAAAAGCACGCGACGGTTCGCGGTGTGGATCGAAATGATAAGTGTGCGGCGTCATCAAACGCGGATGTGTGATCGCCCAACTCAGCAAGCGCCCCGGCCAAGCGGGTTGCAAGGACGGAATGTAGTCGCGCCAGAATGGATAATTCGCGGGCTGGCCAATCGTATGGTCTTCGCCTTCGCGATGCTCCATCGCAAAGCACATGGAAAACGCCTGCACCTTGCGCGGCTGTGCTGCGGCGGGCGCAGACGGCTCGCCTGTCTGCGCCTGCGATTCAAAGCCGGTGACGTATTCGCAGCCCGTGAGCGGCAATAGATCGCCGAGTTCCGTGGCGTCCAGGAAGTAGGCAGCCGTCACGCTGCATTCCGCGCCGCCGCGCAAATCGCGCAACGTGACAGCGCGCACGTGGTCGCCTGCTACGTCCGCTTTGAGCGCGCGATGTTCGGCGAGCAGCGTGATCTGCCCATTGCTTAAATACGGCGCGAGCATTTCGTACAACACGGCCAGGGCCACGCGCGGTTCGTGACACAGCGGCGACACCCAACCATTACCGGGATTGAGGCGCGGATTGTTTCGGGCTGCCTCGGTCAGCGGATAATGACGGCGGTAATACTCGCGCACGCCGTTGCGAAAGCGGCGATACGAAGCCGTGCAACCGAAGCGTTCGATCCAGCCGTGTTCATCGGGCGGCGTGGCTTGTGAGGTGAGTTGCCCGCCGATCCAATCGCACTCTTCGGTCAGGATCGCGCGACGGCCTGATTGCGCGACCGCCAACGCCGCTGCGCAACCGCCAATGCCGCCGCCCACAATCAACACGTCTGTTTGCAATTCCTGCGTCATTTCTGTTCTCAGCGAAAGTTGCCCGGATTCGCCGTGCCGGGAATGTAAGCGTATTTCGTCAACAAGTCATCAACAAGTCAGTCGGCAGTTCCACGCCCAAACCGGGCGCGGTCAGTTTCTGTAATGGCTCAATATAGACTTCAAGAAAAAGAGCATGGAGTTCAGCCTTTAGCCCAAATCCACGGTTAAGAGATGTAATTTCTGATTCCTGGTTCCTGTCCTCTGTTCCCTGATGTTTCAAACCATTATGGATTCTGATGGTTTGAAACATCAGGGAACAGAGGACAGGTCTCAGAGACTAGCCGCGTAAGTGTCACCCTTCTGGTGAATGTCTCGATTGAGAAAACACTTGTTAACACTATCTGCGATGACGCCTCGCGGCTTTAGCGGTGGATTCAGGCTTTAGGCTGTCGGCTTTCTTGGCCAGATTCTTCCCGGAAACCAGACAGCCTAAAGGCTGAACTCCATGCTCTTTCGCGACGGTTTGCTCGGCAGACGAAAAACATTATCTTGAAAGCTATAGTCAAATCCGGGAGCGAACAACGTCGTCAGGCTACCCGGTTCTTTGATAAAGAAAGCGAGAAGGGCATACTTTGGATATGCTCAAGACCGATCACTTGATAGACAACGCAAAGTGTTACGAAAGTGTGCGCCAGATGCGCTGGCCCGAGTCAGATGCGCCCGGTGCAAATCCGAAGACATCAAACGGCGTGGCAATGATCACGCCAACCCTCGCGTTGACGCGATCATTGCCACGACCGCGACTTTGATGATCTGAAATTGATTACCCGGACGTGAGATGAAAGGCTTGCCGTAAATGAGCGGACTGCTCAAACAACCCTGCGACGAAGGCGTCATCCTCGCCTCGACTCCATCTGCTTTGCCGTGCCGGCAGGCCGCCAAGCCGTGGATACTGACGGCGACAATTCTGGCTTCGAGCATGGCCTTCATTGCGTGAAAGGAGAGAGATGCACATCATTGTTTCAAATCAACCAGCCTTGGCGACCTTGGCGGATCTTACTGTCCCCGCTATTCGAAGGGCGGCGAACATTCGGGAAGCACACGATGGTGGAGAAGATCGTGTCGTGCTCAGCGCTCCCGGGCTGCTGAAAATAGTCGTCAAGAAAAAGCCCAAGCCCAAAAAGCATGCCCCTGAAAAAAAACAAAAACCTCCTGCCCGCCCTGAGAAAGGGTGGGGGCGGCTGATGAAGCGGTTGGAGAAGGACGGCGTATCTCCCCAGCAATTACAAGCGGTCTACCTGAGTCAGCAGATGCCTGAGTTTCGCCAGGTGCTCTTTAAGCTCAACCCTCAGGAGTCCCCTCACATTTACCAGGGACAGACTGCTCCCGGGCGGATTGAGCGGGCTTCCGCGTTCATCAAAACTTACGAACAAACATTCAAGAAGGCTCAGCGGGAGACGGGAGTGGATTATTACCTGGTCGCCGCAATCATCTCCGTTGAAAGTGACTGCGGGTTGAACTTCGGGAAACAACTGGTGGTCAATCGTCTCTCCCGAATCGCGAATATTGGTGAAGAACAGAATCTCGACTACGTCTTTGCCAAGCTCAAGGCGGAGGATAAAAACGTCAGACGAGAGCAGGTGGCGGAGCGTGCCTTCGTACTCGAGCAAATCTTCTACCCGCAGGTTCTGGCCCTCTTTCAACTAGCGAAGGAGCAGAAGGTTTCTATCCTGGGCCTGAGAGGATCAAGCGCGGGAGGGATTGGATTCCCACAGTTCCTACCTCTGCCGTGGAAGACGTTGGGCAAAGACGGCAACCATGATGGGACCATTTCGCTCTTCCAAGCCGAAGACGCGATCCTCTCTTGTGCAAATTACCTGAAAAAGTACGGCTGGAAACCGGGGGCTTCAGAGCAAGAGCAACTTGAGGTACTCAAGGGGTATAACAACAGCCGGGCTTATGGCCAGGCCGTCCTGAAGGTACGTGATCTACTACGCGAGATAGAACTGGCGGGAAAAATAGGCCGCGAGTGAACAAATAAGCAGGCATGAAAAATTAACTTCACGATGTGGGGCAAGATGGCATCCTTGTCATACCCATATTTTTCCCGATGCCACGGCCTTGTGCCGTGGAGTTTCACGCTCGTTGCTACATTAGGTATGACAAGGATGCCATCTTGTCCTACGACAGACGATGCGCCGAAACCCGGAAGTTAAATTTTTACGCTCACTAAAGCAGCTTTGCCAAATTTGCGCTTGTTGAATAAAGTGCTCTCTCACCTTCCAAAGAGGGATTTCCAAGAGATTTGGTTTTCGGAGGTTGGATGCTACGTTCCATACGCTTAACAATTTCGCTGTTGGTGCTCGGTTCCGGCGCGATCCCATGGTTGAGTGCAGCTCATCCTACTGACGCCGATTCGGCACGGACATTCAGCCCAACGCCAACGGCTGAGAAATTCACCATCACGGACGCCCCCACCGATGCCGGCTTGATGCGGACATTCAACCAAACCGTCCGTCCCTTCGTAACCACGTATTGCATCGGCTGTCATAGCGGCCCTACGCCCGATTCCAGCTTTGATCTTGAACGCTATACGACGATGGAATCCGTGGTTCGGGACTTTGCTCATTGGGCACTTGTGCTCGGCAAACTCACGGCGAAGGAGATGCCGCCCCAGCAGATGAAGCAGCCGCCGGAGGAACTGCGACGGCAGGTGATTGAGTGGATTACGGCGATGCGGAAGAACGAAGCGCGCAAGCATGCGGGCGATCCCGGCCCCGTGCTGGCGCGGCGGCTGAGCAATGCCGAGTACAACTACACCATCCGCGACCTGACGGGAGTTGACCTGCGCCCGGCGCGCGAGTTCCCCGTAGACCCCGCTAACGAGTCCGGCTTTGACAACTCGGGCGAGTCGCTCACCATCTCGCCTTCGCTGATGTCGAAATACCTGGAAGCCGCTCGCCAGGTGGCCGATCATCTCGTCCTGAAACCCGATGGGCCGGATGGATTTTCGTTCGCGCCGCATCCGATGTTGGTCGAAACCGACCGCGAACGATACCCGATCCAGCGGATCGTGGATTTTTATGACCGCCAGCCGACCGATTTCGCACGGTATTTTGAAGCCGGGTGGCGCTACAAACATCGGGTTGCGTTGGGGCAGCGCGCTGCCACTCTCGCGAGTATCGCCGCGCAGGACAAGCTGTCGCCGCGTTATCTCGCCACGATCTGGCAGACTTTAGAAGAGTCAAAAGAAGAGGTCGGCCCGCTCGTCAAGCTTCAGGCAATGTGGCGCGAGCTACCCTCGCCGCAGGGCAAGCAACCGGATCGGGCCGATCTCGCGCATGAAGGCTGCGCGCAGATGCGCGACTTCGTTGTCAGAATCCGCCGGCATACGGAGAAGCTGTTTCCTACTCTGGAATCGCCGGGCTTCAGCACCAACTTTCAGCCGATCACCATGTACCGGAACCGGGAACTCGCGGCGCACCGCCGGGAGTTCGACTCTACCGCACTGCGCGTCGAAGGCGAACCGTTGCCGCAGAATTTTGTAGTGACCCGAGGCCCTACATTTGGGAATCGAGAAGCAGAGGAATTGAAGCGATCCATCGCCGTCTATATCAAGGAGCGGCAAGAGGACACCGATCTGGTGGTTCCGGCCGGGGAGCGCGCGCGCTATGAGGCCGCGTTTGCCCGCTTCAGTTCCGTGTTCCCCACGGCGTTCTGCCTGCGGGAACGAGGCCGCTTCTATCCCATCAACTCAATGGACAAGGGCCGCCTGCTTGGCGCGGGCCTGCACAACGTGATGGGGTATTTCCGCGACGACGCTCCGCTCATCGAACTCATCCTTGACGAAAAGGGAAAGAAGGAACTCGATACGCTTTGGCATGAGTTCGACTTCACCGCTGATTACACCGTCCGCACATATTCTCAATTCGTCTTTAACGGCGGCGACGGCGGGCGCGGGATCAGAGTGGATCGGCCCGGCCCCAATGAGTTCGCCACTCAATCCTCCATTTTCCAGATGCGGGATCAGTATCTGGCCAAGGCGGCGCCGGGGACCAATCCACTGGTACTGGAAGCCCTCAAGTATTACTTCGAGCGGACGAACAACCGGATTCGGTGGGTGGAAAAGGCGCGCTTGGAAGCGCAACCGAAACATCTGGACGCCCTATTGAAGTTCGCGGCCCGCGCCTATCGCCGGCCTCTGGCCGCCGAGGAAAGCGACGACATTCGCGCTTACTACCGCGAGCTTCG
>JBBQVH010000214.1:0-6342 GCA_038211695.1 Blastocatellia bacterium | reverse complement strand
GACACGTGGTTGCATCGTGCTCTCTCTCTTCACTGAGCCACTACCCAAAATAATTCTGTTGAGAGGAAAACGATGGGAAAGCCAACGGGCTTTTTAGAATTCACACGCGACCTGCCGCATGACCGGCAACCGGCCAAACGCATCGGCGACTGGCTGGAATTCCACGACCATTTTGTGGAAGAGAACCTGCGCGAACAGGGCGCGCGATGCATGGATTGCGGCGTGCCGTTTTGTCATACCGGCAAATTGCTGAACGGCATGGCTTCCGGCTGTCCGATCAACAATCTGATTCCCGAATGGAACGATCTGGTGTTTCGCGGGCAATGGCGCGAAGCCTTGTTGCGATTGCAGAAGACCAACAACTTTCCGGAATTCACCGGCCGCGTCTGCCCCGCACCGTGCGAAGGTTCGTGTGTGCTGGGCATCAATTCGTCCGCGGTAACGATCAAAAGCATCGAAGTCGCGATCATTGACAAAGCCTTTGAAGAAGGCTGGGTCGTCGCTGAACCGCCCGCCAAACGCACCGGCAAAAACATTGCCATCATTGGTTCAGGCCCGTCCGGATTGGCTGCGGCAGCGCAGTTGAACCGCGCCGGTCATTGGGTGACGGTCTTTGAACGTGCTGACCGCATCGGCGGATTGTTGATGTACGGCATTCCGAATATGAAGCTGGACAAGAGCATCGTCGAGCGCCGCATCAAGCTGATGGCGGACGAAGGCGTCAAGTTTGTGACGGGTACCAGTGTCGGTCACGACTTCCCTGCTGATCGTTTGATGGGCGAATTTGACGCCGTTGTCTTGTGCGGTGGTGCGACCAAACCGCGTGACCTGCCCGTCGAAGGACGCGGGCTTCAGGGCATCCATTTCGCCATGGAGTACCTGCACAAAAACACCAAAAGCCTGCTCGACAGCAATCTCGAAAATGGCGACTACATTTCAGCCGCTGACAAAGACGTGATCGTCATCGGCGGAGGCGACACTGGCACGGACTGCGTAGGCACTTCGATGCGTCACGGCTGCCGCAATCTGGTTCAGTTTGAAATTCTGCCGCAGCCGCCAACCGAACGCGCCGCTGACAACCCCTGGCCGCAATGGCCGAAAATTTACCAGATGGATTACGGCCAGGAAGAAGCCGCAGCCCTTTTCGGCGCAGACCCGCGCCGTTACTGCGTCATGACCAAACGCTTCGTTGGCGACGACGCCGGGCATGTCAAAGAACTTCACACGGTGGAAATCACCTGGGCCAAAGACGACAGTGGCCGCATCTTACCGAAAGAGATTCCAGGCACTGAAAAGGTTTGGAAAGCTGATCTGATTTTGCTCGCTTTGGGATTCCTTGGGCCGGAACCGGATGGTTTGCTCTCTCAGCTTGATGTGAAGCTTGACGCGCGCGGCAACGTGGCGATTGACGACAGTTGCCAGACCAACGTTCCGAACGTGTTTACAGCAGGCGATATGTCTCGTGGTCAATCGCTGATCGTTTGGGCAATTGCCGATGGGCGGCGGGCGGCACGATGCGTTGATCTGCATCTGATGGGCGAAACGTTACTGCCCTGACGTGTTCCGAAAGGGTGAAAAGAAAATGGATGGATGCAGATGAGTTTTGCATCCATCCATTTTTATTGGCTGGATTGTTCGTTGTCGCGCCGGCTGCCGGCAATTCTTTTTCGACAGCGAGAGCAGTACTGCCAGTGCCCGCCAGCGCGGTGCTGGCAGTATGTTGCAACGTTTGTGGTTCAGAGCCGCTTGCAAAAGATCAAGTTCCAGCCGCCAGTTGATCCGGGAAATTTGTTCGCCAGCCATTGGTACAACGCGCCCTAAATCCGTTGAGGGTTTAGGGCGGACATTACTTGGATGCCAGCTTTTCTTTAGCAGCCACAGGTCATGGCGCAAAGTAACCGGAAGCATCAACAATCACATCAATCGTCCGTTCACCGAAGATGCGATATTGTCCGGTGCCCGCGTTGACGCCCACCACAAAGGCATTTGATAGCACCGCTCCCGGAAAATAGATCATATTCGCTGTCAGTGGTTGCGCCACGCCATCCGGATACAGCGTCAGGAAGCCATAAAATGAGGTTGAGTTGATGATCGTCACATTCCCCAGCACTGCCCGCGCCGTGTTCGGGATGGTGATGCCTTCGCAGGTCAACCAGCCCGGCGCAGCGATTGAAGAGCCGCCCGGGATGGGCGCTCCCAGGTTGTCGCAGTTGCCCTGTCCGGGCCGCGTGTCCAGGGTGCGCAATGGGCGCACGAGCGGCGTAAACAACAGTCCCGTACCGTTCGCATCGGTCGCTTCACTGCTGTAATAGCCCGCCACATCCACCACTATATCCACTGTCCGTTCACCGAAGACATTGAACTGGCCCGCCGCATTCAAGGAACTGGTGAACGCGTTCGAGAGAATCTGGCCCGGGAAATAAATGATCGTGGCCGCCAGCGGCACCGGCACACTGCCGGGATAGATGGTCAGATAGCCTACCTGCCCCGATCCATTAATGACCGTTGCATTGCCGGCAATTGCCTGCGCCGCCGCTGGGATGGCCAGCCCTTCACAAGTGATGCGCGCCGCCGTGGTCAGGGAAGTGCCGGCCGGGATGGGCGTACTGACGTTGTCACAGTTGCCTTCGCCGGGCCGTGTATCCAGCAATCGCACCGGGCGCGACAGCGGGTGATAGTACAACCCGCCAGCAGATGGCGGAGCGAAGTACCCGCTAATATCCACGATGGCATCTATGGTGCGCTCGCTGAAAATGTCGAAGGCGCCGCCCGCGCTCAGCCCCACAGTAAAGTTGTTGGAGAGAATGCCGCCCTCTCCATAGATCATATTGGCGGTCAAGGGTGCGGGCTGGCCATCAGGATAGATCGTCATATAACCCAGCAAACCGCTTTGATTGATGACCGTCACATTACCCACAATCGCTTGAGCCGTAGACGGGATCGTGATTCCTTCACAGGTGGTTCGCGCCAGCGTGGCGATGGAGCCTCCCCCCGAAATCGGCGCGCCGATATTGTCGCAGTTGCCCTGCCCCGGTCTTGTATCCATCAGCCGAATCGGGCGCGGCAACGGGTAAAACATCAAACCAGTGGGACTGGCGCTGATGTTTATGGAGTAAGCGCGAGTGCCCTGGCAGCCGTTGGCGTCGGTAGCCCGAATCGTGACGTTGAATGTGCTCACGCTTGTGGGCGCGCCGTTGATTGCGCCCCCGGACGAAAGGCTTAGCCCGCCCGGCAACGCGCCCGCGCTGACCGTAAAGCTGTAGGCGGCAGTTCCACCGCTGGCCGACAGCGTCTGGTTATAGCTGGCGCCCACAAAACCGTTGGACAGGCTCGCTGGGGCCACCGTAATGGCTTGGCAGACGAAAGCATCCTGCGTGACAGTGAAAGTCTGTCCGGCAATGGTCAGCGTGCCGGAACGTTGTGCTCCCGTGTTGGCGGCAACGCCGTAACCGACCGTGCCATTGCCTGATCCGCTGCTGCCACTGTTGATTGTCACCCACGCGGAATTGCTGACCGCCGTCCAGAGACATCCTGCGCTCGCCGTCACCGTCACTGATCCACTGCCGCCCGAGGCGGCAAAGTTTTGCGAAGCCGGCAAGATTGAAAATGTGCATCCGCCGCCTGGTGTAACGGTAAAATTCACGCCGGAAATATCAAAGAAGATATTGCCCACGGCTTCGACTTTAATGCGCGCGGTGGTCGAATTCAGCCCCGAAGGAACTGTCACGCTCTGGCTGCCGTCGTTCGGCGTGCTTGCGGCCAGGACGAAAGGAAACGTGTTTCCGCCATCGGTCGAGAGCGAGATTTTGACGTTGGCGCAGTTGACCGGCGCGACATTGGTGCCGTTCACGCTCCAGGTCACTGTCTGAGTTGTTCCACCCGCCCAATTCACGGCGGTTTCCGGCGCGGTGACCAGAAATGGCCCGGCATTGCCCGCAACGGTCAGCAACACAGAATCTTCATTCACGCCGCCGCCGCCGCTGCGGTTGTCACGAATCATCACCCGAAAATTCAAGCTTCGCCCGATGCGTGGCAGTTCTTCGGCGGTCTGGAATCCGTTGACGATATCAGGCGGGTCATTCGTGTTGTTCAGAATGTATGCCAGCGACGGGAAGGTGCGCGATGGAGAGTTCGTGGCAGGAAACGGGCGAAAGATCGGACGCGAGGTGATTGAAGAATCGGCGGCATCGTTGTACGAAGCGCTCGTGCCATCCTGCGGATACGACGCACTGCCCGAATCATACTGATCCCAGGCGTAGGTCAGGTTGGCAACATCAACGGGATCCGGGTCGCTGCCCAGCGCTGTCAGGGTAAAGGGTGTATTTTTCGGGATCGTGAAATCCGGCCCGGCACTGACTGTGGGAGGGTTGTTGCCCGTGCTGGTGTTCGCGCCGCAACTGGCGCCGGTCGCGCTGGCCAGGTAGCTGGTGATTTCGGCATAGCTTCCGGCATGAAGGCGCATATCGCGTGTCGTGGCGATGTTGTCTGTACCGCAGATGCCGGAATAGCCCATGATCGTTTCGCCGCTGCCTGATTCATATGCTGTCGCGGCATTGCGCTGGCTGCCGCTGCAATTACTAAGCGTACCATTGAAACTGTGATTGGCTCCGAACATGTGGCCGATCTCGTGAATCCACACGCCAAGCGCCGTGCTGTTGCCCGCCGTCCCGCCAACCAGCGTTGCCCCGCCACCTTTGATCGGCCCCAAGCCGCCGAAATTAAAGTCGTTGCAAACCACGCCGATGAAAGAAATCCCGGAACCTCCCGTAGACCCAAGCTGCCCCAGAACGTGACCCAGATCGTAATTCGCCTGGCCAACCTGGTCGCGCAGCACAGGGCGGATTTCGTTGAGCATCGTACTCACATTGTCATTGGTAAATGGATCGGTGCCGGCGTTGAAACTGCGCTCCGTCGTGTAAAGAATATTCGTGTTATTGACCAGATTCAGATGCACGGCCAGTTCGCGTTCGTACACTGCATTCACGCCATTCAGCCAGGTATTGATCGAAGCGACTGTACCGGAGTTCGTGCCACCGCCGTAGGCATTGCAATATTCCCAGGTGGCAGCAACGGCGATGCGATAAGTGCGCAGCGTCGAGCCAACCGAAACTTCCGGGGCAAAAGTTCTGCCATCTCCGGGATTGATCTTGTGAATCTCCCGAACCAGACACTGTGCCTTCTCATCCTGAATCGAACTGCCGAAACTGCTGGCATAAGCGCCGCTGTCGTTTGAATCCGCCGGATAGACATTGATGGTCCGGGAGCCATCGAGAATAAATGCATAAAACCCCCGCGGAGAAAGATCGCAGCGCATCGTCATCGCCGGTTCACTCACACTCTGCCCACGATAACTTTTCACCTCAGGAAATCGCGCCGCCAATTCCGCATCCATGACCGGTGACTGTTCGACCCGGAATTCAACCTGCGTTCCATCCGGTAACGGCAGCGTCAGTACCGCATGGCTGTCCGCCAGCCTTCCCGTCCTTTCCATTGGCGCGACATTTAACAACCCCGTTAAGACATCTCTCTGCAACCGAAAAACTCTTGTCTGAGCAGGCACGTCCTGTAACACTTGTGCGGTAAAAGTACCTGGCCAAATACCTGAAAAGGTACTTATTACTCCCACCAGCATGATCCAAAATAGCAGTGAACGAACTGAACCTCTGACTAAGTAAACGGGCACTTTCGATTTCATGATCCACCTCCGACTAACTGATCCCAAATTAAAACGGTGAGTACTTCATCCTACTTGGATGAAGGCATTGGCAAGCGACGTGATTCGCTTGCGCAAGAAACTTCTTTTTCAGGAGAAGCAATAGGGGAAGGTGTCTAAACAAAGAGGAAAATATCTCTTTGTTATTATCGTAAGACGATTGCCAGATAAAGCTACCGAAGGGGGAACAAGCTTTGCCAATAATTGTTTTTAGCCTGATAACTTGGGTGCGTTTATCGTCTCTACAAGCTTCTTAGCAAATCTACAAGCTTCTTAGCAGACTTTTTCGTGGGTAACTTGAGCCTAACGTTCAAAGGTAAAGCAGTCAATCACCAGTTCGGATAAAAACAACAAAAATAGTAGTTTATTTGCGAAACACCGATTACCCCTACAGAGGGGTGTAATTTCGTCCTGATGTAGCGATAAATGTAATGTCTGCAATAAAATCGGCCCTCCATTAAACGAGAGACTACCTCGTTTGTAGCTTGTCGAGAGCATCAGGAGGACCGAAGATGAAAGCTAGCATAGGCGTCAACGCCGTGACAAACGAATTGACCATCACAATTCAAGGCGCTAACTGGGAAGCGATTCGGGACGCAGGTTTCTGTGAAGGCGAAGCAAGCGTTCGT
>JBBQVH010000213.1:0-6452 GCA_038211695.1 Blastocatellia bacterium | reverse complement strand
CACACCCGCAAATGTGGGGTGGTTGAGAAACGGTTTCTTTCATATCTCCCCTCGAACAATCTGCCATCAATGATGAAAGCGATTTGTTCGGAGGGTAACGGCTCAACACTCAAATGGGGAAGTTATTTTTTTACGCCTCCTTAGCGTTTCGCTAAGCAGTGCGGGTAGGTCGCAACTCTTTGATAGAGCCGTCTCAGCGTGCGGAAATGAAATGGTTGCTTGCACCAACAATCGCGGCACAAGTGTGAGCCACACTTGTGCCGCGATTGCCTCCTCTTTTCATATGACATCACATCCAGATATAGCCCCCAGTGGATGCATCCCAGACCCAAACGCCCAGAGGCTTCTTTGGCCCATACTTCCCTTTGTTCACAGGCTCATTGGACTTCACCTGTCCTCTGGTTTGACTGACAGGCTGAGAGACGGGCTGAGAGACAGTATTGCGTTGCCGGGTATTGGCCGCCCGCCCCTTGCCATTGGCAAGTGACTGATTGGGCGCGCACACCGCGATGGCCATTACCACCAGTGCCAGACTGAACAGGGTCGTGATCTGCTGTTTCAAACTCTTCATCGTTTTCATGTTGTTTCTCCTTTTTATCATTTCCTGCGTTTGTCATTTCCTGCCAGAGCATCCGTGCGCTGGCGTTGCGATTTCGGTAAGTAGTGCAGCGCGGGTCTGGGATGTATCAATCTTTTTTGCTTTGCCCTTTTCTTTTTGTGAGATGTCTTCCGTTGCCGGTTTTTCGACATTGCCAGTACAATCCCCGTGCTTATGCAACCCGACGTGGAACACCTGTCCAATCAAGAACTGGTCGCGCGCATCCGGCAAAGCGATGCGGAAGCGGAAGCCGTGTTGTATGAAAAGTTCTACGCGCGGGTTTACTTCACGGCGCTCAGCGAAACTCATTCAAAAGACGATGCCGAAGACATCCGGGCCGAAACCTTCCTGCGCGTCATTCAGGCGCTCAGGCAAGGCAAGCTGCGTTCGGCTGACTCGCTGCCTTCGTTCATCGTCGGCTTCACGTTGAATGTGATCCGCGAACACATCCGGCAAAAGTACCGCGCTGATTCGCTGGAAGATTACGAATATGACGTGACCAGCGAGACTTCGCTGGAATCCGTCTTTCTGGATGCGGAAACCAGTCGCGCGCTGGAAGAGGCCGCGCGCCAATTGAAACCGCGCGAGCAGCAGTTTTTGCGAATGTATTATTACGATGAGTTGCCGAAGGAAGAGATTGCGCGAAGGCTGGGAATTAACGAAGAACGGGTGCGGCTGATCAAATCCCGCACGTTGCAGCAGTTTCGCGACATCTACAAAAAAATGACGAAGCCCTGAAGTAAAGTTGATACAAATCGTCGGCTCGCTGCACTATTCGATAGGCCCATGAACCATCAGGAAATACAAAATCAGGAGATCATTGAACGCTACGTGCGGCACACGCTGCCGCCCGCTGAACGGCGTGCGTTCGAGGAGCATTACTTCGCCTGCGACGAATGCTTCGAGCAAGTGCGGACGACGGCGCAGTTCATCGCCGCTGTGCGCCACTCGGCCAAACGCGGAGTGCTGGCGGAAAGCGAAACCGCCGCTGCTGAATCGTGGTGGAAGGCCTGGCTTAAACCATCGCTGATCTTTGCCACGGCGGCAGCGGCGGTGCTGGCGATCGCACTCGGTTACTTGTTCTTCCGTCAAAGCCCGTCGCCGCGCGAAGAGACTGCGCAAGAGAAGGAACAGAAGCCAAAGCAAAACGATATTGGGAAAGCAACCCCGACGCCGGAAGACGTGGCGATTAACCATCCTTCGCGCACGCCCGAACCAATCAATCCTGCCCAAGCCAAACTGCCGATAGTCTTGCCAACCGTTCTGTTGGATTCTGTCCGCGATGCGCGTTCCGGCGGCAATCAACTCACGCTTCCGGCCAATGCCGCCAGCGCGAAACTCGTGATTGAAGTCGAGCCGGGAACAGGCTTCGACAGTTTTCAATTGCAATTGTTCGACGTCGGCAAACGCCCTGTGACCAGCTTCAGCGGAATCAAGGCAAACGCTCAGGGAGTCGTTGCGGTAAATGTTTCCGCCGCGTTATTGCCAAACGGAAAGTTTTTAGTGAAGCTCTATGGCGCAAAGGGCGGCGAGCGTGAACTGGTCGGCGAATACGATTTGACCGTTCGCAGACAGTAAGCTCATCCGCAACGTTTCCACCCGATCCAGCGTTGGATAACCGAAGCCGTTGAAGCAATGAAGCGAATCCTGCCAATCTGCATCCTGTTTTGTTTTCTCGTGCCTGCGCCTGCCCTCTTAGCGCAAAAGAGAAACGCCCGCAGCGCGCCACAACAACAGTCCGGTCAGATCGAACCTCTGATCAGAGCCAGCCTCAGATTGATTGCCAACGAACGATACGAAGCCGCTTACCAACAGGCCAAGCAAGCATTGGCGATGAGCCAGCGCCGTAGAGACAAAGGAGGCCAGGCGCGCGCGGCAAATCTGTTAGCTGTCGCGGCTTTGCATCTGGGGCGAACGAACGAAGCAATCAGTTATTTCAAACAGGCTTCCGATGCAGCGGACGAAGCGCGATCCGAAGAGGTGAGGAAGATGGAGTTGACGGCGCTGGATCGCGCGGGCCAGTTGTTGCGCATCTCCGGGCGGTATGACGACGCGCTTTTCTGCTTCGAGCGGACGCTGCGGCTTTACCGGCAGCAGAACGACCGGCCGGGCGAATCATTGACGCTTGGCAGGCTGGGCGCGATCTATTCCGACACCGGCGATTTTGCAAAAGCCGATCAGCACTTGCAGGAAGCCTTGGCGATTGCCCGTGCGCTGGCGGATCAAGAGTTGGAAACAACGACTCTGCTGCGGCTGATGGTGCTGGAGAAAGAGCGCGGAAATCCGGCAGCCGCGTTGAAGTTCGGCCAGCAAGCTTTGCCATCCAGCCTGACTCGCCCGCCGGCGCGGATCGAATTCTTTTATCAACTGGGAACCGTGTACGCCGCGCTCGGCCAATACCAGAAGGCGGTGGAGACGTTCGGACAGGCGCTTGAACGATCCCGCGAACTGCGCGTCCCGCTCTACGAATCGCTCGTTCAGGGCGAATTTGCCTGGACGCAGTTCAAGCTTGGCAAGGCGGCAGCGGCGATTGAGTCGGCTTCGCGGGCGGTTTACAAGCTACGTTTGGCCGGAGGCAACAAGCATTTTGAAGCGAAGTTCCTTTCGACGCTGGCCGAAGCGCAAAGCTCGTTAGGGCGCAATGAAGAGGCACTGGCCAGTTATCGCCAGGCAATTGCGACGCTGGAACAAGCGCGTTTGCTTTCGATCCCGACTGAAATCTCGCGCGCCGGAATTGTCTTCACGCGGCAAAAAGTCTTCACCGGGGCGATTGAATTTCTGCTTAGCCACGGGCGCACGTCAGAGGCGTTGGAAGTCGCCGAGGCCTACCACGCCCGCGCGTTTCTTGATGTCTTGGCCGAATCCAGAATTGAGTCTTTAGGTGAACTAAACCAGCAGCAGAAAGAGCGTGAAGACAAAATCTTCGAGCGCATCGCCGGGATTCAAAAAGAACTCTGGCAGCCGAACATCGTGCCGGAAACAGAACAGCGACTGAAAGGCAAACTGGCAGCGGCCGAGAATGAGTTGGAAGCCTTTCGTCTGGAACTGCGCCGCGCCAATCCGCGCTATGCCAGCATCGAATCTCCGCAGCCGATCAAATCCGAAAACATATCGAAAGAATTGCTGGGCGGCGACACGGCGCTGATTGAATTCGTTCTGAGCGATCAAAAATCCTTCGCCTGGGTAATTCATCAGGACAAGATTTTCTCCATCGTGCTGCCGCCGAGAAAAGAGATTGAAACAGCCATCGCGGAATATCGGGAATTGTTATCCGAAAAAGTTTCGTCATTAACTGCCGCGCAAGCCGTGGCGAAGCTGAAGGTCAAAGGCCGCGCCGTTTATCAAAAACTCTTTCAACCGCTGGAATCGCATCTTTCGTCGGTGCAAAAACTGATCATTGTTCCCGACGGCGCTTTGTCTTACTTGCCTTTTGAAACGCTGACGGTCGAACCCAAACCGGCTGCCGGGCAGAAAGCCTCGCCCGCGATATTTTTGATCGAACGATTTGCCATCAGCTACGCGCCGTCCGCATCGGCGCTGGCAGCACTCGGCGTCGCCCGAAAAGACGCCCCGGCAGGGGGCAAAGGCATAGTCGCATTTGGCGATCCTGACTATGAAGCTGCGGGAAAGGCTGACAGCCAAACGGAGCGTGGTTTTGATTTTCGCCGATTGCCATACACACGGACGGAAGTGAATGAGATCGCCGCGCTGTTCCCCGCCGCGGAAGCACGCATCTTTCTGGGCGCGGAGGCGAGCGAAGAGAAAGTCAAAGCGGAAGACCTGAGCCGAGCGCGCTACGTTCATCTGGCCGCGCACGGGATGATTGACGAAGATTATCCGGCGCGTTCTGGCATCATCCTTGCCGCCGCCCGCGATTCCAAAGAAGACGGCGCGTTGCAGGTGAGCGAAGTCATGCGGCTGAAATTGAACGCCGATCTGGTCACGCTGTCCGCTTGCCGCACGGGATTGGGCAAGCTGCTCAACGGCGAAGGCATCATCGGATTGACGCGAGCGTTTCTATACGCCGGCGCTGACGGCGTGGTGGTCAGTTTGTGGAACGTCAACGACATTGCCACTGCCAGTCTGATGAAAGCCTTTTACAAAAACCTTCAACAGGGAATGGCCAAAGACGAGGCGCTGCGCCGCGCGAAACTTGATCTGATCAAAGGGCAAAAATCGGCGTGGCAACATCCTTACTACTGGGCGCCGTTCGTTCTGATCGGTGATCCCCATTGAATCCGATGGATCGGCTGATTCTCTTCAACAAACCATTCCAGGTCATGTGCCAGTTCACGGATGATGCTGGCCGCGTGACGTTGGCTGATTTCGTCAATGTGCCGAATGTAAGTTAGTGACTGAGCTTTTGCAAAACGCGCGTCGAGCGCGCCAAATTTGAGCTTTCGCGTTAAGCTCACCGGGAAGTTTCCTGAAAATCTCATCCGGAGGTCAGCAGATGCCCGGTATTATTGAGTTTCCAACGATGTCGAACGTGCAGCCCAGCAATTTTGGGCTGTTTTTGCCAACGAGCCTGAACGTCGCCACTTTGCCGAGTACTTGACCGGCTTGCTGGTGGCGGCCAAAAAGAATGTTTCCGGTATCAATGCGGAGTTTGCCGAGACCACCGATCAGTCGTGTCTCAACCGCTGGATGACCGAAGTCGCCTGGAGCGAGGCCGAACTCAATCGCCAACGTCTGGCGTGGTTGCAACAAGACTCGCAGACGCGCTACGCCGAAAGCGGCGTCATTCCGATTGACAATACGCTGGTCGATCACGACGGAAAGTTGATTGAAGATGTCGGCTACTTCTGGGATCACGCCGAAGAGCGTCATAAGATCGCGCATCAGTAGTGTCCGGTCATAAGTCGAATAGGTATAACTCTTTAGAAAGTTGCGCTGACGGTTTTTGTAACTGACACTCGAAAAGTAGTTGTTTTAATGGGGTTTTATCAAAAATAGAAACCGAAATTATTTGTAGAATTTCGTAGAGGTTACGCTCTATCCCGAGTTCTTTCCTGATAATCGCGACCATCAAATAGGTGCAGATAGCGATCCAAATTTGAGTTTTGACGGCATTTTCGCTTTCGCCCCAAAAGCTTTTGATTTTCAAATGTTGCTTGATCCACTTGAAAAACAGTTCAACTTTCCAACGATGCTTGTAAAGTAACGCTACTTCCAGCGCGGTGATGTCGAAATTATTGGTCAGGAAAACATACGTTTTTTCCTGTTCCTGATCATAGTATTTTACTCGCCGCAACTTTTCGGGGTACGCCTTGCTTGATTTGTAAGTTGTCAATTTGATGGTTTGGTCGCATCGAACACCAAGTGACCGGTCAAGCTTCTTTGAGTACATTCGCGCAAATGCCAAATTGATTTTGCCGCGCGTGACAAAGAACGCGGAAGTCGAATTCATCCGATAAAGGCGGGCAAAATCAAGATAGCCTTTGTCCATCAGATAGATTGCTTCGGGTTCAAAAATGAGATCGTCAAGGACATTAACATCGTGCGTTTTGCCATCCGTGATTTGGATAAAAGTCGGGATATTTCCGCGCAAATCTAACAAGGAACTGGTTGCAAGTTTCATCCTTCACAAAACTCTCTGAGATTGATGAGCGTGAAGGCCATCAATTTGAAACCGAGATGACGTTTTTGCTTAGTCTCAAAACGTAAGAGCAATCGTTTGAATTTGTCTTCCCAGGCAAACACGCGTTCGATGGTAAAACGGGCCGCGTAGAGAACGTCATCAAAGAAGCGTTTGCGACCACGCTTTGCTTTTTTACGGTTGCGCGGATTTTCGGCGATGTTCGGTTTCATCCCGGCATTGAAGACATGTTTGCGATTGGCTTTGCTATCAAAT
>JBBQVH010000212.1:0-6501 GCA_038211695.1 Blastocatellia bacterium | reverse complement strand
ATTGAAATGTCAAAAGCTGAATTCTTTTGCACATCGGCGTAGAGAGTTGGCGACAGATGCAAGTAATGCAAGACATCAGGCAGCCATTGCGGCAAGGGCGAGAGGTGAGAAGACGTTTGGCCGTTCAATTCGGCTCGCGTCGAAAAACTCTCGCAGGACAAAGCCATGCTCGCGCGCTTTCACAGCGAAGTCGCCATGGCCCATCGCGTCACGCATCCCAACGTTTGCCGCGTTCACGACATCGGCGAAGTGACGACTTCCTCCGGCAATCTGCACTTCCTTTCGATGGAGTACGTGGACGGCGAAGACCTCTCTTCCCTGCTGCGCCGCATTGGCCGTTTGCCAGCGGGCAAAGCCGTTGAGATTGCCAATCAGCTTTGCGCAGGACTGGCCGCCGCGCACGAAGCGGGCGTGCTGCACCGCGATCTGAAACCGGCCAACGTGATGATTGACGGCAAAGGCCGCGTCCGCATCACCGATTTTGGTTTGGCGGGTTTCGCCGAACAGATTCGCGGCGAAGAAGTCTTCGCGGGCACGCCGGCCTATATGTCGCCGGAACAATTCGCGGGCAAAGAGGTGACGACCAAGAGCGACATTTACGCGCTGGGTTTGGTGCTTTACGAAATCTTCACCGGCAAGCGGGTGTTTGAAGCCGGTTCGCTTGATGAGTTGCGCCGCTTGCACGAGAGCAGTTCGCCGACCAATCCATCGTCTTGGGTGAAAGACATTGATCCGCTGGTCGAGCGCGTGATTCTGCGCTGTCTGGAGAAGGAGCCAGCGAAACGGCTGGCTTCGGCCAAACAAGTGGCGGACGCCTTGCCGGGCGGTGATCCGTTGGCGGCGGCGCTGGCGCTGGGCGAAACGCCTTCGCCGGAGATGGTGGCGGCGGCTGGCGAGAAAACCGGTTTACGTCCGGCGGTAGCGGTAGCTTGTTTGGTAGCCGTCATCATTGGGTTGTTCCTCGCTGTATGGATAAACAGTCGACTGGGGGTCGTTTTTTTCAAGTTGCCTCCAAAGGCTTGAAATACCATGAAAATAAAGGGGGTAAGAAGCCTTCGTTCTGGCGCTCCTTGAGCCAGCGTAAGCCAATCTGACAGAGGCTGACGCTGCGCTCGGCGCCACGATTATCAACTTGGCGCCAGCGGTCGCGGATCACCACCAACGCCCCGACCTCCATGATCCGGAGGTAAGCCAAGGTCACCGCGACCAGCAATCGCTCCAGGCGATCCGGATCGGTCAAGCGAGTTGACTCCAAGTTCAGTCCACGACTTTTATGGTCCGAAAACATCTCTTCAATCCAAAAACGGCTGGCGTAAATATGGAAGCCTTTGAGCACTATCTTGGCGACCGGCTTGAGCGCCTCCAGCGGCACCAGTTTTTCGCACTGCACCAGGCGCTCGAATCTTTGCACGCGCGACTCGACCTGAATCCGGTTGTAAGGCACAGCTCCGGCGGCTTTAGCCGCCCCGTCACATCGCGTGTGCAGTGCGGCTAAAGCCGCCGCAGGCCAGCTAAAGCTGGTACTCTAAACACCGTCCCCTGACGTCTCGGGTGAATTTCGTGTGGCCACTCACCAAAAAGTATTTTTCTTAAAAGCTATAACTTTCCAAGTCGTGTCAGGCCAGTTGGCGCGCGGCTCAATTCACCGTGAAGCGTCCGTTAGTGATGGTCACCGGCGGACTGCTTTCGTTCAGCATGAAGCGCTGCCAAATGAGCGCCGTCGAAGCGCCGCGCTGGCCGACGACATTGAAGCGTAGCTTCAATAGCACGCGATTGGGACCGCTCAAGGGGCCAGTGGTGAAGGCTCCCACACGCAGTACACGCATGCCGCCGCTGCCGTCAACCGTGTTCGGCAAAGCCGTCATGCTCCCGCTCAAAGTGCCCTGCGGCTCCAGCCCTTGAAACTGCAATACCGCCGGGTCGAAGACCAATTCGAACTCGAAGGCGATCACGCCGCGCCCGGTCAGATCGCCGATGCGCACCGGGATAAGCCCCGACGCGCCCGGCGCGCCCGTTATCTGATCGATCGTAACCGTCACCGGAAAAGAAGCGCAGGCGTTGTCAGGGATGCCGGCGTTGATGGGCGGACTGGGCTGCGCTCCCGCCGGGTTGCGCGCCGTTACTTGGTAGTTGTAGCTCCCGCCCGCAGTCAGGCCGTCCTTGTCGTCATAGCCAGGTATGGTGAGTCCCTGCTTGATCAATAGGCCATCGCGAGAGACGTCGTAGCTGTCGGCGCGGTCGGCGCGCGTCCAAGTCAAATGCACGACCGGGCCGGAAGGCGCTTCGCTGCCGCACCCAACGCTTGATGAAAGCGCGAATGTGCCGGGCCGGCCCGAAACGCTCACTGCGATGGCTTTGCTGATGGAGAGTTTGTTCTCGCCGGCATTGTCCTGCAGCGTGATTTTGAGCGCGTACTCGCCGATGTCCGCGACGGTTGGCGAGAAGCGAAGGACGCCCTGGAAGTTGGGCGGAGCCGGGCGCGTTAAGACGGCGACGAAGCGGGCGTTGGGATTGGCGTTGGGCAGGCTCTGCGCCACTAATTCCAGTTGGATCGTAATCTGATCACGATCTTCCGGATCGAAGGCGACGAACGCCACATCACGCACTTGATCGGGCGCCAGCGTGAGTTGATCCGGCGCCTCCAGGTGCGGCGGCTGGTTGGGATTGATCGCATTGACCGGGACGTTGCCGAAATTGGTGACGCCGCCCGCGTTGGCCTTCTGCGTCTTGAGCGTATAGATGACGCCGCCCGAAGGGCGCTGGTAGCTCACCTCAGCCGACAGTGACTCGTCCTGTTTGACTGACACATCGCGCGGCTGGAAACCGCCGTTGCCGTCGGTGAAATCATTCTGCCCGTGCACCGCCACAATCGCCTGCCGTACGGGCTGCGCGCCGTCCAGCACGGCCCCGCCGCGGTGGTGATCAGTTGCGGCGCGGCAACGAAATAGAAGCCTGCATCCTTGACCGCGTCGGCGGCGGTTTCGATGCGCTCACCCGAGGCGGAGACCGTTGCCGTACCGGCTTCGACGAATGCCTCAGCCCCGGCTTGGTTGAGCACCGGCTCCCTGTCGAAACGGAAAAGCTTGACCGGTGCGTTTGCAGGCAGATTGTCCAGGTTCTGGAAAGTGAGCTTGGCGCCCGGAGAGATGGTCGCGCCGAAGGGAGTGATTTGCACGATGCGTTGGCTGAACAGCCCTCGCGGAAGCTGCGCGGGCACGCGGCTTTGATTGACCAGCGTCAAATTGATGCGGTTTGGCGCGCCGGGCGGGAAAGCGATGGTGGCGCCGCCCGGTATTTCCAGTATCGCCAACACCACTTGTTTATCGTCTTTCAATTCCAGCTTGATTGGCTGCTGAGCAGCGTAGCGATGCGGCGCGGCTTTATTGGACTCGCCGTCCAGCGGCGTCAAGTTACTGCCCGGTTGCCCCGTGCCTGGTCCAACGATCTGCTGTAATTGCAAAGGCGAGGTGAAGCGATTGTCCTGGCGCTCCACCACATTCAACTTTGCGGGGATCGCGGGATAAGGCAGCGCCGCCATCACAGTCGAACCGTCAATGGTGACTTTGGCCAAACCGGCAGCCATATCCGGCAACACGAAAGAGCCTTTGTCGCTGGTGGTGATGCTCTTCTTTCCACTGCCGGTTTCAACACTGATTGTCGCGCCACGCAGCGGGTTAGGCGGGTCCGCAGTGTCAGTGACGAAGCCGCTGATCGAAGTGCGCACGCCGAGTTCGTTAAGGCTGAAGTTCTCGCCGCCCGGAGTCTTTACGCTGACCCTGCCGGTGCGCACGCCGAAGGAGACTTCGACCGTCAATTCCGTGGCTGTGGCGCTCACCACATTTGC
This sequence comes from Blastocatellia bacterium, assembly GCA_038211695.1. Lineage (GTDB taxonomy): Bacteria > Acidobacteriota > Blastocatellia > RBC074 > RBC074 > RBC074. The sequence goes on along the minus strand of JBBQVH010000212.1, from coordinate 2,657 downwards.
ATCCACGCCGCCGATCCGCACGACGTTGTCACCGGGATTGACCGCGAAGCCGCTGCCCGCAATCGTCAGGCGTTCGCCCGCCAACGTCGCCGTCGCGCCGAAACCGCTGATCGTCGGCGGCGCAGTGGGCGCGGGCGGCGCGATCTCAAGCTCGACTTCATTCGATGCCGCCCCCTCCGCCGAAACCACCAGCGAGACGCGCCCGCGCCCGATCAATTCGCGCGGCATACTTAGGTTGATTTGATCCAGCCCGGCAAAGTCTCCTTGAGCAGCGGTATAATCAGGCTTGCGTTCCAGCCCGCCAATCACCACGCGTACGAAGTTGCTGACATCCCCGCTTCCCCCGCCCGCTTTGCGCACGCCGGAGAGGTAACAGATCAGAAAGACCTGTTCGTCATCCGCATTCAGGTTTACCGGCACGGGCACGAACTTATTTGTCTGATCTATCCGCGCCACAGGCTCAATGCCAATAAACTGATTTCCCCGGTAACGGTAATAGGTCGCGGCTGGCGGCCCGGAACCACTGGCATCAGCCGTGAAGATGGCGGGTGCGGCGCGTCTGACCTCGAACTGGCCGCGCAAGTCGGGTCCCGCACCCGACTGCACAACAATCGTCGCCGTGCCAGGCTGCACGCTATCCGGCACAACGAAGTTAATCTGTGTCGGTGCCACATAGAACAGCGCTGCCAACTGCCCATTGACGCGCACAGTCGTCCCCAACAACGAGGTAGGCAACGGCTGGGTGTCGGCGATCTTGACATCGGTCGCCATGCCCGTGCCGTAAGCCGAAGCAATCGCGCCGGGCGCTAGCGTCTTGCCGGAACTCGCCGCCGAAACCACAGTTACCACGTTCTGCGCCGATGCCCCCGACAGGAGCCAGTGCAACGTCAGCGCCAAGACCGTGCAGCCCACGCTTAACCGAAATAAATTACGTGAAACCATAGAGACAACTCCTTGATTCAGCACTTGCCTGTCTGCACGAATAACCGGATTGATAATCAGTAGATCACGAAATTGATGGATCAGGAGGAGCACAAAAAGCGCAAAGAAGAACGCAGAAGGCACAAAAACAGCTTCCCCAAAGGCCTTTGCGCTTTTTGTCAGTTTTTGAGTTTTTTGTGTTCCTGCCTTTCGCAACTGATTCCGTGACCTACTGATAATTGGACTCCTCGACATCGGTCACTCAACCTTCAAAACAAACGACGGCGATGACTGTCCGTCCGGGTTGATAACGCGTAACACCAACAGTTCGCCACCCTCCGCCCTCAGCCGCGCGGTGAACGACTCTGCCGTCATCTCCTGCAACTGCGGCTTGCCCAAACGCAACTCGCCGCCCATCGTGAATGTCACCAGCAACGACAAGCCCGGCTGAAAGCCTTGCCCCCTGACCACCACAGAGCCGTTACGCAACACCTCAACGGATCTAATCGCCAGATTGCCGCCCGGCGTCCAATTGCCCGTAACCTCGCCCAAAAGCCGCGCGCGATAGTTCTGATTCACGAAGTCCTTGTCCACCGCATAAGGCACATTCGGCGGATCGAACCTCCATTGCCCGACGTCGCTTGCATCAGACAAACCGACGACATACCGCAGGATGAATAGCGCATCGGCTGAAGTCACATCGCCATCGCCATTGACATCCGCCGCGGCGCGCTGATCGCCGATCAACTGAATAACCCTGGCATCGTGTTGCGCCGCGCGCGCCGCATCGAACGCGCTAATGCCATTCATGCCACCTGTCTTGGCCGGCGTCACCGTGTAAACGCTCGTCGCCAATCCGCGCAGCGCATACTGCCCACTGCCATCACTGATATCCGTCCTCGCCAGGCCACTGCTGTTCGCCGCCCTCATCACGACTCCGGCGACAGGCCTGGGTTGCACCGCGTAGACAATCGCACCGGAGATGACGAACCCTGTCACGACCACCGTGAAAGAGTTCGTCTGCACATCCGCGCAACCCGTTTTGCTGATCGTCAACGCCCCGCTCACCGCCCCCGCCGGAACCGTCACGACGATCTGCGAATCGCTGATGCTCGTGATCGCCGCCGCAACATTGTTGGCGAACTTGACCGAGGTCACGCCCGACAGATTTGCGCCACTGATCGTCACACTGCTGCCAACGATTCCGCTTGCAGGATTGAGGCTGTTGACTGCCGGGCAACCAACTGGGGGCTGAATATTGACCGCATAGGATTGCGTGCCGGTGCAGCCATTGGCGTCGGTTGCTTTGACCGTGAAGTTGAACGTGCCGGTCTCGCTTGGCGCGCCGCTCAACGCTCCGCCGGTAGACAAGCTCACCCCGGTCGGTAACGTTCCAGACATCAACGTAAAGCTGTAGGATGCCGCGCCGCCGCTGGCAGTGAGCGTCTGGTTGTACGATATGCCGACCGTGCCGCTCGGTATGGTCGTGGGACTTAGAACCTATCTCTAAACTATCGCTTTTCTCCAGCAAATGATGGCACAGGCAAAGTAAAGCATGGATAGGTAATTCCCGGTCTTCTTTTCCCATCTCACCAGCAGCCGACGAAAGCGATTGATCCAAGAATGCCCCACTTCAACTACCCAGCGTCGCGCTTTCTTTCCAGGCTCCCGTTGAACCTGTTTCTTCTTCTTCCGGTTACTCGGCTTTTTCTCTTTCTTGCCTTTCCTTCCTTCCT
>JBBQVH010000211.1:0-6535 GCA_038211695.1 Blastocatellia bacterium | reverse complement strand
AACTGGCCTGTATACTGAAGCACCGCGCGCCAATCGGGGCCGCATGCTCTTTCATCAACCGATTGGTCCCCATTGTTTTGGTCCATAGGCTGTTTTTGCGTTCCCTGGTTTAATCCAGGCAACGCAAAACAAGCCAAAAGGCAAAAACTGGCTCACTTAGGACTTTGTCAGTTTGATTGATGGAATATCAATTTTGGGACTGTTTGCGCGAGGTAGAAAAGTCAGATATTCCTTCGAGGTGTGCGGTGCTAGAAGCAGTTAAGGAGGGCTTCTTCGCGAATTCCGAGGCGCCGGTCGCAGTTACTTCCAGGCAACTACGGCGTAGTGGATTCAATCAGGAAAACCAATGGTTTCTACCAACTCTAAAATCTCATTTACGAGACCTCCCGGATAGAAGTGTAATGCCTATTAATTTAGTATGGGATTGACTGCGCTCTCTGAGCGCGGCGGACTCTAACACGAAGTACAGTTGTTTTGCTAACAAAATGGCGCGAGATTTCTCAGGACTTCCAACAAAACTGCGAAATAACCCCGGCTTTAATAAATTCTTGGACACGCAAGCGTCAGAAGGGTCAAATTACAGACGATTTGAAGTCGGTCGTTGTGCTGGGGTGTCTTTGATTGCCATCGTCAGCGCGAAACTCACCGCCTCAGCTTTGTTTCAAGAATGTGGCGCGGCAGCCTCGAAGACAGCCTCTTCCACCCGCCCAAGCCGCGCATCAACCGCTTCGCGATTTCCGTCAATCAGGCCGACTTGCTCCTGATCGTCATAGCTTTCTTGCTTCCTCCTTGAAGGAGTTTCAAATGGGTCGAGGAACAACGGATTTGTGATGGAATTGCTTTGATTACTTTCGGTGCCTGATGGCTGGTGTTATGTTTTGGGCTTCGGGGTTGTCAAGTTACGCTGCGGTAAATTTGATGCGCGCGAAAGCGCCCGGCTGTGATAAAACATTGCTTCATTGCATTGGAAATACCCCCGCAACTCGCTCGAACCAATCTCACTTGAATAAAGCTCTTAAGATGCGAAACAAACTCCATTGCTCCGCCGCAGTCACATTGATTGGGCTGCTGATGCTCCATAGCGTTTTCGCGCAGAATCAAACTTCAACCGCCACGCTGCCGACTGCTGCGCCTTCCGCTGTCGGAATGTCTCCGACACATCTCACCTACATTGATCAAATCGTCGAAGCCGAAATTGCCAAAAAGCAACTGCCCGGCGCGGTTGTGTTGGTTGGACGGCAAGGCAAGATCGTCTGGCGGCGCGCTTATGGCAATCGCGCGCTGGAACCACAGCCTGAACCGATGACCGTGGAGACCATCTTTGATCTGGCGTCGCTGACCAAAATTGTAGCGACGGCGACTTCGGTCATGATTCTGGTCGAACGCGGCCTGGTGCGATTGGGCGATCCCGTCTCGCGCTACCTTCCGGAGTTCGCCGAAAACGGCAAACGCGCCATCACAGTCGAACACTTGTTGATTCACCGCTCCGGTTTGATCGCCGACAATGACATCAAGGATTACGAGCAAGGGCCGGAAAAGGCGATGGAGAATATCTGGAAGCTGGCGCCGCTGAATGAAGCAGGCGCGAAGTTCATCTATTCCGACGTCAACTTCATTGTGCTGGCCGAACTGGTCAAGCGCATCAGCGGCAAGCCTGTGGATCAATTCGCGCTGGAAAACATTTACCAGCCGTTGGGAATGAAAGACACCGGCTACAAACCGCTGGAACGTCTGGGCGCACAGGTCAAATCACGCATCGCTCCAACGGAAAAGCGAGGCGGCCCGGATCAGAACCGCAACCGTGAGGGCGCGGCGAAGGAAGGTGACGTCGTAGCGAAGGATGCCGAGCACTGGATGCGCGGCGAAGTCCACGATCCGCGCTCGTATTTGCTGGGCGGCGTTGCTGGGCACGCAGGATTGTTTTCGACGGCGGATGATTTGGCGATTTACTGCCAGATGATTTTGAACGGCGGCGAATATCAAGGCCGAAGAATTTTAAGCCCGATGGGCGTGCAGCGAATGACCGAAGCCCGGCCTTCGGCTGGCAATGCCGGCGATGGCAATGCGCGCGGGCTTGGTTGGGACATCTACTCTGGATTTTCAGCCAATCGCGGCGATCTGTTTCCGATTGGCACTTTTGGGCACACGGGTTTCACCGGTACAGGATTATGGCTTGATCCTTCAAGCCAAACTTTCGTCGTCTTCCTGAGCAATCGCGTCCATCCCAAGCTTGATGCGAAAAAGCCTGCTGATGTTAGTTCGCTGCGGGGGCGGGTTGCTTCGGTAGTGGCGTCTTCGATCACCACGCCGCCCTTTGCACACGACGGGACAACGGAAAGACGAAATGATGTGGCAAAAGATGCCTCAAGCTCCCCGTCTTCCCGTCTCCCCGTCTCCCCGTCTCCGCTCGCGCTCAACGGAATTGACGCACTCAAACGCGATGGCTTCGCCTTGCTCAAAGGCAAGCGCGTTGGCTTGATCACCAATCACACTGGCCGCGACCGCGAAGGCAATCCGACGATTGATGTTCTGTTCAAAGCGCCCGATGTAAAGCTGGTCGCACTGTTTTCGCCCGAACACGGCATTCGCGGCGCGCTGGATCAGGAGAAAATCACCAACACAACGGACGAAAAGACGGGCTTGCCGGTCTTCAGCCTGTACGGCGAAACGCGCAAACCGACGGCGGAGATGCTGAAAGACATTGACGTGCTGGTCTTCGACATTCAGGACATCGGCGCACGGTTTTATACCTACGTTTCGACGATGGGGCTGGCGATGGAAGAGGCCGCAAAAAATGGCAAGACCTTTGTCGTGCTCGACCGCGTCAATCCGATCAACGGCGTGGATGTAGAAGGGCCGCTGGCCGACGGCGACAAGCTGTCGTTCATTGCCCATCATCAAATCCCTGTCCGCCACGGAATGACCGTTGGCGAACTGGCGCAGCTTTTCAACAAAGAGCGCAGGGTCATTTGGACCGGTGGGGCCGATCTGCAAATCGTCCGTGTCGAAGACTGGAAGCGTTCGCAATGGTTCGATGAGACTGGCCTCGTCTGGATCAACCCATCCCCGAACATGCGCAGCCTGACCGAAGCAACGCTCTATCCCGGCATTGGCTTGATTGAAACGACCAATGTTTCAGTCGGACGCGGAACCGATACGCCGTTTGAACTGGTCGGCGCGCCGTGGATTGATGGCCGCAAACTGGCCGAGGCTTTGAACAGTGCCAATCTGCCCGGCGTCCGGTTCGTGCCTGTTCGCTTTACGCCAAAGTCGAGCGTCCACAAAGACGTCGAATGCGGCGGCATCAACATCATCATTACTGATCGCCGCAGCTTTGAAGCCGTGCCTGTCGGGATGGAGATCGCCGTGCAATTGCACAAATTCTATCGCAAAGATTTTGGCGCGGATAAATTCAATCGCCTGCTGGTCAATCAGAAAGTGTACGATGCCTTTCTGCAAGGCTCGGACGCGCGGGCGTCGAAACAGATATGGGAAAGCGATCTGGAATCTTTTCGTGCCATCCGGCGCAAATACCTGCTCTATTGAAAAATGAACACGAGCAAGCCCGACAACAAGCCTTATGACACGGCCTTCAAAGACCTGGCCGAACAAGACCCTGAGGCGCTGTTGCGTTTGATCGGCGCGCTGCCCGAAGGCGCGACCGTCAAGCCGCTGCCCCGCGAAGTGACCGCGCCTGCACTCTTCACCGATCAGCCTTACGAAGTTACGACAGAGCACGGCAGCTTCGTCGCGCACGTCGAAGCACAAACTTACTACGCGGATGATGTGCCGTTGCGCATCGTCAAGTATGATGCGATTTTGTGGGTCAATACCGGCTTGCCGGTGCGCAGCTATATTTTGATTCTGTCCCCACACGGAATGCCCGCGAATGCGCCGACGGAGATTACAGTTAATGCCGAAGGGTTGCTGTTGACGGCGCGGTTTCATCTGGTCAGGCTGTGGGAGATTGATGCACGCGAGGTGCTGGCAATGAATCGCGAAAGCCTGCTGCCGTTCATCTCGCTGATGAACGGCGGGCCGGAGGAAATGGCCCAAAGTTCGCGGGCGCTTGCGGCAGTCGCCGACGAAGCGCGAAAACGCGAACTCGCGCTGCATTTTCTCGTCCTGGGCAGTTTGCGTTATGCTGCCGAAGACGTTCTTGAAATGATTGAGAGGTATGGAATGATTCCAATTCACGGATTGAAAGAGACTCCTGGTTACCAATTTATCCTGGCCGAAGGGCGTGAGCAGGGACTTGAGCAAGGGCTTGAACAAGGGCTTGAACAAGGGCGCAAGGTTTTGGAAAAGGTCTTGCTTGATCAGATATGGAAGCAGTTTCCCGGCCTTGATCTAAAAGCTGATCTCGACCGTATCCGTGCGCTTCAGACGCTGGAACAGCTTTACTTCGATCTGAATCAGATCGCGAATGCCGAAGAGTTGCGCGCCAGGGTCAACGAATTGGCCACGAAGAATTGAGCCGAGAGTTACCAGATTTCACCGGATTTACATGAGACGAGCCGGCACCATCATTACCGCCTACCTGCTTTTATTGCTGTGCGCTTTTCTGCCCGCACAGAAAACGGCTGCGCCCACGCCCACGCTGCCAACGCCGCAACAGACTGAAGCGACGCTGGCCAAAAACGTCGCCCAGGCGGCACAGGCCGAAGCTCCCAAAGAAGTCCGCGCTCTGTGGGTCGTGCGCAACACGATGGCATCGCCCGAATCAGTCAAAGAGATGGTGCGGCGTGCCAAAGAAAACGGCTTTACCGATCTGGTGGTGCAAGTGCGCGGGCGCGGCGATGCTTACTACAATTCACGCGTCGAACCGCGCGCGGATGAGTTGGCAAAACAGCCAGCCGATTTTGATCCGCTGGCGCTGACCCTGGACGAAGCGCATCGTGTCGGAATGCGTGTTCACGCCTGGATCAACATTTATCTTGTCGCCAACATCGAAACGCTGCCGCACGCCAGGGATCATCTGATTTACCAACATCCCGAATGGCTGATGATTCCGCGCGGCATCGCCAAAGAGCTGTATGGCATCGCTCCGAAATCGCCCGAGTATCTGGAAAAACTGGTCGAATACACGCGCAGCAATCGCACCGAACTGGAAGGCCTGTACGCTTCGCCCGCCAATCCCGAAGTCAAAGAGAACCTGATCAAAATCTGGATGGACGTGGCCGGACGCTACGAAGTGGACGGGTTGCATTTCGATTACGTGCGTTACCCAAACACAAACTTCGATTACAGCCGCGCGTCGCTCGACCGGTTTCACACGGAGATGGAAAAGAACCCGGACATTGAGAACCGCGAAACCACGGACGCGCTGTTCGAACAAGACCCATTGGCTTATACCCTCAACTTCCATGACCGCTACGCGCAATTTCAGCGCCAACAGGTGACCGACCTGGTCAAGCGCGTGTACAAAGGCGTCAAAGCCATCAAGCCAAACGCAATCATCTCTGCCGCCGTCTTCGCCAATGACGAAGACGCCGCACGGTCGAAGTACCAGGATTGGAAACAGTGGTTACGACTGGGCTGGCTGGATGTGATCTGCCCCATGGCCTACACGCCGGAAACCGAAGCCTTCCGCAGACTGATTGGCAACGCCGTCAAACAATCGTCCGGCAAACAGATTTGGGCGGGCATCGGCGCGTATAAACAGACCGCTGACAGTGCCATCGAAAAAATCCAGGCGTCGCGCGAACTTGGCGCGCAAGGCTTCGTGTTGTTTTCCTACGACAGTGCGGTCAAAGCCTCGCCCGACTTGAACCCGCAGGGTGATTACCTGGAACGCGTGCGCGAAGTCTGGCGTCCATCGCCAACAGGACTCATCTCACAGTAAAGCTTTGGCAAAAGTTTTTTGCCAAAGCCACTTGCTCACACGCCATCTTCATTACACAATGGCGCAGCTTTATTGGGCGAACAAGATTACTAACCAACGGCTGAGGGATTCCATCTCGGCCACTGACAATCCAAATCAACTCAAACAACCAAATAAAACCAGGACGGCCACCGGCCTCCCCTAAAATTATTACCACCTGATGGAGGGAAAGTTATGTTACGTCCACAAACTAACCTTGCTCTTGCAACGCTGATCGTGTTGTTAGGCTTGAGCCTGACCGCACTGGCACAGACCGTGACCGGAACGTTGAGCGGAACCGTCACCGACTCAACCGGCGCAGTCGTGCCGGAGATTGCAGTAACGGCGAAGAACACCGAAACCGGCCTGACGCGTTCCGTCAAAACGAACGCGGAAGGCTATTTTCTGATGTCCTTCCTGCCGCTTGGCAATTATGACGTGATTGCCGATGTGAGAGGCTTCAAGAAAGTCATCAAGAATGGCGTCGTCATCGAATTGAACAGAAACACCGTGTCTAATTTCAAGCTGGAAGTTTCAACGGTTGATGCAACAATCGAAATCACCGGCGAAACACCACAGATTGAAACAACCACCGGCGAAATCAAACACTCGCTGGATGCCCGGCGCATCGAAGACACGCCGCTGGCTGGACGCAATTTCATTTCGCTGGTC
>JBBQVH010000210.1:0-7059 GCA_038211695.1 Blastocatellia bacterium | reverse complement strand
GTTGCTGGAATTTTCCGAGGCGCGCGCCAACGGCCGCCCGATACCCCTCCCAGTAGGGTTACATTTAGATTGTGGCGCGTTTTTTTCCCCCGGGCCCTTTAGCCCACCCCCGCGCGGTTAAACAACCCCCGCCACATTTTCTAAGGATCCCATGCCAACCTCAATCAACGAACAAGAAGCCAATCAGGCGGCGCTGGAAAATTCCCTTAAGCATTTGGATGACGCCGCCGCCAGCCTGGAACTAAGCACGCCGGAGACGGAGCCGAGCGTCAGCGATTTTCGCCGCCGCCGCCCGCGAACCGCCGCACCCAGCCAGGATGCCATTACCTTGATCGAAGAAGAAGGCGTATTGCGTTGGGAAGATCGCCCGGTTTCGGTCAGGGCTGGCGGACGGCGTTTGGGGCGCGCAGGCATTGCTGCTGTTTCCGGCAAAGTGGTCAGGCAATACGCATTTGAGAAGCTGGAACCGAACAAAGTTGGCGGTCTGCTGGTGACGCTGGATGAAAAGCTGACGCCGAATCAAGGATTGCACCGCGTCCAGTGGGTCAACGCTGGCGGCGGCGAAAAGAAGGCTGTGTTGGGAGAGAAGATCGAAAAGATTGATAAGCCCGAAGCCATCAAACGCGCGCTGGTCCTAGTTCACGGCACGTTCAGCAACGCCGAAAATACATTGGGTGAATTTCAGGCGAGCGCCGACGGCAAAAAGTTAATGGCCGATCTGCTGGAAGGCGCGAATAAAAAATACGATGCGGTCTTTGCGTTCAATCATCCGACACTTTCCGTCAGCCCGGTGATCAATGCACTGGATGTCGCGCGGTTGTTCGGCGATTGCCCCGCGACGATTGATGTCATCTGCCACAGTCGCGGCGGGCTGGTCACGCGCTGGTGGCTGGAAGGGTTGAATCACGGGCGCATCACGCCAGGTAAAGTCGTCGCCGTCGCTTCGCCACTGGGTGGAACCAGTCTGGCCTCGCCGCCGAAGCTGCGCGCCGCGCTTAACTTCATCACCAACGTCGGGCGCGCGCTGGAAGTTGCCGGTACGGCAGCGAGTGTGGGCGCGCCATTTATGACGGTTGCTGTCGGCCTGGTTCGTGTGATCACGACCATTACCGGCGTTGGATCAAGCGTGCCGCTGATTGATGCCGCGGTCGCCATGATTCCTGGCTTGGCGGGTCAATCGCGCGTCAGCAACAACCTGGAACTTTCCCGCATTTTGCAGCAGGGCAGCGGCACCCTGCCCGAATACAACTCCATCATCGGGAACTTCGAACCGCCGCCAGTCGGCTGGAAATTCTGGAAGCTTTTCGTCAAACCCAAAGAGCGCGCGATGGATTTAGGGGCTGATTTGGTTTTCGATCAGGACAATGATTTGGTGGTGGATACGCGTTCAATGACGGAACTTTTTAAAGCTGACGATGGCAAGGTGCTGACTCGCATTGAGAAGGTTTTTGATTTCGGTACGCGCAACGACGTGCATCATACCAACTACTTCCGTCAGCCAGAGACAGTGAAGTTCATTCGCGAAAGTCTTGGGATTTCTTGAGTAATTGGATTGGTTGCGCAAGTCAAAGCAGCCGCCCGCCTGCCTCTCGCGGCTCGACCATCACAGTTTTGAATGAAGCCAATCGTACCTGCCCGGGCGCAAAGCCTTTCGGTTTTGTCACGAATTTCTTTTCGCAGTAATTCACCGCGACCTTGGCGTTTTCGCGTGCCTGGCTGAATTTGGCGGCGAGCGCGGCAGCTTCCAGAATGGAGTTCATTGGAACTTCCTTGCGTTGCGGGTTGCGCAACACGGCGTGTGAACCGGGATAGTCCGCAGCGTGAAACCACAGGTCAGCGGATTTCGCGATACGCAAAGTCAGGTTGTCATTATCGCGGTCGGTTCTGCCCACCAGAATTTCATATCCGTCGCTGGAACGATACCGCCGCACACCGCTCAGCTTTTCTTCTTTTGGCTTTTTGCCGGGCTGCGTTTTGGGCTTGCCCTGACGGACGACCTGCGGGCTTGCGGGTTGTGCAGAGAAGGCATTCAGCTCTTCGGCGAGAGTCACTGCTGATAGGCGCGCCAATTGGCTTTCCAACTCAGCGATCTCTTTTTCGATTTCGGGCAAGCGCGCATTGATGGTTGCCAAACCGTGCTTCGCTTTGCGCGACAGCTTGAAGTAATGCTCGGCGGCCTCTTGCGCAGTTGATTTATCGGCGGCGGGGATTTCAATCTGGCCTTGGGCTTCGTCATAAAAATCCGTGACGCTGAAGCTGCCATCGGTCTTCACTGCCCTGTGCAGATTGGCCAGCAGCAATTCGCCATAACGTTGATAGTTCTCCGCTTTGGCAAAGCCGTCGCGTTCGCGGCGCAAGTTGGCGGCCAGCGTGCGCTGTTTTTTCAGCTTCGCGTTGAGCTGGGAAACGAGCTTTTGTTTCAGCGTGGTGAAGCGCCGTCGTTCATCCAGCAGGGTGAAATAAGCGTCTGCCGCTACATTGACAGTGGCAAAGCCGTTGAAAGAGGAAGCGTAGAGATGCCGCAGTTCGACGGGCGAAAGCGTCAGGCTATATTCCTCGCGCCCGATCTCGCGTCTGATCTCTTCCAACGATGGCGTTGAGTAAATTGCGGGCACAGGATTTGATTCGAACAGGTCGCGCAGCAATTCGCCCAGCGCCAATTCAGCGTCGTTGGTCTGCGCGCGGAAGGCCAGTTCGCGCGCATAGACCGGCGCAAATCCCATAAAGTTTTTCTGCGCGGCCAGCGCGATGTCGCCACTGCTGGCGGAAATCAAATCGTAAAGCTGCGCGGCAGAGCAGAGGAATGGATCAAACTTGTCAGCGGGCGGCGCGGGTTCGATGTAAACATCGCTTGATTCGCCCACGCCTTCGCGCAGCCGCGCCAGCACTCGCTTGCCTTCCACGATCAGGATGTTGGCTCCGCGCCCGGTCAATAACACCACCAGTTTGCGCCGCATCGTGCGTCCGTCGTCATCTTCGGCTTCAAAATCAAAACTGGCCACGCGGTCATACCCCACCTTGGCCGTCGCCAGCAGCCTGGCGTTCCCCAGATATTTTTTGACCAGCGAAACGAACTGCGTGTCGGACCTGAATTCTTCGCTAAGTAGTTTGGGCTGGCGTGTGGTCAGGTAAAGCGCCAGCCGCGCGGGATCGGTCGAAACCACCAGCCAGCGTCCGTCGCGTAATCGCAGGTCGAACGCCGCGTCCGTTGTGTTCAGTTGATAGACCTTGCCCAACCGCTGCCCGACGAGCAGCGATTCAAGCTCGTTGGCGATGGCTTGCAGCAGAAAGTTGTCCATTGGATTCGTGCGGAATCGAGGTGCTCGGATTACTTCTCAACCAGCGTTGTGCCGGAGAGCAGGTCAGGCAGGCTGTAGCGATGATCGTTGGCTTGCATCACGATCAGGTTGAGTGGTGGCAACAGGAACGCGGCGGTCGCGGCAACGGCGCGCGCGAACTTCTGCGTGCCGGAAATCGGTTTGTCACCGCCAGCAACATTGATGATCTGCAATTTCAGACAAGCCATGCCCGTGGTTCGGCCAGCCACTGTCAGCATCAAAAACTGATAGCAGAAGGTCAGCGTCGCCAGCAGGAAAAACAGGATCGCAAACGATTCGCTGCCGAGCGAGGTGTTAAGCGTGGCGTACGAAGCGAACAGCGGCAGGAAGGCCACTGCAACCAATTCAAAATCGCATGCTCCGGCCAGCGTGCGCACCCACAGTTTCGCGGGCCGTGGCCGAGCGGATTTTAGCGAACCTGTTGTTCTAGGCAGTCCCACAACTTCTGTCGCCACGGCGTGGCGGGGCGACTGAACAGGCGCAGGCGAGGATTTGTCCGGCTGCGGTTTTGGCGCGGCCAATGATGTAGCAAGAGCTTTGATTTCGCCGGTGACTCTGGATTTTGGTTCGGCAGTCTTGTTTTCGGCAACCGGAATTGTTTCAGTCACGATGGCTGGTTTGCCCGCAGGCTGCATTGCAGGCTTGATCGGAACACGGGCTTCTGCCTGCATATTAAGCGCAGTATTAGGCTTTGCAACAGGCGCTGCCGGACGTACGGGTAGGGAAGTTGTGTCCGTGTGATTGACCGGTGCTGTTATTGGCTTGCGCGCCAGCATTGGATTATTGAATGCCGGCGCGGCGCGAACCGCAGGCTTCGGCGCGGTCTTCGCTTCTGCCGCCTCCTCAATGCCTGATTGCGCTTTTTGCCAGGAATTCGCTTTTTGCGATGCTTGCGGTTCGTCATCGGCCAGCGGTTCCGGCTCGAACTCTTCCTTTCTGGCCAACGCCGCGGCGCTGGAACCATGCCGGGCGACGCGGGGCGCAGCCATCGCGGAGGGTTTATGTTTTGCCCATTGAATGCGCCGGAGCGCGGATTCAACAATCGGATTTGGATCCAAATCCACTTCATCAGGCTCGGCTTCAAAAGAATTTGCGCCGGCTGTTTTGCGATCGCGCGCTTGTCTCACTTTCTCTTTCAACTGTGCGCGCCACGGCGGATTTTGATCATCGCCCGATTGCGCTTCGGTTTCCACGGCAGCAGAGGATGGCGATTTTGCCAGAGGTCTGGGAGGCGCGTGATTAATTTGAATTCTGGGTTCGAAGGGAACGGGCGCAGGTTTAATCGGTTCAAGCGGTTTTGAATTTCTGGAAAACGGACGTGTGCTTTCCGGCTTTGGTGTTTCGGACAACGGTGAAAGGCCGCGCGTGCCTAACGCGCCTGACGCGCCAGGCATGCCAGATGTAAAAGACGAAGGTGGTTGTTGCAAATCGCCTGTGCGGCGCGCGCGCCATTGACTGACGCGGCCTTGCGCGTTGTTGTGATTGCACTGGCGGCAAACAATGGCTGCTCCGACAAGTTCAGTTCCGCAATTTTCGCACTTCATTTCTTCAGTCCAATCTGGCGTATTGCCCGGGCCGTCCCTTGCTCACGTTTGATAAATCTTTGTGGGGATTGTTTGAAAGCGCGGCGATACTAGCAAAGCGCTGTAAATACGGTCAAGAAATTAGCGTTGACAGCTTTTACGAAAGGAAACCTAAAGCGTTTGCTGAGGCTTCTGCAATCACGAATCGTCCTGTTCTTCCGGGGAGAAATTTTCTGCTACAAAAAGTGAAGCCGATGAATTGGACTTACTCAAATTCATCGGCTTCAGGCTTCTGATTGTTTACTTGTTCGCAAGCTGTGGCCTTTTGATGTAGCGGCTGGCGAAGGTCAGAAACGTCGGCCAGTTCGGGGCGGGCGTGTGACCGCCGCTGTGCTGGCGAAACGCTACATCGCCGTCTATCAGTGTAGTTTCAATCGCAGGGAATTCGGTCGTTCCCATATCCCGCTTGCCCAGCAGTTTGTACACAGGCCCGGCGTATGCGCCTGCCAGAAACATGCCTTTGGCGTCTACCCAACCATCTCCATTCAGTGCCCCCGCGCTGATGAACACTGGACGCGGCGCGCACAGCGCAACCAGTTCGTGCGAATCCACCGGTAGGTCGTTCGCCGTCAGCGGCCCGGCGTATTTCAGATAGTTGCCCGCCATCCAGTGGTATTCGTTCGGCGCGGCGACGTTCTCCACCGTCTCGCCGTAGTTATTGCGGCGATGAATCTTGGCCCCGCCCGCGCCGGAGGAACTGACGAAGGCCACGGCCAAGCGCGGCTCGTAAGCCATTGCCACCAGCGTCGCCTTGCCGTAGCGCGAATGGCCTTCCAAGCCGACCATCCTGGCGTTGACGGCTTTGTCGGTCTCGAAATAATCCAGTGCGCGGCTGACGCCCCAAGCCCACGCGCGCAACGCTCCCCAATCGTCAACCTTGCGCGATTGTCCTTTGTTGACCAAGCCAATGACGCCAGCCGTCAAGCCTGCGCCGTTGTCGGCTTGAACGCTGGTTGGCACCAGTGTGGCGTAGCCCCAGCCTTTCGCCAGCACCTGTTGCTGCCACGGAGTTCCCGGCTGTGCTGGCGGCGGCGGCGCATTCGCCGGACGCGGAGGCAATTGAAACATCAATTCCATCATCACCGGCACCGGGCCGGTTACATTGGCCGGCGTAGTCAGCGTCAGCTTTATATCCACGGTCACCGCCGGGTACGATGAATTGTCTACGTGGCCGGTAAGCTGTTTGGTGACAACCGGCACGTCGTACTTCACTTCGTTGGTCGTGCTGGCGACTTCCCACTTCACTTTGGGCGTGACTTTAGGCATGCGGCCATAAACTTCGCGGTCGAAATCTTCGACGATTTCGGCGCGCCGCTGATTCCACCACACCTTGGCCGACGTGACTTTCTTGCCATTCTTCAAAACCAGCGGGTCGGGCAGCGCCGAATACGGTTTCACTTTTGATTCGTCGTAGTTGGCGTAATTGGGCGCGTCCTTGTTGCTGCCGTTCGCGCCGGGCCGCAACTCGGTGATGTTGAGCAGCTTCATCATCCGCTGATGATCTTCGCGCGTGGCAGCCTGTTGCGCTTGCAACTGCGCCTGCTGTTCAGGCGTGAGCTGGCGTTGCGGCTGTTGGGCAAAAAGCAGAGTGCCAGCGAGCGTGAAGAGTGAGATGGCGGTGATTGTTGGTGCGAGGAAGCGTTTCATGATGCAACTCCTTTGAATATGGAAAAAACTTTCATCTCTAGGTTTTGTTCCTTCTACACTGGCCTTGGTTATCTACCACTCAGGTAAATCAGGCTCTATCAACCTGACTGACCGTGCTCAAATCTAGCTTGACGTGCTTTAATAAGAGCGGCCCATAATTCAGGACTCTTTGTAGCCATTTCATCTGTGCCAGTAAATAGCCACATCTTACATTTTGATTGGTTGGGGCAAGCTTTTGTGGCGTTTCTTATGCGAATGGATACCGGCACACTTCCATCATTAGTATCCAGCACTGCAATAAATATTGCCCCACAATCGGATTCTCCGAAAACAACTCGAATGCTTGGATATTTGGTAGTGGCTCAGTGAAGAGAGAGAGCACGATGCAACCACGTGTCAGTAGCCCGCGCGTGAGCAAGGGCTGGCGTGGCGTACGGCGGCCCTCCCTCACGGTCGGGCTACTGACACATCTCCCCCACATGAACCACTAC
>JBBQVH010000209.1:0-7115 GCA_038211695.1 Blastocatellia bacterium | reverse complement strand
TGTTCCCAAAGCTCATCTGAGAGTTCCCAACTTTGGACCTCTTTCTGCATAGACTTCTGGCTCACCTGCGCTTCCGCCATATAATTTAACCTCCTGTCTACGCACTATATGCATTGGGCAGCTTTAGAGATAGGCTCTTAGCCATACCTTGTTGAGGAGGAACTTTCAGATGAACATCGAACAACTACGTTCCGTTTTGCTGTACTGCACAATCATGAACTTCGCGCTGCTGGCGCTGTGGGGTCTGTTATTCATTCTACCGCACGAGTGGCTGTACCGGTGGTCGGGCCGGGTCTTTCGGCTCTCCGCCGAACAGTTCGACGCCATCAATTTTGCCGGGATCGTGTTTTATAAACTCGCTGTCCTGTTCTTCAACCTGATTCCGTATCTGGCCTTGCGCTTCATTGGATGAACCATTCCGCTTTGTCAGAACCCATGCAACCTGTGGCTGACCGCGTCGTGGCGCTGGATGCGTTGCGCGGCGCGGCCTTGCTGGGCGTGTTGCTGGTCAATCCGGAAGTCGGCTTCCGCGTCTCGCTCTTTCAACAAATGCTGACGCCGTACACTCACACGGGTTGGGCCAATCGCGCCGTAGACCTGATCATCGCCTGGGTCTTCGAGTTCAAAGCCTTCACTCTCTTTTCATTCCTTTTAGAAGCCATTCCGTAGTTTCCTCAAGTACTGCCGTTGTATCTTGAAAATCATGCGCCAAGACTTTTCTCGTTTTCCGGGCCGCTCTTACTCTGCAATTCCAGCCCTAGGCGAATAGCGATCTCAACTGGTGAATAGCTGCCATCGTCGCGAAAAAGCTGCAATGGTTCCGCCGGATAGAGCGGCGGTTGCGCCATGAAACGAGGCGTTGTGCCCCTGTGGGGCTGAGCCGCGTGGATGAGAAATGGGTGACAGAGATAAACAGTTCCAGCCTTGCCAGTCGCAAATGCGAGTGGCCGCTCTGCGGATAGGTCAAACTTCTCGGCAAGTTCCAGGTATGACAATCCAATATCTCCTGCGAGTCCCAGAAGCCGTGGGACATCCAGGTGAGAACCAACCCGGATGCGTGTCGGCGCGTCATCTTCGCCCACGTCAGAGAAGAGAAAGAGCATCAGCAAAGCGCGCCCCTCGGATTTCAAGTTGAGCCGCCAAGAACCATCATCCCCTGCGAAGCTTGCATCGGCGTGCCAACCCGCATCGCCGGGGTCATCGGGGCAGGGAAAGCGGATAGGAAAAGTGCCCAGGCTGGATCGTGGCAGCCAGCGACCTGGGCCAATAAGCTGGTCAAAGGCGGCGTGTAATTTTGGCGTGTTTACCGCTTGACGGAACGGCTCCTGTCCGTAATCCCCCAGACGAATTACCGGCTGCCGCCACGTTTCTGGATTGTCAGGATCGCAGCCAAGATCGCGCCACAAAATTTCACGGCCTTGCTCAGCCAATTTCGGAGGGAAGGCCTGATCGAGCCTGATAAACCCGTCTTCGATAAATCGCCGCGCCAGTGCACGATCAAAATCTTTCTCAGCAGGCATATTCACTCCCATCTATGTTAACGACCTTGCGAATAAGATGCCGGCGAATGGCATACACAAAAAGAACGCAGATTCCGCAATTCGATGTAGTGAATTTAGTGCGCGCCGTGTTTTTTCAACAGCACGACGATTTTGCTGTGTCCGCGACGCGTCGCCCAAGCCAAGGGCGTTGCCCATTTCGGATCATCCTTCAGGTTCGTTTTCGCGCCGTGTTTGAGCAGTAGTTTGACCATTTCCATCTGGCCGGACTTCGCCGCCCAACCCAGCGGTGTTGAACAAATGTCTTCGTCGCGCGCGTGCAAATCGGCACCGTGCGCGATGAATAGCTTCGCCTTTTCCACGTCGCCTTTTCCGGCAAGGTGGTGCAGCGGCGTGATGCGCAGCCAGTCCGGCTGGCTTGGATTCATACCGTGCTGGAACAGCAGTTCATTTAATTCGCGCGTTTTGGCGCCGACTGACCAACCGGGGAAGACAAGGCGTTTGGGCAGGTCGGGCTGATAACGAAGCATCAAACGCACAAAGGCTTCCTGGCCTTCTCCTGCGGCATTGGCGAGCGCTTCGGGATTATCAGCCATTGCCGGATTAGCCGCGAAGACCGCCGCGGCAGTATGGACATCTCCGGAATACGCCAAAAGATGCACCGCGCGCGCCGCGCCATGCGAACAGAGCAGTTCAACCATCTGCCGATTGCGCTCAGTGCTGTAACCCGCTTCGCCCAGCGCGGCGCTCAGGGTGTCGGCGGAGCTTTCGACTTCCACATTTGGGTAAGCGCCATGTTTCAGCAGCAGTTTGACGATTTCGATATGGCCGTTGCAAACAGCCGAATGCAAGGCGTGGCCGCGCGGTGCGATACCTTCTTCGGGCAGGTTCGGATCAGCGCCGTGTTCCAGTAACAGCTTCACGATTTCAAGATCGCCGCGCGCCGCAGCGTTTTTCAACGGCGATCCAGAACCGATGTAATAAGTGACATATTCTGAAACGCGATTGGCAAGCGTCGGGTCTTTTTTCAGCAATTCTTTGACGCGCTTCAAATCGCCGATGCTGGCGGCGGTGTTGATGTCCACGTACGCGCCGCGTTCACGCAAATGCGCGAGTACCTGCGCGGGCGTGACCGGCCAATCTGATGGTACATCACGCCAGCCACGAAAGGTGTAATCGCCATTGGTCAATTGAATCGGGCGCGCGCCATCAAAACGTGCCGCGTTGATGTCGGCGCCGCGCGCCAGCAGTTCGTCAATGACATCCGGTTGCCGCGTCATCACCGCCCAATGAATTGGCTGATTGGACGCGCCGTCTCCGGCTTGCAAGAGTTCCGGGTTGGCGTCGAGCAGGCTTCGCACAGTTGTCAGATCATGTTTGCGTATGGCTTCGGCGACTGCTTCTCCTTTGGGTGAAGCGCCCTGCTTGTTGGCGAAGTTTTCTTCCAGCAGCTTTGCCATTTCCACGTACCCTCGATCGCGGCAAATGTTCAGCAGACTATCACTCACTGCTAAACTGAGCGGGTCGGCACGGTGTTCCAGCAAGCAAGCTGCGACGGCGACCTGATTTTCACGCACGGCAAAATAGATCGGCGTGCGATAGCTGTAATGCGTGCGCGCCAATGAAGGGTCTTTTTTCAGCAGCCGCTTGACGGCTTTCAAATCGCCGTTGATACAGGCGCAAAACAGTTTCCAAACGTCCGTGCCTTTTCCCGTCGCCCATTTCAGCGGTTCGTTTTTCTTCAACTCTTCAGGCTGGATCATACGCTGGATTTTGTTGGTGGCCGCTACTTCCATCTTGCTATTCCTCCGGAGAAAGAAAGCTGAATTCCTACGCCTCTATGTTTCTCTACTTCGTCGGTCGGACGGGAGTCACAGCCGCCCACGCTGTCTTTTGCAACAGTTCTGCTTCTGTTTGTGTCAGTCCCTTCAGGTCGCTGGCAATGCCGACTGGAGTTTCGCCGAACAACACGGCGAAGAAAACGCAGGCTGCGAGATATGAACCGGCAAGAGCGGGATGGCTCTGGTCTTTATCGTGCAACGGAAGAGAAGGTTGTTTGCGGAGAAAATTCTCCCACGCGATTCCGGCGGGAATGATTCTCGCGCCAAGTTCTTCCCCAATGGCCGTGTAGGCGTCAGTGATTGCGGCTTGCGTCTCTGGCGCGTTTTGGCGTGCCCACGTCAAATACAACGCCGTCTTTGCCCCAGCAGCCTTGATTGCTTGATCGAAAAGGCGAACGTTCTCGTGAAAGCGTTGTGGGTTCTTCAGCGGCAAGGTGCTTTGCTCCTGCAGCACAACGTAATCGTAGCGGGTTTGCTCAATTGCCCGCTGCGCCTCTCCCTTGTTCCAATGCATGCGCAATGAGGCTCCGCCTGTCTGGATCAGTTGATGTTGTAACTGCTGGCCACGCGCAGCGGCCAATTGCGCGACAAGGTCGGGAAGATTATTTCGTGCAGTGAAGCTGTTGCCAATGAATAGAATCTTCGTTGCCGCTTTAGAATCCATTCTCTTGCCCTCCCAAGGAAAAGAATGCGAGTTCCTGTACTTCGACATTGCTCTTTTTTGTCAGACGGACAGACGTCGAAGCCTTGCCGATCAACCCCTGATCCGCCAGGTATTCACAGGCTGTTGTGATGCCTTCCACGTTGAAATTCCGTTTGAAGTGAGTTTCGATCTCGGTGCAAGAGCGCGCCTCGCCAACTTCGCGTAGGTGTTCAATTACAGGAGCGAACAGTTTCGCCGCGCGCTCAGCAACATAAGCGTCAACCGCGTCGAGCGCCGCTTGTACATTTTTCTTCGTCTTTTTGGCGTTGAGCAGGTCGGCGTAAATCGTTTTGAAGAACGCCGGATTCAACTTCATCGCCTGCAAGATAACTTCGCGGTCAGCCAGCAGGCGCGCGCCGATTACTTCGACCTGCGCCAGTGGCGTCGCGGCATAAAGAATCCACAGCGCGGTGTAATCCAAGTCAGCACGCGTGATGAAAAATTTGTGAGCTTTGTAGATCGCCGGTAGCGCGCCGCAGCCTGCGCACAGCAATTGCAATTGCGTATCGCGTTCGCCGATGTTTTGAAGTCGGCCAAACAAATCGGCAATCGTCTGATCGTACGTATAAAGCAACCGTCCTTTGGCCAGAAAGGAATGCATGAACGAATTGCTGGCGGAACCTTCGACCGTCCGGCGAAACTCCGTACGCGATAAAAGCAGCGCGTGAATGTTCACGCCGTCCGCGTATAGCGACAGGCTGCCGGAGTCCACCTTCTTGTCGTCAATCGTCACCAACACCAGATCAATGTCGGACTTTGCCCACACCGCGTCATACGACAGGCTGCCGCAGAGAATCGCCGCCAGGATCGCGCGGTCTTCTTTGATTTGCTCGATCAGCGCATCAAGCGCTGCGGTGAATTTTTGCTGGATTGACTCATTGCCCATGCGCGTTTTCTGAAGATACTGGTGATTACTTCTTTTCCGGCGGGTTGGTTTTGACCACGTGCTTGACGGAAGCCTTGATCAGTTTTTTGAGCGTCGGCAGATGCACATCCGAAAGCCGCTTGATGTAAACGCAGCCCTTGCCGCAGGAATGGTTGCCGAGCTTGGCTAGCAAATCATCGCGCTCCTCAAACCCTGTTGCGATATAAAGCGTGATGTTCTGTTTGCGCGGAGAAAAGGCGACCTGCATCCAATCGCCCTCGCGCCCGGTGGCATATTTGTAGCGCCTGCTGCCAAACCCAACGATGCTTGGGCCCCACATCTTCGGCTCAGCTTTGGTGGCTTGCTGCATCATCTCCGTAATCGCCCAACAGTCCTGGCGGACTTGTTCGTCCTTGATCGCATTCAGAAAGTCATCCACGGAAGCATCATTGAGTTTTGTTTTCAGTTCAGCCATAAATTCCTCCAATTGGATAAAAGTAGTTTTTTGGCCTTCTACCGTTGAACAGCGACGACACGAAAGCCAATGTGATCTGCTCGCCGATCAGGTTCGTATCTCAGGCGGAAAGCCGACCGCAGGTATTTTCCGTCATCGTCCCAAGCTCCGCCTCTTCGGGCGCGGGAGAAGGTGCCGTCGCGGTTCGCCACGCCCTTGCGTGCGGACAAATCGGGATCGTCGCCGCCGGGCAATTGTGCATGGTACCAATCGCGGCACCATTCGAAGATGTTGCCGTGCATATCGTACATGCCCCAGGCGTTGGCGGGGTAGCTTCCGACAGCAGTGGCCCTTTTCAAAGCTGGCCCTTCTTGCGCCAGGTTGTAGGGTTTTCCGCCGTTGAAGTTCGCCTGCTTGCTGCTCAAGCTAGCCCCGAACGAAGTCGCGGTTTGGCTCCCGGCCCGGCAGGCGTACTCCCACTGCGCTTCGGTCGGCAACCGAAACTCCCAGTCGCTTGGCAACTCACCAGACTTGTAGCCTTGCTCGGTTAGCTTCTTGCAGAACTCTTCGGCCTCGGCATAGTTCACCCAACAGAGGGGGAAATTGTCGCCCTCTCCCAGTGGCTGCTTCTGTGGAAACTCGCCGACCACCCGCTTCCACTGCCCTTGCGTCACTTCGTACTTGCCCATCCAAAAGCCCTTGGTCAATCGGACTTCGACTTGTGCTTCGTCGGGACGACGCTCCGGCTCATCCGGCGGACTGCCCATCACGAAGCGGCCCGGCGGACACCAGCGGAGTTTGACGCCGCCGACCTCGCGTTCATCGCCTACTTTTACATTCTGGAAGGAGAGGCTGCCGCTCTGCTGACCGACAACAAACGACCTTGGGTCGTCGGACCGAACAAGAATGCTCTCAGCCATCGCGAGTGAAAGGCATAGCGACGCAAACAGAAATGCTCGTTTCCTGACCATATTGCTTTCTCGATGACTAGAAATATTGAGCCGAAAGCTGCATGGCCTACTGCCTCCAGCAGTAAGATCACCGTAAGGGTTGAGCGGCTCCTTTTCACCTGCTCCATCAAAGCACTGAGCACTTCGGTAAAGCTTGGCTGGATTGATCCGTTATCTATGTGGGGGTCTGGGCGTTTGCTAACAAACTCTTAAGCAAACACTTCTTCCGTTTCCGGGTAAAGCTCTTCAATTTCTTCCTCGATAACGTCCTTTTCTGCTGATGTTCGGCCATCAGCAACCAATGGCAACAAATCATTGAAATCTTCAATGCGAAATAGATGAAAGCGCTTCACAAATTTGTTAGTGTCCGTAATAGTTTTCAATGTGACACAGACTTGGAATGCATCAGCAATTGAATTATCTGTTTTACTTGTGTAAATGCTGAGTTGCTTTTGCTTTTCAAAGTTGTGCTGTGCCAGACAACTCCTAACGTTGTTGTAGAATTGTGTTACCTGGCTTTTAGTATAACCTGCTGTTCTCATTCCTTTTACGTCCAAGTCATATGCAATAGCCCAAGTTGCCATAGTCGCGTCTCCTTTGTTTTGCTGCTGTTTGTATCTGTTTCTAACACCAATCGCCGAACAAGCTAATTCGGCGCGAATGGAGTCTAGTCGTTATTTGACGAGGATAATCTTTTATCTTTTAGGTAGTCTGCTTTTGCGCTATCGAAAAAACTAGCATCCTTCTCGTAGGAAGTTATGACCCACTCGATAAATTCCTGGCTATAACATGGATAAGAGTAT
>JBBQVH010000208.1:0-7144 GCA_038211695.1 Blastocatellia bacterium | reverse complement strand
CGGTGAAGATGATGCCGGACAGAGTGGGTGACGCCGACAAGAAGTATCTCGTCGGCGAGTACGTGCGGTTGCTTTACGCCGTCAATCCCGCCACGCGCG
Organism: Blastocatellia bacterium; assembly: GCA_038211695.1. Classification (GTDB taxonomy): domain Bacteria; phylum Acidobacteriota; class Blastocatellia; order RBC074; family RBC074; genus RBC074. The sequence continues at coordinate 7,045 of JBBQVH010000208.1, read as the reverse complement.
CCACCGATTTGAAAGCCACCTTGGAGATGATGATTCCGCAATCGGCAGCGAAGTTCGCCGCTTACCTGAAAGAGCAGCACATCCTTGAAAAACAACGTGCGGAGTCCTGGCAAGCGATCTGGTCAGCGCAGGATGTCTCGACTGATAGGCTTGATCCTTTCACGTTACGTGTGATCGGCAAACAGGAAATCACCAAAGTAATCAATAACTCGAGTCTGCAAGAGACAAAGCAGTTGCAATTGACCGTCAAACTTGTGGCTGATCCGGCAGGACGCAACGACGTCAATCGGCGCACAGGCTTTCTGGTCGCGGCGATTGATTACAAGGAGCTGAATTGACAATTAAACATCAACCTTTAGGAGATGAAGTGATGAACAAATGGACTCGAATCATTGGCGCGACGCTCGCGCTGACCTTGGCAAGCTCATCATTAACATTGCCGATTGCCGCGCAATCACGACGTGAGAAACGACAGAAACAGGAGAAGAAAACATCTCCTGTCCAGCCGGTTGCGGTCATCAACAATCCTTTGCCGCAGTACCTGTCAGGCGAAGTCAGCGTGATGGTGCGAGGCAACGAAAATCCAATCATTCGGTTGGGCTTGGCGCAGAACAGCGTTGCGTTGGTGGAGTTTCCCGCGAGTGATCGTTTTTTTGCAATCAATCCCGGTAACCCCGATCTGGTGACGATTGAGGATTCGCCGACCAAGGAAACGGACCGCTTCTTCGTGATTCGTGCAGGCATCGGATTTGTGCCATCCCCGGAAGGAGGAAAAGCGTTATCGCCAGCGACCTCGATCATTGTGCAAATGAATTCAGGGATGGTCGTGACGTTTCTTCTCTACCCGGTGAACAACATCGAGCGGAATGCGCATCGCTGCGTGGTGATGTATGACCGTGACGCCATTGCCAACGCCAGACGAACGGCGGGGCTGGCAATCAACCTGGACAGGCGAGAGGCTAATGCAACAGGCAAGCCGCCGGTTTCGTCAATCCGAATTCCGACGGACTCACCGCCTCAACCGCAAGCGCAAAATTCGCCGGCAATCATCCCCTCTACGCAAAAAGAACAGGCACAGGCTACAAGTCCGACGAACGGGGGTGTGTCAAAGAAAACGACAGAAGCCCAGACCGTGCAATTTGAAGCTGTCTTCCCTCAGGGCAAAGAAAAATGGAGCAAGTCTCAGCACGGGCTGAAGATCGCGATTCAGTCGCGCATCGTTGACGCCAATCATCAACAAGTCGCAGTTACAGTCCGAAACATGTTGGATGCAGCGATCAAGATTGTGCCCGGCCACCCCGAATTGCAAATCCAAACACTGGACGACAAAGGGCGCGTCCTTCAGTTTGAGCCGGTCACACGCTTGAAGGTCAATAGTTCCGTCACTGATGGAATGATCGCGCCAAAACAGACCGCGCATTATTTCATCACCTATGAGGCGCCAGTGATCGGGGCAAAGCAGCGACTCGGTGTTGCTGTCGCGCAGATCAATGCAGCGGATGAACCTGTCACGATGGAATTAACAATGGGTAAGCGATAGGAGGATCGAGCAATGAATGAGAATCGAACTGATGTTCAGGCAAATCAGGAGATGCCGCCAAGCCTGTCCGAACTTGATGAGGGTATCAAACTTCCACAGGAGAAGGCGCGCGGAAGCCGCCGCAAACGTTTTGTGGTGTCGCTGTTGGCGCTATTGATCCTGGCGGCAATCACTTGCTTCGGCGCTTATTACCTGATGCGGGAAAAGACCGTTGATCTTAAGGCGAATAAAAAACTGACGGAGAAAGTATCGAGTGGTAAGGACATCAAACAGGCTGCGTTTGACTCAATTAGCAGTTCATTGACTGGTCCAGTCACGATCCCTTCGCCAAACGCTGAAGTTGTGAACAATGCTTCGGGGCAACCGCCGACGATTGAGGTGTCTGAAATGAAGGGGGAAAAGGTCACCGCGCCAATCCAGCCTGGCATATCCGCGACTCTTGCACCGCCGCCAGAAGCACTGTTGGCCCAAAGGCAGGATGGTCTTAAGCAGAATGGCCAGGTGGTTGATTCCCTTGCAAAGACGAACACCGTCGCGCAGACGCCATCGGACTCAACTGCCGGAGCGTTGGCCAAATCCAATTATGTTCGGTCAATTCGTTATGCAACGACAGCGCCTTCGGTAGAGAACGCAGGGGCCGTTGTGAAAACGGTTTCATCTGATTTCCCTCTAAAAACCCAACCCCCAAAACCACCCAACCAAAAATCTGAGGGCGATCAAGGGCCCCGCTTGACCAAACGCACATCAAAACCGAACTTTGGCGCGATGTTACCGGTTCGCTTGATGGGTGTGCTTTACACGTTGCGCATCGGATCGCTGGCCAGGCTGGAGCTTGTTCGCGATCTTAAAACGGAACATTGGCAACTCAAGCGAGGAACGGTCTTCATCGGCAACGTGGTTGGCGGCAATCTGGATCGCGCTTATCTGCAGATCAAGGGATACATTGACCCCAATTCACAAGCGTTCACCAAACTAGAAGGAGAAGCCCTCGGAAATGACGGCGGCGCGGGATTGCGCGGCAAACAGAGGCAGGTATCGCCTGTCTGGGTAAAAGTCTTGGACCGCGCGGCACAGGCCGGAATACAGATCGGCACAAGCATTTTGAATCGCCGTAGCTCAGCGGTGATCGTCGCTACCGATCCTTATGGGACTTACCGTTCTACAACCGGGGCTAACGGTCAATCAGATCAGAATCGCAACTTTGTCGAAGTCGCTGCCGGGACTGTCGGATTTGTATTGGTTACGACGTTGCCAGAATCTGAAGCCTCAAGTCCGTATCTTGCCGAGGTTGGCGTGAAAGAGGGAAATCTGACCGACGACGAACTTGTCGAGTTGATGACGGAAGCCGATCCGGCTCGCATTCGCGCAGCCTTGCCGAGGATGAGTCCTGAATTTCAACAGGTGGCGCAGGCTGTACTCAATGAGATTGAAGCGCGAAAGCCGTGAATCCGAATGCAAGCGAACAATCCGAATCTGCCGGTCATCAATCCACGCAGTCTCTTGGTAGAAAGCGGCGAACAAACCATTGCCGATTTGCTGCACACCACAGGCTACGTCATCCAGAGTGGAATGCTCCGCGATCTATCCCACGTCCTACGGAGCGGTTTGCCCTGGCTGATCGAAGGGCCTCGTGGTGGCGGGAAGACGGCCCTGGCTGAAAGCCTGGCCGAAGCCTGTAATCTGCCGGTATTTTACTTGCAGGGTATGGAAGGTCTCACTCTCGCAGATGTGCTCTATGACTGGGACAGTGAGGCACAAACGCAATCGGTGCGACAGGCTGTAGCGATAGGGAAAAGCTTTGAAGAAGCCTGCGCCGGGCAATGGACGCGCGAGTTTTTGATTCTTGGTGAAGCACTCGCCGCTTATGAACGAGCAGCGCAGAACGACATCATTCCGATTCTGATCTGCGATGAGTTCGACAAAGTGAGCGAGAAGATCGAGGACATGCTGCTGCAGCTTTTCGCGCGTGGGTACGCCCACGTCCCGCGCTACGGCGAAATTGGCGTGCGTGATCAGGCACGCTGGCCTGTCGTGATTTTGCTCTCAAACGATCAACGCCACGACCTGTCTTCGCCAATGCGTTCGCGCTGTCTTTACAGTTGGCTGCCCGCGCCGACGCTCTGCGAAGAAGCAGGCATTCTGAGGGCGAGATGCCCGCAAGCCTCGCGCCTGATGCTTCTGAAGATGGTCAAACTTATCAATGCGATTCGCGGCTTGCCGGGGATCGTTGATAAACCAGGTTTGCGTGAATCCATCGCCTTGATGCGCACACTCGCCAATGCCGGGCATCAAGACTTGAGGATCCACGAGATTGAATCGCATCTCTGCTTTCTCGCCAAGCGGCATCTGGATTTGGAGAACCTGCGTAAGTCGTTGGCGCGAGTTGAAGCGATTATGGAAGCGCCGAATGTAGAAATTGATGCCAGGATTGGTGAACTTGAGGAGAGCAGCATATGAAGACCGAAAGAAAGCGTTGGCGTCCATCGCCGCCGATCATCGTTATGGCGACGGTAGTAATCGTAATTGCCGGAATGCTAGTGGCAGGTTGGCTAAATGCTCGCAGCTATCGCGTCAAAGCTCGCGTGGAAATTGCCGATCCGGTGATTGAGGCTTCCGCATCGGCATCATCACAAACAGCCAGTGCGTCGAACCTGCCAGATGGCGAAGTGGCTCGAATGGCTTTGCGAGTGCGCGAAGCAACCGGTGTGTTGATGGGGCTGGCGCTGATTGCCGTGAACGAGCAAATGAGCAACCGAAGCATTACAAGCGTTGATGCACTGTTAGACCTGATGCTTGCGCGTAATCTCTTTCCTCCGGGCATCCATCGAACTGCAAGTAAGGGTGTGCTGGCTTCCGATCACGCAACGATCTATGTGCGTTTCCGCCCGCAGCCGCTGGGATTGGAAGTTGTCTCCATTGGCCGTGAGCAACTCGACGGCCCGGCATTGATCACGCGACTTTCGGCGGACGGCGACGATAATTCCGGCGCGTTGCTGCTTGTGGCGAAGAGAACAGAAGGCGTCAAACCGCCTGAGCCGTTCGCCTCACCTGCAGAGGTTGCGGCATTGAATTGGAGCATCGAGCCATTGCGGGAACGCCAATTCACGCCGCAAGAGATTGACTCTCTCAACGTGTGGGCGCGCCAGTATGCCGACAAATAGCCTGAGTCAATTCCGCCAATGGTGGCAGCGACAGCCGAAATCGCTGACACAGATTTGTCAGCGCATAGATGCTGAATATCACATCCCGCGTCCGGCGTCGGCTCAACATTTGCCTGCTTACCACGCAGCGCTGCACTTGATGGGTATATGCGGCCAAGCGGCCTTGCTGATTGTTTCAGGCTTTCTTTCCGCATGGCTGTTATGGAAATCGGCGCTATGGCTGGCCCTGAGGATCGAAATTGAAATCGCCGCGCACTGTCTGGGGATCACTACCGTGCTGGTCTCCTGGATCGAGGCCGCACAACTCTGGCTGCCTTATTACAGCTATCATCAGCGAGTGACATACGGTTCGGCTCTCTGGGCTGATGTTCAAACGCTGAAGGATTTGAAATTAGCACTGCGTAAGGATGAACCGCTTCCGCCTTTCACACTGCTGCTGGGTGGCTTTGGGAGAAAGCACAGCGTTGTGCTTGGTCCGGAACATTCAACGTGTCACCTAGCAATGTTCGGTCCGCCGCGCTCCGGCAAATCATCCACGTTCTTCATCACCTGGCAGCGCGCCTGGGCAGGCAGTGGTTCGGTGATCGTGCTTGATCCGAAAGGTGAACTCTACGACCAGACGGCCTATCTCTTCCGCAACGTCTACCGGATTGATCTGCAAAAGCCGGAGCGTACGGATCGCTGGAACTTCCTGCCCGCCTGCAAGAACGATGCGGAGTACGCACACAAGGTCGCGACGATGATTCTGGATTCCGAGCAAAGCCGCCGTTCGACGGCTGATCCGTTTTGGAAGGAAGCGGAGAAAGCGGCGTTGACGGCAATCCTGCTGCAATTGAATCAACTGCACGCGCGTCCGGCGCCGCATATGATTCAGGAATTGATCTCAACGCTGTCACTTCAGCAACTCAACGAACAGATGATGAAATCGGCTGACCCGAAAGTGCCGCTCTACTGGGGGATGTTCAGCAAGGTCGAGCCGAAGCTTCAAGCCGGTGTGCTGATTGGCTTGGGCGTAGCCTGCGCCGATTTCTCCACGCCGAATATGATGGCAATCTCCTCGCCGATCACGAATCCGATGGCCGCGCGCGGAGTCAGATTCGTTGACTTCACCGAACTCCGGCAAGCGGGCACGGCGATCTTTATGATCGTGCCCGAAGGCGATGCGGAGCGTTACAAGCGGGTGCTGTCCACCTTCTTTGGCCTTGCCAACGATTGTTTGCGCAATGGCGAACTAAGCGAGACTTCCGCGCCGGTGCTCTTCAACCTAGACGAAATCGGCAACATCCATATTCCTGATCTTCCGGCGGCACTGGGCGTTGGGCGCGGACGTCGGATGACCTACGCGCTCGGCTACCAGAACATCGCGCAGCTTTATAGCCAGTACGGAACCGATGGCGGCGATGCCGTGCTTGGTTCGGTCGGCGCGATGGTCTTTCTCCCCGGTGTGGATCAACGCACGGCGGAATACGCGTCGCGAAGGCTGGGGACGACGACCGTGTTGCAGGCCAGTTCGGTGGACGTCCATGACGGCAACAAACTTGATCAGGAACGAACCACCGAAGTCGGGCGACCACTGATGGACGCGGGGGAGATCAGACAGATGACCAAATATAAACAGGCCATTGCCATCATCAGCAACGCGCCGCCGTTGCGTCTGACCTATCCGAAATTTGCCAGGAACGAGAACCCGCCATTGTCCGAGCGTGAGATGTGTTTCCAGCGCGTGGATGATCCGGAATTACACTTCACACTGCCAACTAAAGAATCAACGGAACCTTCGATCACTCAGGCATTGACCAGGCATCATAAAGAACCTGAGACAGAAAGGCCGCCAAGGCAACAACCATCAAAACCAAAACCTTCCCGCTGGGAGGCAGCGCGCGCGATGGCCAGTGCAAAGCCTTCGGCCCAGCAAGAGTTGAGATTTGAACCGGAGTACGATCCGGTTTCACTGGACGAAGAGCATATGCCGCTCTTTGATTCAGGCTCGCGCGAGGGAAGGTAAACGATGCCGAAACCTGAATTGAAGTTGAACAAATTGAAAGCCACTTACCTGATGCTGGCTCTATGCGCGATCCTCGCCGTCGGCAGTTACGGCTGGCACGTGTACACGCTCTTCCGCGACTGGCAGGTGAATATGCCGCAGCCGCAGATCGAAAAGCTTACGAAGGACCTTCGCCTTTACAACGCAAAGACCGGGCGCTTTCCCAGCACCTTCGTCGAGATCAACAACCTGATCTGGCACACGAAACCAACACCGGATTATGGCGGCGATGGCAGACAGTCGCGCACGAAGAACTATTACTACTTCTACACCAGAGTGAACGATCAAACCTGTGCGATC
>JBBQVH010000207.1:0-7212 GCA_038211695.1 Blastocatellia bacterium | reverse complement strand
ATCTTGTAGTAACATAATTCATCGAAATACAGATATTCGCGATATTCGACAAGCTGCCAGCTTGCCGGGTGCCAAAGCCGAAGGGCAGGACGTGTTTGAATGGTCGCTAGCGATGTCCGACAAGCTGCCAGCTTGTCGAGTGCTTCCGAAAATGTTACCTACCGAGACCCCGACAAGCTGGCAGCTTGCCGGACGGTCGGGCGCGCTCTCTAACTTAATGTCATTGCACTAGCAGGTAGTGGCGGAGCCGGGTGGGATGTCCGACAAACTTCAGTTTGTCGCGGTCTCGCAAACAACGACAAACTGAAGTTTGTCGGACATTCGTCGCCGAATTCATCCCACCGGATTGATCCACTACCCACTAGCAAACCGCTGGCGCAATCGCACAAGTAACGTACTCGCGCCACTTGTTACCTAAGTTCTTATTACCAACCATCTAGAGGTACGCTATGACACTCCCCGACTTAGCAGACCTGGTTCAGGCCCAAAATCGCGACATCGTCAGCGAATGGATCGAAGCTGTCCGCAACGACCCGCGCATTCATTCTGACGAAGGCTTCACGGATAATGGCTTGAGAGACCACGTCCCATTTATAATCGAAGAGCTTTGCAACCTGCTGCGCGTCGGGCAAATGCCACAGGCGGCAAACACGCGCGAAGGTCGTGTTCACGTCTACACGCGCTACCGGCAAGGTTACCGTGCGCGCGATCTGGTTTGCGAAATCTCGCTTCTGCGAATCATCCTGCTTGATCATCTGGCCACGGGCATGATTTTGGCACCAATAGGAGGCCTGAAGACCTATGTCGAGGCGACGCGGATTATCAATCGTTATATTGATGAAGAACTCCGCTACGCCATCTCTGTCTACACAGAGGCAGATACGCAAGGCCAATTGCCCGGCACGTCTGAAGAAAAGCAGGGCTGAAATTCCAGAAGTGCGAAGCTATAGACATCAAGAAGAAGGAGCATGGAGTTCAGCCTTTAGGCTGTCGGCTTTCTTGACCGTACCTTTCCCGGAAACCAGACAGCCTAAAGGCTGAACTCCATGCTCGGCGCGCGACGGCTTGTTTGGCAGACGAAAAACATTTTCTTAAATGCTATAGCCAACCTAAGAGGTGGAATGAGTTTACAGACGATCAATTTGCCCAATGACAAGACGGTCAATCTCAGCAAAGTCTACGACGCCATTGTCGTAGGTTCCGGTGCGGCAGGCGGGATGGCGGCGCACGTGCTCACCTTCCATGGAATGAAAGTTCTGATGCTGGAGGCCGGGAAGAGAATTGACACCACGCAGGAATTGAAATCCACCGAATGGCCCTATGAACATCCGCGCCGAGGCGATATGCCGCCGGATCGTCATGCGCTGGTTCCCAATGAATACACGATTCGCAAACCACCCTACGCCGTTGGCATCAAGGCCAACCACGTCCACAACTACGTGCAAAGCTGGGGCGGCAGCGATTACAGCAAAAATCTGGTCGTTGACGAAAAAGATCATCCGTACACCGGCACGAACTATGCTTGGGTGCGCGCGCGCGCCTTGGGCGGCAAGACAAACATCTGGGGACGGCTGGCGCTGCGGCTGTCCGATTATGATTTCAAAGCCGCTTCACGCGACGGGTACGGCGAAAACTGGCCGATCGAATACAAAGACATCGCGCCGTATTACGACCGGGTAGATTTGCTGTTGGGCATCTCCGGCGTCAAAGAAAACCTGCCGCATCTGCCCGACAGCCTCTTTCAACGTCCCATTCGATTGAACGACGCTGAAGTTCATCTGCGCGGCAGTCTGGCGAAGATGGGCCGCACGCTGACGCCGTACCGTGCCGGGGTAACGACCGACGGCGTCAAAAGCAAGTACCGGTCGCGCTGTTTCAGTCGCGGTGCTTGCAACCGGCGCGCGGGCGGATGCGATATTCACGCAGCCTTTGATTCGCCGACCGGATTGATCTTTCCCGCGTTTGATGGCGGCAATCTGACCATTCGCACCAACTCGACCGTCCGCGAAGTGCTGGTGGACACGGGCACCGGCAAGGCGCGCGGCGTCGCATTCACCGATACCGTGACGGGCAACAGCTACGAAGCGAAAGCGAAGGTCGTGCTGCTGGCGGCTTCGACGCTTGAATCCGCCCGATTGATGCTGCTGTCGAAATCGCGCTTTCATCCGAACGGCATCGGCAATTCCAGCAACCACGTCGGCCACAACTTCTGCGAACACGTCATGGGGCCGGGTATCCTGGGCCTGTACAAAAACAAGCTCGGCGCGCCGCGCACGCTGGACGATGGGCGTCCCGGTGGATTTTATCTGGCGCGATTCCGTAACCTTGCTGAGAGGCATTCAGGCGGGGCGAAATTCATTCGCGGTTACGGATTTGAAGGCGGCAGCGGGACTACGATGTTTCCCGGTGATGCGATTGAAATGGCGGGTTTCGGCGCGGGCTACAAGAAGAAAGTTCGCGATCACGCTGGAGCCTTTATTGACCTGGGCGCGTTCGGCGAAGTGCTTGCGCGTTATGAAAACCACGTTGATCTGGACCCTGAAGTCAAAGACCGCTGGGGAATTCCTGTACTGCGATTCCACATCAAATTCGGCGATAACGAAAAAAAGATGTGCGAAGACATGGCCGAAACCGCGCAAGAGATGTTCGAAGCCGCAGGCATCGAAATTGTGCAAGTCAATCGGCGCGTTCTGACCGAAGGCTGGTCCATCCATGAACTGGGCACAGCACGAATGGGCAACGATCCGAAAACGTCCGTGCTGAATCAGTACCAGCAATCGCACGACGTGAAGAATCTGTTCGTCGTTGACGGCAGCAGCCACGTCAGCGCGGCCAATCAAAATCCAACCTGGACGATCATGGCGCTCGCCTGGCGTTCGTGCGATTACCTGGCGGATCAGTTCAAGCGGGGAGCGTTATGAAAAATAGACGGGGCGACGGGGAGACGGAGGGACATGGCGACGGGGCGACGGGGAGAATAGAAGGCGATGCTTCGCCGAATGTGAGTCGGCGGGAGATGGTGAAACTGACGGCGAGTGCGTTGATTGTTCCAGCGTTGCCGCAAGCCAAACAACAATCGGTTGCCAAATCTCAAACTCCACAGCCACGATTTTTCACTGCCGATGAACTGGCGATGGTGGATGAACTGAGCGAATTGATCATCCCCGCCGATGAACATTCGCCCGGCGCGCGCGCAGCCAAAGCCGCCGAATACATTGATGGACAGTTAGCCGAAACGTGGGAAGAGAAGGCAAAACAGGAATGGCGCGACGGATTGAAACTGGTGAATCAGCTTTCAACCGAGATGCATGGGAAACCGTTGATGCAGTCTTCGCCTGATCAACGCATCGCCCTGCTGACGCGTATTGCCGCCCGCGAAGCCGATCCGCAGAAGCCGGAAGAGAAATTCTTCGTTGAACTGAAATCCCGCGTCGCACACGCCTATTACACCTCGAAGATCGGCATTCATCAGGAACTGGAATACAAAGGCAACACTTACCTGCGGGAATTTGCGGGCGTTGACGTCAGCAAGAAATGATGGAGAATCAGTAGGGATTACATTTTTGGTAGTAGCTCAACGCAGAGAGGGAAAGTCAACCACAGATAAACACAGATGGACACAGATGGACACAGATGGACACAGATCGCTTTTGGGAGAACATCATCTGTGTTGATCCGTGTTCATCCGTGGTTCCATTTCTCTTCCGTCTTTGCCACTACCACATTTTCAACCTAACAAAGGAAATCTATGGCGAAAGAATATGATGTTGTTGTGCTGGGCGCGGGGCCGGGCGGTTACGTTGCCGCCATTCGCGCCAGCCAACTGGGGCTGAAGGCGGCGGTGATTGAGAAGCAATACTGGGGCGGCGTTTGTTTGAACGTTGGCTGCATCCCATCCAAAGCGCTGCTGCGCAATGCCGAACTGGCGCACATTTTTAATCACGAAGCCAAGACTTTCGGCATCCGGATCGAAGGCAAAGTCACCTTCGATTACGGCGAAGCCTTTCGCCGCAGCCGCAAGGTCGCCGATGGTCGCGTCAAAGGCGTTCACTTCCTGATGAAGAAGAACAAGATTGACGAATTCGACGGCTGGGCCACCTTCACCGATGCAAACACCATTGACGTCACTCTGAACAAGGGCGGCAACGAAACCATCAAATTCAAACACTGCATTATCGCGACGGGTTCGACCACGCGGTTGATTCCGGGGTCGAAGTTGTCTGAGCGTGTCGTCACCTACGAAGAGCAGATTATGGAAGACAATCTGCCCAAGAGCATGATCATTGCCGGCGCGGGCGCCATCGGCGTTGAGTTTGCTTATGTGATGAACAATTACGGCGTGGACGTGACCATCGTCGAATTCCTGGATCGTGTCATGCCGTTGGAAGACGAAGACGTCAGCGCCGAACTCAACCGTCAATACAAAAAAGCTGGCATCAAGTTGCTGACTTCCACCCGCGTTGAAAAGATCGAAGACACAGGCAAGAACGTCCGCGTCACCGTCAGCGATAAAGACGGCAAACAGCAAACGCTGGAAGCCGACAAGGTGCTGCAAGCCATCGGCTTCAAACCGCGCACGGAAGGCTACGGCCTGGAAAAGACCGGCGTCAAAGTCACCGACCGCGGCGCGATTGACATCAACGACAAGATGCAAACCAACGTCCCGCACATTTACGCCATCGGCGACGTAACCGCCAAACTGATGCTGGCGCACGTAGCCGAAGCAATGGGCATCATCGCGGCGGAAAACATCAAGGGCGCACCGACCATCAAGCTGGAATTCGACATGATGCCGCGCGCAACCTATTGCCAGCCGCAGATCGCCAGCTTCGGCTACACCGAAGCGCAGGCGCGCGAACGCGGCTACGACGTGAATGTCGCCAAATTCCCCTTCACCGCCAACGGCAAAGCCCATGGCCTGGGCGATGCCACGGGATTTGTGAAGCTGATCAGCGACAAGAAGTACGGCGAAATGCTGGGCGCGCATTTGATCGGGCCGGATGTGACGGAGTTGTTACCCGAACTGACCCTGGCAAGGTACGCCGAACTGACGCCGGAAGAAATCGCCCGCAACGTCCACGCCCATCCAACCCTGAGCGAGGCGATCAAAGAAGCCGCGCACGGATTAGGCGGACATATGATCAACTTCTGAAAACGCATGGAGCTCAGGCTTCAGCCTGCGGTTTGGCTGCGCAGCCTTCAGGTTGCCTTCGGCGCAACAGGCTAAAGCCTGAACTCCATGCACTTTTTCCAAAGGAGCAACCCCATGCAAAGGAAGATCACCTGGACTCTGTTACTCGCAGTCATTGGATTCAGCCTTGCCGCGCAAATGGCTTCAGGGCAGGGCCGCGCGCCCGTCAGCCCGGAACTGGCTGCCAAACGAAATGCGCTTGAAGCGGAACTGCAATCCATCGCGATTGTCGAACGCAAGCTGATGATTCCGATGCGCGATGGCAAGCGGATGGCGGCTGACCTCTATCGCCCAAAAGACGCGTCGAAGAAATATCCGGCGATCTTTTCTCGCACGCCGTACAACTTCAACTTCTGGGACGTGCGCAATGGCCTGCCGCGCGACATGACCAACGAACTGGAAGCCGTTAAGCGTGGCTATGCCTTCATCACGATGAACGAACGCGGTCATTTTTTCTCCGAAGGGAATTACGACATTCTTGGCCCGCCGCTGACGGACGGCGATGACGCGTTGACGTGGATGGCGAAACAGTTATGGTCGAATGGCAAGGTTGGCACTATCGGCTGCTCTTCGACCGCTGAATGGCAAATGGGCGTCGCCGCGCAAGGCAATCCGGCGTTTGCGGCGATGATCCCGCAAGGCTTCGGCGCAGGCGTTGGTCGCGTTGGCCCGTATTACGAACAGGGCAATTGGTATCGCGGCGGCGCGGTGCAGATGTTGTTCATCGCCTGGCTGTACGGCGAGCAGAATCAGGTGCGGCCCAGTTTTTCGCCAAACACGTCGCAGGAAGATTTGATTCGCGCGTCGAAGGCCTTCGATCTGTCGCAGCAAGCGCCGCCCGTAGATTGGTCAAAGGCGCTGGGACACCTGCCCGTCATGGACATCATGAAAGCCGTGGATGGGCCGCGCGGAATCTTCGCCGACGACATGCCCGTGGCCACCGGCGGCGCGATGATCAAACGCGCGCCGAACGATCCGGCTTGGTACAAGGGCGGATTGTGGCACGACAACATGAAAATCAACGTGCCGGGATTCTGGTTTATGTCCTGGTACGACGTGTCGGTGGGGCCAAACCTGGCCGCATACAATCACGTGCGGAAAACCGCCCGGCCTGACATCGCCAACCAGCAATACGCGGTGATCGCGCCGACGCTCCATTGCGCCTACAAACGCGCCACTGAAAACACAGTCGTCGGCGAACGCAGTATGGGCGACGCCCGGCTGAATTATGACGAACTGACTTATGGCTGGTTCGATTACTTCCTGAAGGGCGAACAAAACGGCGTTCTGGAGAAAATGCCGAAGGTTCGTTACTTCACGATGGGCATCAACAAGTGGCAGACGTCGGAAACGTGGCCGCCAACGGGCGCGCAGCCGATGAGCTTCTTTTTGTCCAGCGGTGGGAAGGCCAACACCGGGGCTGGCGATGGCGCGCTCGGCCTGGCAGCGCCTGCTGCCGATGCGCCTGATAAATTCGATTACGATCCGATGAACCCTGTGCCGTCGTTCGGCGGCAACGTCTGCTGCACCGGTAACGCCGTGCAGGGCGGCGCATTCGACCAGCGGAAGATGGAAGAGCGGCAGGACATTCTGGTCTACAGCACCGAACCGCTGAAGCAAGGCATTGAAGTCAGCGGCCCGATTGAAGTGACGCTGTATGTTTCATCGGACGCGAAAGACACGGACTTCACCGTGAAGCTGATTGATGTGGACGCGGACGGGCGAGCCTACAACCTGGACGAAACGATCCAGCGCGTGCGGTATCGCAATGGATATGACAAACCTGAAGCGTGGATGGAGCCAGGCAAGGTCTACAAGGTGGTGCTGCAGCCGATGACGACCAGCAATTTTTTCGAAGCAGGCCATCGAATTCGGCTGGAAGTATCCAGCAGCAACTTCCCACGCTTTGATCGCAATCTGAACACGGGCGGGAAGAACTACGATGAATCTAGTGGCGTCGTCGCGCATAACGCCGTTCACCATTCGAAGCAGTATCCGTCAGAAATCAAGATCACCGTGGT
>JBBQVH010000206.1:0-7345 GCA_038211695.1 Blastocatellia bacterium | reverse complement strand
AAGAACTCATCAAGTCCCGCTTCTGCCGCAGCGGGATGCGCTGGAAACGCGAGTCTGGCGCGCAGATTCTGCAACTTCGTGCAATCAAGCTCTCCCGACAATGGGACGGCTTCTGGGCAAATGTTATGCAGCATGCAGCATGCAGCATAAAAAAGTACATCAGGGCGAAATCACACCCCCCATAAGTCAGTAAAATGTGAATCAGTGGACTCGCGGATTCGATCCAGATACTGGGCGTCAGGAAAAACGCGTAAGGCACGATGAATTTCAGCCGATTTAACTTCGATTACCCAATGAGACAATGGGAAGCCTTCGAGAGATTCAGATAGTTGAAATGCAACATACTTTCCGCCGCCATAATCCTTCGCACAGGCAAAGGACAAGTCTCGCGGGGGAGTAATAATTTCAAGCTCGCAACGATAACCTTGAAATTTTGTAGTCTTGGAGTGAGGCGTTGTTACTCGCCAGATTTCAAAGGTGATCTTCTGTGCCTTTCGTGAAATTACCGATTTTGTCTTTTTCATAGACATAGGCGAGTCCTCATGTAGTTAAATATCCATCATCTTCGATATTACCGATGCAAAATCCAGCCTGGCGGCATCGGCTGTTTTGACGACTGGCTCACGATCATTGCCGGCAACGTCGTCAACTCTGACGATGTTGCCGACGGGCGCGAGTAACGTTGTGACTACCGCCGATAGCGCGCAAGGATGGCTTTGCCTTCCTCCCGGGTTAAGCGGTTGGGGGTTCTCCACGCTTCCAAATCAACGGGAGGCTGCCGTCTGGACTTTTGGACGGGTACTACTTTTGCTTCCTCTATCTGTTTCTCGATCAGGGCCAACACTTCGGCTTCACTCCATCGCAGTAACCGGCGACCCGTTTTGATGCGTGTCAACCTTTCTGTGCCAGCCCTCTGCGCATACACGGTGGAAACGGACACGCCCAACAATTCAGCCACTTCCTTGACACGCAAGAGCCGGTTTTGACCGGACTTTTGTTTTGATTTTTGTTCCGCTGTTTTTTCTTTCATTGCTTTTTCCTCCTAGCGAATTCTGTCATCGGCATCGTCAAGCTTGGCGATGGAAGATCCGGCACTGGCGGCATCGGCAGCGTTGCCGAGTGGATCCCGATCACCGCCTCCAGCATCGCCGAAACTGCCGATGCTGGCCAATCTCTTTGCCGCGCCTATCGGCAAAAGTGGCGATGCTTGATCAACTCTGCCGAGCCGCATTCGGGCCTTGCTTCCCTGCCCTGTGAATTGCCCAGGGATGGAAAATGCAGCTCGATCACACTTCCAACTGTGAGCGTCCGGACGCTGGCGGCGGTCGCAGTTGGAAGTGTGACTCACCAGGCGTCGTGAACTGACGGCGGCTCACAACGCTTAGTGATTCACTGCCCTGCCTTCAGGCGGTTTTCTCTATTTGATTGACCGCCCACTTGGTGACGGCATCAATAAGGGGTTGCCCTTCGTGCCTGGCTTTCATCTTTCCGTACTTGTCCCCACTGAGGCGGGCAATGTAACGGTCTTTGTTGGGGTCCCCCTTTTTGCCGCACCGCCTGAGTTGCCACCCGCTGGCCTCGCCGCGCCAGTAGTAACCCTGAATCTTCGGAGGCTTTTCTTTAGGGCTTTTCAAATCGCCGATGCGCGTGCTTCCTGACGCACGGGAATCGTCATCTTGATCCGTGCGTCCTGACGCACGCTGTCTCTTTTTCGCGCGCGCCGTTGAGGTTGCCACCATCGGGGCAGGGGATGGAAGCTCAAAATTTGCTCTCAACGGCGCTTGTGTTTTGGGAAATCGAACTCGAATTCTTCGTCGTCGTAAGGGCGCGTTTTTGCTTTGCCAACGATGCTGCGGGCGAGCTGCCGCGCTTCAATGCCTGCGCGTTCGATCATCGCGTTTTGCACTTCCTCGCTTTCCAGGCCATCAGTCTTTGCCTGAATAATCGTCTCTTGCTGTTTACCCTTGTACCGAAGCTCCAGGCGGATCAATCGGCTGACCGGATCAGAAAGAGTGATGAGCAGGACAAAGACCAGCACGCCGATAAAGACGCTGACCGCACCCCACGAAAGCCAAGCTTGTTGGAAAGATGAAAGGGAAAGGTGTTTGACCATCATGAAGTGGGTCACGATATTGGTCAGCATGACGACAACCAGAAAGACCATTCCGGCCAAACTGATGATGCGCTCCATAAACGAACTGAATGCGCGCGTGAAGCCATAGACCAGCCAGATGAATGCGCCTTCAACGACAAGGACGGCGAAAAGGGAAAGGATGTTTTGAACGAAGAAGGGCGTGTCTGAGAAGCCCTCGCGATAGATCATAAACGATGAAACACAGCTCAAGAGTGTGATGCAAACGAGAATGAGACCGCCTCCAACGATCACGTTTTGTCTGGCCCGATTGTGTTTGAATGCGTCTTGTACGTTGCTCATAAGTGATTCTCCATTTGAAAGATTTGTTGACGGGGCAGGGACTGAAGCGTCTGCGCGCGGTCATTGCTTTCGCTTCAGGATTTCCTTGATTGATGTTCCGACTTCGCCGCCAGTGGCATACGCGGCCAAGTCCATCAGGAAACGACAGATTTGCGGAGAGCTGTCCGGATGCGTGGCGATCTCGGCCAATGTTTTGGACAGTTGTTTGTAAAGGGTCTGAAGAGAAGGGAGCTTCTTTGAAGCCTTGTGAGCTGAAGTCTTTCTGGTTTGCATTGTGCCTCCACGGATGAAGGCGAGCTGAACACTGGAAAGCTGGCTAGACGCCGAAAGGGAAAGGGACGTAAGATCAGCGAAGCCGGTCAATCGTTACTGTTCAAGTCGCGCGGTTGATTGGTCAGGTTGGTCGAACGTTTACCGCGTTCGACTTTCCGCAAAGGCGGCGGCTAGTGAGTCATTGAGAGAAACACCAGCCGCTGCCGGAACACTGGCGGAACATTTTTCTTTCCGTCAGTTTCAGCCTGGCTCATTCACCTGCTCAGAAACGCGACTGCAAGCGAGCTAAATGCGTTCAAGTTCAGTGTGGTTCAGCCAAGCGCGAGGCATTCTCGTTGACACTTGGTCAAACCATCACGATAATCCGCGCTACCGACCTGACTGATCATCAATGGAGACTTCTGCAAGATAAAAAGTCGGTTTTGACGCGTTCATTTGGGCTTTGCTGAAGAAGATAGTCTTACCTGGAAGTTTCTCCACCACACGACCGATAGAGCTAAAAATTCATTTGCTGCGCGAGGAGCGGGAAGATCCACTGGATCTTTTTTCGCGCGGCCTTGCACACGTCAAGTTTCCAGACCCAACACTGTCAGCAACAAGTTTGCCGACGGGTTTTGCTGAACTCTTCAACTCACAGGAGCCCAAATTATGCGAATCAAACTGAGCCAATCTCTTTTCGCGCTCTGTCTTTGCGTTCTGCTTGGCAGCTTGGCCACCAGCCACGCCCAGGCCGTCAAAGGCAGTTTGCTTGGAACAATCACGGACGCGAACGGTTCCGCGGCGGCGGGCGCGACCGTTACCATTATCGAAACCCGCACCAACATCAGCACCAACACCAGCACCAACGCGGACGGAAATTATGCCTTTCCGAATCTGAAAGACGGCGTCTACCGCATTGAAGCCGCGCAGAAGGGCTTTAAGAAAGTCGTGCGCGAAAACGTCATTGTTGACGTCAACACAACCGTGCGCGTGGATTTGGACTTGCCCGTGGGCGAGGTCACCGAATCCGTGACGATTGAGGCAGGTACCCAGCCGCTGCTGCAAACCGACCGGGCTGATACGGGTCGCCTGCTTGAAAGCAAACAGGTGTCGGAATTGCCGCTCGGCTTCAACCGCAACTTTCAGGGCTTGCTGATCACTGTGCCCGGTGCGACCCGCCCGACACGGCCGCACTCGCAGTTCTTCAATTCACAGGACAGCCTGGAATCGAAGGTCAACGGCCAATCGCGCCTGTCAAACAATTTCATGATCGAAGGCGTGGATGACAACGAAAAGACTGGACTGCTTCAGGTATTGATTCCGGCGGCGGACGCTATCGAATCGGTCAGCATCTCGACCTCGAACTTCGATGCGGAATTCGGGCGCGCGGGCGGCGCGGTCTCTTCCGTGACGCTCAAATCGGGGACGAACAGCATGCACGGCAGCGCGTTCTTTTTCGGCAATAACAACAACGGCTGGCTGCAGGCGGGAGATTACTTCACGCACGGCACCGCGCCGACGCATTACCGGCAGGCAGGCGCGACCATTGGCGGCCCGATCAAAAAGAACAAGATTTTCTACTTCGGCGATTACCAATACACGACCGACACACGCGGAGTCGTCAACCGACTGACGGTTCCTTACCCCGAATGGTTCGGCGGCGATTTCAGCAAGGCACCAACGAAAATCTACGACCCGACGACGGGCAGTGCAGATGGCACCGGACGCACGCAGTTTGCAGGCAATCTCATTCCGTCCAATCGCATCAGCCCCATCGCCAAAAAGCTGTTGAGCTTCCTGCAAGCTCCCAATATTGCTGGCGCGGCGTTGGGAACTCCCAACTACGTTTTCAACGAAGTCTTCATCAAGAAGACGCAAGCCTTCGACACCAAAATCAACTACAACATCAACGACAAGAATGTCCTGTCGTATCGCTTCAGCTTCCAGCGCCCGAATGTCGTCCAGCCCAGCGCCTATGGCATTTATGGCGGCCCGAACTCCGGCGGCGGCTTCGGCGGAACCGGCACGCAGAACACCATCAGCACGGCGGCGAACTACACGCACACCTTCAGCCCGACCCTGATTCTGGAGGCGCGGTTCGGCGTCAGTTGGTATCACAACGTGGCCACTACGGCGGCCGATGGTTTGAAGACCTCCAGCGAGGTCGGCATTCCCGGCGTTAACCTGGATAATTTTTCCAGCGGTTTGACGACGATCAATATCAGCGGCTTCACTGGCCCGGTTTTGGGCTTCGTCAACAGTCTGCCCTGGGATCGCGGCGAAAAGACCTATATCGGCGCAGGCATTCTGACCAAGCTGTGGGGCAACCATTCGGTCAAGTTCGGCGAAGAGATTCGCCACAACCGCGACCTGCTGCTTCAGATTCAGGATCAAGGCGGCGTCCGCGGGCAGTTCAGCTTCAACGGCGGGCGCACGGCGATTGCCACTGATACAGCGGCGCAGAATGGGATTGCCAATTCCTTGGCCGCATTCCTGCTGGATGCGCCCAGCGGCTATTCGCGCGACCTCAAAGTCCTGGAACAAGTCGGCACCAAGCAATACAACTACTTCACCTTTATCCAGGACAACTGGCAAGTCTCGCAGAAGATAACCGTCAACCTGGGGCTGCGCCACGAATACTACACGCCGCTGGTTGGGCTGGTAGATAAAGGCGGGCTGTCGAACTACAACCCGAGCGACAACACCGAGCGCGTTGCCGGCTATGGCAGCATCCCGCAGAACCTGGGAGTCAAAGGAACGTGGAAGAACTTCGCGATCCGCAGCGGCATCTCATACCGCTTCAATGACAAGACGGTCATTCGCGCCGGATATGGCGAGAGCATCATTCCTTTCCCGGACAACACCTATGCGTTCAACTACCCGGTCAAACAGACCTTTGTTGCGCCAAGCCCGGCCAACGGCTTCGTGTCAGTTGGGTCATTGGCGACGGGCTTTGCGACGCCAGTCCTCTTCGATATTCCGGCGAACGGCATCATTGATGCCAACCTGCCGATCTTGAAGAACTCGGCGCTGTACTACGCTCCAGCCAGTCTCAAAGAAGGAAAGCTTCACTCCTATAACGTGTCCTTCCAACGGCAACTGCCCTTCAGCTTCACGGTGGATGCCGCCTACGTTGGCAACTACGGACGGGGCATTCTGGCCAATTTAGATTTGAACGCTGCCAATCAGTTGGGACTGGCGACATTCAATACGACCACTGGCGCCTATAACGATAATCCCGCGCGGCCATACTTCAATAATTACGGTCGCACAACTTCGATCACAAGCAGGGTTCCCACCGACACCCACTACAATTCGTTGCAGATCAAAGTTGACCGCCGCTTCAACAAAGGGCTGCTGGTAACGAGCAACTACACGCTGTCGCGGGCGATCACGGCGTCGGGAGACGACAACGGTGGCATCAGCACCCCGGCGAATCCTAAGCTGGACATTGGGCGCGCGGGCTTCGACCGGACGCATGCATTCAGCTCCAGCTTCGTCTGGCAACTGCCCTTCGCTGGCAAGACGCATGGCTTCGTCAAAGCAGTATTGGACGGTTGGCAGTTGACGGGCATTTTCGACGCTCGGACGGGCACGCCGCTCGACTTCACCACCAGCGGCACGAACCTGCACGCTCCCGGCAACACGCAACGGCCCAACCTGACTGGCGACATCAAAATCCTGGGCAACTTTGGGCCGGGACAACTTTATCTCGATACGTCGTCCTTCTCCACACCGGCAATCTCCATCCAGTTACCCGGTACAACCGATACGCGCGCCCAATACGCTTCGTTCGGCCAACTGTCGCGCAATAGCACGATCAATGGGCCGGGCTACTGGAACATAGACAACTCGATCTTCAAGAAGTTCAAGTTTACCGAGCGCATTGGCGGGGAAATCCGGGCGGACGTTTTCAATACGTTCAACCATGCCAGCCCCGGCAATCCGAATACCGGCGTGACCAGCACGACCTTCGGGCAAATCACCGGCGTTCAAAGCGGATCACGGCTGGTGCGTTTCGGCACGCGCATCACTTTCTAAAAATGACTTCGCGCCGCTTGCAGGAAGGAGATAGCGATAGGCTCCTTCCTGCGGCGGCGCGGTTTTTCTGATTGGAGTTTTTATGGGTAATCAATCGAACGATAAGAATGGGCGCAGAGACTTCATCAAGCAGGCAGCAACAACTGCGACGGTCGCGGCTTTTACGGCATCTTCTTATTCCAACGTGCTGGGCGCAAACGACCGCGTGCGGTTGGGCATGATCGGTCCCGGCGCGCGCGGACAGGAAACATTGAAATACTTTCTGGAAGCGCCGAACTGCGAGCTGGTGGCCGCAGCCGATGTTTACACGCGCCGTCTGGAAGAAGTGAAAAAGTTCGGCGCAAATGTCAAAGGCTACGCCGATCACCGCAAGCTGCTGGAATCGAAAGATGTGGATGCCGTCATCGTCTCTTCGCCGCTGCACTGCCATTCGCGCCACTTCCTGGACACGCTGGCGGCGGGCAAGGATAGGGTGTGATTTCGCCCTGATGTACTTTTTTATGCTGCTTGCTGCATAACATTTGCCCAGAAGCCGTCCCATTGCCGGGAGAGTTTGATTGCACGAAGTTGTAAAATCTGCGCGCCAGACTCGCGTTTCCAGCGCATCCCGCTGCGGCA
>JBBQVH010000205.1:0-7633 GCA_038211695.1 Blastocatellia bacterium | reverse complement strand
CGGAAGACCAACTTTGGATTATTCTTCGCCAGCACTTTGGTGATGGCGGCGGTCAGCGTCGTCTTGCCGTGGTCCACGTGGCCAATCGTCCCGACGTTGACGTGTGGCTTGCTGCGGTCAAATTTCTCTTTCGCCATATCTGTCGCTCCTGGATTTCAGTTTTGAATTCTCCGCTCAACATCCGTGCCGCGAGCGGTAGCAAGCGTGGCTGCACTTTTCACTCGCTTGCGATAGAGCCACGCTCACTATCGCCTGCGGTTTAATCAAATCTCTTACTTCGCCGCACCCTGAACCTTGGCGATCACTTCTTCGCTGACGCTCTTCGGCGCTTCTTCGTAGCGGTGGAAGTGCATCGTTGAAGCCGCACGGCCCTGCGACATTGAGCGCAGGTCGGTTTCGTAGCCAAACATTTCAGCCAGCGGAACCATCGAGGTAATAATCTGTGTACCCGGACGCGAATTCATTCCTTCAATCCGGCCACGGCGCGAACTCAAATCGCCCGTCACACTGCCCATATAATCTTCCGGCGTGACCACTTCGACCTTCATTACCGGCTCCAGCAGCACGGGTGAGGCTTTTCTGGCAGCTTCTTTGAAAGCAATTGAGCCAGCGATTTTGAACGCCATTTCAGACGAGTCAACTTCGTGGTAACTGCCGAAGACCAGGTTGACTTTGATATCTACCAACTCGTATCCGGCCAGAATCCCACCTGCCAGCGCTTCCCTGACTCCCTTTTCAACTGCTGGGATGTATTCCTTCGGAATCACACCACCGACGATCTTATTGTTGAACTCGAAACCAGCACCAGGTTCGTTCGGCTCGATCTCCAGTATCACGTGGCCATATTGGCCGCGTCCGCCAGTCTGACGGGCATATTTCTCTTCGGCCTTCGCGGGTTTGCGAATCGTCTCGCGATAGGCGACCTGCGGCTTGCCGACATTGGCATCCACGTTGTATTCGCGCTTCAGGCGATCCACGATGATTTCCAGGTGGAGTTCGCCCATCCCTGAAATGATCGTCTGGTTCGTTTCCTGATCCGTATGAACACGGAATGACGGGTCTTCCTGAGCCAAGCGGCTCATCGCCAGACTGAGCTTCTCCTGGTCGGGCCGCGTCTTCGGCTCAATCGCCAGCGAGATAACGGGCGTCGGGAAGATCATTTCTTCGAGTATTACCGGCGAACTTTCGACGCAGATTGTGTCACCGGTCGTGCCGCTCTTCAGACCAACCAGCGCAACGATCTCACCAGCGTAAGCCTCGGCCACCTCTTCGCGCTTGTTGGCGTGCATCTGCATAATGCGGCCAATGCGCTCGCGGGTGTCTTTGGTGGAATTGAGCACGTAAGAACCGGACTTGAGCGTGCCGGAATAGATGCGCGCGAAGGAAAGCTGACCGACGTGCTTATCAGCCATAATCTTGAAGACGAGTGCTGCAAAAGGCTCTTTGTCGTCGGCTTTGCGCGTGACCGGCTCGCCGTTCTGGTCTATGCCTTCGACCGGCGGAACATCCAGCGGAGAGGGCATGTAATCAATCACTGCGTCGAGCAATGTCTGCACGCCTTTGTTCTTGAACGCCGTGCCGCAAATGACCGGGAAAAGCTTGATGCCGATGCAACCGCGACGCAGCGCGCCACGAATTTCCTCGTTCGTGATTTCCTGAGCTTCCAGGTATTTTTCAGCAATCGCGTCATCGGCATCGGCCAACGCTTCAATCATCTTTTCGCGTGCGGCTTGGGCCGCATCTTTCATATCCGCCGGGATCTCTTCGACGTCGTAATTGGATCCCATCGCCTCGTCTTTCCAGACGATCGCTTTCATTTCAACCAGATCAATACAGCCTTTGAACTGATCTTCTGCGCCAATCGGCATCTGGATCGGCACAGGGGTCGCGTAGAGACGATCTTTAATCGTCTGCACGGCGTGATCAAAATCTGCGCCCGGGCGATCCATCTTGTTGATGAAGGCGATGCGCGGGACATTGTACTTATCGGCCTGCCGCCAGACGGTTTCAGACTGCGGCTGCACACCCGCCACGGCATCAAATACTGCAACTGCTCCATCCAGCACGCGCAAACTGCGCTCGACTTCAATCGTGAAATCAACGTGGCCGGGCGTGTCAATAATGTTAATACGATACTCAGCGCCGTTACGCTCCCAGAAGCATGTGGTCGCGGCGGAGGTGATCGTAATGCCACGCTCCTGTTCCTGCGGCATCCAGTCCATCGTGGCCGTGCCTTCGTGCACTTCGCCAATCTTGTGCGACACACCGGTATAAAACAGAATGCGCTCGGTCGTCGTCGTCTTACCGGCGTCAATGTGCGCCATAATGCCGATATTGCGGAACCGATTTAACGGAGCTTGTCTTGCCATAACTACCTACCAGTAAAACTGAAAGTCAATGCTTTTGCTACTGGTCTTCCCAGTCCTGTGTCTTCAAGCCTGACTTGAATCCTTCTCTTGCTGTCAGCCCGTCTTAGTGGCTGATCTATTACCATCTGTAATGTGCGAATGCCTTGTTGGCTTCGGCCATACGATGCACGTCTTCGCGTTTTTTGACGGCATTTCCCTTGGCGGATGAGGCATCCAGAATTTCGGCTGCCAGCCGATCCACCATCGTCTTTTCGCCTCGGTCACGTGCATAGCCAACCAGCCAGCGCATTGCCAAAGCCGTGCGGCGGCTGGCAGTGACTTCGACCGGCACCTGATAGTTCGCGCCACCGACGCGCTTCGATTTAACCTCGACCTTTGGCTGAAGATTCTCAATCGCCTTCTTGAAGACCTTCAACGGGTCTTCCTGCGTCTTGTCTTTGATCTTGTTGAGTGCGCTGTAGATGATCCCTTCGGCCACGGCCTTCTTGCCGTCCCACATCATCACGTTGACGAACTTGGCCACGAGCGGACTGTTGTAGACCGGGTCGGGAATGATTTCGCGCTTTGGAACTTCTCTTCTTCTTGGCATAGTCAGTCACCTGAAATCTTCAATCCCAGCTTGCGAGCTAGAGAGTTGAAACTACTTCTTCTTGCCTCCCTTAGCGGCGGGGGATCCCTTGCCGGTGGCGGCACCTTCTTTCGGACGCTTCGCGCCGTACTTCGAGCGCCCCTGCTTGCGGTTGGCGACACCGGACGAATCAAGCGTGCCGCGCACAATGTGGTAGCGCACACCTGGCAAATCCTTCACACGACCACCACGCACCAGCACAATTGAGTGCTCTTGCAAGTTATGGCCAATGCCTGGGATGTAGGAAGTCACTTCGATGCCGTTGGTCAGACGCACCCGCGCGATCTTGCGTAACGCCGAGTTCGGCTTCTTTGGTGTTTGCGTCTTGACCTGCACGCAGACACCACGGCGCTGCGGACAGGACTGCAATGCAGGGCTGGAAGTTTTGTACTTCACGGCCTTGCGTCCCTTGCGAACTAATTGGCTAATCGTTGGCATAATTCGATCACTCGTGACGGCAACTCCCGAAGACATGACCGCAAAAGGCCGCGCCCTTTTAAGGAGAGCTTAAAAACTTTTCGCATTGAAGCGTGAATTAACGATGATTTTATGGGATGTCCGCGATAGCGTGCAGATTCTGGCGTCCCAATTCGCCGAGTTTTTCTGTGGCGTCAATCAAGATGACGGTTGCTCTTTGGCAACGTTTCAGGAAGATTCGCTCAGCCCGCTGTGCGAATCACATACGCCACAATACATTCTCAAAAAAGATTCTTTGGTGATCAGGAAAGCCCTTTAGAAAGTCTTTCCAACCGAATCCGGCTGCGCCTCTGCACTTACGAGACCCTCTAGCGCTGCCTATTAGCAAAGATGCCTCTTCGCAAGCGGGGCAGTTTACGGATCGAGGCGGGGCCTGTCAAGAGGGTCTGCCGACTTTCTGGTAATTATCGCGAATTTCCCTTTGTTTGACCGCCCGGTGGCAGTCGCTGAGAATGCTGGGGCCTGATCCGCACACAAAAGGAAAAGGAATCAATCAAAATGAAGAAGGAAGAGGCCCGAGCACAATTTGCCGAAGCTGTCGCGCGCGACGAAAACGATCTGGAATTGGATCGAGCCGCATTGCTCATCGCCGCTGAAGAGTACCCCAGCCTGGAAATTGAGGCTTACCTAGAACAACTCGATCGCCTGGCTGAAATGGCAAAAACCGGTAGCGATTCCGATGCCAGCCCTCTTGTCCAAATGATGCGGCTGCGCCATTTGCTATTCGATGAATTGGGGTTTCGCGGGAACACCGAAAACTACCACGACACACGAAACAGTTTCTTAAATGAGGTGATAGGTCGGCGCACCGGCATTCCCATCACATTGTCAGTCGTGTATCTGGAAGTTGCCCGGCGCATCGGCCTGAAACTTTTCGGCGTTGGAATGCCGGGCCATTTTATTGTCAAGTATGTGCCCAATTCGTCTGGAGACGAACAGGAGATTTTTGTTGACCCCTTCAACGACGGGCGCGTGCTCGACGAAGACCGTTGCCGCCAGATGATCGCTGAAATGTACAATGGCGAGATAAAATTTCAGCCTGCTTTTCTTCGCGCCGTAACCCGGAAGCAAATCCTCGCGCGGATGCTGCAAAATCTGAAAGGCGTTTACGCCCGCGCCAAGGATCACCACAAAACACTCAGCGCCATCGAGCGCGTGCTGCTCGTCCAGCCCGATTCAATCGCCGAGATTCGTGATCGCGGATTGGTCTGCTTTGCGATGGAACGGTACACACAGGCACGCGCTGATTTGGAAGAGTACCTGCGCCGCGCACCCTTGGCTGATGACCCCTTGGCTGATGATATTGATGAGATCAAGAAGCGACTCGCGCACCTGCGGCAACGCCAAGCCCAACTGAACTAAAATCGCGCCCTCTGCCGCCTGCCTACTTTGCCTACTTTGCGTACTTTGCCGACTTTGCTGACGACAAGCCAGCAGCGCCTTGCTATTACTCCCTCACGCGCGGACAAAGCATCCGCGCAAGGCCGGTAAATCTTCATTACGCACACACACGACTAAAAACACCTTTAACGCCACCGCGTTCGTTGCCCGAGTGCGCACGCCCGGCTCTTTGTTCGACTGAAGTAATCAGCCGATGAATCGCGGCAGCTTCCCCCCAAGCCGCGATTGTTCTTCACCACCAACATCGCGCTTTACCCCGCTGGCCGCGGGCGCGGCCAGCACGGGTGAAGTGTGTCTTGCCACAAACCAGTAATCGCCATCTTCACTGATGGCAGGAGGAACTTTTATGTCCCGCAAATCACGATTCTCTCTCGTCGTCACGTTACTCATCGCCAGCCTGGCGATGGCATCTCCGTACAACTCGCTGACACTTCTCGCTTCGGCATTTGCACGCGGCGCGGCGGCCGTCAACAGAACCTCGCCCGCCACGGCGTCATCATCCGACGCCGCAACCAAAACCCGCGTGGCTGAAAATTACGCCAAGCTGCCGCTCCACTTCGAGCCGCTGCCGGCAGGCGCTGGCTTCATTTCGCGCGGCCTTCGCTACGGCCTCTGGCTGACCGCCGACGGCGCGACGCTGGCGCTCAAGAACGACGCCGCGCGCACGACTGTGCAAATGCAGATGCTCGGAGCCAATCCACAACAGCGACCTGCTGGCGTGGGTCCCCAAGCCGCCGTCAGCAATTACTACTTCGGCAGCGACCCCGCCAAATGGCACACCGGCGTGGTGCGCTTCGCTCAGGTCAAGTACGATCAGGTCTATCCCGGAGTTGATCCGGTCTTCTACGGCAACCAGCGCCAACTGGAATACGACTTCATCGTTGCGCCCGGCGCTGATCCGAATCAGATCAAGCTCAGCTTTACCGACGCGGATGCAATGAAGCTGGATGACAATGGCGATCTGCTGTTCGTCACCAAAGGCGGTGAGTTGCGACAACACCGGCCCGTGATTTATCAAGAGGCAAACGGCGCGCGGCGGAAGTAGCGGGCAGCTTCGTCATCAGCGGCCAGAACGGCGTCAGCTTCGCCATTGGCGATTACGATGCAAGCCGCGCGTTGGTGATTGACCCAACGCTCAACTTCTCATCCTATCTGGGCGGCGGTAGCGACAATGACAAAGGCTATGCCATCGCCGCTGATTTTTCCGGCAACACCTTCGTCACTGGAGATACGCTCTCGACGGACTTCCCTTCCGTCAGCCCGTACCAAACCGACCAAACCGGCACGGACGTTTTCGTTACCAAGATGAACAACACCGGCACCGGCGTCAGTTACTCCACCTATCTGGGCGGCAGCGGCACAGACATCGGGCGCGGGATCGCGGTGGATTCCTCCGGCAATGCCTACATCGCGGGCGAGACCTGTTCAACCGCGAGCGGCGGAGGCACGGCCTTTCCCACCAGCACCGGCGCATACAAAACCAGCAACCAGGGCGGGGTTGACGCCTTTGTCACCAAGCTGACTTCATCGGGCGGCCTGAGCTTCTCAACGTATCTTGGCGGCGGCAACGACGACCGTGCTTATGGCCTGGCGCTGAACACTTCCGACAACACGGCCTATGTGACGGGAGAAACCAACTCAGTCAGCACTGGCGGAGCCACCCCTTTTCCAACCACCACCGGCGCGCGACAAACAACCAATGGCGGCGGCTACGACGCCTTCTTCACGCGCCTCAACTCTACCGGCACGGCGCTGTCTTACTCGACCTATCTGGGCGGCAGCACCAATGATTACAGGCGCGCCATCGCCGTGCAGAGCAGCAACGCCTACCTGACCGGCATCGCGCAATCCACCAACTTCCCGACTGCGCCATCGGGAACGGCCTATGACACTTCGCGCGGCGGCCTGCAAGACGCATTCGTCGCGAAGATCAACCCGGCGGGAGGCGGCAGTTCCGACCTGTCCTACTCGACCTATCTTGGCGGCGGCAGCCGGGATTCAGGGTACGGCATCGCGGTCAATTCTTCGGGCGAGGCTTACGTGACAGGGGAAACAACTTCAGTCAGCACAGGCACCGATCCATTCCCGATCACATCCGGAGTTTTCCAACCTGCGAATGGTGGAAGTGTTGATGTCTTTGTGACAAAGCTGAATTCCGGCGGAACCGGCCTTTCCTACTCGACATTCCTCGGAGACACCGGAGATGACATCGGCTATGCGATTACGCTCGATGGCAGCAATGCGATCATCACAGGAGAGACGGCCTCGTCAAGCTTTGATCTCGCGAATCAACTTCAAGGTAACCAGGATGGCCTTGACGCGTTTGTCTCAAAACTCAATTCGACAGGAACCACTCTTAGCTTTTCCACCTATCACTCTGGCAATGGGACTGATAGCGGACGTGGCGTCGCAGTCGTTTCCGGTGCTATCTATGCGACCGGATTCACGGAATCTGTCAGTGACCAGGATGGCGGCACGTTCCCGGCCAAGCCAACCTATAACGATCCCACCCCGGCCTACCAGGCGTCTTTGCAAGGCGGATTCGATGCCTTCGTTGTCAAGATGACTCCGTAAGCCTTTAACTGTGGCGAAGAGCCGCAAAGGTGATACGCCACGAATCGGGTAGGAGGGAGCCTCACGGCTCCCGTCCTCCCACACCACCGGACGTGCGGTTCCGCATCCGGCGGTTCACATAGAAAATTGAAGCTTCCGCAGTTGATCCAGCAGCGAGATGAGTCCCAGCCGATCAAAGTAGGAT
>JBBQVH010000204.1:0-8087 GCA_038211695.1 Blastocatellia bacterium | reverse complement strand
TAAGCATTGCCCGCCGTCCCTGCCGGCAGCGGCGAGGCCGTCGTGATGGTGATCGTCGGACAGGCAATCGTCACCGCGTAGCTCTGCGAACCCGTGCAGCCATTGGCGGAAGCCGTGATCGTGAAATTAAAGTTGCCGCCCACGGTTGGCGTTCCGGTGATCGCGCCGGTTGCGGCGTTGAGCGTCAAGCCGCTGGGAAGCGCCCCGCTCGAGACGGAGTAGCTATAAGTCCCGGCAGGCGAAGCCGAAACGATTTGGCTGTAGCCTGTGCCCACCGTTCCGCCCGGCAGACTCGCCGGAGCGAGCGTGATCGTCGGACAAGTGACCGTCAGCACGTAATCGCGGAAGCCCGTGCATCCGCCGAAGCCCGAAGCCGTGATGCGGAAGTTGAAGACGCCGCTTTGCGTCGGCGCGCCGCTGAAAGAGCCGTTGCCATTGAGCGTCAGCCCGGCAGGCAGCGCACCGCTGGTGACGGCAAAGGTGTAATTGCCGCCAGCGGGCGAGGCCGTGATGGTTGTCGGATAAGCGGTGTTGATGGTCGCATTGGGCAGGCTCGCCGGCGAGAGCGTGACGGTCGGGCAGTTAATCACCAGCGTGTAGGTTTGCATGCCCGTGCAGCCGGTCATATCGGTCACTTTGATGGTGAAGGTAAACGTGCCCGCTTGCGTCGGCGTGCCGGAGATGACGCCCGCCATAAAGTTCATTCCCATCGGCAGCGCGCCGGAAACGAGCATGAAGCTGTATGGCCCAACACCGCCGCTGCCGTTCAAGGTCGTAGTGGGATAGGGAGTTCCCGCCGTGCCTGCGCCGAGCGCAGCCGGGATGATGGAAATGGTCGGGCAAGTAGCGCTGATGGTGGTCGAAACCGTTTGCTGATCAACCAGGGCGGTCACGACCGGCATACCGTTGGCGGTGTTGGTGTAGACGGACATCGCCATCCCGCCGCTGGTCGGCGCGCTCGGCGGTGAGACCGTGCCCAGCGTGCCCGTGAAATTCGCGGTGACACCGTCCGGGAAAGTGCCCATTCCCATCAATGAGGTGTCCACGCCGTCGGAGTTCTTCTTCAGGCTGGCGGTCAGATTGGAAGTGCCGCCCGGCGAGATCATATTCGGCGAGGCCGTGATTCCAAGCACCAGCCAGGGATTGGTGTCCACGATGCCCGGGCTGGTATTGACGACGCCATTGGGCGTGCCCGTGCATCCTGCGCCGCCCACGCCTGGACCGTAGTTGCAGCCCCACCAGTTATTCTCGGCGTTGATGTTGATGGCGGTCGTATTGGTCACGCTCAAGCCCGCGGCCAGATTGCCGATGAAGCGGTTGAACTTGAGCAAGGCCAGCCCTTCCTCCGCCACTAACACGCCGGTGTTGTTGCCGAGCAGAGTGTTGCTGATCAATTGCACGGGCTGATTGCCGGTGAACGGGCCGAAACGCCATTGGAAGCCGATGTTGGCTCCCGATACGGTGTTGTTTACATATTTGACGGTCGTCGTCAGGGATGAGTGAGAGGTGACGCGGAAAGCGCGCTGCAGATTGGTCGCAGGGTTATTGCCCGCAGCCAGGTTGGTGAACGAGTTGTCGCTGATCGTGATATTGCTCAGGTGGCCGGCGGCGTTGTCCCAAATACCGATGATGACCTGCGGATCGGCAGATTGCGCGTTCAGCACACGCAAAATGTTATTGCTGATCTGCAAGCCGTCGTAAACGTCCCCGCCGCTCGTGTTCGACTGCATGCCGACCTGGGTCGAGAAATTGCTGTTTGCACTGTCGCTCACGCCGTCGCCATCAAACTCAATCGTGTTGCCAGAGATCATCTGATTCTTGCCGAATGAGTAGTGAATGCCGATGTTCTGGAACGAATCACCCGGCGCAACCGTCGCGTTGAGGTCTTTGGCGATCTTGATGTAGTTGTTAATGATCTTCGTGTCTTTGAATGCATCCACGGCTCCCGCCGTGTCGAAGAACATGCCGATGGCAAGGTCAAAGTCCACGAAGCGGATGTTGGATATCGTCCAGCCTTGATTCTTGCTGCCATTCAGCGAGTCGAAGAAGAAGACGCCTTCCAGATCAAGCGCCGGCAGGTCGCCTGGCCCCTGAATCGTCGCCGCGCCGAGGCTCGACGCGGTGAAAGTGACGTTGTTGATGTTGGGCGGCGCCAGGATGCTGTAATCGTCAAGGTCGCCGGCCACGCCGTTGCTGCCCTTGGCCCAACTGGCCGCCGCGTTGGCTTCCGTCCAGTTGAACGTGCCGTTGATGGTGATCGTCGTTCCACTCGGCGCGGCTTGCACAGCGTTGTTGATGCGCGTGTAGTCGTTGTCGGTCGCCGTTGGCGTGGAACCGGTTGCCCCGGTTGATGAGACGAAAAGCCCATTAGCCGCGAAATTGATCAGCCCGAGCGATGGGTCGTCAACCTGATGAAAAATCTTGTTCTCAATGGCGAACTTCTGCGCCGCGGTCGCCGCTGCGCCCGTCAATCCGTCGAAGGTGACGGCAGTTGCGTTGATCGTCAGGTTGTCCAGTGCGCTATTGGCAAGGGTGATGTAATTGCCGCTCTGCCCTGTGAACGCAAGGGTGCTCAGCGTGTTGCCAGCCAGGGCTGGCTTCGAGCCGGTCATTAACAGCCCGGTGACCCCGCCGCTGACGGTAGAGCCGGTGATGTTCAACGTCTGCGCGTTGGTCAAGCCCTCGACCTTGATTCCGGTGTTCACATTACCGGTGATGGACAGATTCGTGATGTTGACTGTTGAAGCCGCGCCCGGCCCCCCGGCCAGGAAGTTGGTCAGGCCCACGGGGTTGAAGTTCAGGTTGTCGGTGAGAAACACCCCCGCCAGTTTGGAGCCGACAATGGAATTAGTCGTGCCCAGCGTGATGTTGTTGCTGGTTGGCACATTGAACAAGCCGATGCCGTAATCGTGGCCAGTAATCGTGTTGCTGGTGAAGGTGGAGTTGACGGCGTCCTGGTTGCTGACGATCAGCACGCCGAAGTTATTGGCGACGGCGGCTGGTTCAGCGGTAATCGTGTTGCCGCTGATTGTCGCGCCCGTGGCTTGGTTGTACTGCAACCAGTAAAGGATTCCGCCCGCGTAGCTGTGAATCTCGTTGCCCGTGATCGCGAAGCTCGCGGGGCCGCCGGCGCCGTTGTGGTTGTTGATGTGTATGCCCGTCCACGACCGGGTCATCTTGTTGTTGGTTACGTCGGCGTAGAAGTTATTGCGGATGGAGACGGCGTAGCCGAAGTCGAAGTTGCCAATGCTGTCGAACAAATTGGCGGTAATGAGATTGCCCTGAGAGGCGACATCGCCGCGCAAGCCGATGAAGACGCGCTTGATGATGTTGTTGTTGACGGTCAGGTTGTTGACGGCAGCCGTGGTGGGCCGTACGCCGTATTGGACGTTGGCGTCGTCTCCACTGGCGAGGGCGCTGCCCGCGACGCCCGGATCATCGCCGTCTATGGTGAAGCCGTTGATGGTGACGTTGGCCGCAGTGACTCCGAAGACAGCGGTCTGGTTGCCGTTGGTGCGGACAATAGACTCGGCCACGCGCACGGCGGAACCAGCGGTGCCGGCATTGGCGCCGAGCAGGGTCAGGGACTTGTTGATGGCCGGGTTTTCGACGTAAGTACCTGCGGCAACATTGATCGTGTCGCCTGCGACAGCAGTCGTGACGCCTTTCCCGATGGTCTGAAAAGCGCAATTGGGGGCGGATGCCGCCGAGGCATTGGTCAGCCCATTACAGGTTGCATCGCTGCCATCTGTGCGCACGAAGTAAATCGTGGCAACCGCCGCTCGCGATGATCGTGGCCAAAAGCCATAGCCGCATAACAATACGGCGACGGCAAGCGTACCAGCCATCGTCGCCATCAGCTTGGCATATGAACCGAATACTTTTCTGACAATCTGGTGTGTGTGTTTGCGTGAGCGTTGCATAATCAGCCTTTCTCCTAAACAAGTAGAAGTTGCTGCCCGCGACAATGCGAGACAGCACAAGACGGCCAAGGGTACGGCCGGTAGTTTTTTTTAAGCTGTTTTCTTTTCCAGTGAGCTTTTGAGTTCGCGATACTGCTAAACGATCACTGTGAGGTCTCTTGGCTGATCCGGCACCGATCCTGAATCCTGCTGCTGCTGGTCAACTGTTTCTGCTGCTGGCCGCTTTCCCCAACCAATTCATCCCGCCAGCCAGTGCCTTTCGCTGAAGGGCTTTCTGGCTGCGGACTCATCCAAAAAAATATCTGTAATATCTTGTGTAATCTCCAAGGAAGCTTTCCCGCTTCGCGACTTACTGCTATCGTTCGCTGCCTGATCAACCAAGCTTAGCGAATCCCGGCTTAGGGACAAAGTTTTAGTTTTACCGACCGCCTAAAATATATTTTGGCCTGACTTCGGCCTTCAGTGAAGATTCTGATGGTGAAAATTACCGCCGCATTATGCGCGATCTTCGCCGTGCTGTCTTAATTCTGACGATGATTTTTTATGATCTTTTCTGACCCCGACCAGAAAAGCGCGCCGCCCTCTATCTATTACGAGTTCGGCCAATTCCATTTAATCCCTGGCAAACGTTTATTAACGCGAGCGGGCGAGCAGCTACCTCTCACGTCAAAAGCCTTTGACACGCTGTTGGTCTTGGTAGAGAACCGTCATCAGGTGGTCGAGAAAGAAGTCCTGCTGATGCGCGTGTGGGGCGGGCGGCTGGTAGCCGAAAACAATTTGAATCAGAAGATCGCGCAGTTGCGCCGGGTCTTGGGCGAAACCCCGCAACATCACCGATACATTGTCACCATCCCCGGACAAGGCTATCAATTTGTGGCTTCTGTTCGTGAGGTAAGCTGCGATGAAGAAGTGCTGCCCATCTTACCGCGCAAATCCGGGCAGGCTCCGCAGGCTGTTCCCACCCAGCGCCGCCAGCGCTGCCGCCAGCGCTGGACGATAGCCGTGTTGCCTTTTGAGGTGCTGGGCGCACAGGAGCATGAGTATTTGGGATTGTGTCTGGCTGATGCCCTGATCACCAGATTGAGTAAACTTGAGTTGCCAGGCTTGGTGGTCGTTCCCGCAACTAACACTTTCCCCAAGCAAGCAGATGGCAGCGAGTCTTCCGTTGAAGGAAAAAGGCCCGCCGTCGCATTTGTCCTCAATGGCCGGATCAGAAAGTTCGATCAACGGATTCGCATTACAGCGCAGTTTCTCGGCGTGGAAGAAGGCATCACGCTGTGGGCGGAACAGTTCGACGAAACACTGACCGATTGGTTGCAGTTGGAAGATAAAATCGCCAGCCAGATTACCGATGCCCTTTATCTGAAGATCAAGCGCGGGCAGTTCGACACCTCACCGGATTGGCCAAATGACGGGCCAAACGCCGGGGAAAATGCCGGGCAAAATGCCGTTGGGCAAGCTGACACCACATCTGAGAGCGAAGCGCACCGGCTTTATCTGAAAGGACAATACTTTTGCGACAAGCGCACACCGGAAGGCGTCAAGAAAGGGATGGACTATTTTACGCGTTCGATTGAATGCGATCCGCGCCTGGCGCTGGCATATGCGGGATTGGCGCAAGGCCACATGATGCTGGGGTTTTATGAACAACGCCCTCAACGCGAAACTATTCCGTTGGCCGAAGAAGCTGCTGCAGAGGCGTTGGCTCTTGACGCTTCCCTGCCTGAAGCGCACGTCACGATGGCGCTGGCGCAGATGGGCTATTACTTCAATTGGGACGCGGCCAAAGCCGAGTTCGATGTTGCCCTGGCGGCCAAGCCATCCTACGCCATCGGGCATCAGTGGTACGGGTATTTATTGACGGCACAGGGCAGATTTGATCAGGCGCTGAAAGAGATCGCCCTGGCGCAACAACTTGATCCGCTCTCGCTGGTTATCCACGCCAGCACTGGCCTCTTGCTCTATCTTGCCTGCCGTTACGACGAGGCCGTCACCGCGTTGCAGCACACAATCGAGATGGATCACTACCCGCTAGCTCATCTTTATCTGGGCTTCGTTTACGAACAGCAGGGCCGGTTTGAAGAAGCGATTGCAGAGATGGTTCAAGCGGCCGCTCATTACTCAGACTCTTCTTTGCTGACGGCGTCCTTTATCCACGCCTACGCCCGAGCAGGACAACATGGCGAAGCACGCAGGCTGCTGGCACAGCTCCATCAGCAGGTGCAAACGCGCTACGTCCCACCTTACTACCTGGCGCTGGCCTACACCGGACTGGGAGAAACGGACGAGGCATTCGACTGGCTCCAAAAAGCATATGTTGACCGATCCTTGTGGCTGCTCTTTCTGAAAGTAGACCCTCGATTAAACAGTCTGCGAGACGATTCGCGATTCGCCGAATTACTCAAAAAGATGAAGCTTGATCAATAACAAACGAAGTCTCTAAACAAGCAGACCGCAAGGAAATATATCCAATCGCGGTCTGCTTGTTTTTATTACAACGCCTTGCTTCTCAGCACCCCGGCGGGAAGACGGGGATGACGTAATTGGCCGTCGGGGTCAGCGTCAGCTTGTGCAGGTTGTGGCCTTGATTGAAGGCTCCGGCGCTCGTGCCTGCATTTGCGTTGAAGTTGATCGCCGCGCCCGACAGGCCGATGTCGGCTTGGGAGAAGAGTTTGGCCCAGCCGCTCCGCCCTGCCGGGATGAACTGTTCGAAGCGTGGCGTCACGCGCGGGAAGGCGTTTGACAGGCTCCCGCGGAATTGGCACGTGCCCGGACTCGATGATGCGCCGCCGAAGCCGAAGCTCAAGCCCACCTCAGAGTCGTCGTAGAGCAGTCCGAACAGGTTGATCAGCGTTGAGGCGCCGACGCCCAGGTTGCCTCCGATCCGGTTCACGATCAGCAGCGTGTCGTTGCCGTCGGCTCTTGATGGGATGTTGTCAATCGCCAGCACTCTGGGCACCGGGTTGTAGCTGATGCCGTCAAAGCTGAGCGTCGCCGTCACCGAATTCGTGTTGCACGCCGCCAGCCCGCCCGCCAATGCTGACAGCGCTTCGGCCCCCAGGTTCGCTGCGTGGCCCGAAGCGAACTTGACGTATTCGTCCCCGATCAGGAAGTTGAAGTTCGTCGGGCAGCCGTTGGCGTCGGTCGCCACCGCTACCACGTAGCCCGTCGTTCCCGGATCAAGATCAGACGCCAGGAAGCTCGCCGTCTGATTTTGTGTCAGGCACAGGTACGAATCCGCCACGCTGCACGATGATCCATCCACGAAGAACAGATGCACGCTGATCGAACGCGCAGGGTCCGTGTTGGTGATGCTCAAACGAGTGTTCTGCCGCGTCGGATCAGTCGCCGACGTGTAGATGTTGTAGATCAACACGCTGCCCGCTTTCTGGTCGCTCAACAAAGACGCCGCCGTGTATGCCGCGCCAGGCCCTGTTGACGGGCAGTTCAGCGTCCGGCAAGCCTCGACCGCCGCCGTACCCGCGCCCACAAAGCTCGCCGTCGAAGTCACGCAGACTTGCGTGCCCGCCGGCGTGACGTCCGCGATCTGCGCTAGATAGGCGAAGTTGACGGATTGGTTATTCGCCAGCGTCCCCGTCCAACTGACCGACGACGACGTGACCGTGCAACTGCCCGTGTTGACCACGCAACTGCCCGGCAAGCCGCGCAGCGCCAGCGGCAGCGCTGCCGTGAAGTTCGCAGTTTGAGAAGCCCCGCTCGTATTCGACACCGTCGCCGTGACGTTGACCGCGCTGCCGCCCCGCGTGCAGTTCAGCGGATCAGTGATGCTCGCCGCGCTCAATGTCGGCGCGGCTCCGTCGTCCACGTGCAGTTTCAGATCGAGCGTTTGCTGCGCCCCCGCCGGGTCGCTCAAGCTGAACTTGAAGAAGAATTCGCCCGCCTGCGTCGGCTTGCCCGAAAGCACCGAATCGCTTGACAACGTCAAGCCCGGCGGCATCCCGCTTTCTCGCACCGTCAAACGGATCGGCGTTTGCGGCGCCAGCGCGGGCAGGAAACGATACGTGTACGTCTGTCCGACCGTCGCCGGAGGCAGCGCTGCGGGCTGTGAATAGAAGCCCGCGCCAATCGTCACGCTGTAGCTCTGGCTGCCCGTGCAAGCCCCGTCCGTCGCCGTGATCGTGAAGTTGTACGTGCCCGCCGCCG
>JBBQVH010000203.1:0-8284 GCA_038211695.1 Blastocatellia bacterium | reverse complement strand
GCCAACAGGGGAGCGCAAACAGTCAGTTTGCGTCGCTCCTTCGCCCAAATCATGGCTGGTACAAGACGCAAACTGACAGTTTGCGTAACCACCTTCGTGCTTCTGTTTTCCTGTGGATGTTCGGCCAATTCAAACAGCGATGGCAAAGTCACCGTCACTTTCTGGCACGGCATGGAATCAGGCGTCAACAATCGCGTGCTCGAAGCCAAGATCGCCGACTTCAACGCCAGACATTCGGACATCTTTGTGGATGCGCAAGTCTACGGCGCGGCGGATCAGTTAGGGCCAAAGCTGGATGCGTCCGTCGCGGGCAAGACTCCGCCCGATCTGCTGTGGTGGTCAGCGGCCTTTTTCCCGAAGTACGCCGAAGCCGGTGCGCTGCGCAGTATTGACGCTTTTCTGGCCGAAGACGTTTCCAAACGCGATGATGTTTACGCTTACCTGTGGGAACTCGGCACGTTTGAAGGCAAGGTCTACATCACGCCGTTTTCCGCCAACAATCTGGGCCTTTATTACAACAAGAAGATGCTGGCAGATGCCGGCGTCACCCAAGCGCCACAAACCTGGGAGCAATTCAAAGACACGGCGCGCAAGCTGACGCGCAATGGCACCTATGGCTTCCAGATTCCCATCGGCACATCGGAATGGACGGTTTGGACGTGGCAATGCTTTCTGTGGCAAGCGGGTGGCGAAATTCTCTCAGCGGATAAAAAGTCTGCGGCGTTCAACTCTGCGGCTGGCGTGGCGGCGTTGGATTTCTGGAAGGAGCTTTACGATCAGAAGCTGGCCAACTTTTCTGAAACCGATGCCGGGTACAAGACCGACAGCTTTCTGGCCGGACGCATTGCGATGACGATTAACGGGCCGTGGAATTATGCGGGGTTGAAAGACCAGAAGGACGTTGATCCGGGCGTCTGGCCGCTGCCAAAGAAAGAGCGCGCGGCGACGAACATCGGCGGCGAATCATTGTTCCTGTTCAAATCAAACGCGAAGCGTGAACGCGCGGCCTGGGAATTTATGAAGTTCGTCATGAGCCCCGATTTCCAAGTGGATTGGGCGATGAACACGGGCTACCTGCCCGTCTCGAAATCTGCCGCCGCCAGCGAAAAGTACCAGGCGTTTTTGCAGGCCAACCCATTCATCAAGGCCTACAACGATCAAATGCCGGTGGGTCGGACGAGGCCCTCGATTCCGCAATACCCCGCGCTGTCACAAACGCTCGGCAAATACTTGGAGGCCGCACTGTACGGCAAGCTGTCGTCGAAAGACGCGCTGGACAAAGCGGCAACAGAGGTCAATCAACTTCTTCGCTGATGGGGAGAGACTGAAATGATGATGCGACTATTTTGGCTGTTGGCTTTGCTGCTCCTAGCTGTGCCGATCCAAGCTCAGTCTTACCAGGAGCCGTACCGCCCGCAATTTCACTTCACGCCCGAAAAGAACTGGATGAACGATCCAAACGGGCTGGTCTGGTACAAGAGCGAATACCATCTCTTCTATCAGTACAACCCGTTTGGCAATTCGTGGGGACATATGAGCTGGGGGCACGCCGTCAGCAAAGACCTGGTGCACTGGCAGCATCTGCCCGTCGCCCTGGCCGAAGAAAACGGCGTCATGATCTTTTCCGGCAGCGCCGTCGTGGATTGGAACAACACCAGCAGCCTTTGCCGCAGCAATGATCCAAAAGACAAATCCTGTCTGGTCGCAATCTACACCGGCCACATCGAAGGCGTGAAGCAATCGCAGCATATCGCCGTCAGCAATGATCGCGGGCGGACGTGGACGAAGTTCGCTGGCAATCCGGTGATTGATATTGGCTACAAGGATTTTCGTGATCCGAAAGTCGTCTGGCACGAAGCGACCAAGCGATGGGTGATGATCGTGTCGCTGTCGAAAGAACAGAAGGTGCGATTTTATGGCTCGCCGGATTTGAAGAAGTGGGAATTGCTGAGTGAGTTCGGCCCGGCTGGCGTCAAAAATGACCGAATGTTGTGGGAATGCCCGGACTTGTTTGAATTGCCGGTGGATGGTCAGCCGGGCAAAAAGCGGTGGGTCTTGATCGTCAACATCAATCCCGGCGGTGTGGCAGGCGGTTCCGGCGGGCAATACTTTGTTGGCAGCTTCGATGGCCGCACCTTCACCAACGACAATCCGAAAGACACTGCGCTGTTTGTGGATTACGGCAAAGACTTTTATGCAGGCGTGACGTTTGCCGATGTGCCGAAAGCCGATGGGCGAAGAACCCTGCTCGGTTGGATGAGCAATTGGCAGTACGCAGGGAAAGAGCCGACCTCGCCGTTCCGCACCGCGCAGTCCATTCCACGCGTGTTGGGCTTGCGACAGACCGCAGCCGGTGTCCGATTGATTCAACAACCTGTCGCCGAATTGAAATCCTTGCGCGGCAAATCTGCTGCGGTGAAAGCTGTCAAGCTTGGCACAGGCCAAACGCCGAAAGCATTGCTGGCGGGAGATGCAGTGGAAATCGTCGGCGAATTTGAAGTTGGCAAAAATTCCAGCGCCTTGATTCGATTGCGCAGCGATTCCCCGGACAAAGAAACCGTCATTGGTTATGACGCTGGGACAGGCAAGATGTTTGTGGATCGCACACGCTCTGGCAAAGCCGACTTCGATCCAAACTTTGCAGGGCGTCATGAAGCCGCGCTGTCAGCGGTGAGAGGAAAGGTCAAGCTACATATTTTTGTGGATCACTCTTCTGTCGAAGTCTTCGGCAACGATGGCGAGGCCGCCATCACCGACCGCATCTTTCCGCCTTCGCCCAATCAGCGCGTGGAGTTGGATGGCATAGGCGAAAATGCCAAATGCCTTTCATTGAACATCTGGCAATTGCATTCGATTTGGAAGTAGCTCAAATGAATTCTCGAAAAGATTCTCTGAACGCATATCTCTTTCTGCTGCCAGCTTGCTTGTTGCTCGGCGTGTTTGTGCTGTATCCGCTGTTGCAGTTGATCTGGGTCAGCCTGAATGACTGGAACATTCTGAAAGACCAGATGACTTTTGTTGGGTTGAAAAACTACCGCGAAATCTGGCGCGAAGACGGGTTCTGGCAGGCGCTGCGCAACACGATTGTTTATCTTGCCGTGACGGTGCCAGTGGGAATGGCGATTTCGCTAGGGCTGGCGCTGCTGCTGAACGACAAAGTCAAAGGCGTAGGCTTCTTTCGCACGGCGGTCTTCACGCCGTTTGTGACTTCGACGGTGGCGGCGGGAATCATCTTCATCTGGCTGCTGGATACCGACACGGGATTCGTCAATGCGGCATTACGCACGGTCGGCGTTGCGCCGATCAACTGGCTGCAAAATCCGAAGTGGGCGATGGCATCGGTGATTGTGATGACGCTGTGGAAGCAGACGGGCTATAACATGATTCTGTTTCTGGCCGGGCTGCAAGGCATTCCCGATATGTATTACGAAGCGGCGGCGATTGATGGCGCGCGGCGCGGCTGGCAAACGTTCCGGTTCATCACTTGGCCGCTGTTGTGGCCGACGACGTTTTTCGTGTTGGTCATTTCCATCATCTTTGCGTTTCGTTCGTTTGAGCAGATGTTTGTTATGACGCGTGGCGGGCCGGTCGGTTCAACGACGACACTGGTTTACTACATTTTTGATAAAGCGTTTAAGTTCGGAAATATGGGGCAGGCGGCGGCGGTTTCGACCTTGATGGTGTTGATCTTGCTGTTGATTACTTGGTTGCAGTTTCGCGGGCAAAAAGAATCAGAAATTTGAGATTTGGAATTTGGGATTTGAGATTTGAGATTTGAGATGAATCCAAAACAAATTACTCGCTACGCTTTGATCTTAATCGTCACACTGCTGTTCGCGTTGCCGCTCGTCGCGATGATTACGACTTCGTTGCGCGATCCGGCCAAAGCCGCGGCGGGCTTTTCGTTATTGCCGGATGGTTTTCATTGGCAAAACTACGTTGAAGCCTGGCGCGCGACAAACTTCCCGCGGCAGTTTCTAAATTCGATGGTGATGGCGCTGAGCGTGACGGCAGGGCAAATTCTGACTTCGCTCATGGCGGGGTATGCGTTTGCGCGGATGGAGTTCCGGGGCAAGCGGGCATTGTTCATTATGCTGCTGGCAACGCTGATCATTCCATTTCAGATTCTAGTCATTCCGGTCTTCATCATTCTGGTCAAGTTGGCGTGGATCAATACCTATTGGGCATTGATCGTGCCGTCGCTGGCCAATGCCTTCGGCATCTTTCTGTTCACGCAGTTTTTCAAAACGATTCCTTACGAACTGGAAGAAGCCGCTTACATTGACGGCGCCAGTCGTTGGACGGTGCTGTGGCGGATTCTGGTGCCGCTGGCCAAACCTGCCATCACCACGTTGTTTCTGTTTACCTTCATCGCCGAATGGAACGACTTGTTCAAACCGCTGGTGTTCACCAGCACGCGCAGCATGCGAACGGTGCAGCTTGGGCTGACGGTGTTTCAGGAACAGTTCAAAGTGGAATACACGCTGTTGATGGCGGCTGTGGTGTTTGTCACGCTTCCCAGCGTGCTGCTCTTCTTCCTGGGCCAGAAACAATTCATCAAGGGCATTGCGACCAGCGGGCTGAAGTAAAAACTACGATGTCGGAGGTTTCAATCTGCGGTCGAGTTGCTGTGCACGCCCGAAAGCTTCCGCTGCGGCTTTTGTCTGTCCCTTCTTTTTCAAAGCCAATCCCAACTGATAATAAGCCGGGCCATTGCTCGGATCTTTTTTGATGGCGGATTCAAAAAAAACTATGGCTTCCTCCAGCTTCCCTTCCTTCATCCGCTGAATTCCGGTGTTGGTATCGAAAGTCGCAGACTGGTTATCGGATTTCAGTTTGTTCAAGCGGGCGGCTTCCTGAAATTCCGCGCGGGCTGCGTCCGTCTCGCCTTTCTGGCGCAACGCATTGCCCAGCGTGTTGTGAATCTGCGGGCTAAGCGGTGAAAGTTTGATCGCCGTACGAAAGGCGTCAATCGCGGCGTCAACATCGCCTTTCTGTTGCAAGGCTGTGCCCAGCGTGTAATGGCCTTCGGCAAAGTCGGGTTTGGCCGCGACCGCACCGCGAAAGGCCTGCACTGCTTCATCAAGTTTTGCCTGCTGCATTAATGTAATGCCGAGCGTGTAATGGGCTTCGTGCAAAGATGGCTGCAAGGCAACGCTGCGACGGAGCGAGTCAACTGCGCCATTGAAATCATCCGTGTACTTCAGCGCCACGCCAAGGTTGTACAGGGCTTCGGCTTCGTTCGGACTGATAGATAGCAATCGGCGATAGGTCGTAATCGCGCCGGCATAATCGGCTTTTTGAATCAGCGCCAAGCCAAGGTTGTTCAAGCTGACAGTGCTTTTGGGATCAAGCTTCAGCGCCGTTTGGAACTCCGCCACTGCTG
Source organism: Blastocatellia bacterium (assembly GCA_038211695.1). Taxonomy (GTDB): domain Bacteria; phylum Acidobacteriota; class Blastocatellia; order RBC074; family RBC074; genus RBC074. The sequence goes on along the minus strand of JBBQVH010000203.1, from coordinate 2,898 downwards.
CCACCGCATCACGTTTTTGAATGAAGGTCAGCCCCAATTGATTGCGCGCTTCGATCAGGTGCTGTGGCAGGCGTTGTGGATCGGTGGTCAATCGAATGGCTTGCTGCAATGCCGCAATGGCATCGTCGGTCTGCTCATCAACATAAAACGCCGAACCCAGGGCGAGATAACCGTCGGCAATCTTCGGCCCCAACTTCACCGCGCGCCGCAATTCATCAATGGCTTCAGGCACGGCTCCGGTCTTCTGCAAACACACGCCCAGGTAATAACTCGATTCAAAATGATTGGGATTCAGGCGAACAGCTTCGCGCAAAGAAGGAATGGCTTCGGCAAAGGCTCCGGCAAACCAGCGCGTGACACCCAATCGAAAATGGGCTTCGTGAAAATCTGGTTTGAGCCGAATGGTGACCTCAAACTCTGCAATAGCGCCCGCAATGTCTCCGCCTTGTCCAAGCGCAAAACCAAGCGCGCTGTGAGCTGGTGCAAAATCACTCTGCACGGCGATGGCCGCGCGAAAGGCGCTGATGGCGTCGTTCAGTTGCCCTCTCTGTTGCAAGGCCAGGCCCAGATTGGCGTACGCTTCAGTAAAATCAGGTTTCAAGCGCAGCGCTTCGCGAAAAGCGGCCAGCGCTTCATCGGCCTGTCCCTGTTGGCCCAGCGCCATTCCCAGTGCGTTATGCGCTTCAGCAAAATCGGGTTTCAGTTGAATGGCGGCACGCAACAACGGCAAAGCTTGCGTGGGATTGTTCCGCCGCAAAGCCTCAACGCCCTGCTCATAGTTCTGCTCTGCGGTCGCAGGCTTCGCCGTCTTCACTGTCTGGCCGGCCCGTTGTGGTGGTGCTGCATCGGCGAACAATGCCAGCAACAACATCAAAGTGATTGCGATAAAGAGAGGAAAATGTCGAGAAGCGTTCATTGCGGGCTGAATATAAAGGCTGGCTGGGCCGTCTGCAATTGTGGTGAGATGGCTGTTCGCTCGATCTCTTCCAGCGAACGCGGTGGAGCTTTCAACCATTTTTTCAGCAACTCCGGCTGCGCGCGCAACTTCAAGTTCAGCTCGTCAATTTCAGCGGGCGAAAAGTAATTCCGCTTTTTCTCTGCCAGCTTCTTCGCGGGGATGTTTCTGTAAAGCCACACGCGGTAGCCTTTCAATCCTTCAGAATAACCGCGCGCCATTGCTTGCAGGTCTGTCGCGCGTTCGAACCGCGCCGTGAATCCTTTGCACGCCAGACGAACCAGGCCGATCAACTCAATTCGGTGGCGCGCTTTGTAATACACGACGTGCCCCAATTCGTGAGCGATGATCGCGCGCACGCCTTCTTCCGGCGCGTTGTTCGCAAACAGGTTTCGATTGACCTTCAGCAAATAGCGCAGCCGCTTTTTGAATAGGAAGCTGGGGAAAGTGAAGCGTGTTTGAAAGTAATCGGAAGGCGAGTCGAACAACTTGATCTGAATTTCAGCGTCCTTCAGTTCCGGGTAAGAAGCCGCTCTGACTTCTTCTACAATTCGGCGCGCGCGCGCGCTGACGGCATCATCACCCGCCGCCTTTGCGCCGAGGCTCACCGTCATGACCATCGCTAAAATCATCAACGTTTGCCGCATATGCTCCCTGAGTACGCACCGCTTCCAGCGTGCAGTGGTGGCGAAAAATCTGGTTGAATCCACCGGTACCTTTGAGCACGCCTGCACGCTGGAAGCGGTGCGTACCCAGGTTCTGCCTCACTCCGTGCTTTGCGCTGGCGACGAACGGCCGAAGCGATCATGCGCTTGAGACTGTTCGCGATAATCAATCAGCGACTTCAGCAAAGTACGGACAGGCGTCGGCTCGAATCCGCGCGCGCGATTTTGCGCACCAATCTCGAAGGCGATGCGCCATTGCGCGAATAAAACTTTGTACGCCGCGATCACAGAGTTTTTTGGATCGTAAATATTGGTCGCTTCAGAAGTGACGCCGTTCAGCTCGATCACCTTGAAGTTCCGCCCTTGCTTAAACTCTTCAACGTCCGGCGTGCGAATATCGAAGCGGCCAAAATAAAAGCCATCGAAGCCCTGACAGATTCGATCAATCGCGGCTTCCAGGGCACCCGTCTTCACCCAACCACCATCCAGAAACACTGCCCCACGGCAATGCGTGCCCAAATCCACCAAACTGACTTCTTCATCTGCGCCAGGCACCTGCCACAAATGACCGCCATGCTTTTCCAGTAGAAACGGCGCCATGCAGACCGCGCGGCTGTCGTTCAGAATCAGTTGCTCCAAGGTGCTGGCTCCGTCGCCCACAACCGACGGAAAGCGCTTTTCGGTGATGGCAAAGATGCAGCCCTTCGGCTGGTTCGGATACCGGTAATAGAAGACGCCGAACTCCGCGCCCGGCGCGTATTCCTGAATCACCGTATCCATGTTTGACTCGCGCAAGTAGCTTTCAAGCTCGGCTTCTGAATTGATGATGCCAACGCCTGAACCACGCTGCCCGGCGTCGGGCTTCAAAACAACTGGGAAGCTGAGCTGATGGACAGCTAAAAATTCTGCTGCTTGCTTCAGTCGTTCTTCAACGCCCAATGACGCTTCCAGCAAACGCCATCGCAGCAGAAACTCTTCTGCTTTCTCCAAGCCGCGCAGAATCTCCGCCTTTGATTCGCCGATGAAGCCGCCGCCGGGAATCGCGGGGTTCGCCGCCGTAAAAAGCGTCAGGCTGCGGTGCTTCAACATCAGCCACGCGACGTACGCCACGACCGGCGGATAGAACACGTACGGCGGCCAAAATTCCCAATGCGTCATCCGCCGCCACGACGAAACCAGCAAACGGCGGCCTTTCCATGTCGAAAGCCGCACCAGTAATTTGACCAACACATAGATCAGGATGCCTGCGATAACAGCCTTCAGCAGCAATCCCTGTCC
>JBBQVH010000202.1:0-8414 GCA_038211695.1 Blastocatellia bacterium | reverse complement strand
CGGAAGACCAACTTTGGATTATTCTTCGCCAGCACTTTGGTGATGGCGGCGGTCAGCGTCGTCTTGCCGTGGTCCACGTGGCCAATCGTCCCGACGTTGACGTGTGGCTTGCTGCGGTCAAATTTCTCTTTCGCCATATCTATTAGTTCCTAAATTTCAAATGGTACAAAAACGGAAGCCCACAACCGGACTTGAACCGGTGACCTCGTCCTTACCAAGGACGCGCTCTACCAACTGAGCTATGTGGGCATACATAACAGCCAGATCAGATCAAAATGTTTTGGAGCGGGCGACGGGACTCGAACCCGCAACATCTAGCTTGGAAGGCTAGTGCGCTACCATTGCGCTACGCCCGCTCAAATCTCAAGCTTCAAATCTGAAGTGGATGTCAAAGAACAATGCAGGGGGTAGGATTCGAACCTACGTACGGCGTTAGCCGGCCGGGTTTACAGCCCGGTGCCATTAACCACTCGACCACCCCTGCAAGCATTTATGATCTTGAATCAAAGTCAGAGCCGGTGAAGGGACTCGAACCCCCGACCCTCTGATTACAAATCAGATGCTCTACCAACTGAGCTACACCGGCGAATCATGATTTAGATGGCATCGCATGCATGTTGAGAACAAAATAGCCGTGCCATCAAAACGCGCATACTAGCAACCGGTTTTATTTTTTGCAAGACGTCGTCTGTTGATTGTCTGCAGAGTAATGCATTTTGGAGCAGAATTTTTGTGTACTCTTACTTCCGCAACTTGATCAGGCCTTTTAGCTCATTCATAAACTCCGAGACATCCTGAAACTCCAGGTAAACAGAAGCAAATCGCACGTACGCGACCTTATCCAAATCCTTCAGCCGTCGCATGATCATTTCGCCGATTTTCGCTGTCGGGCGTTCGCGTTCCGGCGAGGCTTGCACATAAGATTCGATGGCATTGACGATCGCTTCTAATTTGGCGGTCGAAACCGGGCGTTTTTCGCAGGCACGTAATAAACCAGCCATCACTTTATCGCGATTGAAGGGTTCGCGGCGCCCGTCCTTTTTGACGGCCATGTAGGGGATTTCGTCAATCCGTTCATAGCTGGTGAATCGCCGCTCGCACTTTAAGCATTCACGGCGGCGACGGATTGAATCTCCCTCGCGTGATTCGCGCGAATCAACAACTTTGTCTTCGATATGACCGCAAAATGGGCACTTCATATATCCTCCTTCAAACGCGAGAAGCCAGAATCAACCGGATTTCCCCACTTTTTCGTGAACTGGTTTATGGGGTTGGCTCTCGCTGGCAAGCATCTCGCGAAGTTGTTTATAGCTGATATCGTGACGAATCAGGTAGTACAAAGCCAAAAGGAAAGGCGGGCCGAAGGCGATCAAGTGATAAACGATTGCTACACTCGCTGCCAGGTTGGGTTCAACTCCGAGAAACTCAAATGCCTTGGCCGCCGCCGCATGAAATGCGCCTGCCGAACCACCCGGGGTCGGAACGATTGAGCCGACCAATCCGAACCCCAGAACGAACAGAGTCTGCTTCAAGGAAAAGCTCAGCCCAAAGGCATAGAGCGCCAGCCAGGTTGTCGAAGACACCAAGCTCCAAACACCAATGGTATACAGGATCGTCGTGGCCAATTCACGCAAGTTGAGCAAGACAGATAAGCCATCAACCAAATGGCGGAGAAAGTTAACCACGGGCTGGATCAGCTTTTGAGGCAAACGAACAGACTGCCTTTCGAGCCAGACAAGAATCGGTTCTGCCTTCAATCGTAGTAGAACCAAAACAATAACCCCAACCAAAACGCCGGAAAGCAATAAAAATCCCACTGTGCGTGTGCCGCCAAGCTTTTGCCATGACGCTGCCTGCTCAGCCGACAAATCAAAAAACAAGAGGCTGATGGAGAAGAGCGTCACCACCGCAACTGTATCGTAAATCCGCTCAATCAAGATCGTGGCGAATGTCGCGCTGGGTTGAAGCTGTTCACGCAAGCTCAGCAGCGCCGGTCTGATGATCTCTGCTGCGCGGCCGATGATGAAAAGGCCACCGAAACCAACCGCAGTAGCCTCAAACACATTGCTCAATTTCACGCGGGCGATGGGCCTTAAGAGCGCCTGCCAGCGGAGGCTGCGAACCAGTATGGTCAGATTGATCAAGACCGCTCCGAGCAATAGCGGCCAGATTCGCGCGTTGCGCAGATGCGTTCCGACCATCGCCCAATCCAGCCGACTGACGAACCAATAAGCCATCCCCAGGCCAATTGCCAAGACCAAAATTGATTTAAATCGTTTTGCCACTGAAAATTTACACCACAAGATATGGTAGAGAGGGGCCAAACTACAACAAATTAGGCTATCAGGCAAGAAGTTGGCCGGTGGAAACTTCATTCCCGAGTGCCCGATACCGCAAAATTGACAAACGTTGGAAATAGATTGATCATCCTGCAGCGAAAGCAAAATGTGCTCATATGAGCGTTAAGAACAATTCAGCTTCACAAAATATTTCCGTCAGGCAGGTAATTTAAAGATGAGTGCTGGAGAGCCTCGCACGATTAACGAGCTGTTCAGTCAGGCGGTCGAACGCAACGCCAGGCGCGTAGTCATGAGCTACAAGCGCGACAAGAAATGGCACGACATCAGTGGCGAGCAGTTGAATGAGCGGGTTCGGAATATAACGTTGGGATTATCTCGTCAGGGCATTCGTGCAGGCGATCGCGTGGGATTGTTGGCAGAAAGCAGTCCGGACTGGAGCGCGGCTGATTACGCGATATTGTCGTGTGGCGCGATCAATGTACCGATCTATCCAACTCAAGCGGTAGAGCAGGTAGCCTTCATTTTGCGCAACAGTGGGTCGCGAGTCTTATTTGTTGGCAGCAATAAGCTGCTCAAGCGAATTCAGCCGGCATTGGATTCGCTAAAGAAGCAAGAGCGCCCTCAACTCATCCTGTTTGAGTCTCCGAAAGAAGCAGCCGATGGTGTCATGACGCTTGAGGCCCTGGAAAAAATTGGTGCGGAAGAGCGTACCCACCAGCCACAGCTTTTCGCACAACTCGCGGCGCAATCCAGTTCAAAGGACATCGCCACTATCATCTATACATCGGGTACGACAGGGGAGCCGAAGGGCGTGGTGCTGACGCATCGCAATCTGGTTTCGAACGCGCTGCAATCGGGAAAGGTTTTCGATATTACCGACAAAGACGTAGCCTTGAGCTTTCTGCCGCTTTCACACGTCTTCGAGCGGATAGTGCTCTATATTTACCTGAGCTTTGGCGTGCAAATTTGCTACGCTCGCGGCGTTGAAACCGTTGCCGAAGACATCAAGGAAGTTCGTCCAACTGTCGTCACCGCCGTGCCGCGCCTGTTTGAACGTATCTACGCGACAATCAATAAGCGCGCCGCTGATGCGACGCCGATGCAGCAAAAGATATTTCACCGCGCAGTTGAAGTCGGTCGCGAAGTCGCAGTGTTAAAAGATATGCGCAAGAAGGTGCCGTTGCGCCTGGCACTGGAATTAAAGGTTCTGGATAAGCTGGTCTTCACCAAATGGCGCGAAGCGGTAGGCGGCCGCATTCGATTTTTTGTGACAGGCGGCGCGGCTATGTCTCCCGAACTTGCCTACATTTTTGCCGGGGCCGGAATTATCATTTTGCAAGGGTATGGGTTGACGGAGACTTCGCCGGTCGTAACGTTGAATCTGCCGACCGGTAATCGTATCGGTACCATCGGCCCACCGATTCCTGGCGTGAAGGTGAGGATCGCGGAAGACGGTGAAATTCTGGTGCAGGGTGATAATGTGATGCAAAGCTACTACTGCCTGCCGGAAGATACCGAGCGCGCGTTGCAGCATTATGAGGACGGTATCTGGTTTCATACGGGCGACATCGGCACGATGGACAAGGATGGTTACATCCGCATCACTGATCGCAAGAAGGATTTGATCAAGACCAGTTTGGGCAAATACATCGCGCCGCAACCAATCGAAAACATGATCCGCACCATCCCCATGGTTGAGCAGGCAATTGTGATTGGTGACTCGCGCAAGTTTCCATCGGCTTTGATCGTGCCTGCCTTTGATGCGTTACGCGCATACGCCAAATCGCTCAGTATCGAAACAAAAGATATTAGAGAACTCGCCCGCCACCCGCGCATGATTGAGTACTTCAAGAAGAAGATTGACGAGGTCACCAAAGAATTGGCGCCGCACGAAAAGATCAAAAAGATCGCTCTGCTCGACCAGGAGTTTTCAGTCGAAGGTGGAGAACTGACCCCAACGTTGAAGGTTCGCCGGAAATTTGTGGAAGACAAACATCGCGAGGTGATCAATGCACTTTATCCGAAGTTCGAGACGGAACCTTGAATCCGAATTGACAGCAGCACAAGCAAAATTGCAGCACGAAGAGCATTGCAGTAGGAAGATTCTTCGTGCTTCTTTGCGTTAGGGAAGAGAAGTAATGCCGGAAGCACGAAACCGACAATCCAACTTCACGCTTTGGCAGGAACTGCTCAAAAGCCTGATTCCGATCACCACAATGGGCAAGGCAATGGTGGCTGGAATTATCGTGTGGTTTGTGAACTGGGCTTTTGCGAAAGGGCAGACGCTCTTTGGCAGTAGCGTCCTTAAAACGCTTTTCGATATTGCTTCCGTCCTGGCCTGCATTCCGCTCGGATACTTTGCGATCAAAGGCGCGCGGTGGGTCACGCAGCATCTGCTGTGGCGATTGCGGCGGCGTTTGATCGTGACCTACCTGCTGATTGGCGCCGTGCCGATTTTTCTGGTGGTGTTATTGGCCGCATTGATTGGACGGATAGTCGTGATGCAGTCGAGCACAAGTCTGGTTGAACGGCAGCTTGATGGATATTTGGAACAGGCGCGCGCCGCCACGCAGGCGATTGGCCATGATTTAAGCAACGTTGACGCCGATCAATGGCAGCCAGAGCGTATGCAGCGGCGATTGCAGGAGCGTGCCGACGCGCTGGCGCCAATCTTCCCGGACATCAGCCTTCGGTTGAATCAAAATGCGGGTTTCAATGTTCTGGTGAAAGGCGCTTCCATCGAAGGCGGGGCAGTTCATCCTACTTCAACACAGACTCCAAGACTGATCGAGATTGCGGATTTACCTGAATGGTTAAACGCACAGGGTGAATTTCATGGGCTTGTGCGCGATGAAGAATCGTCCGGCGACGGCCGTATCTATGCGCTTCATGTGGTGAAACTGAAAAAACCAGCGCAGGCGGTCTTTCAATTGAGTTATCCGATTGGCGAAGGTTTATGCCAGCACGTCAGCCATACGACCAATCTGAAGGTCGTTCCCGGACAGGCAGTCACCTCTTTGCTCATGACCCCGTCCGGCGGGCGTGTGGATGAATCGGTTCGCGAGCGCACGGAACCAGCGGGCGCTGCCACAGGCGTGCCTATCTTCAAAACGGTCAATGAATGGCGCGGGGGCGCGCAGCGAGAACGCGACGTGCTGGTTGTGGCTTGGTCTTCTCTTTCGCTGGGCAGCATCTGGCAGCGATTTCAGCAGTTCAGGACGGGCAGCACGGTGGGTGACGTGATCTTTGTGCTGATTGCCGGTATGGCTGTGATCTCTTTCTTGATTGCGCTGGCGGCCATTGTCTCGGCGGGTTTTTTGACGCGCTCAATCACGGGCGCGGTACATCACTTGTATGAAGGAACCAAACGCGTTGAAGCGGGCGATTTCGATCACGAAATTAAAATCACCGGGCGTGACCAATTGGCAGCCTTGAGCGGTTCATTCAATCAGATGACGCGCTCAATTCGCGAACTGCTGCGCGTTTCGGCGGATAAGCAAAGGCTGGATCAGGAGATGAAGATTGCCGCCCAAGTGCAATCGCTGCTTTTTCCGCGCAGCACGCCGAAGACGGCGATGTTGGATTTCGCGGCGGGCGTTTGTATTCCGGCGCGGTTGGTCAGCGGCGATTACTATGACTTCATTGAAGTGGCTCCGGGAATCACCGGCGTCGTTGTTGCGGATGTCTGCGGCAAAGGCGTTTCCGCCGCATTGATGATGGCCAATCTGCAAGCCAATCTGCGCGGCCAGGTGCAGGCCTGTCACGACGCTCACACTTTCAAGGTGAGTTTTGCCGCGCAAGCTTCCGCCCAAATTGGCACGCAATCCGTGTCTCCGCGAATGGCTGATCTTTCCGCGCATCCCGTGCAGCACATCGTGCATCGGGTCAATCAGCAGGTAGCCGCTTCTGTCATGGATTCAAGCTACATCACGTTCTTCTATGCTGAGTTCGACGAACAGCACATGACGCTGCGCTATACCAACGCCGGGCACAATCCACCACTGCTGCTACGAGCAAAGGAAAAGAAAGTTGAATGCCTTGATCGTGGCGGCACCGTTCTGGGCTTGTTCTGTGATGTTGAGTATGAGGATGTCGAGCTGACGATTGAGAGCGGCGACGTGCTGGTGGCTTTTACCGATGGCTTGGTCGAAGCGTGCAATCCTGAAGGGGAAGAGTTCAGCGAAGCGCGTGTCAGACAAGTATTGCTTCGCCACGCGCATCTATCAGCAGCAGAGATCGAAGAACAGATGCTGCGCGCCGCAAAAGCCTGGACGCATGAGGCGGAACAAGAAGACGACCTGACGCTGGTCATCTTCAAGGTCAAATGATCAAAGCCAAATGACCATCTCATTCGACAGATGGCGCCATCAGGTCAAGCGTCCAATTTCACCGATTCCATAACTCTTTGAAACTGCCAATTATTTGTGGAACTTTGCCGACCTCGCAGCGTGCAAGCGCCTGTGTTCAGTTAGGTATCGGACACGCCACGCAGTAATCCTTTTTCATCAAAAATATGCATCGTTGGTTATTCAGGTTGTTGAACCAAACATTGCGCATTGCAACTGCAAACGCGGGTGTAATGTTTTTGGTGATACTTTTAGTAATTGTAATTGCTGTCGTCCCCATCAACACGCTGGCGCAGATCAGCGTATCGAATTCCTCGCAAGCAACTCAAAGTTCCAACACGTCGGTAAGTACCTCCACTCGCAAAAGCGCAGGGGGCTTTCTTGGCGTTTATCTGGGCGACATTAACGAAGAGCGCGCTAGAGAACTGAAGCTTACAGAAGCTCGCGGCGCAGTCGTTGGTAATGTCGAAGAGGGAAGTCCGGCAGCGGCGGCGGGCTTGCGGGAAAACGATGTTATTCTCGCGTTCAACAATCAGCAAATATACAATCCTGGGCATTTGTTTAGATTCCTGTCTGAATCAGCGCCGGATACAAAAGTAACTTTAGGCGTCAGCCGCAATGGCAATGCACAAAATATTGCCGTTACCCTGGGAACGCGCAGGGCTGCGCAAATGGATGAAAGAGAGCGATTGTACGCGGCCGCGAATGCATTTATGGACAGCGCCGAAGAAAGCGAAAAACGAGCGGAAGAAGCCAAACAGCGAGGCGATGAAAAAGAAGCGACCCGGCTGCTGGAAGAGAGCAATGCTTTTCGCAAAAATTCGGAAGAGAACCGCACTGCTGTTGATCGCGAATTAGCCGAAGGAAAGATTCAGTTTTCTGCTTCGCGCCGGTTGAATTACAGCGTCACCGCTGCGCGGTATCAGTTGGGTGTTCGCGTTACCGAATTAACGCCGCAATTGGCCAAATTCTTCAACACCGGTGGCGGAGCTTTAGTGAATGAAGTAGTCGCCGGTGAAGCCGCCGAAAGATCAGGAATGAAAGCGGGTGATTGCATTATCGCCGTCAACGCAGAGCGCGTGAATACGCCGTCAGATTTGAATCGCCTGGTTGATCGCACGGGCAAAGATGAAAAAGAGGTTGGCGAAATTACGCTGACCATTGTGCGAGATCGCGCCGAGCAAACAATCAAAGTGCGATTCGGCCAGCGCTAAGAGTTTTTTGTGTTTGGTGTTCAGGGTGAGGTGTCCGAACGTTTTCGGACTCCGATTTTGTGAGGAGGCGTTGTTATGCCTCCTCATTTTTTATCTCCGGCCAAGCCGGCCAAGCCGGCCAAGCCAGCCAAGATTGATTCCAGTCTGGTCACTCATCCTTTTTGTTGGCCCCAGCTTCATCAGCCATTCCGCCTGTGGTAGCTTTTGCAGTGTCTTTGCTTCACCATACAATCTGTTCAATCAACCATACAATTTTGCACACCAACTGGAGGATCAATCCGATGACTTCTCTTCGCAACCAACTGCGAACAGCCTTGCTGGCTGTGACCGCGCTGATTTGCCTGACTGCGGTCACGCATTCGCAGGCCAGAACTGAACGCACCGTTCGCGTGACGTTGCTGCAACTGAACGATGTTTATCAAATCTCGCCATTGGATAAAGGCAAGACCGCCGGACTCGCTCGCGTCGCTACTTTGCGAAAGAAGATCATCGCCGAATCGCCGAACACGCTCTTTTTGCTGGCCGGAGACACCATCTCTCCTTCGGTTGCTTCA
>JBBQVH010000201.1:0-8622 GCA_038211695.1 Blastocatellia bacterium | reverse complement strand
CCCCGGCCGGCGCCCCCTCCCTCCCGATTATTCACTGGGTGGGCTCCCGCGACGCGGGGACAACTCGCTACCATTCCAGGCGTTAAAACGCCTGGCTAAAATCAGCTAGCCGCTACGCGGCAGAAAAGCCTCTGTTTAAGGCCGACACCCACGCGTCCGCACGCCCAATTGCGACGGCAACAGTTCATAAGCCATCTCCACCCAATCGCACAACAACGCGCGCGTGTCGCGCGGGTCAATGATTTCTTCAACGCCGAAGGCTTCGGCAGTGCGAAAGGGCGAGCGCAGTTCGTTGAGCATGGTTTCGATTTGCTGTCGCCGCGCATCCGGGTCAGGCGAAGCTTCAATCTCCCGCCGGTATGCCGCCATCACGCCACCTTCGATGGGCAGCGATCCCCAATCGCCGCTCGGCCAGGCGTAGCGCAGATTCAATGCCTGCGCGTTGCCGTGCGCCGCGCCCGCGACGCCAAACACTCTGCGCAGGATGATCGAAGCCCACGGCACCGTGGCTTGATAAACCGCCGCCATCGCCCTCGCGCCATATCGCGCAGTTCCCTGCCGTTCGGCGCGCGTGCCAATCAAAAAGCCCGGTTGATCCACGAAGTTGACCGCTGGCAGATGAAAGGTATCGCACAGATCAACAAAGCGCGTCATCTTCTCGCTGCCATCGGCATCCAGCCCGCCGCCGCCCTGTTGCGAATCGCTGGCCAACACGCCCACCGGATACCCATTCAACCGGGCCAACCCCGTCACCAAAGGCCGTCCGTAAAAGCGGCCAATTTCAAAAAACGAATCGCGATCCAGCACCAGGTCCAACAAACGCCGAATATCATAAGATCGCCGGCGGTCGCGCGGGATGATTGAAATCAACCCTTCTTCGCGGCGGGTGGGATCGTCTCGACTTTCAATTCTCGGCGGCACTTGCCAGACGTTCGATGGCAGGTATGAGAGAAACCGGCGAACCTGCGCCAAAGCCTCGTCTTCAGTTTCGACTTCGTTATCCACACAGCCGCTGCCGTGCGCGTGAATGTGAGCGCCGCCCAGTTCTTCTTTTGTTACCCGCTCGCCAACACCGCGTTCAACAACGGGCGGCCCGGCAACGAACAACTGGCTGACCTCTTTGACCATAACCGAAAAGTGAGAACTGACCACGCGCACCGCGCCCAATCCTGCGCACGGCCCCAGGCAAGCGGCAACCACAGGAATCTCTGACATCGAAGCGATAACGATGTCCCACGATGGATTGGCGGGCACATAGGTTCGGCCCATCGTTTCCAGCATCTTGACGCTGCCGCCGCCACCTGTGCCTTCGACCAGACGAATCATCGGCAGCCGAAGTTCGCGCGCCATGCGTTCCGAATAGCCCATCTTGTTGCCGATGGCCGCGTCCGCCGCGCCACCGCGCACAGTGAAATCATCGCCGCCAACCACCACGCGCCGACCGTCAATCCGCCCCCGGCCAAAGACAAAGTTAGCAGGCAGGAACTCGATCAGTTCGCCATTGATGTATGCCGCCTTGCCCGCCAGCGCGCCGGTTTCGTGAAAGGATTCGGGATCAAGCAAGCGTTCAATGCGTTCACGCACGGTCAGGCGGCCATTCGTGTGTTGCCGTGCAACATTGGCTTCGCCGCCCATCTGCGTGGCCAGTTCGATGCGGCGTTTGATCTCGTCAACCTCTGGTTGCCAGCTCAAATCTGATCCTCCATTTTCATTTTTTGACTCATTGTGACTCGATGGCTAGACTGACCGAGCGATCAGTTCACTGTCAAGCGATTTATCCATTCAACAACCGGGTCAACAAACCAGCACTTGAAACTTCACCGGAGGAACATCCATGCAATCCATTAACAGGCAATTCGTCCTCGCAGCGCGCCCTACAGGCTTCCCCAAGGAATCTGATTTCAACCTTGTCGAATCACCCGTCCCGTCACCACAAGCAGGCGAATTTCTGGTGCGGGCGCATTATCTGTCGGTTGATCCGTATATGCGCGGGCGAATGAACGATGTGAAGTCATACGCCAAGCCCGTGCAGATCGGCGAAGTGATGACCGGTGGCGTCGTCGGCGAAGTCGTCGAATCAAAGCATGACAAATTCAAAACCGGCGATATCGTCGCTGGCCAGTTTGGCTGGCAGGAGTTTGCAACGTCTGATGGCGCAGGCGTGCGCAAAGTTGATCCAAACCTCGCGCCGATCTCAACCGCCGTCGGTGTGTTGGGGATGCCTGGACTGACAGCTTATTTTGGCTTGCTGGATGTTTGCGATCCGAAGCCGGGTGAGACGGTGCTGGTATCGGGCGCGGCGGGAGCAGTCGGTGCGCTGGTCGGCCAGATCGCCAAAATCAAAGGCTGCCGCGCGGTCGGCATTGCAGGCACGGATGACAAAATCAAATACCTGACTGACGAACTGGGCTTTGATGCTGCGTTCAATTACAAGTCCGATACGAACTACTTTGCCAAACTGCGCGAGTTATGCCCGAACGGCATTGATTCCTATTTCGACAACGTTGGCGGAGAGATTACAGACGCCGCGCTGCGGTTGTTGAATGTGCATGCCCGCGTTGCCATCTGTGGCCAGATTTCGCAATACAACGTAGAGAAGCCGGAACTCGGCCCGCGCTTGCTGGGCTTGCTGATCGTCACGCGGTCTAAAGTTCAAGGCCTTCTGGTTTCTGATTACGCCGCGCGCTTCGGCGAAGGGTTGCAGCAGATGGCTGAATGGATCAAAGACGGCAAACTGAAATACCACGAAAACATCATCGAAGGATTTGAAAACATGCCGCGTGCCTTCATTGGCATGCTGCGCGGCGAAAACACCGGAAAACAATTGGTCCAAGCCGTGGCCTAATCCCCCAATCCTAAGTGAGCGTAAAATTTTAACTTCCCGGTTTCGGCGCATCGTCTGTCGTGGGACAAGATGGCATCTTGTCCCACATCGGGAAGTTAATTTTTCATATAAAAAAACAGATTCATTGTGTGGAGATGAGCAGCGTGCGCAGCTCCAGCAGATTCTCTTTCAGCACAAAACCGCAGGCTGTATTACGGAACGCGGCTTCGCGTAATTGTTCGTCGTTATGTTTGGTGACGATGATGATGCGGGCTTCCGGGTGCGCGGCGCGCAGTTCGCGCGTCGCCGTCAAACCGTCCATCCCCGCCATCTCGACATCCATCAACACCCAATCCTCTGCGCTGAAGTGATGCAGTTCGTAGGCGGCCAGCGCCTGCGCCCCGTCCGAACATTCTTCAATATGATCGGCCAGATCGCCCGCGACACGCCGCATCAAACGGCGCATCGCGTCATTGTTATCAGCAATGTCATCAACAATCAGCAACATCATCTCTCCGGAAGCTTTCTTGTTCGGGGCTGGTCGTCGGAATTACCTGGGATAACGACAGGCGAGAGCATGGAACGGCAGGCTGGCGGCGGGCATCGGAGCTACCACCTATTCAATCAGGAGACCGGGTACAATCAACCGGAGTTGAAATGCAATGACACAGGCGCTCCGGCAGAAAAAACCCGATCACCCAAATCAGAGGAGGAATGCATCATGGCAGACAACGAAAGCACTCACGCTTCGCGGCAGTCACCCAAACCAAGTAATGAAGCCGGTGAAAAAGTGAGTATGGACTATCAAAATTTACTGAAAAGAACGTCTGATCTGGCAATTGAATTTCTGAATGGTTTGCCGGAACGGCCCGTGGGCCGTCCGGTAAATTATGCCGGGCTGCTTGCCAGTATGGGCGGCGCGCTTCCCTGTGAAGGGGAAGATTCGTTGCAGGTGATTGAGAAACTGGTTGAAGCCGCCCAGCCGGGATTGGTGGCGACGGCGGGGCCGCGCTACTTCGGCTTTGTGATTGGCGGCGCGCATCCCGCCAGTCTGGCCGCGGATTGGCTGGCGGCGGCATGGGATCAGAATGCGGGCGCGTATGTTCTTTCGCCCGCGGCGGCAGTGGCCGAAGAAGTAGTGCGAACCTGGCTTGTTGATTTGTTTGGTCTGCCATGCGAAATGAGTTTGGGATTCACGACCGGCGGCACCATGGCCAACTTCACGGCGCTGGCAGCGGCACGGCATGCGCTGCTGAAAACTGTGGGGTGGAATGTCGAAGAGCAAGGACTTTTTGGCGCGCCTGCAATCACGGTCGTGACGAATGCGGAGTCGCACGTTTCAATCTTTGCCTCTTTGCAAATGCTGGGGCTGGGCCGTGAGCGTGTCATTCGAGTTCCAACCGATGCGCAAGGCCGCATGCGACCGGATGCATTGCAAGCCGCGCTGGTTGGCATCACCACGCCGGTGCTGGTTTGCGCGCAAGCCGGAAATGTGAATACCGGAGCTTTTGATCCACTGCCTGAGATTGTTCCGTTGGTGCGCGCCTGTCACGGCTGGCTGCACGTTGACGGGGCTTTCGGGTTATGGGCGGCAGCGTCTGCCGCCCATCAATCGCTGACCGAACAGATCGAAATGGCCGACTCGCTTTCGGTTGATTGCCACAAATGGCTGAATGTTCCTTACGATTCAGGCCTGGTGTTTGTCCGCGACCGGGCGGCACATCAAGAGTCCATGACCTTGAATGCGCCGTACTACGCCGTGGGCGCGGAGCCGGGACGCGACAATCATAACTGGGTGCCGGAGGCTTCGCGCCGCGCGCGCGGTTTGGCGATCTATGCGGTATTGCGGGCCATGGGACGAACCGGCGTGGCGCAGGTCGTTGAGCGTTGCTGCCGGTTGGCGCGCCGCATGGCCGAACGTCTTGCGCAAGATGCACAGGTGCAAATCCTCAATGAAGTCGTCTTGAATCAAGTGCTCGTACGCTTCCTGCCGCCTTCCGGCCCGGATGCGCGTGAAGATGCGGACGCGTTTACCGCAGCCGTCATCCGGCGTGTTCAAGAGGATGGGACGTGCTGGGCTGGCGGCACCACCTGGCACGAGATGCATCTGATGCGCATTTCCATCTCGAATTGGTCCACCGAAGAGCACGACATTGATCGTTCCGCCGACGCGATTCTCAATTGTGTGCGCGCTGCCAGCCTGGAACACTAAACCTCAGCAGAGCCAGCTTCAGCCGACTCAGTTTTATTTTGCGGCAAGGGAATATACCGCGCACTAACGCCGTTTCAGTGGGTGAAAGCAAATCAACCCACACCAGCCCTGCATCACAAGCCCCGCATCTGGCATTGGCAAAAGAGGTAGTGATTCGATGAGCGCGGAAATTGCGTTTGGGGTGGGGTGTGCCTGGTTCACTGAACCTTTCAGTTTTCTCTCTGACGCGTGCATTGGCGATTCAGAGGCAGTTTGGAAGAAGGAGTCTTATGAAAAATCACTGGATGAAAGCTGCGGTTTTATTTGTGCTGGTTGTCGCCCTTATGGGCATGGCATTGGCAAGCAAAACTTTTACGCCTACGTTGTTGGCTGACGCTTCAGGAAGAAAGCCTGATGAGATCAATCTGCCCGCGCCCGAACTGGTTGGCGGCCCGTGGATTAACATCGCCGATGGCAAGGCAATCAATCTGGCCGACCGGCGCGGCAAAGTGACCATCGTTGAATTCTGGACCTTCGGCTGCGGGAACTGCCGGGCCAACCTGCCTTCTTATGCAAACTGGCAAAAGCAGTTTGCCGATAAAGATGTCGTCGTCATTGGCGTGCATACGCCTGAAACTTCCAGCGAGCGCCTCACCTCCAACGTGGTGCGGAACGTCAAACAACTCGGCATTACTTATCCCATTCTCTTAGATCAGGATCATAAAAACTGGAATCGCTGGCAGGTGGACGCCTGGCCAACCGCTTATCTGGTGGACAAGCAGGGCCGCATTCGTTACCGCTGGGTGGGCGAACTGAATTACCGGAACGCGGGCGGCGAAGCAAAGCTGGGGCAATTGGTGGAGCAACTGTTGAAAGAAGATTCGATGAAGGCCAGATAATCTCGGCGGTACAGCACAGGGAGCGGTAGCGCTACTGATCTCGCATCAGGCGCTTCTGGGGACGCGTGTGCACTCGCTACCGCTCCCTGTGCTGTACCGCCCGTTTTGACAGGATTCCAAATGAAACGACTGGAGAAAAAACATCCGTTGGCGATTCGCTGGTTTCACTGGGTCAACTTTCCCGTGCTTTCGGTGATGATCTGGAGCGGGATGCTGATTTACTGGGCGAATGACGTTTACCGCATCGGATTCGGCAGCGTGACGCTGTTCAAGTTCTTCCCGGAATGGTTCTACAGCGCGCTGAATTTCAGCCATCGGCTGGCGGACGGCATGGCGTGGCATTTCTTTTTTATGTGGTTCTTTGCCGTCAACGGATTGCTCTATGTTTTGTACACGGCCATTTCGGGCGAGTGGCGGGAACTGCTTCCCAACCGCCATTCGTTGCGCGAAGCCATTCAAGTCACGCTCTATGACCTGCACCTGAGCAAAGTTCATCCGCCGCCGCGCAAATTCAATGGCGCGCAGCAGATTGCTTACACCAGCATCATTGTGATGGGCGTCGGCTCTTTGTTGACGGGCTTGGCGATCTATAAGCCGGTGCAGTTCGCCTGGCTGACTTCGCTGCTGGGCGGATACGAATGGGCGCGGTTCATTCATTTCTGGTTAACCATGGGCTACGTCGCTTTCTTCTTCGTGCATGTCGCTCAGGTGATCAAAGCGGGCTGGAACAACTTCCGGGCAATGGTCACGGGATACGAAATCGTTTCCGTCAAAGAAGCGCCCCCGCAAGAGGTGGGTCAATGAGCGAACACACGGATGATCAAAAACCTGCTGCCGCTGAAAGTGATGCCGGAGACTCTGCCAGAGACTCTGATAGAAACGTTGAGCGGGAAATGCGCAGGCTTTCGCGCCGCAGCTTTTTATGGGGCGGAGCGGCGGCAGCCTTAGGAGCAGGCAGTTTGGGCTGGCTGGCAACGCGGCGCGCTGACGATGGAATTCCGTGGCCGCTGCGCCGCTCGCTTGAAATCAACGAACAATTGGCGCGCGATTATTTCCGCAACAGGCGAATGGCCCTCACCTTTCCGCGTGAACTTGCGAAGGATCCGCGCGCCAATGGCGACATCGGCCTGGAAGACAAGCTGGATGCGGCAAGCTGGCGGCTGACGGTTCAAGGACTGGCGGAATCGGATGAGCGAAATAGTGATGACGACCTGGAGCTGACGCTTGATCAGATCAAGGCTTTGCCGCGCGTCGAAATGGTGACGGAATTGAAGTGCATCGAAGGCTGGAGCACGGTGGTGCATTGGGCCGGCGCGCGCTTCGCTGATTTCATCAATGCTTATGAGCCCACAACCCAAAGCGGCAAATCGCCCGACCCTCAAAAAAGACCGGAAGACCTGGTGCGTTATGTCAGCCTGGAAACAGAAGACGGCAGTTATTACGTCGGGCTGGAGATGGAGAGCGCGCTGCATTCGCAAACGCTGCTTTGTTACGAGATGAATGGCGCACCATTGACCGCTGAACACGGCGCACCGCTGCGCCTGGTCATTCCCGTTAAGTACGGCATCAAGAATATCAAACGCATCGGAACGATTCGCTTCACCGACCGGCGTCCGGCCGATTACTGGGCCGAACGCGGTTATGACTGGTATGCGGGGCATTAATTGTGGCCAACGCATGCCATCCCTTGCGGCAAGGGGTTCGCCGCGCAATCACATCAACCTTAGGAGACTTGAAATCATGCAGAAACAAATCAAAGCCTTATTTATTGCAGCGGCGCTGCTGCTTCTTCCCGCCGCCTTGCCGACCTTTGCTCAGGACAAGATGAAAGACAAAGACAAGATGGAGAGCAAAGACAAGATGAAGGACGACAAGATGGCCGGCGATCAGGACAAGATGAAGGACGATAAGATGAAAGACGACAAAATGGCCGGTGACAAAATGGAAGGCGACAAGATGGCCGGTGACAAGATGAAGGACGACAAGATGTCGGGCGATAAGATGAAGGGGAAGAAGAACAAAAAGGACAAGAAGCACAAAAACGATGACAAGATGAAGGGCAAAATGGAAGAGAAAAAGCCCTAGTCCACCAGATGCAAAAACAATCAAAGGCGGCACGGTCTGAAGACCTGGCCGCCTTTTTCAGCATTTGCCAACCGTGTCTATCCCGAAATTTCATGCCGCAGGCAGCCAAGCATCGGTGTGGTGGTAAAGACGCCGTAGAGCGGCGTGGCGAGTTGATTGTACGTGTGGCGGCAAGCCCGGAACCAATTCCATCGTGCGCAGATACGACACCGTCGTGTACATCGTGCCGTCAACCATACCGCATAACGATGTGCCGGTGCCCGCAGATTACGACGGCGACGGCAAAACTGATTTGGCCATCTGGCGAGCGGATGGTTCCTGGTGGATTCTCAATAGTTCCAATGGCAGCATGACGACAAAGCGGACGCGGTTTATGACAGGCAGCCAAAATAATTTTGCCGGCGGGCGCAACGCCAGCAACGGCGTAGAAAAAATCTCGGCCATCTGCCCTTCCTTCTCGTCAAAGGCCACATCTCATCTCGTTGGTAGTGGTTCAGGTGGGGGAGATGTGTCAGTAGCCCGACCGTGAGGGAGGGCCGCCGGACGCCACGCCAGCCCTTGCTCACGCGCGGGCTACTGACACGTGGTTGCATCGTGCTCTCTCTCTTCACTGAGCCACTACC
>JBBQVH010000200.1:0-8670 GCA_038211695.1 Blastocatellia bacterium | reverse complement strand
CCCGCACCGTATTGTCGTATGACCCGCTCGCCAGATACTTTCCATCCGGCGAGTACGCCACGCTACTGACCAAGCTCGCGTGGCCTTCCAGCGTTCGAACCAACTTCCCGCTCGCCGCTTCCCACACTCGCACCGTATTGTCGTCGGAACCGCTCGCCAGATACTTCCCATCCGGCGAGTACACGACACAGTTGAACTGACTGGTTTGGCGGGCAAAGGCGTGGCGAAGCTGAAACGTCGTTTCGG
Source organism: Blastocatellia bacterium (assembly GCA_038211695.1). Lineage (GTDB taxonomy): Bacteria > Acidobacteriota > Blastocatellia > RBC074 > RBC074 > RBC074. The sequence continues at coordinate 8,424 of JBBQVH010000200.1, read as the reverse complement.
GGGCTGGATTGGCATTATTTTCTGGCATGGCTGCGAGTTCTCCTTGGGGAAACCCTGGGTACGCTCGCGTCCCCGCGAGCAGGCGTCTTGCGAAGACTGCCTGCGAGGACGCAGGCGTACCCAGGCTATCGCACTGGTTTTTCAAACACGATGAAATGCTGTTGCGGCAGAAATTCTTTCGTCTCCTTCCACACCAGGCCGACCGCTGCCATCTCTTTTTTGGCTTGGGCAACGGTCATCTTGTGCAGGCGTTTGATCGGCACGTCGGGGTCTTCGCCGCGATATTCGATCTGAACGACGCGGCCACCGGGCTTCAAGCCTTTGACGATGCTCTCCATCATCTCGCGCGGGTAGGAAAATTCGTGGTAGGCATCAACGAACAGCACAACATCAACCGATGCGGCGGGCAGCTTCGTATCGGATTCAGTGCTCAGGATGGCGACAACGTTGTCGGCTTTGAATTGTTTCTTGCGGCCTTCAATCATCGAAAGCATTTCGGGCTGGATGTCCACGGCCAGGACTTTGCCCTGTTTGACCATGGGCGCGATGCGGAAGGTGAAATAGCCCGTGCCCGCGCCGATGTCGGCAACCACGTCCGTTGGTTTCAAGTTCATCTGCTTGACGACTTCGTTTGGCAACTCGGTCTCTTCGCGGTCGGGGCGTTCCAGCCAGCCTGCGCCTTCGTGGCCCATGACATGAGCGATCTCGCGGCCCAGGTAAAATTTGCCGATGCCGTCAGGATCGTGATTGGCGCGGGTTTCATAGACTGATTTAGACTGCGATTGGCTGGCGGCCTGCTCGGCTTTGGGTTGGGCGGTAGTGCAAGCCACCAGCAAAAAGATGATTGGCAATAGTTTTCGCATGGCGTTCCTCGAGAGAATTTCAGGTACGCTCGCGCCCTCGCAGACGGTCTTCGCCAGACGCCTGCTCGCGGGGACGCGAGCGCACCCAGGCCGCTTATTTGACCTTCTTGGCCAGTTTGTCGCCGCCCTGATGCAGGATCAGATGCGTAACTTCGCCTTTGTCATCCTTGACGAACGTAATGGCCGCTTCGACGACTTTCAGAAAGAACTTGGTTTCAGATTCGGCGAACAGTTCGAATTTCGGCTGATTGGTAAGCTGCGCCTTCAACTGGCCGCCTTCGTTGGTGACCGTTATCGTCAGCCCGGGAACGAACTCATATTGGCCGGCATAGGCATCCAGGATTTTCGGTTCTACTTTGATTTCGGTTTGCGGACGCGGAATTTCGTATTTTTCTCCGAACACAATCGCCGCCAAGTCCGTCGCGATTTTGCCGGGGGGCGGGGTTCCAAAATCGGTATTGCGCAAAACAACCAGAGTCAACTTCTCTGCGGGAAAGCGCGCCAGAAAAGTCGAAAAGCCATTGATGCCGCCGCCGTGGCTGATCATCTTGCGGTTGAACTGCTCATTCGTTCCCAAGCCGTAAGCGTAATTATTTTTGACCGGCGTCATCATTGCTTCACGCGACTTGGCCGAAAGCAGCTTGTCTGAAAAGAGCGCTTCATTCCATAACAACAAGTCTTCGACTGTTGAATAGAGCGCGCCAGCGCCGTGCGGAATTTCCATCGCGATGTGTTCGGAGTTGGCTTTACTCCCCTTGATCAGCGAATAACCGGTCGCGCGATTCTTCAAAATCGTGTCGTGATGATCGTAGCCGGAGTTGATCATCTTCAATGGCCCGAAGATGTTCTTCTGTAAAAAACTTTCGTACGATTCGCCCGCGACCTTTTCAACAATGTATCCCAGCGTGACGTATCCGGAATTGCTGTACTCCCATTTTTCGCCAGGCTTGAATTCAAGCGGCTTGTCTTTGAAGCGGGCGATCAGCGATTCCATCGTCGCCGGAATCATCATCGTCTTTGTGTAATCGGGGAAGCTGGTGAAATTCGGAAGGCCGCCCGTATGCGAAAGCAGGTGATGAATCGTGACCTCTTTCCACGCTTCAGGGCAACTGTCGAAGTATTTGCAGATCGGATCCTGGACGTTCAGCTTGCCTCGCTCTTGCAGCAGCAGAATCGCGGCGGCAGTGAACTGTTTGGTAATCGAGCCAAGCCGGAACTTGGTCTGCGGCGTGTTCGGCACATCGAACTCAGCGTTTGCCAGACCATAGCCCTTGCTCAAAATCACCTTGCCGTCGCGCGCAACCAGCGCCGCGCCGCTGAAGCGTCCCTGTTTGGTAATCTCGCTCAGGTATTCATCGAGTTTCGGAGCCGCATCCTGCGCCACCGTGGTAATGACGAATGTCAGTAGCCAAAAGACCAGAATGCAGGCGCGAGCCGATACACTTCTATAATTCATTGCTCCCCCTTGAAGCTATTTGATGCTATTTGATTTTTGATGACGATGTAGATTTCCAGCGTGGTTATAGCCCATTGAGCCTTTGCCTGCCAGAGCAACCATTTCTATCAGGAAGGGATTTCTTGACGGGTTTCAAGGGCTATTTTAACCGTTTGGGTGTATATGAAGGCATCGCCATATGGGGAATTGAAGTTATGTGCAGGCGAAAGTCCGGCAATCCCCACCTTGCCTGCTTCACGATTTCAATTTCCCACCCATCTACTATTCAGTTGGCCGCTCTTTCTGTTTCTTCCATTGGGTTGTCATCAATCGTTGTCATTCCTTTTTAAGCTGTCGTCTTCCGTTGAATCAAAAATTCCTAGTAGTAAGTAAAAGTTTCCCTTCTTTTCTAATCTTCCGTTCAAGTCGAAGAAGATTTCCCTGTGCTATCAGCACTTAGACAAGTGCATCCAAATACGTTGCTACTGGCACATGCATTGCACATGAATGCTGCGTGTCGAGAGCGATCTGAAACGGATAACCGATAAATAACACATTGCACGTTTTGCACGTTGATTGATAAAAGTGAGAGTCAGAAGGTGAACTGAGGAAGGAACCCAGGACCTGAAAGGAACTCTCTTACACCGAGATCGAGACCGAGACAGACAGCGGGCAAGAAACATTAAAACCCTGCTTTTGAGCAGAAACGGTTGATCCATCAAATCTTGCGCGCTTATGATGCGTGCGCTGCTGCCAGCGCACATTGCTCTTTGCATCAGTTGTCTCAAACACTATGGTGCCAAAATTAAACCATAGCTCCTCCAACTGACTGTCGCAGTTTCGGATGAGTGCTTGAAAGGGGATTATGAGGAAGTATTGCATTGCTCTTTCGTTTTTACTGCTCAGCTTAATGGCCGGTGTTTTTACGCTGGCATTGACCAACCGCCTTCACACTTCATGGGCGCCACAGCCCCAACCGGCCCACGCCGCTGAATTCCTAAGACTGAACATTCCTGCTGTCACGCACGGCTTCGAGAAAACCTCGCAATTGCCGAATGGTGACCTGTTCTTATTACCTGATCCAATGCAGATGGCCGTCACAGACGCGCCGGAAGGCACGAAGGTCTTCCCTATTAGCTACGAATCTTTCGGAGGAGACAGCCAAAGCATCGGCGCATTACCGGGTACCGCGCCTCAGGGGCTGGCTTCATCCGCGCCCAATTCAAAAGTCCTTGCGAAGACATGTTCCGAATCCATCTGGGATGGCAACTTCGTGCTGGCCGCTACGCAGGGAACCACGGGCGATACGGTTCGCTTCTTCCTGGAAAAATCCGATGGCAGCAAGGGGCCGGAACTGGCGTTGTTCACGATCAAAACCAACGGCGTCGAAGTTACACAGTTGCATTCGGAGCTAATGTTCTTCGTCAACAATCGTTATGCCAACGGGCCAAGCACTCACCAGGGCGATTTAATCGCCTATGCGACGAGCGCTGGCGAAAGCGGCATGCGGACAAACTTGCTGACATTCTCGTGGCCAATGCTGGGCTTTTCTGAATTGCAGGGATGCTTCCGCGTGGGCATTGAGATTGCGCGTGGCGATAACTTCGGTACGACATCCGTGGTTGTGACAGACATCGTCGTCAACCGCAATCGCGTGACGGGCGATGAAAACAACACGGGCGCAGGGTTATTGCGCAGCTTGCGCGGTGGCTTCCCAACCGGATTCCCGTGCAAAGCCGAATGCCCGTTCACGCCAGATCCGCCGCTGCCGCCACTACCGCCTGTGCCAAACAATGGCCAAGGCGGTGGCGATCAGTGCAACGCGATCTGCTATCGTTCGCCGCAATACTTCAAATTGAATCTTGACCGCTTGCCGCATGGCACGGTGTTGATTGCCGGGATGAATGGCAATCACCCGGTCAGCACAACCAACAAACGCGTGATGGGGATGGCATTGGCCGGAGGCTACACGCCGACGCAAAAGTTCAATCAGGAGTTCACGGCAGCGCAGTTGAACGCCCTGTTGGCGGGCGGTGACGGATCATCCAAGCTCTTTTACGCGATGGAAGGCAAGTTGAGTTGCTACAACCTGAAGTTCGAAGACATCACGTTGACCAGCGGCGTGACGCTCTCGCCGGATTCACAGCTTAAAGAGCTTTACCAGCAAGCGCGCCTGTCCATTGCCAATAACAGCATTGCGGATCAGATTGAACTGACGAAAATCTTCGATCAGATCAATGGCAATAACCCGCTCGGAGTTTGCAACTATCTTTGGTAGGTGGTGGGAAGTGGGTAGTGGCGACGACTGTCCGCAGCAGCCCATCAGCGATGATTCTTTCATCGGCTCGCGAGTAACCGGAGCCTCCTCCTTTCGTTAAATTCCAAAGGGACTGTTGAACACAAATTCAACAGTCCCTCTTTGTTTGCTCAGCCTTATTCCCCAAGTTGGCCACACTGCCATTATGGCCGAATCACAGTGCCGTCGCGGCGGCGCGTCGTGCCCCAGGTGTAATCGAAATTCGGCGGCCCATCAGGGAATGGGAATTTCGCCGCCAGCTTCTCATCAATATCAATTCCCAGCCCGGGCTTTTCCTGCGCGTACATATACCCGTTTTTGACTTCGGGACAGCCGGGGAAAACCTCTTGCGTTTTTTCCGGAAAGCCGCCGCCTTCGTGAACACCGAAGTTGTAGCTGGACAGTTCAAGCGCGAGTTGCGCGGCGTGGGCAATTGGCGATGCGTCGCCTGGGCCATGCCAGGCGGTGCGGACGCCAAAAAATTCGCTCAGTGCCTGAACCTTGCGCGCCGGACTTAATCCGCCGATTTGCGAAATGTGGATGCGGATGAAATCAATCAGCCGGTCTTTGATCAGCGGCACGTATTCGTGCTGCGTGTTGAATAGCTCGCCCATCGCAATCGGGATGCTGGATTGCTGGCGCAGAATCTTGAAATGTTCGTTCTCTTCGGGCGGCAGCGGGTCTTCCAGAAAGAAGAGCCGGTACGGTTCAAGCGATTTACACAAATTGACGGCCTGATTGAGTGTCACGCGTTCGTGAACGTCGTGCAATAACTCCACCTCATCGCCCAACTTGACGCGTAGATGCTCGAACAGCTTCGGCACCATTCGTACGTACGGCGCTGATTCCCAGATGTCCTTTGGATTGGTCGGGCCGATGGCTTCGCCGAGGCGATTCGGTGTGGAAGCGCTTGCCACCCCGCGCGCCCCGTACCCGGCATAACCTTTTGTTGCCATCTGCACTCGAACGTGGCGAAAGCCTTTCTCCATGGCCTTGCGCGCGCTGTCTTCAACTTCAGCAAATTCCGAACCCGAAGCGTGAAAGTAACAGTCCGCTCCCAGACGCACTTTGCCGCCAAGCAGTTGATAGACAGGCATGTTGGCCCGCTTGCCCTTGATGTCCCACAGGGCCATATCAACCCCGCTCATCGCGTTGAAGAGCGTCGGGCCGTTGCGCCAGTACGAACTAACGTAAGACGACTGCCAGATGTCTTCAATTTCGTCTACGTTGCGGCCAATTAGAAACGGTTTCAGGTATTGTTCAATCGCCGTTGCAACGACCAGGGCGCGCTGCGTGAATGTCGCGCAACCCACGCCATACAGGCCCGGTTCGCTGGTTTCAATTTTGACGATCACCAGGCGAATGCGATCCGGCGCGGTCAAGATGGTTTTGACGTTGGTGATCTTGACCGGCGCGAGACCTTTCAGCGATTGTGGCGTCTGTCTGTCTTGAGCAAAGACGTCGCCGCCGCTTGATGAAAGTAGGTTCGCGCCGCCAGCAACGGCTCCCGCAGCCAGAAAGTGTAATGCTTCACGTCTTTTCATAGTTTCTCTTTCCTTCATTGCCCGCTTCGCCTGCTATAATTTGCGCACCTGAAATCTAACAGAGCAAAAGGAGCCATATGAGTTCAATCATCAACCCGGAAGTTCGTGAACTTCAGCAAAAGTACGAAGAGATGCGCGTAAATCCGGCCAAAACACAGGGAGAAGTTGGAGAGATCAAACGCAACAGTGAACGGAATGACCGTCAAACTAACAAACAGTTCGTCATTTTCCTCATCACCATGACCATCGCCGTCGCCGGCAGCTTGATCGGCGCCAGCATCTTTCAAACCGATGCCCTGCGCCGCGAGATGAACGCCAGGTTCGAGCCTGTCAATCAGCGCTAAGTTGCGCTTGAGAAGCAAATGGAGAAGATGGAAAAATCCTTGGAAAAATCCCTTGAGGACTTGAAAACGGGGTAGTGGCTCAGTGAAGAGAGAGAGCACGATGCAACCACGTGTCAGTAGCCCGCGCGTGAGCAAGGGCTGGCGTGGCGTCCGGCGGCCCTCCCTCACGGTCGGGCTACTGACACATCTCCCCCACATGAACCACTGCCGAAAACGGAAGTTCGCGCTTTACGAGACACAACACCGAAGCGTTAAGGCCTGCGCGGATGCGCTTTCTTCCATTCCTCAAAAACTTTTTCGACTTCAGGACTCAATCGCGGGTAGATGTCGCGGGTGCGATACTTACCGCTCTTCAGCATTTCGGCTTTGAACTCTTCATTGTAAGTTTGATTCTCCGCCGCCTTGATCGCTTCGTCGGCCAGTTGTGGCGGGAAGAAGAGCAGTCCTTCTTCATCCCCAATCACCACATCGCCGGGCAGTACAGTCACTGCGCCGACACGGATGGGCACATTCCATTCGACACCAATCTGGTCGGCCATTGCCGAAGCATGCGCACCTGCGTAATAGACAGGGAAATCTTTCCAAGCTAGAAATTCGCTCAGGTCGCGAATGCCGCCGTCAACGACGATGCCTTTGACGCCGCGCAGCTTCATTCCCAGGCCGGTCATCGTACCCATAAACGTGGCCCGATCCACCATTCCTCCCAGTTCGACGACGACGACATCGCCCGGCTTGGCATCTTCGCCGCCGCGTACGTTGAAGGCCGGATCCCAGTTGCCTTCTTTGGCCAACTGCCTGACGCCTTCGTCCAGATCGGGACGTTGCGGCAGATAGCGCATCGTCATTGCGCGTCCGACCATCTTCACGCCGGGCTGTGTTTGCTTCAGGTGAGTAACGAAGCAAGCCTTGTAGCCTTTGCCCTGAATGCCGCCCCAGACATCTTCAATCGAAAGCGCACGCAGCCGCTCCAGTTGTTCATCAGTCACGCGCGGGCGTTTGCTCTTCTCGTTCATCACATCCATCAGCGGCGTCCACGTATCACGTTGCTTACGCAGATCAGGCGGAATCTGAATTTGCGATTGACTGCGGGAGTGAAAGGAGACAAGCGAGGCGAGAGCGATGACAAGAAGCGAAACGACGAAGAGCGATCGAATCAGTCGAAGCATGATCGGCTCCTTGAAAAAAGATGTCCGACAAACTTCAGGTTGTCGCTGTTTCCGGCTGGAAGCCAATCCCGGAGATAAACGACAAACTAAAGTTCGTCGGACACAAGTTGATTAGAAGTAAAGCTTCAACCCGAACTGCATCTGGCGTGGGTTATTGAACTGCGCGGTGATGCGTCCGAAGGTCGGGCTGGTGATGCTGTTGTCGGGCGCGTCAAAAACCACGCGGTTGAAGACGTTGAACACCTCCCAGCGGAAGTCCAGACGGAAGCGTTCCGTCAGATGGAAGCTCTTCTGCAAGGAGACGTTCTCATTCAGATTGGCTTGGCGGCGCGAGTTACCGTTGTAGCGTGGCGCGTTGCCCAACTGGTTGCTTTGCGGCAGCACAGCGGTTCCGGCAGCGTTACAGAAAGCCGCGATCTGGCAGACCGGCACGTAATAGCTGGTGTAACCACTCGTGGCCCGAATGTTCGGATTATCCGGGATGCCAGCCACCCAGCCATCCAGCGTTTTAACCAGCGCCGCGCTGCGTCCGCCCAAGCTGACCGCGCCGCCAGACAATTGGATCGGCTGGCCGCTGGTGTAAACGTGGATCGCCGAGAATCGCCAGCCGCCGATAAGCGCGTTGCCGATGCCGCCCATGTCGTACTTCTTGCCCTTGCCGATGGGCGCATCAAGGATATAGCTGAGCTTGACGTTGTGCGGCAGGTCGAAAGCGCCGATAGACTTTTCCCACTGGCGATTGTACTGATCCAGCGCGCGTCCGCCCGAGTCCACCA
>JBBQVH010000199.1:0-8733 GCA_038211695.1 Blastocatellia bacterium | reverse complement strand
GGTTGGAGCCAGCGAATAAGTGCAAACCTGGCCTAGCGGAACACGCCACGCGCCACGTCCCCGCGAGAAGGCAAACAGATGAGCCGCGCCGTTGTAAGCGCCGACTGAAAGCCATTCGACCGGCGCGTTGGCAAAGCCTGTTTTTTCGACCGCCCAGGTCAGTCCCCCATCCGGCTAAGTAAAAACGCCGATGTCCGTGCCAACGTAAAGCCGCTGCGTGTTGGTCGGATCAATCACGATGCAATTGACGGGAATGTCCGGCAGCGCATTCGCTCCTGATGTTGTGCTAGTCGAACCGGCGCCACCATCAATCGCCGTCCAGTTGATTCCACCATTCACCGAGCGAAACACGTGTTTGCCGCCAAAGTTGGAATAGGTGGCGTAAGCGATGTCGCGATTCGATGGATCGAACGCCAGCGACGAAACCGTGGCGGGGCTTGAGCTAGTAGGCGCGCGCGGACGCGAAGATGGCCAGAGAGTATCAGCACCAGAGTTCGGACTGATCGAACGGTGGATAGCCCCTTGATCTGTTCCTGCCAGCACAAAGCTGCTGTCCGAGGGCGCAATGGCAATAGCAGTGACAACACCAGTCATCGGCGCGCTTGCCTGCGTCCACAAATCAGCGCCGTTCTTCGTGCGGTACAAACTGCCACCGCCAATCCACAGGCGATTCGGATCGCTCGGATCCATGGCGAATGGCACGATAAATCCGAAATTGATATTACTGATGCCCGTTGTCGCGGGCACCCAGTGCTTGCCACCGTCAATGGATTTCTTCAGCGATAAACCATTGTTCTCGGCATAAAGAATATTCGGGTTCGTTGGATCAACCGCGACATACCCGCCATCGCCTGACAACAATTCGCGCCATCCATTTGCGCCAAAATCGTCCGAACCAATGACAACGCCGTTGTCTTGCGCACCGCCCAGATAGCTGCGTCCGTCGGGGAAAGCCGCGCCGTGATAAAACTGCGTCGCCCCGTAACCGTTATTCAGGGGCTGCCAACTGATGCGGCTCAGTTGCGCAGAGCAGGCGGCCTGATTGCCCGTGACCGTCTGCGCGCGAACATTATCCCCACGAAAGATGCCGCCATCGTTGCCCACAAACATCGTGCGATTGGATGTCGCGCTGTTAAATTGCGGATGAAACACGATGACGTGCTGATCGGCGTGAACATACCGCGCGCTGGTTTTCTCTTCCTGCCAGAAAGAAGCCATTCCCCAATTTGCACCGCCGTCATCCGAACGAAACAGATCAATGCCCCCGACCCAGACAATGTTCTCGCTTTGCGGGTCAACGGCAATCACATTGTCGTACCAGCCTTGATAGAAAAACTGGCTAACGCCGACGCCGGGCCGGCATTCATTCTGAAACGCCCAGATCGGATTGGTGAAGAGCGCGGAATTCAGCTTATTCGACCTGCCGTCATTGACCTTGCCCCACGAATTCGGATCGCCGCCACTGGTTGAACGAAAAACGGCATGCAGGCTGTGCGGCGCGCCTGTCGCTCCATTTTCTGACGAAACCGCGTAAATGACATTTTGATTGGATGGCGCAATCGCCAGGCTGGTGCGCGACATTCCCTCTTCACTGTAGACCACATCCCAGCCGCCAAGCGCGCTCGCATTGTCGTTTCGATAGATCGAAGCCTGCACATTGCCAGGCGATTGAATGTTCGATGGCAACCCGCACGCGGCAAAGACCACATCCGTCGCAGTGTCGGTGCGCATCGCCAGATCAGAACAACCGTTATTCCGCTCTTCGTCAACCGCGCGTATCCACGTCGCGCCGCCATCAACCGACCGCATTACACCGCTGCGCGTCGCGGCATAGATGCGGTTGGAGTTATTTTTGCTGATGGTCATGTCATTAACGAAGTAGAAGTCCTTGCCGCCGGTGCCATCCAGACGCCGCCACGTGTTGCCGCCATCGAAGCTGCGGAAGATGCCCGCGCCCCGCGTCGCATCTCCATTGAAAAATCCTTCGCCCGTTCCGGCGTAAATAATGTCCGGGTTGTTCGGATCAAACGCCAGCGAATTCACCGCCAGATTCAAGAGCAGATCGGTCAACGGCGCCCAGCTTTTGCCGCCATCGGTCGTGCGCCAGACGCCGCCCGAAGCCGCTCCAGCAAACATCGTGTCCGGATTTCTCGGATGAATCAGCAATGCCCGCGTGCGCCCGCCAACGTTGCCAGGCCCCAGCGGCGTCCAGGTTTGTAATGACGACGGGCCAAGCCGGGAATTCGTTACCCGCGCCTCGCCTCCCATCTGTCGTCCCATTTGTCGCAATGATGGCAACAAGCGATGTTCGGCAGTCGAGTACTGCGGAAGGTCAAGCGCCTGCGCCAGAGCGCTTTCGTACAACTCGAATCGCAGCGCAGTCTCGCCCTCCGGCAAACGGCGGTTGAGCATGTAGCGTGCTGCCTCGTCCGGTTTGTCATATCGCGCGCGCGCTTCTTCCAACTCACGCTCCATCTCTTGCATTTCTTCGCGTTCACGCTCTTCCCCCAATTCCTCACGCTCACGCTCTCGTTTTGTGTGGGATAAAGCCTGGGATAAAGATTGAGCACGCACAGGCGCAGGACTTGGAATTTCAAATTGATAAGTTGGGATTGAGGCTTGGGGATGCGGCGTTTGAGAATGTGGTGTTGTCAGCGGTGAATGCGATTGAGAAGGCCGGCGGAAGAGAGCAAACAAAATGCAGACAATCGCCAGCGTCATGCCCAGCGAGAGGCCGATAAAAAGACGTATCAGAATTTTGCCGTGAATAGTCGAAGTCCGCATGCGCTGCTTCCTCACCGTGGGAAACGATGTGGCAGATGATCATCTGTGATAGATCCTCTGCAATCGGGCGTCTATCAGCACAAGCAGCAACAGCTAGCGATGGGCCGTGTGTATGTGTGTAGCTTCGGACGTCCGTAGAGCCAAAGGGGCTTGTCAGTCATCAAGTGAAAGATTGAGACCGCCATCGGGGTTGAACCCAGCCAACATTCATTGATCCGCGAATCAAAAGCTCTATTCAGTCAGGGACACAGTGACAATCAGGGCACCATCTAACAGGGTGGTCATTGGGCAAAGCGGCTTCAGACACGCTTCTCTGAAACCGGATATTGATCGAATTATTCTTGGTTCGTTTGCTCGCCTGAGGCGGTGGTGAATTCGCCAGCCATCAGCGTCAACTTCGCACATGACGCCTCGCATTCTTTATCAGTCAGGGAAAAGAATGCTGTGAGAGTTTGTATCACCACCATCGCCAGCCGATTGCCAAAGTACGGGGATTCTTCTTGAGATCAACTCTAGCCATTTCTTGGGGAAAGGCTGTGAGGGTTTGCTGACGTTCAGGCGGGCCGAATCTTATGCACCATAACCGGGATTTGCAAGCAGCTTGTCTAGTTTTTACCCAAACCATCACGAAGGGTGGCCGCAGGTTCACGTGCCAAGTTCACGTGCCAAGTTCACGTGCCAGGTTCACGTGTTATGATGCGCGCCGATTTCACAGCACCAAGCTCAAGGAGAAAAACCGACATGAAACTTAAAGACAAAGTAGCCGTCATTACCGGCGCAGGTTCCGGCCTGGGCCGCGCAATGGCGCTGAGGTTCGCCGAAGAAGGCGCGCGCATTGTCATCGCCGAACTGAATGAAGCCAAAGCCGAAGAGGCGCTGCGGGCAGTACAGGCAACAGGCACTGAAAGCTTCGCCGTCACGACCGATGTCAGCAGTTCGGAATCGGTCGCGAATCTATTCAAAGCGATTGATGATCGCGGCTGGCCGGTGGATGTCATGGTCAACAACGCAGGCAATGCCGGACAACTGACTCCGGTTCACCTGATGACCGATGAACAATGGCACGGCGTGGTTCACGTTCATCTGAGCGGGACGTTTTACTGCACCCGCGAAGCAATCAAGCGAATGCTGGCACAAGGGCGCGGGGGCGCAGTTATTAATGTCTCTTCAGTCGCGGCACTGCGCGGGCTGCCCGGCGGATCGTCTTACACCGCCGCCAAGGGCGCAATCCTTTCCTTCACCAAAGGCGTCGCGCAAGAAGTAGCCGCCGCGGGCATTCGCGTCAATGGCATCGCGCCCGGCTGGGTTGAAACGCCAATTCTGGAAAATCTGCCCGACGCCCTGCGCCCATTGATGATTGCCAACACCCCGTTGGGCCGTATCGGCAAACCCGAAGAAATCGCCGCCGTGGCATTGTTTCTGGCCAGCGATGAATCCAGCTACGTCATCGGCCAGACCATCAGCCCGAATGGCGGCCTGTACACCTAACCCAACCGCATTCAGAAACGTGGGGTAATTTTGAAAATTGCCCCACGCGCATTTTTCTTTCAAGTTTTTCCCTCCAATTTCCGCTTACCTGATTGAACGAACCAAACGCTAGGTTCTCAATTGCTCCTCTATTTCCGCGGTGACGCTCTTTATGTGCGGACATCGCCTGTCAATAACATTCTTGGAGGTATGTATGAAGTTACAACGCAGCCACGCAAAAATTATCAATTGCTTTCTCAGCCTTGCCTTGCTTCTGACAGCCACGCTGGCCAACACGTCTGTCGCCCGCGCTGATACCGATTATTGGCTGAAAGCCTGGACGACGGTCGGTTCCGCCGGAACGGTTGATGAAGCGGACACAGGCAAAATCGTGTTGCAGGGCAGCACGATTGGCTTTCCGGAACCTTCGACGACGACGCAACAATCAGCTTTCGCGATCGGGTTGCCGCTGGAAACGGTGACGGCGGTGGTGCGCTACAACGTTGTGGCCACCGACGGCTTGTTTGAAGCCGGAACCCATTTGGGAATGCGCTCCAGATTTCGCGACGATGGGAACAATGCGCAAGTCATCCTGCGGCTGATCGAAGTCAACATTGAAACAGGCGCGTCTTCCCTTATCCTGACGCTGGACAGCAACGCCTTCACGGCGAATGCCAATTACCAGACCCAGTCTGTTTCCACGTTCATCGGCAACCGGATTAACTTTCAGGAAAACGCCTACTTCATCGAAGCCACATTGATTCAGAAGAGATCACCCATCTCTGTGTTCGGCGGCAAGCCCGGAATCAGCGTCATCCAATTGAGCCGGTTCACGCCGATCTTTTAAATCTCGATGTTGGCATTCAGCCTTTGGATGGCTTCGGGTAAGATGCCGCCGATTAAATCCATTCGGCAGCAAAACTTACTCGGAGAATCTGAATGCCACAAAATTTCTTGGGATCCTTTCGCATCAAAGCACAGGCAGCGCTCTTGCTCTGCCTGTGCTTTTTTCTATCGCCTGGCAGTTTGCCTAATTGCCAAGCACAACAGCTTTCAAAGGCTGAGACATATTTGCAGCCAGTTCGCACATTTCACACTCCCGCAGAGTTTCAAAAGCTGACTCATGGCAAAGTCAAAATCACTCGCAATATCCCAAAAGATGAACTGAGCGACCTGCAAAGCTTCGCTGGCACTCCGCGTGTTGAGTGGGGAGATGTCACGGTTATTGCCAGACAAGGTGTTCCACTAATTTGTCTTGGCACAAATCACGGAGCATTTGTCTTTATGGCAAATGTCGCACGCGAAAACGCAGCGCCGAAATACTTCGCGGGCAAACGCTGGCTTCCTGATGACCATGTCACCGGAGCAGGATTTGATAATGCGGGTTCAGTTGTTTGGATCGAAACACCCAAAGGCTTCAGCCGGATCGAAGACAAGCAAATCACGCTGGCTGAAAAATCCAAAGCCTTCGTCGAACGCATCCGCGCCCGCCATGTCCGCTGGGGAATGACCTCTGATTCAATCCTGCAAACGCCCGGCGACCTGTCCACCAACAAGACGGTCTCTTCCGACAACGACGGCCTGTGGACACAGATGTACATTGCCGCCGAAGCCTTTCGTTACTCAGTCACCAAAGCTGCCGACGCGCGCGCCAATGCCAAGCAGGGCTTTGAAGCGATGCTGCGTCTGGAAGAGATCACCGGCATTTCCGGTTTTCATGCCCGTTCGATCATCAAGATCGGCGAAGACATTCAACCCAAAGACGGCGAATGGCACGACACCGCAGATGGAAAATGGCGATGGAAAGGCGATACCAGTTCAGACGAGATCGTTGGGCATTATTTCGGCTACGCGATCTATTACGATTTGGTCGCTGACGCAGCGGAGAAAGAAAAGATTCGCGGCGTTGTGCGCCGAATGACCAATCACATTCTGGACAACAACTACCAACTGATTGACACCGACGGCAAACGTACGCGTTGGGGTTGGTGGGGGCCAGATGCCATCTGGGAAGACCCGGATGAACTGGGCCTGCGCGCGCTGCATATCCTCGCTCACCTGCGAACGGCTTTTCACATCACGGGCGATGCCAGATTCAAAGCCGCCTACGATGAATTGATCAGCAAACATCGTTATCACCTGCTGACGCGCAACCAGAAGATCAACTATCCCGGACGCGTCAATCATTCGGACGACGAACTGGCTTTTCTGTCTTATTACCCGCTGCTGATTTATGAAACCGATCCGAAGCTGCGCGAAGTCTACCTGGACAGTTTGGAGCGCGCCTGGCAGGTCGAACGGCCCGAACGCAATCCGCTGTGGAATTTCATTTATGCCGCTGGCAGCAGGGCGAAAGAATTTGACCATGCCGAATCCCTGCGCACGCTGCAGGAGATTCCGATGGATCAGATCGAATGGACGGTAACCAATTCACATCGGCTGGATGTGCCCAGGGATTTGCTGGCGGATCGTTTCGCCAAGCCACAATCTTTAATCGTCTTGCCTTACGACGAACTGCCAATGACAAAATGGAATGGCAACCCGTACCGGCTGGACGGCGGCAATGGCGGGCGCAGCGAAGACGACGGCGCATACTTTCTACTGCCCTACTGGATGGGCCGGTATCACAAACTGATCGGCGAATGAGATGTACAGCCGACTGTTAGTCGGCTGTAGTATCCCGGAAAGAGCGACTGATTAGAACCTCAGCCGACTAACAGTCGGCTGTACATCGGTGCTGTTTCACGATTTTTCAAGAAAATAACAAATGGACCAATCCTCAAACAGCGAACCTCACCTTCGCCGCGCGCTGGGCGTCTGGGCAGCGGCGGCTTTTGTCGTCACCAACATGATTGGCACCGGCATCTTCACAGTCCCGGCGTTCGTGCGAACTTCCACCGGCAGCGGCCTGGCAACGCTGGGCGTGTGGGCATTGGGCGGATTGATCGCCTTATCCGGCGCGCTTTGTTACGCAGAGCTGGCGACCCGCATGCCCGATGCAGGCGGCGAATACCAATACCTGTCGCACATCTACGGCAAGATGTGGGGATTCGTCAGCGGATGGATTTCGTTTCTGGTCGGCTTTTCCGCCGCCATCGCCGCGTCCGCGCTGGGCGCAGCCAGTTACGCGGCAGAGGTCTTTCACTGGAATGCCCAGGCGACTTTGCTGACACTGCCCTGGCGTATTCCACTACGCGGCGAGATTGCCATCACGCAAGGCTCTTTACTGGCCGCGCTGCTGATTGCTGCATTTGCCATCTTCCATTCCACCGGCATTCGTCACAGCGGCAGACTGCAAACCATCATTGCCAGTCTGGTCGTTGGCGCGATTGTGCTACTGGTCTTTTCGGGCTTTGCCACGGGCCGAGGCAACTGGCAAGGCATCACACAAGGTTCAACGGCAAGCGGTTTGTGGTGGGTCGCGCTGATCCAGGTCAGTTTTGCCTACAGCGGATGGAACGCGGCGTCGTATCTGGCGGGGGAAGTAAAAGACCCGCGACATACCCTTCCGCGCGCGCTGATTGGTGGAACGATGGTTGTGACCGTGCTTTATCTGGCGCTGAATGTGCTGTTCCTGTACGCCATTCCCGCCGACGCCTGGAAGCCCGACGTCGCCATTGGCAAACAAGCCGCAGAATTGTTGTTCGGCACAACTGGCGCGACCGTTGTCAGCATCATCATTACGCTGACCATTCTGGGTTCGGTCAGCGCAATGACCGCCGCTGGGCCGCGCGTTTATTACGCAATGGCGGGTGATGGATTGGGGCCAGCCATTTTCCGCAGGCTTGGCAAACAAGGCCGCGCGCCAACGGCATCCATCCTGGCGCAATCCATCATCGCTATCCTGCTGGTATTGACCGGCGAATTCGGAAACCTGTTGACTTACGTCGGCTCGGCCTTGTCCCTGATGGCGGCGCTGACCGTAGCAGGCGTCTATATCGTTTCGCGCAGGCAAAAAACCAATGGCCCAAACATCTTTCGCACACCTGGCTATCCATTCACCCCCGCGCTGTTTCTGCTGGTAGAAATCACAGTCTTCATCGAAGGTCTGAAGACAAATCCCAAACCGACCGGCGCTGCCCTGTTGACCATTGTTGCCGGCGTCATCATCTTTTACGTCGCTCGCGCGTTCGGTTGGCTGGATGGAACCGAACCTGCCGACATCACCTTTGAAGGAGAATCACTATGAAACTAAGCATCGCCCTCTTCCTTGCACTCGCATTCACGACAATCGCCCTTGCCCAGCAACCGGCACAACAACCGCAAGGCCAATCCAGAGGCGCTCGCACGCCCGACGAATACATCAAGCTGCTGGAATCCGAACGCCGCCAATCTGAACTTCAAGTCGCCAAAGTCGTCGAGACGCTGAAGGTGAAATCCGGCCAACGCATCGCCGACATCGGCTCCGGCTCCGGCCTGTTCACGCGCCCGTTAGCCAAACAGGCAGGCGCAAAAGGCGTCGTTTATGCCGTGGACATTGAT
>JBBQVH010000198.1:0-8786 GCA_038211695.1 Blastocatellia bacterium | reverse complement strand
GTAGTAGCGACCGACAAGCAAGTGGGACAAGGTGAAGATAGCTGTCGGAAAAGATGCTTACTAATAGAGACTCTCTGAGTAGAGGCGGTCAGTTCTTGATTCATCTGTCAAGTTTTACTCTTAGCCGCCCGGCTGCGTAATATCCATTGCATGAATCTTCGCGAACAATTCGGCGACATTGATATTTACCTGTTTGATCAATTGCTGAAGGGCAGAATTACGCCTGGCATGTCGGTACTGGACGCAGGGTGTGGCGGTGGTCGAAATCTGGTCTATTTTTTGCGCCAAAACTTTCAGGTCTTTGCGGTGGATGCAAACCCGCAGGCGATCGAGCAAGTTTCTCTGATGGCTTCCAGTCTGGCGCCTCACCTTTCTTCAAATAACTTCCTTGCAGCGGATGTTGCCGGCATGCCTTTCCCAAACGGCAAGTTCGATCTGGTCATCAGCAGTGCGGTGTTGCATTTTGCCCGTGACCGTCAGCATTTTGACAGGATGCTGAATGAGATGTGGCGGGTGTTGAAGCCGGGAGGAATGTTGTTCGCGCGGCTGGCAAGTTCGATTGGGATCGAAGCGTTGGTCAAGCCCGTTGGAAATGGATGGTACGGGTTGCCGGATGGGTCAGAACGATTTCTGGTGGATGAAGAGGTGCTGACAGCATCCGCTGAACGATTGGGAGCCGGAAGGTTGGAGCCTTTCAAAACAACCAATGTCGAGAATCTGAGGTGCATGACGACCTGGGTTTTGGAAAAACCGGCCTGAGCAGTGACAATCCTGCCTGTCAGTAACTCACCGAAGGTAGAATTCACATCAGGCCGCAACAATCTCGATGAATCCGAAGCGAGGCTGGAGAAGAAATGACGATCAACGATTTGGACAAACTGGCATCGCTTATCCGTCAGGAGCGCAATGCATTGCTTTCGCGATGGCGCCAGCAGGTAAGGAAAATCCCCGCAGCCCGGCATCTTGACACTCCGACGCTCAACGACCATATCCCTGATCTTCTGGATGAATTGGCCGTCGCGCTCAAATCAAGGTCTGACGAGACGATCCCGGAAGCGCTATGCGAAGGAACTCCGCCTGCCCATGGCCTACAGCGTATCTGGGACGGGTTTGATATTGAAGAAGTCGTTGCGGAATACAACATCCTGCGCGCCTGTATTCACGATCTGGCAGATACCAATGGTTTGAGATTGCAAGGACAGCCATTTCATATTCTGAACCGCGTTTTGGATGGAGCGATCGGATTGGCCGTGCAGACATTTGCCACCGGCCGGGCGCTGGAAGTGCAGCACCGCCGGGAAGAATATCTCGCCTTTGTGGCGCACGACCTGCGAACCCCACTGAATGCCATTTCCATGGCCGGGAGGATTCTGGAGCAGGCACTGACGGGGCAAGGCTCCACCGCCGATAGCACGCAGATGTTGAAATCATTGCGCCGCAACGTGCTGCATCTGGAGGGGCTGGTTGGAAAGGTGATTGAGGAAAACACGAATCTTCAAACAGAAGCCGGCATCAAATTGGAACGGCGCGCATTTGATTTGTGGCCGCTTGTCGAAGCGCTCATTCATGATCTTTACCCCATTGCAGGGACCGGCGGCACACATCTGATTAACAAGGTGCCTGACGATCTGGTTGTTTATGCAGATGCCGGTTTGTTAAGGCGGGTTTTTCAAAACCTGATCGCCAACGCAATCACCTACACGCCACGTGGAGAGGTGACGATCGGGGCACAGGGGCCTGACGCGGAAGGCGCTGTTGAATGTCGGGTCAGCGACAATGGTGCGGGAATTCCGGCAGAGTTTATTGGAAAAGTGTTTGACCTTTTAGAAACTGATCCTGAGAAGGAGGGTGGGGCGGGCCTTGGTCTCGCTATCGTTAAGACTTTTGTGGAAGCCCACGACGGTAAGGTAACTGTCGAAAGCCAGGAAGGTCGCGGTTCGACGTTCCGATTCACGCTACCGGCAAGGCGGCAGTAAGCAGCGATTGATTGTGAATATCCATAGAATTCATGAAACAGAAACTCTCCCACGAAGGCACACGAAGTAGCACGAAATCAGAAATAAGGTTTCTGATTGGTTGGCATTGTTTCGGCACGGGGGTGCTGCCGGTTATTTGTGCGATTGGTTTAGTATGCGCGTGGGTGGTTACGGTTAAAGCAAGGCTGGCAGAACCACGCAGCTATGTCTGTCACCGCGCAAAGGACACTGTGCGCATTGATGGCAAATTGGATGACTCCGCCTGGCGGAATGCGGCATGGACTCAGGCGTTTGTGGACATTGAAGGCGACGCAAAGCCGCGTCCCCCTTTGCTGACGCGGGCCAAAATGCTGTGGGATGACCAATACTTTTACATTGCCGCCGAACTGGAAGAAGCCCACGTCTGGGCGACGTTGACCCAGCGCGATTCGGTGATCTTTCAGGACAACGACTTCGAAGTATTCATTGACCCCGAAGGCGACACCCTGAATTATTACGAGATCGAGATCAATGCCCTGAATACCGTCTGGGACCTGCAACTGGACAAACCTTACCTTCACGGAGGCAAGGCCGACAACGGTTGGAATGCATTAGGAATGAAGACCGCAGTTTCGATTGCAGGCACGATCAATAATCCAAAGGATAAAGATCGTGGATGGTCAGTTGAATTGGCGCTACCGTGGAAAGACCTGACCGGCAGTCCGCGCCCCACGATTGCGCCGCGCGAGGGTGAGCGCTGGCGGGTGAATTTTTCCCGCGTTGAATGGCAGCACGAAATCGCCGCAGGCAAATACCGCAAAGTAGCAGGTCGGCGCGAAGACAATTGGGTCTGGTCGCCGCAAGGCGTGATTAACATGCACTTGCCCGAAAAATGGGGCTACGTGCAATTTTCAAAGTAATACAAGCCAATCTTTGATGCCCATTTCGTTGGGTACCCACCGACAGTAAACACAGCATAGGAGATATTCATGACGATGAAGGCAAGTGGAACATTTGAAGTAAAACTGACCCCGCAAGCGCCGGACGAAAACGCCGGGGATGCCCCTTTGGGCAGAATGACAATTGACAAACAATTCCACGGCGACCTGGAAGCGACCAGCAAGGGCCAAATGCTGGCAGCCATGACTGAAGTCAAAGGCTCCGCCGGGTATGTCGCGATGGAGCGAGTCAGCGGAACATTGGCCGGACGCAGCGGAGTCTTCCTGCTTCAACACAGCGGCACGATGACGCGCGGAGAAGGACAATTGACCGTTACGGTAGTGCCAGATTCCGGCACCGGTGAACTGGTTGGGCTGGCAGGCAAGATGGCGATCAATGTCGCTGATGGAAAGCATTCCTACGACTTCGAATACACGCTGGGCCAACTCTCTTGAAAATAGTCATAGACAAAGAATCGCGGCTGCTTCATCTGGATGCGTTGCGGGGGTTCATCATGGTGTTGATGGCCATTGACCATGCCAGCCTTTTCATCGCGCATAAACATTCGGGAGAGTTCTGGGGGCTGGCATTGCCGCAGTATCAAACCGCGCTGGAGTTCCTGACGCGCTTTGTGACGCATCTGTGCGCGCCAGGGTTTTTCTTTCTGACGGGCGTGGGGATGATGCTGTTTGCGCATTCGCGACGGGAATTGGGATGGACGGAGCAGGCCATCAGAAGGCATTACATCAAACGCGGCCTGTTATTGATCGTGCTGCAATTGTTTGTTGAAAATCCTGCCTGGGCGATGGGGCCGATCAGTGATGTTGGGCCGCAACCACCGGGCGGCGGCGGTTCTGTGATCTTCCATTTTGGAGTTTTGTACGGTCTGGGCGCGGCGATGATCGTCAGTGTGTTGTTACTGCGATTCAGCGCCAAGGTACTGATCGGCATTAGCATTCTGGCTGTGTTGGTAACACAGGCGTTGATTCCTGGACCGGAAAATGTTGGCACCCTGTATTCGCCGTTGATTCGGTTATTGCTGGTTCCCGGACATACCAATCTGGTTCAGGTCTTTTATCCGCTGGTTCCCTGGGTCGGGCTGGCGATCTTCGGACTGGTTTTCGCGAATCTTATCTTGAGCGATCCGGCCGCTGCTACACGCAAAGCGGTAATGATTGGTGCAAGCTTCTTGTTGTTATTTCTGGTGGTACGTTTCGGCGGCGGTTTCGGCAACATTCATCCAGCGGAAGGTTCTGGCTGGATCGCTTTTCTGAATGTAACCAAATATCCGCCCAGCCTGGCGTTTGTGCTGCTGGCGCTGGGAATTGACCTGCTTTTGTTAGCGTTCTTTTCCCGCGTTGTACTCGTGGCGAAACGATGGATTCAGCCGCTGCTGGTATTTGGGCAAACCGCGCTTTTCTTTTACATCGCGCATTTGTATTTGTATGCCGTGATGGGATTGATTTTGTTTCGTACAAAAGGAACGACAATCGCGTGGATGTATCTTTACTGGGCGCTCGGTCTGCTGATTCTGTACCCGCTCTGTGTTCAATATAGGAAGTTCAAACAGGGAAAGGCTCCGGAATCAGTCTGGCGGTTTTTCTAGCGCTGTGATCTTTGCGAGCGCGCCCCAACGTCATAGTTAGGCCGATAGCAGAGGAGTTAGGTATGAAGGCTGATCTAAGTAGGCTGGAAGAGCAGTTAGGGAGAGCACTTGAAGGGGAGGCGTGGCATGGCCCGTCCGTTCTCGAAGCCCTTGAAGGCGTCTCTGCGGAGCAAGCAGCGGCGCATCCGATCGCAGGCGCGCACAGTATGTGGGAGTTGGTTCTACATTTGTGCGGCACGTATGACTTGGTATTGCGGCGGCTGGGTGGGGATGGAAGGCAAATGACGGAGTCCGAGGACTGGCCATCTGTTCCGGAACCCAGTGCCGGGAACTGGCCCGAAAACTGGAATGATTCCATCCGCATGCTGAAGCAACTGAACGAAGACCTGAGACAGGCAATCAAGCGCTTTCCCGCAGATCGTCTGGACCTGCCATTGGTCCCCGAAGCTCCCTACACTGCCAATACGCAATTCATTGGCGTAACGCAGCACAATCTCTATCATGCTGGCCAGATGGTGTTGCTGAAAAAGGCGCTAGTCTCTCTAACCTTGGCGGAGCCTCCAACTCAGCAGTATCAAAACACACGAGAAAATAACGAGTACACTTTTCCCTGAAAAGGAGCGCTATGTCCGACGCATCAGATCAACGCCTGCTTGAGGTTCTGCTGGATTCCTGGGAACGGAACAATACCATCATGCTCAATCTGCTCCACGCCCTGCCGGAGGGCGGGCTGGAAGTCAGGGCGATGGAGGGCAGTCCATCTGTTGCAGAGCTGTTCACACACATCCACTTTAACCGGCTTGTGTTCGTCTTCGAGGATGCCCCCGAGTTCGCCCAAAAACTGCCCGAGGGAGAGTGGAGAGACGAACGTGATCTGGGCCGCCTGACGCAGATGCTGAATGACAGCGCCAAGGCGGTGCGGGACGCGGTAAAGAGCAGGGTGGAGACAGGCCGTGACATGGACCTTCACTACGACCACCCGATCCTTCTGCTCCAGCACATGATCTGGCACGAGGGCTACCATCACGGGCAGATAAAGCTGGCCCTCAAGCTGGCGGGCTGCCCAATAACCGATGAGGAAGCCGGGCCGCTCACCTGGGATGTCTGGATGGACAAGAACTGAGGCCATGTCCTTACGCAAGGAGAAGTAATGAGCGAGACTGATTATCAAGAACTTGTCGAGCGGATGCTGGAAAATACGTCTGTCCCGATGATTTCCAGTGACACGGGCTTGGAAGCGGCGCAGAAAATGGGCGAACTGGCGGCGCAGGAAGAAATTGAATGGGCTTTGGCGGGCGGGATGGCGATGTATTTTTACGGCAGCCCGCGCCTGACCAAAGACGTTGACATCATCGCCTCCAAAGACTTGTCGCTAACGCCCCAACACAAGCTCGGCTTTGGCGGCAGCAGTTACACGCTGCAAGTCGGCAAGTATGCAGTCCAAATAGATTGGATTGTACGCAGCGATGGCTATCAGAAGTATTACCGCGCGGCTTTGAATGAAGCGATGAGAATGCCAAATGGGCTGCGCGTTGTGACGCCTGAATGGCTGGTGATCCTCAAAATCAATGCCGGACGACAAAAAGACCTGGATGATGTCGTCTTTCTGCTGGGACAACCCAAATTGGTTGGCCGTCCAACCGTAAAGCAAAAGCTGATTAAAATTGGGGGAGAAGATGCCTGGTTAATCATGATGCCGAATTTTCGCCGCTTATGTGATTTGGCTGATGGCAATACAAAAGAGCCGAGCAAATATTATGACCAGGATTAGCGCGAACGCGCGCAATCAAGCAGGAACAGAAAGTTATGACTAATCGAATTGGAGAAGAAATGAAAATCAGCATTGTCCGCCGCCTCTTACGGCAGGCAGGTGTAACGTGCGCGCTGCTGTTGGTGTCGCTCACTGCGCGAGGCCAGGACATCGCCTGGCCACAGTTTCGCGGGCCGGATTCGAATCCCGTGGGGACGAATGCAAAGCTGGCCGAACGCTGGTCGAAGACCGAGAACGTGGAATGGTCGCAGGAAATCCCAGGGCGTGGATGGTCTTCGCCCATCGTGACGGGCGGCAGGGTCTATGTGACTACCGTCACGACGGAAGGCAAATCGAAGCCTCCGCAGATCGGGACGGAATACAGCAACGAGTACGTCGCGGAGTTGAGTAAACAGGGGCTTTCACAGAAAGAGGTGATTGACCGTGTGACGGCGCGGGACATCGAACTGCCGAATGAAGTGATGCTGCATTACTCCCTCTATTGCCTGAACCTGAAGAGGGGCAAGGTGGAATGGCAGAGGGAATTTAACGCGGGGCATCCGCCCGGCGGGCGTCACCGCAAGAATAGCTTCACCTCGGAAAGTCCCGTGACCGACGGGAAGTTCGTTTACGTGTATGTGGCGAATCTGGGATTGTGGGCGTTTGACTTGAAGGGGAAGCTGGTGTGGACGACGCCGATGGACGCGAATCCCATCTACCTCGATTTCGGGACGGGGAGTTCGCCTGCGCTCGCCGGGAGCCTGCTGGTGATTGTGAACGATAACGAAAAGCAGCAGTTCATCGCGGCTTATGACAAGCGGACGGGCAAACAGGTCTGGCGCACGAATCGGGAAATCGGTCCTAAGGGGCGGCGGTCTGCCTGGGTGACGCCCTTTGTTTGGCGGCATGCGCTGCGCACTGAGATTGTGGCGATGGGACCGGAGGTGGTAGTGAGTTACGACTTGGGGGGACGAGAATTGTGGCGCATGTCGGGGATGTCTGCGGTGCCGATTCCGATGCCTTTCGCCTACGACGGACTGCTGTACATAGACGGCGGGCGGGGAGCGGCGCTCGTCGCGATTCGCCCCGGCGCTAAGGGCGATATTTCGCTTGGGAAAGAGCAGGTCTCGAACGAGTTTGTCGTCTGGTCGCAAGCGCGCGCCGGAACGTATCTGCCATCGCCCGTGGCTTACGAAGGTGGCGTGTACGCGCTGACCGAAACGGGCATCCTGAGCCGCTTTGACGCCAAGACTGGAAAGCTGACTTACAAGACACGGATTGACCCGGCGGCCACGGCGTTCACGACCTCGCCCTGGGCCTACAACGGCAAGCTTTTCTGCCTGAGCGAAGAGGGGCAGACCTTCGTGATCGCGGCGGGCGAGACGTTCAAGCTATTGCACGTGAATGAACTGGACGACATGGCGCAGGCGTCGCCGGCGCTGGTGGGCGAGCGTTTGTTGTTACGGACGGAACACCGGCTGTATTCGATCCGTCGAAGAAAGTAAGAGGGCTTATCAGGCAGCGATGAGCAATGGAAAATTGTTGCGAAAGCCTTTACCTGTGGCGCAAACGCAAGTAGAAAATGGAAACTGAAAGATTGAGGGCGAAGAATGGCCAGACAAAATCCCAAGCCGACGCTTGACCCGTTGGCAGCTAAATTTTATGAACGATATGTTCGTTTTAGTGAACACCTACATAACGCGTGGATGCATTACGCAGTGCAAGATGAATTAATTCGGGTAATTGAAGAAAAATGCCAAGATGATGGTTACAGAAATAACGTATGTACTCAGAGCCTATCGCCCATTAATTCGGAAAATCGAGCACCTAGTCGCTTACGGGGAGAGAATTTACTGAGATTCATTAAAAGGCTGCATTTCAAAGAAACGCCCGAATCGGTTCTTCTTAACTCAGTTTCGTTATTTGAAGCTTTTGTCTGCGATATTGCCAAAATAGCG
This sequence comes from Blastocatellia bacterium, assembly GCA_038211695.1. GTDB lineage: Bacteria > Acidobacteriota > Blastocatellia > RBC074 > RBC074 > RBC074. Next base: position 578 of record JBBQVH010000198.1, on the reverse strand, counting down.
TACTTAAATGACCCAGAAAAATATTTACTTCAAAGCGATACTTCTGCAAATGATAATTCCGCTAATAATAAAGAAAACCTGAAGCTTCTTCGGACTTTAATAAAAAGTGGAAGCAGAGAAGAGGCAATAGAAAAATATATTGATGAAAAGTTGCGAGGCGTGTTTTATGGAACTCCGACTGATATTTTTACTAAAAATAAGCTGCGTTTCGACTTAAATAAGAACCATACCCAAGAATGGAATGATAATATTAAAATATACGCCGAAGTGACTGCTCGCCGGAATGTAATTGTACATAACCTTGGGAAAATAGACGAAAAGTACTTGCGGGAAGTGAAAGAGGCTGTGTTCTGTTTGGGTGATATTGTAGCAGTTGATTCAAACTATCTTTACCGTGCTTTACATACCCTAAATACCCTTGCAAAAAGATATGTTGTTGCTGTTACGCTTTTTGCTACGGGGAATGGACTTCCTCAAATTCGCATGGGAATTTAGCCTTCTTTATCTAAGGCTAAAATAAAAAGCGGGATTGTTGATATCAACAATCCCGCTACTACCACTCCGTCCGAGTGATATTG
>JBBQVH010000197.1:0-8799 GCA_038211695.1 Blastocatellia bacterium | reverse complement strand
CTGTCCTTTGAAGGCTTCCAACACGACTTTGACTTTGAATTCCGTGGTGTATGTTTTGCGTTGCTGCTTTTTCATGAGTGCTCCTTTGGCAGCCAGTTTACACCTTAATTGTCTGTCCAGTTTTCGGGGAGCATCATAGTTATACTTGTAAGATTGAACTGCTCTGGAGAGTTAAGAGTTGGTATTTTTAGAATGCTAATCGGATAAAAAGCAGAAATCTTTGTACCGATCTTTAATTTATTTATACTGTTCATGACCTTTGCGGGATAGGGGTCTCTGCCCATAAAACCAGTGCCATCCCCAAAATTGACCACTTGCACGTGAATCAACATGTTTCTTGTACCTGAGGCTGTTATTGAACCGCTAGCCATAGACTGCTTAAATGACTCTACCAATACGAGAGGAAGCTTAACAACCCCCGTTTTTCCAATCTTAATCGGAATATCGTCTGTATTTGCAAGTTCGTTGATCCCACTTAACCTTAAAGCTCCGTATGACATATAGTACCCAAGTACATGTTTAAATTTGGTATCCGGAAATCTCAGGCTAATTGAAATCCCATAGATTGGTTTAACTCCAATGTTCTTTACCTCTATCCCAAAGTCTTCTGGGAACAACTCGGAATGAAGATTCTTTACTTGAACTATCTCAATTACTCCTTTGGGAAAATCGTTCTCTTTTATTTTATATGTTCTCTCTTCTTTAGAAACGTGGGCTTTACCTGATGCGATAAATGCTTTAGAAGTTCCTATAGATAAAATGGCTACGATCGCTACTGGTATTATTACCAGTAATTGTGATTTTTTGGGTTTAATTGAATACATGGTTACTCTCTATTTTTAAGCGAGCATTGATAGGCGTAGCTGATGGTATGACCTTGGTTCAAACACTATATTCAGACCAAAATCACATTAACTCAGCCATGAAGCGGTTCTTTGTTAAATGACCCTGACCTTTTTATTCAAGCCTTCGACCCAACCACTGTTGGAGCGATGCACAAAGTAGTTGGTGATAATCTCCATTCGTTCTTTGAGCGTCTTGACGAAATTGTCGAAGCAGTCTGGGCCGCTGCACTCGACCTCCGCAATCTATTCGAGCAGGCGCAGCCGGACCGCTTCTTTGTGTTTGGTGTCGAAGATGTGTGTCAACTTGCTAACGATATAGGCACCGGTCGAATTCATCATCAGGCAGTCCTATTCGGAGAATTTTCTGACCGGCAAAGCACTCAAGCCCTCACATCTATATAGGCGGCTCATCTATATAGGCGGCTCAAACCAAAATCTTGATGGAGTCTAAGAAATTTATTTTTGCTCTTTCCGGATCAGCTTCTGAATCTTCTTCGACACCACATGCCTTTGCCGATGAGCCGACGCGACTTTAATTCCCATCTCCTGCGCGGTCTTTTCCGCTGCCTCTCCTTGCCGCCAATCCTCGAATATCTTTCGCTGATGCGGCGTAAGCTTCGGCAGCACCTTTTTCAGCAAATGCCTTTGCTCTTTTTCCAAGAGCAGGACTTCCTGCATCGCCGATTTTGTAAAAATCTCTGCCGGCGCATCGTCGAAGCTGATTTGTCTGCTTTCCTGTTTCAGGAAATGACTTACTTCGTGGTTCACCACCGTCTGCAACCACGTTGCCAACTTCGCCTGCTGATTGTAGCTGCGCAGACGTCGGTAATCGTCTTCGAGCAAGTGAAATCTCAGCCGTTGTTTCAACCGCGCTACATCCTCCGGCGAAGGCAGATGTCGCCATTTTAGGAAAGCAAAGCGCACGGCGCTCTCCAGTAACGAATCTGCTTGCGCAAAAAGTTCTTTGATCTGCGTATCGTTATTGGCATCAGGCTTCGGCTCGACATTGGATTTGGGCATGACTTCTGGCTCCGGTAAAGGCAGAGGACAATTCATTCCACTGTTTGGCAAATTGCGTAGGGGAAGCGAGATTGAGAAGTTGGCGGGCAGACCATAACAGCGCCTGACACGGCGGGGTCAACATATCCGTGAAAAAATACCGCTTAAGCTGGCGTTGAAATAGATGGCAGGGGGGACAAATGCTGCGGCAATGACGGGCTTGGATAAAGTTGCATCGAAACTACGTCTGGCAAAAGACACCAAGGTCCAGATCGTCGTGGTCGAAGGCGGTGACGACGAGAAGAGCCTGCGCGAAATGCTTGGCAAATACATCGGCGTGCTCGATGCGCATGAACAGAAAGAGGAGGCTGATGCCATTCGCCGCTTGCTGCGCGATTGGCAGGCGTCATTTGTGAAGGCGGCTGTGCCGAAAAGAGATGATGTGACGTTTAGACAGGCAGAAGATTCACCTATAGCTTTCAAGAAAAGGCACTACGGGAAAGTTTATGGGTAAACGTCGAGCTTGCCCAAATGAAAGAGAATGGTGCGGCGGAAACCTGCTGCAAAGCGAAAGCCTCGTGCTTTCGCTTTGAGTTGTTGAATGCGCTCATGGAGACTTTCGGCGATGGCGTTGGTGAGAGGGTAACGTACCCAAGCCAGCAAACCTGTCCAGTGGCGTTCAAACATGGTTGCCACCTTCGTCAAGTGGAGGTTGCCTGACGCCAGGACTTATGTTTTCCATGACTGGAAAAAGTCCGTGGCGACGGCTTCCGTCTCGCAGGCAAAGAAGCCGCGAAACGTTTCTTTCAAACGTCACGCGGCGACGGTCGCCAAACTGCCCGTACTGAAGCTGTCCAACTGCGCGGTTTGTTTTTCGGTCAGCGTTGCAGGCAAGCGCAACCACAAATAGCGTGTCCCTTTGAGTTGTTCATCGCCCGCTCGGACGAGGCGTTTGTTTTCGGCGCGGCGGGTGATGTCGACGGCGCCATTGAGATAAGCGATCAGATGAAAGCGATCATGGACTTGCGCTGCGTCCGGCAATTGTACGCGCGCCGCGCCTGCGTAAGCGGCCCACATATCAAGCGAAACGACGGCGACGGCGGCGCGCTGCGTTTCACTCAAACCCTTTTGCAGCAAAGCTTCTGCCGCCTCTTGCGTCCGGTGCTCGACGACTTCCAGCACCGTGTCTTGCGTCCCGTCGCACAGCACGCTGACGTAATGCTGACCGCTGAATAAGCTCTTTTCATCCAGCGTCACGTGCGGGATGACGCGCGTCGTATCACGTCGTTGCATCCCCCGCGTCACGCCGTCGGCCAGCAGCTTGCGCACTTGATCGGGACTCACCTGCAGCAACTGCGCCGCGCGGCTTTGTGCCTGCGTCACGAAGATCACATCCAACGCATAAGCTTCAAAGAGCAGCGAAAAACGGCTCTGCGCGCGCGCCCGGGAAACCGCGACCGTCAGGATGCCGCACTGCGCGCACTCGACGTGCGGCACGCTGGCGTGCAAGCGCGTTTGATACTGACAGGGATCCGGATGACGCCAGAGACGGGCGTTGAGATGATCGTAAACAGGGGCTGTCTGCTGACATTGGGGACAGGCAAACAAGCCGTTCCAGATACACATCCACGGCAGTAACGGCATCCTTGGCCACGACGGATTTGACATACCACGGCGGCTCAATGCCGAGTATTTGTTCGTAGAATTCGGTTGATTCCATGGGCTATTCATACCCTACCCACACAAATCTCGGTAGTGCTTTTTTATACTTGCCCGCAAGGTCTGTCACCGCGATAGTTTCAACTTCCAATTGCAGCAACTCACCAAGTTCGATGCGCTGTTGAATCTCCGCTTTTAACGAGGCAATTGCCTGAGCGCGTGTCGGTTCTTCCACGCTCAGATTGGGAACGCCAACCAGCGACGCGACAAAATGCCCATTGCTTGCTGTTACCATCACAGGAAACGTCATAATTAACCTCCGATCCGGATTCTACCATTGAACCGGTTTTGATAAACACGGCGAACCGACAGTGATGCAGTCAGCTTGAAATCCCGCCCACGCGCCACTACAGTCTGCGCCCGTCACGCATTCATCATCGGAGTTCATCCGTATGTTCAACACACAACCGAATCCGAACTACTACACGCCGGAGCACGAACAGTTTCGCGCGACGATGCGGGCGTTTGTCTCGCGTGAGATTGCGCCCTTCGTCAATCAATGGGACGAAGCCGAAGAGTTTCCGCGCGAGCTGTACCGCAAGGCGGCGGCGATTGGGCTGCTCGGCCTGAACTATCCCGAAGAATACGGCGGCACGCCGGCGGATGTGTTTTATTCGTTGGTGGCTTCGGATGAACTGGCGAGGGCAGGCAGCGGAGGCGTGTCGGCTTCGTTGATGTCGCATTCGATTGCCGCGCCGCCGATTTTGGCTGCGGGCAGCCGCGAGATGAAAGCACGTGTGTTGCCGCTGATTCTGGCAGGCGAAAAGATTTCGGCCTTGGCGATCACAGAACCTTCGGGCGGGTCGGATGTGGCCAGCCTGAAAACGACGGCGGTTCGCGATGGCGATCATTACGTGGTCAATGGCGAAAAGACGTTTATTACTTCGGGCATTCGCGCTGACTATTTCACCGTGGCGGTGCGCACGCATCCGGCGGACAAAGGCGCAGGCGGCGTTTCGTTATTGCTTGTTGAGCGCGACACGTCGGGCTTTGTGCGCACGCCGCTGAAAAAGATGGGCTGGTGGGCGTCGGACACGGCGCATCTGTATTTCGACAATTGCCGCGTGCCGGTCGCGAATCTGATCGGCGAAGAGAATCAAGGCTTCCGCATCATCATGCGCAACTTCAATTCCGAACGGCTGGGGATGGCGGCGGGCGCGTGCGGCTTTGCCAAAGTCTGTTTTGAAGACGCGCTGGATTGGGCGCGTAATCGCAAAACCTTCGGCCAGCCGCTGATCGAACGACAAGTCATCCGCCACAAGCTGGTGGATATGGCGATGAAGATCGACGCTACGCGCGCGCTGCTGGAAGATTTGGCTTGGCGCGTCCAGCACGGCGCGGGCGATGCGAACCTGTTGGTGGCGCAGACCTGCATGCTGAAAAATCAGGCCACGCAGACGATGCAGTTCTGCGCCGATCAGGCGGTGCAGATTCTGGGTGGGATGGGGTATATGCGCGGCGAACGTGTCGAACGCATCTACCGCGAAGTAAAAGTGAATATGATCGGCGGCGGCGCGGAAGAGATCATGAAAGATTTAGCCGCTCGGCAGATGAAGTCCACGCCACTCTTGTTGCTGAAAATTCCAAAACTTAATTTACGGTCTACTGAATAAGTTGAGAGGAAACGATGGGGAAGTTGGAAGGCAAGATCGCAATGATTACCGGTGCCAGCCAGGGCATTGGCCTTGGCATTGCGGAAGGGCTGGCCGCCGAAGGCGTATCGCTGGTGCTGACGGCGCGTAACATCGAACGATTGAATCAGAATGCTGAAAGGCTAATTCAATCCGGGATCACTGCCATCGCCATTCGCGCCGATGTCACGGACGAAGCACAGGTGCAGGAAGTTTTCCGCCAAACCAGAGAGCGATTCGGCAGGCTGGATTTGCTGGTCAACAACGCGGGCATTTTCGACGGCGGGCCAGTGGATGAATTGTCCGTTGAAGTCTGGGATCGCGTGATGGCGACGAACTTGCGCGGCCCCGACGACGACTGCGCCCTTTTCATCCAACACCGAACCGCTCAAGGTCGCGGTCGCCGATTGCGCCAGCGCGCTCGAAGCGAAGGCAATTAAAGCGACAAATAGCAGCGCCAGCCGAAGCGCGGCGGATGGAAAGTTGTTGTTGGTTGGGCGCGCGGTAAGGCGGCGGCGAGTGCTGTTCATTTCTTTCTCCTCCATAATTTCTCGTTTCATTTTTCAGCGGATGTATGTTTGATGACCGCATCGGCCAGATGCTCGATGCGGTGCAGGTTCGCCTGAAAGCCGGGCGTCTTGACGGCGGCGGCAGGCGTTGAATCGGACGACAGGGTGAAGGCCGCGATGATCGCGCGGTCGCTGGCGGCGCAAAGCGCAAACAGTTGGTCGCAGGCGCGGCGCAACTCCGCATCGCCGTCAATGGTTTGATTGTCGGCATTGTGATTGCCTGAGGCGAAGATTGGCGTGAGCGCGGCGCGCAAGCTGAGCATTTCGTCGTGCAGCGAACGGGCGTGATTACGCATCAGGCCGAGCCATTGCCCGCGCGCCTGCTCATTGAGCGATTGCAATTCGATTGAGGAAAAGCGCGCCGCGAGTTGTTTCAAGGCTCCGGCGTGGCGCGCCGCCTGGCGTGAATGCGCGAGCGTTGCGGCGGCAAAGCGCCTGATCTCTTCGTCAATCTTTTCCATCGCGACTCCGCGCGAGGTGAAGTAACGGCGCAGTTCCGCATCCACCGGCAATCGCTGATCGGCGATCTCGTCGCGTTCGATGAGCGCGACGGGCGAAGCGGCAGCCGATGGCTGGCGCTGGTGGACGGCTTCGGCGACGGTTTGCAGCGAGATTCAACCGCCGGGTGGCCGCGCACGGCGGCGAGCGCGAAGAGCAGTTCGGCCTTGCGGGCATCGGTTTCAATGATGCCTTCGACGCGCAGCTTGTTTTGCGGCGTGCGTTTGACTTCGATCTGTTCGTGCAAATCGGCTTTGGCCTGCTGCAACAGGCGCAGCAATTCGATCTCCAGTTCAGCCGTCGCCATTGCGTGGACGGCGGGCGAGGCTGTCGGCGAGGGCGTAAGCCTGCCTCCGCCGGAATTCGGTTCCGCGTTGGGAGTAACGGATGGTGGCGTGTCAGGCTGCGGTTTACCGGGACGGGATTCGCGGCTAGAGGGTATTGCGGATGGTGTCGCGCGATGAAGCCACAACCCCAGCTTCTGTCCAAGCACAACCGCAACCAGAAGCATGACAAGCAATACGGTGATCGTCACCGGACGCAACAGCCAGTTGATTGCGGATTGCGGATTGCGGGTTGCGGATTTCAGTTTCGGCCAAAGGCTCTGGGGTTCGAGGGAGAAATCATTGAGCGTTGACGGTGCGAGGCCGGGATCATCGCGATCTGCCTCCAATCCGCAATCCGCACTCCGCAATCCGCAATCAGAGGTTCTGCATTCGTAAACGATTTCCAGATGCGGCCACGAACCACAGAAGCTCAATGTCACTTCAATTGTGCGGCCATCGCTCAATTCAGCGCGCGCGCGCTGTTCGAATTGGCCGGCGGGCGGCGGCTGGACGTGCAGCGCCAGCAAGCGCACGCCTTGCTCGCTCAAAACTTCGATCAAGGCGAGTTCTTCGGCGACCTCGATGCCGAGCGTTTGTTTGTTGACGGCGGCGGCGACTTCCTGTTGCGCCAGCACGAAGCCGTTGACGGCAATGCGCAACTCGCGCGGTTCGTGTTCGTACACTTCACGCAAACGCCGCCGGTATCGCTGCAATGAAATCCGCCGCGCCCGCGATTTGGAACCTGAGCCGAATGGCGATTGAGAACCGCCTTTTCCGCTCCCCCTCTCAATGCGATCCGGCCCCAGCATATCGTTTGGATCGCGGTCAGAAAGCGGCGGCAGGTTGAGCAGCCGATTGACCTCTTCCAGGCAGGCGGGGCAACTGACGATGTGGCCGAGCAGCGGCGGGGTGAGCAGTTCCGGCCTTTGCGCGTCGTAAATTTCGCGCAGGTGGTTACGCTCCGGGCAGCACCCTTGCCGCGAAGTATAAATCGCGCGGCGCAAACCGCTGACGACTTCATCAATACTGCTGCCGGTTTTGATCTCAAAATTGTTTTCAGCCGCCGACCCGGCGATGAAGTCCAGCCGCGCGGGATCGGCGATATAAAGCTTGGCTTCGGCGCGCGCCGCCCGCAGCAACTCTTTGACCGCCGGGCGCGAGACGCACAGGATGCCGGCGATCTCGCCGGGATAGTAGCCGTGAAAGAAACGCAGGATCAGCACGCTGCCCGCCTTGGAACTCTCCTTGCGCTCGCAGGCGTAGCGGCAGGTCAGACGCAACTCTTCGACGACCTGTAATTGCTGGCGTGGGTCGGCAGCCTTTAATCCCGCTTCCGCCGAATCGTAATCAACCGTTGATTCGGGGCCGATGGGGCCGCGCGTGCCGCGTTGCAATTGATAGCGGTGCAGGTTGCGCAGCACGACGAACAGATAACCGTCGAAATTTTCGATGGCCGCAAAGTCCGGCGGGCTAAGCGTGAGTTGCACGAAGGCGTCGTGAACCAAATCCTCGGCCTGCTCCGCCCGGTGATCAGTCAAATGCAGCGCCCAGCCGAGCATCCGGTCATAATGCCGGATGAACAAATCCTCGACGCCCATCTCAACTTTTTCGAGTTTCCTGAACATAACGTTTCTATCGGTAAAGAGCGGATGATGGCGCGTGAAGGCAGAAGGAAATTTGCTTTTTCAATGAACTGGCGGGATTCGGCGATGAGTGGTAAGTGAGGCATGTTGAATGACACGGGATACTGAGAATGCCTTTGTAGTAGCGAATTCATTCGCTCCGCCAAGTAACGAATAAATTCTTTACTACAAAGGTCGCTTCCTATTGCTACTCAACGCGCAAGGCAACCATCGGATCAACCTGCGTCGCCCGCCGCGCCGGAATGTAACAAGCCACGAGCGCGACCGCCGCCAGCAACAACGGCGCTAGCATATAAATCAGCGGATCGGTCGCGCTGACCTGATAGAGCAATCCCGTCATCACTCGTGCGGCAATGAAGGCCGCGATCAATCCCAACCCCAGGCCTGGCGCAATCAGCCGCGCGCCTTGCCCGATGACCAGTTTCAAAACATCGCGGGCTTGCGCGCCCATCGCCATGCGAATGCCGATTTCGCGCATCCGCTGCTGTGTGGCAAAAGCCATCACGCCGTAGATGCCGATGGCCGCGAGCGCCAATGCCAGCGCCGCGAAAACGACGAACAGCGCACCG
>JBBQVH010000196.1:0-8815 GCA_038211695.1 Blastocatellia bacterium | reverse complement strand
GAAGCCAGCACCAACTCGAAGTTTCAATCCCACTCTGATTCGATCACTTCAAGTTACAAAGTGAAAGACATGATGCGCGCCAAACCGTTCATCGTTTCAATCCCACTCTGAGTCGATCACTTCAAGTTACCTTACGCCAAGCGTGATGCGGCCAACACACAGTTGGTTTCAATCCCACTCTGATTCGATCACTTCAAGTTACTTGCCCCGAACGAAACTCGCCGCGTTCGCGAATCTCGTTTCAATCCCACTCTGATTCGATCACTTCAAGTTACTCCCACGTCTGTAAGTACCACAAAGTGCTGGGTTTGCAAAGGCGTTTTGGTAAACCTCCTAAAACTGATGCTGGTTTTATCGGCCGGCAAGCCATTATTTCCCCTAAAGTGTTGATTTGACTGCGCGTAAACCTGGCGGCACAGACGCATAACTTCCGTGCTGATAAAGCCATTTATTTCAATGCCTTGCTAATGGGTGATCCGAAATCAGACGGTTTCAAACTGTTGCAGGGATTAAATATTGACGACTGCCAAAACAGCTAATCGATTTTGGTTCAACAGTTTAGCGGATTACACCCGGATTTATTAAAAAACGGAAAACCCCTATCGCTTTTTTGGGCTGAAATGAACGCCCAGGGCGAACTCCTTTGTTTTCAGGGTAGTGGCTCAGACGGAAGAGAAATGGAACCACAGATAAACACGGATCAACACAGATGATGCAATCCCGAAAGCGATCTGTGTCCATCTGTGTTTATCTGTGGTTAACTTCTTCGCTCCTCATTGAGCCACTACCATTTTCAGCAAAGCCATCAGGATCATCCTGGCTGATCCGAGACGGAAATGGAATTTCGGGGAACCCCGCGTTTCGTGGTTTAGACGATAATCGCATCGGGGTCAGAGGTACGGCGGCTGGCAGAAGTCGCTTTGATGCGCACGGCGCATTGCCGGCAAAGATCGTAATAACGCACTTGATCAACAGATGGGTCAATCACAGATTCGACATCGTGCCGCATCTTGATAAATTGCGCCGCCGTCAGATGGCATTCAAATATGGATTCCTGCACCGCCATTCCATACCGTTTCAGGGTTTTGAACAATCCGGTACGGCGGCGATCATCACTGATGTCATAAGCGATTACATACATTTCGCACCTCCCACAAATGCGGGGAATTCAACGCAAAGACGCACGGCCTGGGAAAAACCGGCCCGGATGAAAACCGATTGTGTTTGTAAGGCCATAGCATCTTTGCGTTGTTCAATTCCCCTGAGTGAATCCGTTGCGGCCTTACCTTGCCACGGCCGCGTATGCTTTCTCGGCTTCGAAGGGATGATAGGCGGTTTCGTCGCCGGTCAGCACGCGCGCAAAGTGGCGCACCTGCAATTCGATCACCTGACGATAGGTCGTCCGGATTCCCGTGTATGGATAGTAGGTGTGTTCGTTGACGGCCTGTGCATACAGTCCGAAAAAGCGCTTCAACGCCTCCGGTTTCAGAACGACGCGCCCGTCGCCCTGCGCTTCGAAATCATCGGGTTTGATGGTTTGCAGGTTCAGCGCCGTCAGCACCAGCCTGTCCACCAGCACTGAGCGATGCTCTTCCATCAGGTCGGATGCGGCGCAGGCATGCCCGTGATGGGGTTGATGCAGAAAGCCCATGTACGGGTCCAGCCCAACCAGATTCACCGCCGCGTACACGTCGTTGTACAACAAGGTGTAGCCGAGCGAGAGGATGCCGTTGACGGGGTCTTTGGGCGGATGATATTCGCGCGTGTTGAACCCCCAATCATTTTTCAGCGCGGCGCGGAAGGCTTTGAAATATGCCGCCGAAGCCGCGCCTTCATACCCGTTAAGCTGATCAATGGTTCGCGCCGTGGGCAGCTTTTTCAATGTGTTTTCCAGTTCGGTCATCGGCGACCGTCCATCGCCACGCAATCGCCGCTGCTGTTTGACCATCGCCATCATATTGCGCACTTTGCCCGCCACCACCGTGGCCGCAAGCTGCACGCAAAATTGCGGGTCGGCGGCGCGCCTGTATTGTTGCTGGCGCACGATGGTGTTTTTGGTGAATTCAGGCTGCAACCTGCCTCGGTATTTCCCCGGCGAAGAAAGAAAGGCGACTTCGATGCCCTGTTGCAAACAGTAAGCGATAACCGCCGTCGTCAGATGAATGTTGCCGTACACGACGATCTGCTCCAGTTTGAAAATCGGCAGTTCCTGCAACAACTTGTCATCTTTGCGGACGACAATGCGCCCGGCGGTCAGATTGACTGTGCTTCCCTGTTCGGTCAAATACAAAATAGCCATTGCTGTTACTCCTTGTTGTTATTCTGCGTTGTTATTCTGCTTAGAGTGTGTTTTTAAAGTCCCCGAAGGGGGCAAATTTAATAGCCGTGGGCAACGCCCGCGGTCGAGGTCCCAATTCGATTTCAACCCTGAAAGGGTTGCACTGTCACGGTTAATGCGACCCTTTCGGGGTCGGACGTGTCGTCTCGCTTCCCTGTGGCGTTGCCACCGGCTATTGGGTTGTCGCCCTTTCAGGGCTTTTAAAACACGTTCTTAGTTACTCTAGGTTGTTACTCTGGGTTTTTATCCTGCGTTTGACTTCGATCACGACCGGCCATTCGTCCAGCCAGACAATGACAATCGCCGAAGTGTAATCAACCTCTATTGCGTACCCGGCGGCTTCCAGCAGCCGGGCGATTAAATTCAAGTGCGTGATGATTGAATCTTCTGATGGCATCAGTGAACCTCCCTTTCAACAGTCCCGGGAGCGCAGTCCTTCCGGGCTGCGGGCCGTGATGAGTTACCCTTTCGTTTCTCGAATGATCTTCCAACTGCGTCCCGCAGCCCGGAAGGACTGCGCTCCCAGGGTAGTTATTGTCCCTTTCGTTTGAAATACCCCGACGCGCGCGCGGCTTGTTGTTTCGCCCGATCTGCAGCCTGTTTGCCGAATTGCGCAATCCGGGTGAGTTGAGGCGCGGCCTTGTCTCGCAACTCTGCCATCGCCGCCGGGGCTTTGCTGAGCAGCAGTTTGATTGGCGGCTGTGTCGCAGTCGGCGGAGGCGTCGCAGTCAACAAGAACGGATCAAATTTGTAGCCCAGGAAATCCAACCCTCGTTCAAAGCGAATGATGCGCGTTTTGTCGGGATTCAATTGCAACCGCAGGCCGGTGAGCTTCCGTCCGGCCAGGGCCAATGCTGCCTGGGCCTCTGCTTCAGTCCGCGTGGTGATGATGAAATCGTCCGCATACCGGATCAGGCGATACCCGGCGCGCGTCATTTCCAGATCGAACTGGTGCAGGACAATATTGCAAAGCAACGCCGAAAGCGGCGATCCCTGCACAGCGCCCACCTGGCCAGTTCCCTGCCCCATTTGTTTGCGAACAAATCGGGACGCCGCCGGATAGGCCGCCGTCGCCAACGCCGCCGCCCCGCCAAGGGCCAATGTGGTGGGCGAAAGCAATCGCATCAGGCTGCCGCGCCTGCCAACAAAGGTCAGACCCAGCAGAAATGCGTCGCGGCCCATTCGTTTGTACACATCGCGCCGAGCCGCTTTGCGCGCTTCAGCGACAGCCTGCGCGTTATCATCAGTACCGTATGAACCATCAGGTTCAGAACCCGTCCCATAAGCCGAATGGCCCGAATAGGAGTTGTAGCCGCCGTAACCAACGCCATAGCCCCGTTCATCCAGCAAATGCGTGATGGCGTCGGTGGCGTACCCAGTCAATCGTTCAATTGCCGGTGGTTCTCCATCCTGATTGCCCATTTGACTTGATGCCGCAAACACCTGCCCCGCCGACAACCACATCCGAATCAAATTGAGCATGCGTTTGTCGCGAACGCGCTCGCTGACGGCCTTCATGATCAGTTCGTGATCCAGGCTTGCGAAACAATCGGCGATGTCTGCATCAACCACGTAACAGTCACCCATTGCTCGATAATCCAGTGCCTGTTTGACGGCCATTTCGACATTGCGGCCGGGCCGGAAGCCGTAGCTGCATTCCAGAAATGAAGCTTCCCACAGCGGCTCCAACAGATTCAGCGCCGCCCGCTGGGCAATGCGGTCTTCGATGGTGAAGATGCCAAGCGAGCGCATCTTGCCGTTCGGCTTTTCCATCTGAAACCGGCGCAGCGGCATCGGGAAATAGCGGCCTTCACTGATGCGCGCGGCCAGGTCTTCCAGATTGGCGACCAGATCGTGTTCGTATTCGGCCAGCGAAACCCTGTCCACACCCGCTGCCCCGCGATTGCTGCGCACCTGTTTCCAGGCCTGCATCAAAACCGCAACATCACATAACAATTCAAATTGACGATTCTTCTTATCCATCATGATTCCTCCTCTTGGATGCGATGGTGTGTCAGTACCCCGACCGTGAGGGAGGGGAGTCGCGCCCCTCCCTCACGGTCGGGGTACTGACACACCGCACTGAATAAACCTCTTGCCCGGACATCGAACTCCCCTCCCTCACGGTCGGGGTACTGACACACCGCACTGAATAAACCTCTTGCCCGGACACCGAATGTCCTATCAGCAAGATTTATGACTGCTCTTCCGAATGCGCTGCTTTCAACTTCCGGCGAAACGCGCGCTCAGTCACCACGCGCGTTCCCGCAACGAAATCTTCCAAACGACGCCCCGCCGGATCGAGCAAGACACAAGCAATCGAGAGCAGCTCATACGCCAGCACAAACGGCATCCACATCCACAAACACCAGGCCGTTTGCGACGCCGCCGCGCCTATTCGCCGGGTTATTGCTTGCCACCCCCCGCAGGACATCGCCGTGGCTGTGTCCACAACGCGCAACCGGCAAAGCCATTTGCCCACGGAGCGTCGCCCCGGCGAACAGTCGCATAGCAGTTGATAAAGAAAGACCACCGCCACCCAGCGTGGGAACAGCATTGCCAGAAATGGCAGCGGCATCGCGCGGTCAACCAATTCGGCCACGCCCCGCCGCAACAACAGGCGTTTGGGTGCGGCAGCGGCGGCGGCGGCTTGGTTGGCTTGGGAATCAACAATCGCTTCTTCTTGCTTCGGCGAATCAAAGTTTGAATTGGCAATTCGTAGATATGACATTTCGGTTTCCTCTTTAAAGGTTGGTCAAACTGTTAGTTTGACCTGCGTGGCATAAGTACCTGTTGGAGATCAGCAGGCGCTCTAAGTGGTACGCTTCCGGAACGGTAGCGACCATTGCGAAAAACCCGGTCGCTACCGCTCCCGGTACCGTATCGCTTGCCGATCAGTTTTTGGCCGATGTATTTAGTTTGGCCATTGCCGCATTCCCCGCGCTGGCCACATCACCAAAGTGCGGGACGATGACCGCCGCTGGCACGGCTTGCTGAAGCGCTGCCCGGCGCTGCTCCCAGCTTTGATCAGACAACATTGCATTGGCGCGAGTGTCTTCTGGCAACAGCACAACAACCAGCGCCGCGCGCGCCAACGCGACTGGCGGCAATTTCTTCGAACAAGTGTCGTGGCCATCGGTGACCAGGTAGATCAGCCGCCGTTGTGGCCGCGCATCAACGCTCATCCGATGCAGCGCCCCGCGCAGGTCAGTGCACGGCGGTTCAATCGCCTGCTGCGGCAACAGCGATTCCGGTTTCAAATTGCGCAACCGTTCACGCACCAATGCCGCCCGGCGCTCGGCGGCCCGTTGCTGTTGCTCTTTTTGCAATGGCGTAAAGATGCGGCTCGCTTCGTCCATTGCGGCGGATTGCGGCAGGGGTAAATCCAGGCTGAGAATTTCCGCTGCGTTCCAACCATCTTTGCCAAACTGAAACGCTTTGATTTGAGCGATGTCGTGTTTGATCGCCAGTTCAGGCAAAGCGTTGATCAATGTTTGCGCCGATTCACGGTAGGCCTGCGCTGAAGTGCTGAGCGACCAATCCAACCAGATTTCCATTACTACGGCATCTGCCGATGGTGCCGCCGGAACAGAAGCCGATGAAGCGGAAGAAGGTGACGCTGGGTCAGTCGAACTCGCCGCCGACCCGTTGGCATTCGGCGCGTGGGCAGGCGCGCCTGCCTGCCCGGTCAAACTGCAACCGCTTCCCGCACCCGCCACTGCAAACGCCACTGACAAAACGATCAGCGAAAGAAAGCTCCCACCGCGTGCAACGACTTTTGCCACGGCAGTTGATCGCGCGGGCGCAATTGGTGCAGGCCGTTGCAACAGATTTTGGGAATCGCCCGCAGGCATCGCCGCATTTGCCGCATTGCCCACATTGCCTGCGCTGCCCACGCTGCTCCCGCTAAATGCCTCTTCTCCGCGCAGTTCGGCAACGATCTTTTCGACCTGCCGCAAGACGCGCAGCGTCTCCACTGCTTCGCGTTCGACGGCGTTGTAGCGCCGCTCAGCATGCCGCGACCAGCGATCCTGATGCGCCAGCGAGTACAGCCCCGCCGCCAGTCCCAACGCCCCGAGCGAAAACAAACACAGCGCGATGTTGATCAATGGCAATAGCAGCAACGCCAGCAACCCGCCCAGTCGCGCAAAACTCAACAGCGCCAGCGTCAACATCGTCACCGTCAACGAAGGCGCAATGATCCACCGCAGCAGTCGCCGCCGCTGCAATTGCGGCTGATGGTCATTCCTAAGCAATGTCAGCAGTCCCGCCTTCAGCGCGAAGATGCCGACCATCGCGACCAACAGCAGCGCTACGGGATTGACCAGAAAAATGAGCGCGATGGAAAACGCCGTCGCCAGTTCCGTCACCGTCAGCATGACTGCGCCCACGGTCGCCAGCCGCGCTTCGCGCATATCTTCTTCGCGCGCCACGGGCCTGGGCGCGCCCGTCGCGTCCTGCGAAGTCCAGGCTTCCAACCGCACCTTGAAATCTTCGCGCAGGGTTTGCGCCACCTCCTGCAATCGCACCATCTCTTGCCGCAACCGCGTCAACGCCTCTTCGCCCTTGCGCAACCGGCGCGTCCGCTTGCCATTTTCGACATCAAACAAAATCTGATTCAGTTGTTTGGTCTGCATCACAATCTCCTGTGGGTTTGGGCCAAAGCGCCAGCCAAGGCATCCGACTGCCTCCGGCGCATGGCTTGTTTACTTTCCGCGTTGTTCATCGAACGCGCGGAAAATACCCGCAAAGATTGCGTTTTTGTCCCGGAGAATGTTTGGAGAAAGGTTGCTGGAAACCTTCGAGAAAGGTTTCTGTGGAGAGATTGTGACTGAGAGCTATAGATTTCAAGAAAAAGAATTTCCGCTTTGAGTCCCGAAGGGACGGCGGAGATTAGCCGGTGGCGAAACCACCGGTCATCGTGCCAGGCAAGTACCGCGCCCTGAAGGGGCACCGGACGGGACTTCGGTCTATCGCCCCTTCAGGGCTGGCAGAATTGGACGCGCGCGTTCCGGTGATTTCATCACCGGCTAATCTCTGCTGCGCCTCCGGCGCAAAGAAACATTTTCTTGAATACTATACCGTATGACTTCGATCAGATTCTTATCCAGGCTCAATCCGTATTTGGTATTTCCCCACTCTCGCAGGGAATCAATTTTGATCGAAAGAGGGCGAAGGTCTTTGTTCATCTTGCTGTGGTACATCATCAGATTGCTCGGATCAAGCTTGCCTTCGCGCCCTTCTCTAAGCTGTTCAGGTGTCCCGGCGTAAATTTGTTGGTAGAAGTTTTGAAAGCGGGCGTCATCAGAAGTCAGGTTGGTAAAACAAGCTTTACAATTTCCGCAAACCGGGCGGTCTGGTTCAATACAGTGATTGATTTTCGTATCGGCGTAGAAAGCCAGCAGCGCTAACCTGACGCCACGCAAAATGACCTCTTGCATTCCGAAACCGACCTTACTTTTTGGCAGATCAACAACCACTTTCTTCGGCGCGGTTCGGTCCAACCGTTGCTGCGCAATGGTGATCAGCTCTTGCAGTCCCTTCTCAACTTTCCCCACATCTTCGCCCAAGGTATTCCGCAATCGGACAAAAGGGATTTGCGCGACTTCCAGTTTGGCTTCGCTGGTGTTGATGATCGAGAGTTTGTTGCTCCCGGCCACACGGATCGGCAGCGGCTGATTGTTTTTCGGCGGAAAGAAAAAGTCCGGGTTGGTTTCAAATTCTTCGGTGATGACCACATGCGTCAGTTCATCGTCTTCGCGCCCATACATCATCAGGGCCAGCATCATATATGCCGACATCGTCCGCCGCCCGCCGCCCAGCGAACAATGCAGCACGACGTTTGGATCAGCAGTCAACTCTTTGACAAAGCCCAGCAGTTCCGAAGCCAGCGTTTCGTTATCCGCCGAAGAGCGAATGTCTTCCAGCGGCGTTTCGGTGCCGTCGGCGTGTTTCCGTTTGAAGGTCAGGATGTGCTCTCTGCTGAAGGCGATCTTCCAGCCGATCTCGTATTCGCGTTGCAAAGCGGCAATCGCACCTTGCGGCCCGCCCAGCTTGTTCCAGGCAATCTCTGCCCCTTTGGCCGTCGTCAGAATGTAAACCGCCGAAATCGGAATCGGCGGCTTCTGCGCAATCGCCATCACATACAAAGTTTCCGTCACGATCTGCGGCGTGTTTCCGGTGACCGCCACCAGAATGTGCTGTTTGGCGGCGGCCTGTTGACGATTTGTTTGTGCTGTCTTTTTCATACTTCACCTTGGAGCGCAGTCCTTCCAGCATTCGTTTCTACACAGTGCTTAAAGCCCTGAAAGGGCTGGATTTAATAGCCGGGGACGCTGTCCCATGTGCGCCAAGTTAAGGTCGTAAGTAATTGAGAAGAGATGGCAAACTGTGAGTGAACAAATCATCCTCGAAAGGAGAATCTCACAGATGTCATCTCTTCAAGAAGCAGATACCACTTTTGCGGAATTGCTCCAA
>JBBQVH010000195.1:0-8919 GCA_038211695.1 Blastocatellia bacterium | reverse complement strand
ACAGCCATTCGCAGATTCCCCTTCCGAATTCTTGCCTTACGTTACATTGCCATCCGGACCGGCGCCGCAGAAAAATGCCAAGCTAAAATGGTTTGCTGCGGCTGGCGTGGGATTGGTTTTACTGACGGGGCTTACGGCCTGGCTAAGGTCAGGGCTTGAATCAAAACTACCGATTGTCGTCGAGGTAACGCCAACACCTGTTGTTACGCCGACAGTTGCTCCCTTGCCGGCAACGCCGGAAGGGATGGTTCGCATTGAAGGCGGAGAGTTTTTGATGGGCGATCCGCTGGCAAAAGAAACCGACGCAGCCTGGCCACAGCACAAGGCTGTAGTTAGCGCATTTTTTATTGATAAATACGAAGTCACTAGACAGCAGTACTTGAATTGTGTCCTGGCAACGATCTGCAAGGCACCTAAAAACTGGCGTGGAAACGTTGTGCCTGTCGGGACTGAAGAATGGCCTGTAACTGACGTAAACTGGAACGATGCTAAAACCTATATCGAATGGAAGAGTAAACAAGATTCGCAATTCATAGACCTGCGCTTGCCAAAGGAAACCGAATGGGAGTTTGTTGCGCGAGACGGCAAGGAGCAACTCTTCCCTTGGGGAAATGAACCTGACTCTAACCTAGCAAACGCGGGCAAAGAGAACAAAGAATTGAAGCCTGTAACATTCTATCCGCTTGGAGCGAATCAAAAGTTCGAAGTTTATGGATTGATCGGTAACGCTTGGGAATGGATACAAGATGATTTCACACCCTACCCAGATAGCAAATTCTCCTTACCCAAGGATAGTAAAGCCTATAAGGTAATCCGCGGCGGTGCCTATGATTCCCCGGTGCAAAATGCAGCTTTTAGATTTCCAATCCAACCAGCAGCGAAGAATGGTAAATACTCCAGCACGGGATTTCGCTGTGCGAAAAGCGTCATGACGCAGTAACAAGCCGACAAAATTTATCGGATCACCTGATTTAATGGACGAAGAATTATGCGTGGATATTTCATAAAGAGTCTAATGATACTCTGTTGCTGTCTGATTGTGCATAAAGCAACTGCACAAGACATTACTTGCCCCAAAGGATATGAACCGGACGGCAAAGGTGGCTGCCGCCGAATTAAGATCAAACCTCCTCCTCCAAGCTCAGCAAAACTCTGCTCTATCAAGGTGCAAATCAAGGGCGAAGCTAAAGGAGTGGCCGTCACCCTTACTAAGAACCAGGGTGACTGTCCGGCTAACAAACGCGGGATAAAGGCTGATCAGCGCTCTTTTGGCAAGAGAGAGTATGTGGATGGTGGGGGCGAAACCTCATTTTCAGGTTTCCTCTGTGCATGCAACCACACGCTGACCGTGCAGGATAATGATTACGATTTCAGCGATGGCGGGAGTAAAAATGTTATTGCCCCTCGACCGGATGAGATTTTTTCCTTTACTGCGACACGACACCCAAAAGCCGAAAAACCATCACCTCCATGTCACGAGGAAATAGAGCCTTCTCCCCTTAAACTCGGTGCCGAGTTGGCCGATCAAGTCATCAGTGTGCAGTTGGCCTGCAAGGAGCAGCGTTATTACAAGGACTACAAACTCAGGCCTGAGATCAGCGGATCCGTAGTCTCTGTCAACCTCACTTCGGACGATCCAGAGGCGCTTCAGTTTGAGATATTTCAAGATGAAAACCCTACGTGTGAGGAACTAAAGAACCCTACTCCTCAACTGCGGACGCGACAGTGTAGGCTTCACAAGGATCGGGACTACATTCTTCGTGTTACAGCCACGAGAGCGCCGCCATTTACGTTGAAATATGACCTAAAGGTCAGCTTTTTGGCGCTGACGGCGATCGGTTATAGAGGTCAATTGGATAAGGCGGTGTCAAAGCTGGGATCGGTAAATACTCCAGTTTCGACGCCTCCCATCTTCAATTCGCTTAACCAGCAAATTGCGCTGCTCAAAGGCGAAAGCGTGGATGGAGGTAAGAGTAGTTCGCCCATTACTGATCCTGAGGCCAAAGAGAAGCTTCAAACGGCGATCGAAATGTTGCAGGAACTCGCCGTCACCAAGACTGAGGCTCCTGAAGACGACCAGGCCCTAGTTAGCGCAGCGTTGGGAGTAATCTATCGCTATTATCTAGCTGACGCCCAAGAAGCCAAAAAATGGGAGCTTCGCGCGATTAACCTCGGCGGCGGTGCTTGGTTCAGAATCAAGCTCAATGACAAGAAAAAGATCGACACTCCTAACTTATACTGGGTGGTAGTTAAAAAAAGTGAGATCGCGATTAAAAGATTGATTGATGACCGAAACATCGACAAGTTCTTTAACGAAGTTCGTAATCCAACGATGCTTGATCCGACGCACAAGCTGAAGCTGGACGATGCAGATAGGAGAGGAAATTGGTTTCTTGAATTCAACTCTCTTCAAAAAAAGCCTTACTACATATTTTCGACCTTTAAGGATGGTAGAGGAGAACTCAACACAATCAAGGAGCTAATGGAGTCCGCCTTGAAAAATTCACAACGTCAATAACGACAGTGTGCCACGTTAAAACTTCATCTAGCCTGTCATTTTAATGATTTTGCTAAACTGCACGCTGCTCTTCCAGATGGTTTAGCCTAAAGAACTTTGCAAGCTTAGCAGGGGAGGGTAAGGTGAGGATCAAAATTACGATGCAGGCGATGGGGCGGGAAGTTTCGTTGCCGTTGGATAATCATCCGTTTGCGGCATTGATCTACAACTTGATCGGGGCGGCGGATTATGGGACGGCGGCTTACCTTCACGAAGAAGGAGTGCAAGCGTCGCCGGAAGAGGGAAAGCGGTTCAAACCCTTCGTCTTTTCCCGGCTGCAACAAATGGGCAAACGCGTACGCGCGGGCAGGCAATGGTTGGCGCCAGGGCCTGTGGAATGGCAGATTGGTTCGCCGATTGACGAGCTGATGTTAATGCTGATTGCCGCGTTGAACGCCAACCCATTGGTTTTTATTGGCGACCGCCAGGGCGGCGCACAATTACGCATCGAAGCAATCAGAATCATCCCACCGCCGCAGTTCAACAGCCCGATGCAATTCAAGACGCTCTCGCCAATGTTCGCGGCCATCACCGAAACAGGCGAAGGCGGCAGGCACATCAAACACCACCTGCGGCCAGAAGACCCGCGCTTTGCCGAATGCATCGCCAATAATCTGCGCGAAAAATTCTATGCCCTGACTGGCGAAGACGCCGGAGAAGACGAACTGCAACTGTCGTTTGTTGGGATGCCGAAATCTCAATTAGTTCAGTACTCAGGTACGGACCACAAATGCTGTGAAGGCGTGATTGAAGTCGCGGGCAGTTCCAGGCTGATCCATTTGGGCTGGGAATGTGGATTTGGCGAGGCCAATTCAAAAGGCTTCGGAATGGTCTGGGCCGTGCGTTAAACGACGACATCCGCGGTAACACATCAATTCTTTGATCCTCTTTCTTTAGCCGCCCCTCTTCGCTACCACAAATCAGTCTGGGTTATAAATTCCGTTATGAAAATGTTTGATCGAGATCATCTGATTGAATTGGCAGGGGAGCGAGCATTCCAGCGTGGCGAAGAGTATTTCCGGTGGCGGCGCATTCGTGATCTGAGCAAAGAAGGAGGCAGGGTCAATGCTATTGTGGAAGGTGCACAAAGCTACTTCGCCTGGTTGCAGGAGAATGGCTCGCAGCTCGGTTACGGATGTGATTGTCCGGAAGGGAAGGAAGGCCGATGCTGCAAACACTGCGTAGCGATAGGGCTGAGCTGGTTGGAAGCGGAAAAGGATGGAGGGTTTCCTGCGAACGCGGACAGCACGGAGCTGCGCAAGTCTCTGTCTGAGCTGACCACCGAAAACTTGGTCGAGCTGGTTTTGCAGCAAGCATCACGAGATGCGCACTTCCGCCAGGATCTAAGGTTAAAGGCTGCGAGGCTGCAAGGAGCCGAACCCAATTTGGATGAGCAGCGTCGCTTGTTGGAATTGGCGTCGGAGGCCGCTGTAACAGCGGAAGACGTTGATGGCTTCGCCACAATTTTGAAAGACGTTAAAGCGGCGCTGACTCTGTTGCTGGAAGAGGGATTCGCCGTCCAGGCTGCGCTGCTGATCGAAGACGCGCCAGCATCTCATTATTCAGGTTGGACAGAAACCGCGGAGAGGTTATTCGCACTTTTGCTGACCTACCACCGAAAGAGCTGCCAGCAGATGTGCATTACGCCAGACGCCTTGGCTGCGCGATTGCTGGAATGGCAATTACGCTGTCCGACGGTGGCGCGCGCTGAAGTAACGGATAGTTATATTGAGCTACTTGGTAACGCGGGCTGGGAGCTGTACCGCCAATTGGCACAAGCCGAATGGGAGCAGATGCACGCCGACGGCAATCCGCATTTGCCAGCACAGCGCGAACGATGCGACCGCTTGACTCTGCTGATGGCACACGCGGCAAATAAAAGCAGAGACATTGCTGCGCTAATTGCCATCAAACGCCAGCACACAGAAAACGCTTGTAGCTATCTTGAACTCGCCCAATTGTGCATGCAGATGGGCGATGAAGCGCAGGCTATAGCTTGGGGGCAGCGCGGCATTCTGTTGTTTCCTATTTATGAAGTCGGTGGGTTGTATGAGTTCCTGGCCGAAACGTACGAGGTGCGCGAAGACTGGACAGAAGCATTAGCTGTATGGTTTGCGCAATTCCAAGCGCAGCCTTCCTTGCTTGGCTACCAACGAATCGCAGCATGCGCCCAGAAGGCAGCGGAGTGGGGCCTCTGGCGTGCACGGGCTTTGAACACTCTTCAAAATGATTCGGCAGCGGATTCGTCCACGTTGGTGAGCGCCCTGCTGTGGGAGATGGAAGATGATGCTGCCTGGCAAGCTGCGAAAAATGGTGGCTGCCGCGACGGCCTTTGGCAGGAGATTGCCAAGCGCCGCGAACGCAAACATCCGGAAGACGCGCTGTTCATCTACAAACGGTTGGTCGCGCAATACGCCAGTTGCAAAAACAGCTATTCGTACGAACTGGCCGTCCAGACGTTGCGCAGAATGGCGCGGCTACTGCGAAAGCAGAAACGGCAGGAAGAATTCCTCCCTTTTGTTGAGAGCCTGTGCCGTCAGCACCGTTACCAGCACGCGTTGATCAAAATGCTCAGACAATTAGTACAGAGGCATTCACGAAAAGGAAATACTCGAAATAACAGTTTCGGTATAGGCAGCGGCGGGAAAAAGGACAGTAAGTTGTCCGGTCGGGTTAAATCTACGCACAAAGACATCGGGTAGGTAAAGGAAGACCGTTGAGTCAATCTTTCTCAGGTCTTCCAAATCATCCTGGCGACTTTGCGTCTTAGCGTGAGATCGCATCTGGCCTTCCTACCCAACTACCAATCTTTCGACGAGGAAACATCGGCAGATTATAACCGGGCACTACTGATATGGTATAGATGCATGAATCAGTGTCGGGCCTTCGGCCAGATACGGGGTAGTTACGAAAAAAAATGTCATATACTTGGGCCTCTTACGCGACTAATCCGGTGACAAACAAATTGAACCGAGCGCCAGACGCTGGAAATGCGAAGCAATGGACAGTTTTGAACTGCGGGCGAACCTGGAGAAGTATCACAGCGAAAGCTTCGGCTGGGCGCTCAGTTGCTGCGCGCGCAACCGTGCGGAAGCCGAGGGCGTGCTTCAGGCGGTCTATTTGAAAGTGCTGGAAGGGAAGGCACGCTTTGAAGGGAAAGCCGCTTTCAAGACCTGGCTGTTTGCCGTGATTCGCAGAACGGCAGCGGATGAACGGAGGCGGCATTGGCTGCGCGGATTTGGGTTGCTCAAATACATTGATCGAAGCGAGTCTGCGTCGGGAATTGAAACTCCGGACGAAGCGGTTTTCCGGTCAGAGGTTCAACAATCGTTTCGCCGCGCGCTGGCCGAATTGCCTGCCCGGCAGCGCGAAGTTTTGCATCTGGTTTTTTACCACGACCTGACTTTGGCCGAAGCCGCCGAAGTAATGGGCGTTTCGCTTGGTTCGGCGCGCACGCATTACGACCGGGGGAAACAACGATTGCGACATTTGATGAAAGGGGTGAAGAGCGGAGATGACCGAAGAACAGGAAAAACTGAAGACCAAAGAGCTTTTTCAACAACTGAAACAAGATGACGAACGCCATGCGCCGCACTTTGCCGGCGTGCTGGAAACGGCGCTCTCACGCGGCGAAACATCTGGCTGGGGCTGGCTGGCTCCGCAAGTAGTGATGCTTATGTTGATCGCGCTCGCAGGCGGCTGGTTCGTGTTTTTCAAACGATCTGCAAACGAACTGGCCGCGCGTCCACCCGCTCCGCCTGAAATCAAGATTCAGCGGGTGCTGCCAAGCGATCCGCCGCCGCCATTGGTTGCATCATCGGAAGACAAGCCGCCTAAGTTTGTCCGCCGCCGCCGCATATCGCCGCCAATGCAAATGAACGCGCTGATTTCGCAGTGGCGCTCGCCCACGGAGTTCTTGCTGAAAACTCCGGGCGAACGTTGGATGAAAGAAGTGCCCAGACTTGGCGTTCCGCGCCTGGAAATTAAACCGCTTGTCATCGAGCAGAAGAACGAGATGGAGGAGCTATGAGATTGAAAGCGATGATTGTTTGCGTGTTGCTGTTGTTGGCTGCGCCGTTTGCACTGGCGCAGGAGACCGATCTTTCCGAAAACCTGTTCCCGCCGGAGCTGATCATGCAGCATCAGCAAACGCTTGGCCTGACCGAGGAGCAGAAGAACTTTTTCAAAACCGAAGCCCGCAAGACGCAGACGCTGCTGACGGAATTGCAGTGGAAGTTGGAGGATGCAGTTGAGAAGATCGTCGTGCTGCTCAAGCCCGATCAAATAGATGAGCCGTCGGTAACTGCGCAGTTGGATAAGGTGCTCAACCTGGAACGCGACATCAAGCGTACGCAAATGGCCTTTCTCATCCGGCTCAAAAACAAACTCACACCTGAACAACAGACGCGATTGCGCGAACTCAGAAGCAAGAAATAATCATTCAACAGCAGGGAGAAATTATGAAGCATTCAAACAATGTGAAGGGATACGTGTGTCTGGTTGTCGTTTTTGCCGTTGCCGCGTTGTCGGCTTTCTCCCAATCCGCAATCCGCAATCCGCAATCCGCAATCAGGGCTGCGGTTCCGCCGCGCAGCCAATGGACGCCGGATCGCCGACTAACTTTTGATCCGGCTGCTTCCCAACTCAGTTACAACTTCGCCTGGAGCATTGCGGCGGACGAAGCCGGTCGAGTCCACGTCGTCTGGTATGACAAGCGCGATGGAAATTCTCAGGTTTATTACAAACGTTCGGCGGATGGCGGCGAAACCTGGGGGCCGGACGTGCGGCTTTCCGAAGACGCAGCCTGGCGCGAACATCCTGCCATTGCTGCTTCCGGCAATCATGTTTACGTGGTTTGGCACGACGCCCGAAACGAAGGACTGGATATTTATTTCAAGTCTTCGGCGGACGGCGGATTGACCTGGAGCGGAGAAACGCAACTGACAAGCGATGGCAGTTCCGCGCACGCTTCGATTGCAGCGCAGGGCGAAAACGTCCAAGTCATCTGGGGCAGCCATCAGGACGGGCCGCAGGCGGAGATTTACACTAGCCATTCGACCGATGCCGGGTTGAACTGGGCGGTCGCAACTCGGCTTTCCGATCTTCCTTACGATTCGTGGGTGCCGACCATCGCCGTTTCCGGTCAGCAGGTTTATGCCGCGTGGGTGGACACCGGAGACGGCAACGAAGAGGAATACTTCCGGCGCTCGACCGATGGCGGCGTGACTTGGGGCCCGATTGTGCGGCTGACAAACAATCGCGCTAATTCATGGGCGCCTTCGATTGTCGCATCCGGAGACACTGTTCATCTGGTCTGGTTCGATCAGCAAGACAGCCCGATTCAACCGCTGGATGCCGAAGAGAAGTTGAACGCAGCGATGCGATTGCTGAATTTGCCTGTAGAACCCGCGCCGGTCGGTGTGGTGGTCACTCATCCCGAACTTGCAGCGCAGCGGCGAGCGGGTGAGAAATACCAATTGATTCAATCAGTGGTGCTGCATTGGATCGCGCGGGGCGGTGACGTGCTGAAGTTGCAGGTTATCCTGCGAGAGCTTGAAGCGCTTGGCCCACAAGGAGCCAGCTATCTGGAAAAAGATCGCAAGCTGGATGAGGCGGTCAAGTTGATGGCGTTGACTTACGTGACTGGCCCGACGGATGACCTGCCGAAAATCTATTACCTGGACGCGCTGAACATTCGCGTGCAAGACAAATTGAAACAGATTCAAACCGCTGCGCCCGCGTGGGTACAGCGCGGCGGTAATTTGCAGCAACTGGAAGCGATGCTGCGTGAATTCCAACAAGCGCTGACGATCGCAAATACCGAATGGGAGATTTACTACCTTCGTTCCACCGACGGAGGCCAGAGTTGGGAACCATCCAAGCGGCTGACGAATGCGCCGCTTCCTTCGCTGCGGCCAAGCATCGCTTTGGCGGGCAACGATCTGCACGTTGTCTGGTTCGACTATCGGGATGGCAACTCGGAGGTTTATTACAAGCATTCACCGGATGCGGGTGTTAGCTGGATGCCCGATGAAAGATTGACCAATGCGCCCGGTGATTCATTTCATCCGACAGTGGCTGTGAATGGCGGTGCAGTCCATGTTGTGTGGTTCGACAATCGCGATGGCAATTCGGAGATTTACTACAAACGGTTGCGGCAGTTATCAAATGCCCGCAACCCGCCGGGTAGGTGAGTTCCAAAATGGCTGTGTTGGAGGTACTCTTCACCGCAGAGCAACTGTGTAAGAAGTCAAGAGGTCGCAGCAGAGATCTGCGGCGATTTCCATTCTTCTTGGTGGCGAATAATTGCGTTGAGGATGGTCAATAGTTTGTGCATGCAGGCGGTCAGAGCGACTTTCTTC
>JBBQVH010000194.1:0-8939 GCA_038211695.1 Blastocatellia bacterium | reverse complement strand
GTTCAACGGCCTCGTCCAGGGCACCAAAACGTCGCTTCAAAATTCGCAGCACAATCTCGGCGCTGCCTTCTGCCTTGCCTTCCAATTTGCCTTCCAGCTTGCCTTCCAGCTTGCCTTGTTCTTGTCCAATCGCGATTCCTTTGCGGATTCCGACGCGTTCAAACGAAGTCACGTATAGCATCTTCTTTTCCTCCTCGAATTCATCTACTTTTTCGTTGAATGCATTGTCCATCTCATCGGGCAATTTCATCAAGGCGTCCAAAAACTCCAGCAAGGCGATCACCCGTTCTTTCTCCCAACCCCGCGCATAAAGCTGTTTGGCAATCTCCAGCTTGCGCCAGAAGCGGTTTTCCGGGTCGCCGTGGGTTTCGCTGGCGGCCAGTTGCGCCAGCACGACAATCGCAAATGGACTGTCGCTCTGTTCCAGTTCCTGCAATCGCGCTCGGTAATCCGATAGTTTGACACTGGTGAAGGTCAACGTTACTTCGGTGCCGAACAATTCCGCGCGGTACTCGTTCGGACGCCAGTTGGCGTTCTCGTCCGTCAGAATGACAAACGATGCGATGGGCGATTCGTACTGGTCAAACAGGCGGTAATAGTAGGTGAACATCCGCAGCGGGAATTGCGTCTCACGCTGCCCCTGCACTTCGACGTGGATCAAGATGCGAAGCTCGTCGCCGTTTTTGAGCCAGACGCGCGCCAACTTGTCCACGGTGCGCCGGCCAATGGCGGCCTTGGCGGCCAGATGCTGCATTTCCTTGTCGAGAAACTCAACGTCGCGCGACCAGTCAATCGCGGCGTGAACCTGCGGAAAAAAGAACAGCATAAAGTCAGGGAAGAAGCGCGTCAGCACGTCTTTCCACGGACTGTCGTAATCTTCGCTCTCGGCTGAAGTGCGATCCGGCATGAGTTTTCCCCTTTCACAAAAGCACTTCGATCAATCGCGGCCCAGGCTCGGCCAGCGCCTTCTTAAGCTCATCCGTCAACCCCCACACCGTTTCGACAGACTTCGCCGGCACGCCCAGTCCCTGCGAAATTTCCCTCCAACTAATCCATGGATTATCCAAACCGATCAGGCTCTTCGCCTGCGGGCCAAAGTTCTTCACGCCGGCGCGGGCCAGTTCGATCCCCAGAATGCGATAGCTGCTGTTGTTGAGGAGAATCGTCTTGACGTTGAGCTGTTCGCGCGCCTGCGTCCAGAGCGATTGCAGCGTGTACATCGCGCTGCCGTCTGCCTGCAGGTTGATGACGGTGCGATCCGGGCAGGCGATTGCAGCGCCCGTTGCGCACGGCAAGCCCAATCCAATCGCGCCGCCCGGCTGCATCAACACTGTGTGATGCGGCGCGCTCCGCGACAAAGCCATAAACGGCCCCATGCTGGTGTTGCTTTCATCCATCACGATGGCGTTTTCCGGCAGCAGAGCGGCGACAATGGCTGAAAGCGTCTCCAGCGTCAGCGCGCCAGGGCCGGGCAGCGATGGAACGTGCAACTGAGAATTGGTTTCGGCGTAAACCGGCGTGCCGAGCGCATCGGCCAAGGCTTCGAGCGCCGATTCCACGTCTTCATCCGCCGTCGCCAGCGTGACCGTCTTCTGCTGCGGCGAGATGAAATAGCTCGGCACTCCGGGATAACCGAAGAACGAAACGGGCGACCGCGCCCCAGCCAGCACAATGGATTGATAAGGCGACAATGCGGCGATGGCTTGTTCGGGAAAGTACGGCAACCGTTCAATGATCGGCCTGCCCAGACCGCGTTCCCATCGCGCCGGAAACGATTCGCACATCAACTTGCAACCGGTCGCGGCGGCAATTCTCGCAACGGCTTTCAACCCGCGTTCGCGCAAAGCGTATGCGCCCAGAAAGAGCGCCGCTGTTTGGCCAGCGCGCCCGGAGCGTAACGCCTCAGCAGCCAGCTTGATTGCGTCCTCGCTGACGTAAGGCGGCGAAGCAATCGCTTTTAACTCGCCCACTCCGCCAGCTTCCAATTGATAATCGTGCGGAAGAATCAACGTCGCGATCCTGCCCGGCTTCACAGAAGCCGTCGCAATCGCTTCGGCCAAATCCCCGGCGATTGCTTCACCGGACGCGCTTTTGCGAACCCAGGCTGAAACCGGGCGCGCCAGCGATTCGATGTCTGACGCGAGCGGCGGATCAGCATCCAGATGCCACGTCGCGTGATCGCCGATCAAGTTCACGATTGGCGACCGCGCTCGACGCGCATCGTGCAGGTAAGCGATGCCGTTGGCGAAACCCGGCCCCAGATGCAACAACGTCAAGCCGGGCTTTTCCGCCATCCGCGCATAACCGTCCGCTGCCCCGGTCGCCACGCCTTCAAACAGACACAGCACGGCGCGCATCCCCGGCACGTCGTCCAGCGCTCGCACCATCGGCATTTCCGTCGTGCCGGGATTGGCGAAACAAACGTCCACCCCGGCAGCGACGGCAGTTTGAATTAAGCTCTCGGCTCCATTCATAAATTTCAGATTTCAGATTCGGGATTTGAGGCTATCACTTGATCAGCGAATAATCGGTTGCGCTCAGAATTATCGAATCAACCTTGTCCGTCAGCTTGCCGTTCTTTTCGCTTTCGGCGCGGGCTTTCTGCCAGTCGGGATCAGCCCCGAAGGCCTTCCAGGCTTTGTCACGGGCTTCGCGGCTGGGAAACGCCAGCACATAAACCAGCGTGTTCTCCGAACCTTTCTCTTTGTCGGTTGGCCCCCAGAAGCCGACGACCTCCATGCCGTGCTTCTTGAAGAGTTTCATTGTGTGGTCGCGGAAGCGTTTGTGCAGGTCTTCCAGCTTGCCCGGCGCGGCAATATAGGTGCGCAGTTCATAACACTTGCCGTCTTTGACCAGCGAAGGGCTGGGCGCGATGGTCGGTTGTGCGGGCGGCGTCTGCGCCGAAGCAATGACGGTAGCGAAAGTGAAAATTGTAATGAGAAGAATCAGTTTGGTCACGAGAAGCTCCTATTTGAAAAGTGTTGTTATTGGTTCAGTTTTCTGTCGGCGATCAGCCCGGCGAAGATCAGTCCGAAGAGAGCAACGAGAGTGAAGATCAACAGCGCGGCGCGCGCTGTTCCAATTTCGCGGTGACGGACTCGATAGCCGCCGATTCGATCCCATGAAGTTTTCCCTGAATTCGTCAGGCTCTTGTAAGCAAGGATCATCGAAATCACGGAGACCAGAGGAATGCCAATTCCCATTCCTCGCAGCCAGACATTGAAGCTGCGTTTCAAGGATTGCGGATACGTTAGCTTGCCGCCATCCGGGTTAACAACCCTGGTGCGCAACAACGCTTTGCCCACCGTCGCGCCAAAAGCGAAAATAAAGACTGCTTCAATCGGAATCCATAAGATCAATGCGAAAAATTCGAGAAGCCGCTCAGCGCCTCTGCTTTCTATCGCTTCAGGCGCAATGACACCGATAACCATGCCGACAAAAAGTGCGAAGAGCATGGTATCAAGGGTTCGTGCCCAATAACGCACCCAAGGCCTGGTTTGCGATCCATCCGTAATCGCATCAGGCGCCTCGTCAGGTATCCGGAACGACGGGTGCGCAACGGGAGGCGGCTTGAAATGTATGTCCGGGATTTCGTGCAGCGGACGCCATTGCGATTCGCCTTGCACCTGTGCCCAATCATCCAGCCGAAGCATTCCCTGGGCGATCAAATCCTGCACCTGTTCGATTGAATACGGGCCATCGCCATCGGATGACTCATTTCTGCGGATGTAGATTTCCAATCTCACCTCCAAAGATATTGGCTGTGTTCCTTACTTCGGCGGCATGCGCAGCGCGCCGTCCAGGCGAATGACTTCTCCGTTGAGCATTTCATTTTCGAGAATATGTTTAGCCAGCGCGGCGAACTCCGATGGTTGCCCCAGACGCGATGGGAATGGCACCTGCGCGCCCAGGACCTTCTTCACGTCTTCCGGCAGACCGGCCAGCAGCGGCGTATCGAACAAGCCGGGCGCGATAGTCACGACGCGAATGCCTGACCGCATCAGGTCGCGCGCAATCGGCAAAGTCATGCCGACGATACCGCCTTTTGACGCTGAGTAGGCCGCTTGCCCAATCTGTCCATCGAACGCGGCAATCGAAGCCGTGTTGATGATCACGCCGCGCTCGCCGCCGGCATTCGGCTCCTGCCCGGCCATCTGAGCGGCAGCCAGACGAATGACGTTGAACGTGCCGATTAGATTAACCTCGATCACTCGTTTGAACGACGCCAGCGCGTGTGGGCCGTCTTTGCCGACGGTCTTTTCGGCCACGCCGATCCCGGCGCAGTTGATCGCGCCGTTCAAAGCGCCAAAGTTTGAAACAGCGGCGGCGACGGCGTTCTTCACACTTTCTTCGTCGGTGATGTTGCATTCAACGAAGCGCGCGCGCGCGCCAAGTTCCACCGCCAATGCTTCGCCTTTTTCCCGGTTGATGTCGGCAATGACGACGTTCGCGCCGCTGGCCGCCAGCAACCGTGAAGTTGCGCCACCCAATCCCGACGCTCCGCCGGAAACCAAAAATGTTTTGCCTTGAATTTCCATCTCAAACCCTTTCGACAATCGTCGCCGTTGCCATGCCGTGTCCGGCGCACATCACCTGCAAGCCGAATTGACCATCAATCGAATCCAGTCCGGCCAGCAATTTACCCATCAGGATTGCGCCCGTTCCGCCAATTGGATGGCCGTGCGCGCACGCACCACCCCACGGATTTACTTTTGCCATATCCGGCTTCAGTTCGCGCGCCCATGCCAGCACAACGACGGCGAAGGCTTCGTTGATTTCAATCCAGTCCAAGTCGCCCATCGTCAGCCCAGCTTTTTCCAGCGCCAGCTTGGTCGCGGGAATCACGCCATCAAGCTGCATTGTTGGGTCTGAACCAATTACCACACGAGCGCGGAACCGCGCACGGGGCTTCAAGCCATCAGCTTTGGCCACATCGCTGTTACCAACCAGCACCGCGCCCGCGCCATCGGAAATTTGCGATGAGTTGGCCGCCGTTACGACGCCATTGCCGTTCGGGCGAAAGACAGTTGGGAGGGTTGCCATCTTTTCCAGGTTGATTGAATCGCGGATGCCTTCATCACGGGTGAGCGAGATGTGTTTGCCTTCGGCATCAAGTCCCGGCGTGGCGATGATCTCCGTGTGCTTACCTGCTTTGGCGGCGGCAGAAGCGCGGGCATGGCTTTCGGCGGCGAACTCGTCAACGTCTTTGCGCGTAATGTTCCATTTTTCGGCGATGCGTTCGGCGCTTTCGCCTTGATGAATCAGGTCGTGCTGTTCGCGCATTGAAAGGTAGATCGCCTTCCACGTGTCGCCGCTGTCCGCACCCATCGGCACACGCGTCATACTTTCAACGCCCGAAGCCAGTACGTAATCGTGATCGCCCGCGGCGATGGCTTGCGCGGCAAAATGGATCGCCTGCTGGCCGGAACTGCAAAACCGGTTCAGCGCCACGCCAGGCACAGTGATCGGGAACCCCGCCAGCAGCGCCGTGCGACGCGCAATGTTGACGCCCTGTTCACCGGCCTGGGTCACGCAACCGGCAATCACGTCGCCAATCTTATACATCTCCACGCCGGTCTTTTTGATCACGCCCTGCAACACGTGCGCAAGCAATTGGTCAGAACGGGTTTCGCGATATGCGCCTTTGACGCGGCCAATCGGCGTGCGAACAGCGTCAATAATGACTGCTTCTGCCATTGATGTACTCCTTAATTTTGCTGATGGAAGAATCGTTGGGATCGCCAAGCGGCGAAACCGCACTTTACCTTTGCGCGTTCAATCCGGCAAGACAGGCTGCCAACCAGCGCACGAGCTTGAAATACCGTCAGTCTTTCCGCTCAAAAATTTTGATGAAAAATTGCGGGTCACCGATCTGTGGCCCCAGTTGCGAGTTCCCGCTTTGTGCATTGCCGCAGACTTTCACCAAGCGATAGTTCGCTTCGATCCAGCCACCCAGTTGCGGGTAAAAGTCGCGGCCAAATGCTTCCAGACCGAATTCGCGCATTGGGCGATTGACGATCAGCACGTATCGCACACGTTCCTGCTGCAAACGCCGGATCGCTTGCTGTTCATCGCGTTCGCTCATCAAACCCGGAATCAGAATTTGATGGCGCAACGGCATGCGCCTGCCGGTTAGAAAAGTCAGGTCGCTGCCTTCTGGCAAAACGGCGATGGCTTCGCCGGGTTGGGTTTTAGTCAGGATAAAATTCAGCGCCTCGCTGATTCCTTGCCCGGTTGAACGCGGTGCGAACATATGGCCGCGCGATGTGGCAATCTCGTAATTGAAATTCTTTCGATACCGCACGCCGAAAACAATGGCCGTCGCCACGAACATCAGAATCATCAGCCCACGCCCAATCAGCCGCGCGCGCCGCGCTGAAAATTCATCCGCTGTCCACCGCGCCACCGCTTCCGGCAACCTGCGTACGAACAAGTGATAAAACAGAATCAGCGAAGTCGGCAGAAAGAAACTGCCAAACGCGCCGCCGCTGGGCACACGCAAAGCCACACGCGCCAATATCGCAAAGCTGTAGACCGCGATAATGATGGTGGAACAGACTTCAGTCTGTTCCCGCAATTCGCCATCGAGCAGACTGAAGTCCGCTCTACGCCGCAACCATTCCGACACAATCACCGCCGCCAGAAAGATTGGCAAAGCCCGCAGCGGGCTTCCGTCCCACTGTTTGCCTGCCGGCAGCGTCGTCAGCCAGATGACCAGCAACGCACATCCGAGGCAACCGCCCGCGCGCCGCAACGTCTTTCCGGTTCGATCACTGAGCAACACAATTGCGCTGAGCGCTGCAATGGCGACCGCCGCCGCGCCGGCAACCTGTGCCAGCGATAGCAGCGGATGATCCAGCCCTGTTCGCTGCGAGTTGTAATAGACCAGTGATGACGGCAGATGCGTGTAAAACAAATGGCAGTCTTCGACGATCGTCTGCCAGCCAAATCTTGCCAACAGCCAGCCATACACCGGCAATGCAATTGCCACAGCAGGCAGCGCGGCATAAAGCAAGTCTGGCAACAAATCTGAAATCAGGGATTTGAAATTGAACCTGTGAATATAGATTAGCGCTGCGGTCACGGTAACAGCGGCGGCCAGCGCGAATTCTTGTTTGGTAATCGCGGCCAGGCCAATTAGTACGCCCGCATAAACCAATTCGCATCGCTGACGGCTTTCCGCATATCGCAACGTCAGCAGCAGCGCGCCCAGCGCAAACGCGCAGGCATACAGCGCCGCGAATGCGTAAGGCTCAATCAGATTGCCCGCCGGTTTGAAGATGCAAAAGATGACCACTGCAATTGTCGCCAACGATGCATCAAGCGGCGACAGCAATCGCCGCGCGATGCGATAACAAATCGCGGCAATCAGAATGGAGCAGAGGATTCCCGCTGCGTGCAGCACATCCAGATGCACACCAAAGATGCGATACAGCAGCCTGTTGAAGTACGGCGCAAACGGCGGGTAAAGGTGATGAACATCGCGATAGAGCAATTCGCCATTGAGCAGCCTCAAGGGCAAATCCATCTCGCGCCCGCTGTCAGCAATCGGCGAAGTCCACCGCCGCCACGAAACGGCAAGCATCCCAATAAAAACAGCAAGGATTGCGGATTGCGGATTGCGGATTGCGGATTGAAGGAGTCCGGCAATTGATCTTCGATTTAGATGACCCATTAGCTACATGTGAGAAGCTTGAGTGATAGCAGCAAGTCGGGAGTATGAATCCGCAATCCGCAATCCGCAATCGGGAGGTTCGACAATCAAAATTGCCTGCGTTAGCATCCGGCCTTCTGACAATCATTCTTCTGAAAAGGAATAAAACTCCGACATGTCGAATACCCATTATCGTCCGCTTGCCGAATCCGATCCCGATATTTATGCCGCAATTCAGAACGAAACGCGCCGCCAGCACGAAGGCCTGGAGTTAATCGCGTCGGAAAACTTCGTTTCCGAAGCCGTGCTTGAAGCCGCTGGCTCTGTCTTCACCAACAAGTACGCCGAAGGCTATCCCGGCAAACGCTATTACGGCGGCTGTGAATTCAGCGACGTGGTCGAAAACGCCGCCATTGATCGCGCCAAACAGCTTTTCGGCGCTGAGCACGCCAACGTCCAGCCGCATTCCGGCAGTTCAGCGAATATGGCTGTCTACCTGACGGCCTGCCAGCACGGCGACACGGTTCTGGGCATGGACCTCTCACACGGCGGTCACTTAACACACGGCCATCCGCTCAACTTTTCGGGCAAAAGCTACAAGGTCGTTGCCTATGGCGTGCGCAAAGACGACGAGACGATTGATTACGATCAGATGGAAGCATTGGCGAAAGAGCACAAACCGAAGCTGCTGGTGTGCGGCGCATCGGCCTATTCGCGCGTGATTGATTTCGACCGCATCGCGGCCATCGCGCACGGCGTCGGCGCGCTGGTCATGGCCGACATCGCTCACATCGCGGGCTTAGTCGCCACGGGCCTGCACCCGTCGCCAGTTCAGCATTGTGACTTTGTGACGACGACGACGCACAAAACCCTGCGTGGCCCACGCGCCGGAATGATTCTGTGCAAAGAGCAATTTGCCAAAGACGTGGATCGCAACGTCTTCCCCGGCATTCAGGGCGGCCCGCTCGTCCACATCATTGCCGCCAAAGCTGTCGCCTTCAAAGAAGCCTTGCAGCCGGAGTTCAAAACCTACCAGCAGCAAATCATAAAGAACGCCAAAGCGCTGGCCGCCGCTCTGGCCGACATCGGCTTTCGGATTGTTTCCGGCGGCACGGATAATCACGTCTTTCTGGTGGATGTTTTTTCGAAAGGCATTCTGGGCAAGGATGCCGAAAAGACTCTGGACGCCGCGCACATTACCGTCAACAAAAACACCATCCCCTTCGACACCAACCCGCCGATGAAAGCCAGCGGCGTCCGTCTGGGCACGCCTGCCGTCACCACG
>JBBQVH010000193.1:0-8962 GCA_038211695.1 Blastocatellia bacterium | reverse complement strand
GGCCAAATAGCAGTAAAAAGGTCAGATGAAATCTGCCTTAATTGGCGTAACCCCTTTTCGGAGTGGTTTTTACAAGCGCAGAAACTCAAGATGTCAAGTAACTGAATGTTAACGACTTATGGCTTAACCGGGAATTGCTGTAAACTCACAGCTTCCCTAAACTCCGCAGACCTTCGTGCTAAAATCCAGCTATGCATCTCCAGCGTCTTGAAGCTCATAACTTTCGCAACCTGACCGGCGCGATTGAATTTTCCCCTGGCTTGAATGTCATCTACGGCCAGAATGCGCAGGGGAAGAGCAACTGGCTGGAAGCTTCCTACCTGCTGGCGACGACCAAATCTTTTCGCACCACACATCCGCGCGAGGCGATCAAACACGAAGCTTCGGAAGCCATTCTACGCGGCACCATCGCACGCGGAAGCCATCAAGACCTGACCAAAGACCTGCAACTGCTGATCACCCCAACCACCAAACAGACCTTCGTCAATGGCAAACGCGAAGCCGTGGTGCGTTATCTGGGCAATCTGGATGCGATTGCGTTTACAGCGGATGAAATGGATGTCGTGCGCGGTGCGCCCGATGCGCGGCGGAAGTTTCTGGATCGTGCTGTCTTCGGCACGTTGCCGTCTTATCTGGGCACGCTGAACGAATACAACCGCGTGTTGAAACAGAAGAACGCGCTGTTGCGCGAGGCGACGGACGCTGATGATCCTCTTAATTTTCAATCGCAAATCGAGGCGTGGAACGAGCAGATTATTGCGTTCGGGACTGAGGTGTATCTGGCGCGAACCGCTTATTTGTCCAAGCTGCAAGCCGCGCTCAATCCGTCATTGTTTCAGGCCGAAGAGATCAAAGTTCGATACAAATCCGCGCTGGAAGGCCGCGGCGATTTGGGGGATTACGCCGCGCTTCTGCGCGAACGGTTAAACCTAAGGCTAAAGAATGAGATAGCGATTGGGCACAGCTTGATTGGGCCACACCGGGACGACCTGGAAATTCTGTCGGACGGATACGAAATTGCGAAGTTTGGCAGCTCCGGACAACAGCGCAGCGCCCTACTGATTCTTGATCTGGCGCAGATGACCGTGTACCATCACACGTTTGAAGAGTACCCAATTTTCCTGATAGATGACCTAGATGCCGAACTCGACCGCACGCGAATCGGGATTTTGCTCGATACCCTGGATGGCAAGGCGCAAACCATCGTTACGACCTCCAAGCGTTCCATCGCCGACCGTTACCGCCATCGCGCCACGACGCTGCAAGTCGAAGCCGGGCGGGTCATCTCCAACACTGAGTTTGTGGCGCAAGATGGCATCTTGCGCCCGCCTGATTGAGCGTGATTTCAATCAGCGCAAGATGCCATCTTGCGCCACATTTGATTGAAAAGTTGTATGAAAGCACAAGAGAAGAAAAACGAAGCTGAAATGGAAAACGAAAACAACAACGGAATCGCCAACGAAACCAACAAGAAGTCAGACGGCAAACAAGCTGGTAAATACGGCGCGGAACAGATCACGGTGCTGGAAGGCCGCGACGCGGTGCGCAAACGCCCCGCAATGTACATTGGTTCAAACGGAGAGATGGGCCTGCATCATCTGGTCTATGAGATCGTTGACAACTCCGTGGACGAAGCCTTGGCTGGTTATTGCGACACGATCAATGTCGTGATTCATCTGGATAATTCGATCACCGTCGAAGACAACGGGCGCGGCATTCCCATGGATATGCACCAGACCGAAAAGCGCCCTGCGGCCGAAGTCGTCATGACCGTGCTGCACGCGGGCGGCAAGTTCGACAGCAATGCGTACAAAGTTTCCGGCGGTCTGCACGGCGTCGGCGCATCGTGCGTCAACTTCCTGTCCGAATGGCTGCGGATGGAAATTCGTCGCGAGGGCGGCGTATATGAGATGGAATTCAAGCAAGGCATCACGTCAACGCCGCTGGCCAAGACCGGCACGTCAAAGCGCCAAGGCACAAAGATCATCTTCAAACCCGATCCCGAAATCTTTACTGAGACCGTCTACAGCTTCGACAAGCTGTCCGAACGCCTGCGCGAAAAAGCGTTCCTCAACAAAGGCATTCGCATCACGATCACAGACGAACGTTCGGACGAAGAGAAGAAGCACGAGTTCTATTACGAAGGCGGCATCGCCGAATTCGTCAAGCATCTGAACAAGAACAAGAGCGTGCTTCATGCGATGCCGATGTATTTTGAGAAAGTCGCCAGCGGCGTGGATGGTGACGACCTGAGCGTTGAAGTCGCCATTCAGTACAACGACGCCTACGATGAAAAGGTCTTCTCGTTCGCCAACAACATCAACACTGTGGATGGCGGCACACACCTGTCAGGCTTCCGCTCAGCGCTGTCAAAAGCCATCAGCCGATATTCGCAGACCGCAAACCTGTTGAAAGATTTCAAGAGTGGGTTGTCGGGCGATGACGTGCGCGAAGGATTGATCGCCGTCATCTCCGTCAAAATTCCGCAGCCGCAGTTTGAAGGCCAAACCAAAGGCAAGCTTAATTCAGACATCAAAGGCGCTGTGGATTCGTTCCTGTACGAAAAGCTGACTTCGTATTTCGAAGAGAATCCGGCCATCGCCAAAACCATTGTCGGCAAAGCCGTCGAAGCTGCCCGCGCCCGTGAAGCCGCCCGCAAGGCGCGCGAGATCGTTCGCAAAGGCGCGCTGAATTCCATGAACCTGCCCGGCAAGCTGGCTGATTGTTCCGAAAAAGACCCGGCGCTGTGCGAACTGTACATCGTCGAGGGAGATTCGGCAGGCGGTTCGGCCAAGCAGGGACGCGACCGCCGCACGCAGGCCATCCTGCCGCTAAAAGGCAAAATCCTGAACGTCGAAAAAGCGCGCTTCGACAAGATGCTGGGCCACACCGAAATCAGGGCCTTGATCACCGCAATGGGCACCGGCATTGGCAAAGACGATTTCGACGTCAACAAACTGCGCTATCACAAAATCATTCTGATGACGGACGCAGACGTTGACGGCAGCCACATCCGCACGCTGCTGCTGACGTTCTTTTACCGCCAGATGCCGCAGTTGTTGGAACACAAGATCGAGCGCACGAACGAGGCCGGCGAGCCTGAGACTGAGACCAGAGGCTACATCTACATCGCGCAGCCGCCGCTGTACAAAATCAAAAAAGGGAAGACCGAACGCTACATCAAAGACGAACGCGAGATGACGCGTTACCTGATGAAGAAGGCGACCGAAGACGTCAGCGTGACAGTCAAACAGACCGGCCAGACCATCGAAGGCAAAGACTTGACCGTTTTGCTGGAACGGCTGACGGAATTCAACGGCTATTACCTGAAGTTGTCGCGCCGTTTGAAAGAGCCTGGAATTGCGAATGCTGTGTTGGAGGCTTTAAGCGGCGTCAACGGTCTGCTTCAAAAAGAAGGCCGTAAACTCCACGATGTTTTTAAGAATCAGGACTTGCTCGGCGAGGTTGAAGCCGCAGTGGCCGCCGCCGAATTCAAGACCGAATTGACTTCGGACGAAGAGCACGGATTGGCTGAAGTCGAAGTCACCCTGGCCAACGGTTCTACTGTCTTGATTGACTGGGAACTGGCCACGCACGTCGAATTCCAACGCGCGGCGGAACTCTATAAATCATTTGCCAACTTGAGCCAGCCGCCCTTCGTCATCAAGGAAGGCGCGAACGAAACCGAAGTCGAATCGCGGGACGACATGCTCAACCACATCCTGGCCGCCGCCAAAAAAGACCTGCACATTCAACGTTACAAAGGGCTGGGCGAAATGAACCCCGAACAGTTGTGGGAAACCACGATGGACCCCGAAAAGCGCACGCTGCTGCAAGTCAAAATTGACGACGTCGTCGAAACCGACCAAATCTTCACCGTGTTGATGGGCGACCAGGTCGAACCGCGCCGTAAATTTATCGAAGACAACGCGCTGGACGTGAAGAACCTGGATATTTAACTGTTGATTTAATCATCGCGCTCTGACGTGAGGGAAGGGATTGCGGGTTGTGGATGATGAAGTACACCAGCACGGTGGACTGCATCATCCACAACCCGCTTTTTGTTTTGTCAGACGCAAGCAGTCCTGAACTCATCAACTCAACCAAATCGCCTCGCCAAAAGCTAGAGAGTTTTGCCGCGCACGTGCTATAAACCGCCTGCCCATTTCGCGGTCAAACAAACTCTTTCAGGAAATCAGCCCGTGCCAAAAATC
Organism: Blastocatellia bacterium; assembly: GCA_038211695.1. Classification (GTDB taxonomy): domain Bacteria; phylum Acidobacteriota; class Blastocatellia; order RBC074; family RBC074; genus RBC074. The sequence goes on along the minus strand of JBBQVH010000193.1, from coordinate 4,748 downwards.
TTTATCAGCTATCGTCACGTTGAACCGGATCAAAGCCTGGCGCAGTTTCTGGTGGACTGCTTCCAGCGCAGTGGCCTGGAAGTGTTTATTGACACCCAGATGCTGACCGGCACGCGCTGGATCGAAGAGATCGAAAGCCAGCTTCGGTCGTCGAATTTTTTCATCGTCTTGCTGTCAAAGGAATCCATTCGCAGCGCGATGGTGCGCAAAGAAGTCTGGATCGCCCACGAACTGTCGCAACAGCCCGATCGGCATTTCGGCATACTTCCTGTTCGATCCAATTTTACAGGCGCGCTGCCTTACGACCTGAGCGCTTATCTGGACACCATTCAGTATGCGATTTGGAAAGATGGCGAAGCGTTTGACGCCATCGCCAATCAGCTTCTGGCGGCCATCAACCATTCCATCGCGCTACCACAAGCCGGAAAAGCTGAAGACGAAAAGCAGAACATCACCACGCTGTTCGAAGCCACCGAAGCCGCAGGCGCGCCGCTGCCCGCTGCCGATCCTCGCTTTCTGCTGGAATCTGGCGCGGTCAAATACGATTCGCCGTATTACATTCGCCGCGATTCGGACGCACGATTTGAAGAACTGATCCGTTTGCCCGGCCAGACGATCATCGTCAAAGCTCCGCGCCAGTTCGGCAAAAGCTCGCTGCTGTCCCGCGCTGACATCAACGCGCAGCAAAACGAACGGCCACCTTTTTACCTCGACTTTCAATTTGTTGACGCAAAGTATCTGGAAAGCTTGGACAGCCTGATGCGCTATCTGGCGCGGAAGCTGGCCCGCCATTTTCGTACGCTGACCAAACCGGACGAATTTTGGGATGATGGTTTGGGCGCAAAAGACAACATCACAGACTTTATCGAAGACGCGCTGTTGGCCGATGCATCGTCGCCGATTCTGTTTTTGTTCGATGAAGCCGATCACCTATTCAACCAGTCGTTCCGGGATGATTTCTTTGCGACGGTGCGTGGCTGGCACAATCTGCGCGCGCGCAAGCGTAGCTGGAACAACTTGAATCTGGTCATTGCCCATTCGACTGAACCCAGTTTGTTCATTCGGGATTTGACGCAATCGCCATTCAACGTCGGGGTGCAAATCCGGCTGGATGGGTTTAATCAGGATCAACTTTCGGCGCTGAACACAAAATACGGCAAGCCGCTGAAGACGCCCGGCGAAATCGAATCGCTGCTTGATCTGGTCGGCGGGCATCCGTTTCTGGTTCGGCAATCGTTGTACACGCTCAATCGCTGTTCGCTGAAACAGCTCGAAGCCGAAGCCATCAGTGACGCGGGGCCGTTCGGCGATCATCTGCGGCGGTTTCTGTGGTCTTTGCAGGGCAATCCGGAATTGAAAGCTTCCGTGATTCAAATTCTGCGCAACGGTCAGTGCGACAGCGAAGAACATTTCCAGCGGCTGAATTCAGCGGGGCTGGTGCGAGGCGAAACCCGCAACGCGGTGCAGGCTCGGTGCAGGCTTTATCAGGAATATTTCAGCAAGCATCTGTAACGCCGTTATCTTTTGCGGCTCCGCCGCCCGATGTGTGGAAGGGCTTGGCCCTTCCAAGAGGAAAGCATTCTTTCTTCGGGCTATGCCCGCGATTGCGGAAACTGCGGGCGTAGCCCGAAACAATGGCTTTGCTTGCGGCAAGTCAGAGACTTGCCGCACATCGGGCGGCGAAGCCGCTGAGAGAAGCTCTTCTTTGTAACTTGGAATCTATGTTCACACCCAACTCCCAATTTTACGTCGTCGGCGGCACGGTCAATCCCGATTCGCCCAGCTACGTTGTGCGCCAAGCCGACCAGGAATTGTATGACCGCCTGCTGGCCGCAGAGTTCTGTTACGTGCTGACTTCGCGACAGATGGGCAAATCCAGCTTGATGGCGCGCACCGCTCGCCGATTGACCGAGGAAGCCAAAATCCACACCGCCATCGTAGACCTGACGCAAATCGGCACACAGCGAGACAAGCTCTCCGCCGAGCAGTGGTATTACGGCATCGCCCATCGCATTCTGCGAGAAGTCGGTTTGCGCGACGTGAATTTGAATGAGTGGTGGCAATCGCGCTCATCGCTTTCCGGCTTGCAACGCCTGACCGAATTTTTCCGCGACCTGCTGCTCGAACGCGTCGAGGGACAGATCGTCATCTTCATTGACGAAATTGATTCGACCGTCTCGCTGCCGTTCACCGACGATTTCTTCGCCGCCATCCGCGCCTGCCACAACGCCCGCGCGACCGATGCGGCTTACAACCGACTGAGCTTCGTGCTGCTCGGCGTCGCCAGCCCGTCGGATTTGGTCAAAGACGCAACGCGCACTCCGTTCAACGTCGGCCAGCGCATTGAGCTGACCGATTTCACCGCCGAAGAAGTCACGCCGCTTGCCGCTGGATTGAGCGCTAATACCGCCGAAGGCGAACAGATTCTTGCCCGCATCCTGGATTGGACGGGCGGCCATCCCTACCTGACGCAAAAACTTTGCGGAGCGATGCGAGCTTTAGGCGACGATGGAGTGAGTCAGTACCCCGACCGTGAGGGAGGGGGTAAAGCGCAAGACGTTGATTCACTCATTGAGCACACCCTCCTTTCCCAAACCGCTAGCCGCGAAGATTCCAACCTGAACTTCGTCCGCGATTGGCTGAAGGGCAACAAAAAACTCGGCGTCAAAGTGTTCAAACTTTACCGGCGCATTCGGCGCGGAAAGCCCATCGCCGATGCTCCGCGTTCGCCGGTTCAGAATCATTTGAAATTATCCGGCCTTGTTTCGCTGCGCCCAGACAAAACGCTACATGTCCGGAATCGGGTTTACGAACGAATCTTCACCGACCAGTGGGCAAAGACAGCGACGCCGGTGGACTGGAACCGACGTCTGGCCGTAGCTTCGGTGGCGACACTGATGCTCAGCATCGGGTTCTGGTATGCAGTCTGGAATCCGCGCCAATATGTTGCCCCTTTGCAAAACGCGCTGGATGACTATCCAGGCCGCTATTATGACGCGTTGCACCGGTTCCCCTGGTACGCGGGCAAAGCCAATGAGTTGATGGCACAATTTTGGGATAGACGCGCCTCACGTGATGAGACGCTGGGAAATCATGAAGAGGCTTTGCTCGAAAGACTTCAGGCAATGAGTGCGAAATCAACGAAAATTAGAGTTGACGAAGTCGCGCGCCTAGTCGGCAGCGATTATCAAAATCTCTTCTTAACATTCCGTCATCGTCTGGAGGTTAATGCTGTTACTATCAGCGCTGACGGTAGGCGTGTGTGGACAGCAAGTAGGGATCAGAAAGGGGGGCTGTGGGACACTCAGACCGGCAAACTAATTCTACAGCTCAGTATTATAAGTGATGATTTTGAAGCCGTGGCCTTTAGCCCAGATAGTAAGCGAATAGTGATCGGATATGCTTCAAGCTTAGGACAAGGGGAAACGATGATATTTGGGCAAGGAGAAGCGATAGTATTTGATACAGAGACTGGTCAGCTGGTTGGAAAGCTAACACAATCTTGCGGTAGGATTTCAGTAGTAGCCTATAGCCCTGATGGAAAGCAGATATTAGTGGGAACCGACGGCGGTCTTGTACAAATATGGGATGCGCAGGCTAATCAGCCAATTGGAAAACCGATACGTCCTGGCGTTTCTGTTAATAGTGCTTCCTTTAGCCCTGACGGAAAGCGTGTAGTTACAGGAAGCAGTGGGCATACAGCACAGATATGGGATATACAGACAGGTCGGGCAACCGGAAAAGCAATGCTTCATGACGATGATGTTTCTGTTGTGGCTTTTGGTCTCGATGGAAACCTTGTGGTGACAGGGACCTGGAATGGCATTGTGCAGATATGGAACGCAGAAACCAGTCAGCCGACAGGGGGCCTAATGCGCCAAGACAATTATATTTCTAGTGTGGCCTTCAGCCCTGATGGAAAGCTAGTAATAGTAGGAAGCTGGGATGGTACAGCACGTGTGTGGGACGCGCAGACTAGTCAACCAATTGGAAAACCATTCCTTCATACGGCTTATGTTACAGGAGTAGCTTTCAGTCCTGACGGAAAGCTAGTGGTCATATCAAGCGGAGATGGTACGGCACGGATGTGGAATATACAGAGCAATCAGTCAATTGAAGAACTATTGCAGAATAGTGATCCTGCCGAATTGTTGCTAGATTGGCAGCGAAGACTGGGGCTGAAATTTGATCCCAGCCAGAATTACAAGCTAGTGCCGATCTATTCGATCGGAACAGACGAAGAGCCGGACGACCCGAATCCACGGTGACACTCGGCGTTATGCAAATCCGGGAATTGCATTGACCAACAACTAAGCTACTATTGGCAGCAATGAACAAAAAGCTGAAGACAATTCTGACTGAGTTGCGGCGCTATCTTGCCAACTTGTATGGCGAGCGGCTGGTGGATGTGGTGCTGTTCGGTTCGCAAGCACGCGGCGATGCAGTCGAAGGTTCGGACATTGACGTGCTGATTGTGTTGAAAGGCAAGGTTCGCCAGTTCGAAGAAGTCGCCCGAACAGGCGAATTCAACGCTGCGTTGTGCCTGAAGTATGACGTGCTGACCTCGCGTATCTTTGTTTCCGAAGATGAATGCCGGCAAGGGCAAATGCCATTGCTGGAAAACGCCCGCCGCGAAGGAGTGCGCATCTGCTCAGCAATTCCCGGTGAGGCTGTAATTGAAGCAAATGCAAAAGAGTAGTCGCCGGAGTTTTTGCGCTTTGGTATCCTTCGCTAATGCGACCCCTCAA
>JBBQVH010000192.1:0-9008 GCA_038211695.1 Blastocatellia bacterium | reverse complement strand
GACGCGAAGCGCATACTCAGGTGAATTCTGCCCGATGAAATCATGAATCACCTGAAGTTGTTCTACCGCATTTTCAGTCCACTTAACGTTCCCGTGCTTAACCCGAATTTCTCGCGAACTTGTTCGACAGTAATTGTGCGCTCAGCTTTGCTGTCTGCCAGGCCGGCTTCAATGGATTGCCGCACGTAGATCTGATGCATCAAATCATCCCATGTGGAATTTTCCGGAAGTTGCTCGACAAGACGTTTTGCCTCTTCTTTTACGCTGATGGTTTCCATCGTTTATTCTCCTTTTTTTTGAAGTCCCAGCTTAGTGCCGAGCATAGCCTAACCGGCCTTCTGATAGAACCCTGCCTTTCGATACGACTGGTCCAGCAGTTCAACGACGTGGACGACCTCGCAATCGGCTTTGAACATGCGCGCGCCTGCGCCCAATTGCATATGGCAGCCGGGATTGGCCGTGGCCAGGACTTTTGCGCCTGTGGCTTTCACCTTGCTGATTTTGTCTGAAAGGATGGCTTCGGACATTTCGGGTTCGCTTAAGTTGTAGATGCCTGCGCCGCCGCAGCAATCCTGCATTCCTTCAAGCTGGCGATATTCAAGGCCGGGGATGGCCGCCAGCACGGTCTGCGGCGCGGTCATCACGCGTTGGGCGTGATACAGATGGCATGGAGCATCAAGCGTGACGGATTCGTTGACTTCTGCGCCGCGCCGAATTTCGCCATTTGCCAGATACTCCGTGACGTCTTTGACGCGCTGGCTGAAGGCTTCGGCGCGCGCGGCGTACTGCGGGTCGTCTTTGAGCAGGGGGCCATATTCTTTCATCAGCGCGCCGCAACCCGCCGCATTGATGATGATCGTCGCCGGATTGGCGGCCTTGCGGCCCGAAAGGAGGAAACGTTCAAAGGCGTCAATGTTTTGCCGTGCCAGCTTGCGCGCCGTTTCCAGATCGCCCGAATGCGCGTGAAGCGCGCCACAGCAAACCTGTTTGGCGACTTCGATGCTCTGGCAGTGATTGACCTCCAGCACGCGCCGTGTGGCGTCGTTGGCGTGTTTGAACAGCCCTTCCATCACGCAGCCGGTGAACACCGCGACGGGGCGCAAGCCTGGAAGCGCAGTGCCTTCGGCCTGCGGGTCTGTTGATGCCGCGCTTTTTTCAGAGAGAACGTTTCGGTTGCCAAATGTCGGTGCCGTCGTCATCAACAGTGACAGGGCGAAATCGGCCTTCTTTGAAAATGTGCGAACGATGCCTTTGTGATAAACAAACCGAATGAAGCTGTTGTCGCGCAGGCCGCGCGACATGGCGAAGACTTTTGCCAGTCGCTTTGGGTAAGGAAAGATGTGGCGCAGCGCCAGCCCCAGCATGCGTTTTTGAAAGCCGCTCCCTTTCTTTGCACCATATTCGTTGATGGTTTCGCGCGTTGCTTCCAACAGATGGCCGTAATTGACACCCGCCGGGCAAGCCGTTTCGCAGGCCCGGCAACCCAAACACAGATCAATATGCCGCGCGAACGCGGGAGCAGCCACGTCCAGCCGATTTTCAGCAACCGCGCGCATCAGGTAGATGCGTCCGCGCGGGCTGTCGTTTTCGTTTCCGGCCTGTTGATACGTTGGGCAAGCCGGCAGGCACAGGCCGCAGTGAATGCAGCCCAGAATCTTGTCCATCTCAGCGTCGAGCGTTGTGTGAAGCGAAGTATTTTGAAGCATATCGTTGAAGTCAGATGCCGCCGACAAACCTGCCGGGACTGAGCTGCCCCTGCGGATCAAAGCGTTTTTTCAATTCGCGCATCAGCAGCGCAGTCGCGCCAACATCGCCCCATGTGTCCAGTTGATCCTTGATTGGTTGCGGCGCGTGCAGCACAACCAATTGGCCGCCGCGCGCCTGCGCTGCATGGCGAAGCTCGGCGATGAATTTCGGGCGTCGTTTGGTTTGCAATCCTTCGAACAAATTTTCTTCCCCGTAAATGCGGACGACGCCGTTGGCGGCGTGCGCGCGCCAAGTGGCGTGCGGCAGCAGTTTGTTGATGTCTTTGATGGCGGCATCCAAGTCGGAAGGCACGGCGCTCATTCGTAAACTGAAGGCCCATTGTTCATCGGTTTCGCTCTCGTGATAGCCGTGCCAGAAAACGACGGCATCAGCGTCGGTCAGGATTGAATGCTGGACGTCGTGGCCAATCCGTATCGCTTCGCTGATCTGCGATTCAATCGTTTCGGCTTCGTTCAGGAAGCGCAGCACCAGCGAGAAGCGCTTCGAATCAATCGGCAAAGTGGAATTACTGGTTGGCGCGATTATTTCCATCGCGCTCGGATGCACGTCGGAATCGTTGATCCGCAAGGCCAGCGAGCAAAGCGATTCGGCGTTGTCAGAATAAAAGACCAGCGTCTTTTCAGCAGCGGGCAGCGCGCGCAGCTTGAAGCTCATTTCGGCGATGACAGCCAGCGAACCGAAGCTGCCGGCGTAGAGCTTGCACAGATCATATCCGGCAACGTTCTTGACGACCTTGCCGCCCGCGCGAGTGACGCTGCCGTCCGCATGAACAACCTGAATGCCGATCAGCCAATCGCGCGGCGTGCCGTATGCGCAGCGTAGCGGGCCGCTGCTGGCCGTTGAAACAATCCCGCCCAGCGTTGCGCTGGCATCGCCGAAAGGGTCCAGCGGGATCGTTTGGCGGTGTCCGGCGGCGAGTTGATTGAAGGTGGAAAGCACGCATCCGGATTCAACGGTTGCGGTCAAATCCGCCGGTTCGTATTCCAGCACGCGATTCATTTGCGCGGTCGAAACGATCAGGTGAAAGCTGACCGGGCGATTGCCCATTGTCAGCCACGTGCCCGCGCCCGCCGGGATGACGCGCCAGCGTTCATCCGAAGCGAGCTTGAGCATTTCGCTCAGTTCATCAATGTTGTGCGGGAAGGCGACGACGCGCTCCGGTTCATCCGTGACGCGAAACGAATGGCCCGCGAACAGCCGCGCACGATCTTCACCGAACATTTCGCGCAGGCGATGCAGGATTTGATCTGTCGAAACTTTGCGAAGCGGTTCCGCCTCCAAAGGCCCGGTCGTTGCAGTTTGCATAATTGTTCGTGTTTGCGGGTGATAGGTTTGTCGAATGGACAGCCGGTTTATACCACGCCTCATCGCGGTTCGGCGAGCGCCGCGCGCAACGCATCAATTGCCAGGATTGCACAGTGCTCTTTGTTGCGCGGCAATGTTTCCAGCGCGCGCGTTACGTCCACGGGCTTCAGTTGCCGCGCTTCTTCCGTCGTTAATCCAATGACGATTTCAGTCAGCGCGGACCCGGCAGCGATGCTGGGCGGGCAACCTTGCACGGTGAAGCTGGCGGCCACGATTCTGTCATCCGCTACCCGCAAAAACAGATGCAACAGATCGCCGCAGACCGGATTGGTCGCCGTGCCGCGCGCTGTCGCGGCTTCCATTTTGCCGATGTTGCGCGGAGATTCCAGATGGTCAAGCACTTTAGCGCTGTACATGGCTTCATTGTAACCGGGCAATCTTTGATGATGTAAAGAGAAAACATTGACACTCTAAAGTCTGATGATTACCTTGAGCTTCCTCATATTTTTCGTGAAGTAATAAACTGCGCGTCGCAACGGATTTTTACTGATTCTACCCGTGACCAAAATACATTTTTGCCGCTGGCGCTGTTTGATCTTCGCCACAACCTCACTTCTGGCTTTGTTCTCCTTCGATCGCCTGCCAGAGCGCAGCTCTGCGCAACACCGTGCGGAGAGACGCCCCGCCGCGACGAAACCCAAGTCGAGAGTCAAATCTTCAACTCCATCACGCACCCGAAATGCTCAACAGCAGATCAATGCGGATGGTTCGATCACCGGCACGCCCTGGTTCGGCGAATATGGGATCACCGAAACGACGGATGACATCATGTCTCGCGAGCCTTCCGTCAGGGCCGCCAAAGCCAAGTTAAAACGGCCCATCGAGCGCGAACCCGAACACGAGCACCTGCCCATCAAACGCGACCTTCTGCCACAGAATCCGAACGCATTGCCGGGAGCACAGTGGCCACCCGTCGAAGACGGAGAGACGGAGGGGCGGAGAGACGGAGAAAAAATGCCTAATCTGCTTCGTCCCTCCGTCCCTCTATCTCTCCGTCCCTCCGTCTCTCCCTCTCCCACTCTCTCTTTCACTGCCGCCACGCTGGCCGATACAGAAAACTCATATCCTCCGGACACGATGGGAGCGGTCGGGCCGACGCAGTTTCTGATGGCGGTGAACGGACGCATTCGCGTCTTTAACAAAACCAGCGGCGCGAAAGGCGAATTGGATGCTGACATTGATTCCTTCTTCAATTCGGTGGGCGGCGGCCAGGTGACGACTGATCCGCAGGTGCGGTACGACAGACTGTCCGGTCGTTGGTTTGTGCTGATCATCAACGTTGCTTCGACCAACAATCGCGTGATGTTGGCGGTCAGCGATGGCGCGACCGTCAGTTCGACAACGCTCTGGACGTTTTACTACTTCGAACAAAACGTCGTCACGCCGGCGGGCGATAACGGATGTTTCGCGGATTACCCCAGCTTAGGGATTGACGCTAACGCGCTGTATGTCGGGGTCAATCAATTTTGCAATGGAACTTTCAATACGACGGCGTTTGTCATTCGCAAATCTTCGGTGCTGGATGGTGGGCAGATTGTCATTTCGGCCTTTCGCAATTTGATTGATAAGTCGGGCAGCACGCTGACCAACGGAATCTTTTCGCCGCGCGGCGTGGACAACGCTGATCCGAACGCAACGGAAGGTTATTTCATCGGCACGGATTCAGGCAGTTTCGGGCGGCTGGCGTTGCGCCGCGTGTCGAATCCCGGCGGCACTCCCGTGCTTTCGCCAAATCTGTACATCAACGTGCTGGCGACTTCAGCCCCGATCACCGTGCGGCACAAAGGCAACATTAACAGCGTCAATGGCAGGCTGGATGCGATTGATGATCGTCTGCTTTCGGCATACTTGCGCAATGGCAGCCTGTGGGCGGCGCATGACATCGCGGTCAACAATTCAGGGGCAACCGAGGCTCCGCGCACGCGCGACGCCGTGCGCTGGTACGAAATCGTTGACCTTGCTTTGCCCACACCGCGATTGCAGCAAGCCGGGACGCTGTTTACGCAAACCGGGACCAATACCGAAGACGAACGGAATTATTGGATGCCTTCGCTGGCGGTTTCAGGGCAGGGACATGCGCTGATCGGGTACAACACGGCGGGAACGAATGAATACATCAATGCGGCCCTTTCCGTCCGATGGGCGACCGATCCGCTCGGCACGTTGCAAACGCCACAGCTTTTCACGGCCAGCCCCGCGCCCTACAACCCGTCCAGCAACAGCGGCAATCAGCAGGGCCGCCGCCGATGGGGGGATTATTCCTTCACCAGCGTTGATCCTTGCGATGATATGACGATGTGGACGATTCAGCAGTTTGGCGACGCGGCGAACTCATATGGCCTGCGCGTGGCAAAGATCGCCGCGCCGCCGCCCGCTGTGCCCGCCGCCGCCAGTCCGCAGTCGGTTGCTGTTGGACAAGCGTCAGTCAACGTGACAATTACAGGGCTTCAAACAAACGGCGCGGGATTTTACGACGCGGGCGAAGGCTTCAATTGCCGCTTGCGTGCGGCCGTGACCGGCGGGGTTGTGGTGAATAGCGTCAGCTACATCAATCCGACGACGTTGCTGTTGAACCTTTCGACCGTGAATGCCAGCGCGGGATTGAAGACCGTCATCATCACCAATCCCGACGGCCAGGTCGCGACAGGCAGTAATCTGCTGACCGTCGGCAATTGCGCGTATAACGTGACGCTGAACAACCAGAACTTTTCAGCATTGGGCGGCGTCGGCACGATCAGCGTCGAAACCGCCAGCGCCTGTGGCTGGACGGCGATCAGCAATGCCAGTTTCATCAGCATCAGCGGCACAGGCACGGGCAGTGGAATTGGCACCGTCAGTTTTATTGTTACTCCAACATCGGGCATTGCGCGCAGCGGCACGCTGTTGGTGGCAGGGAAGACAATCACCATTGTGCAAAGCGCAGGGGACGGTTGTGCGTACGCAATTACCGCGGCTGGCAAAAATTTTCTTTCCACCGGCGGCGTGGGCAGTTTCGATGTCATCACCGCGCCCGAATGCGCCTGGGCGGCAACGGCCAGTGATTCTTTCATGACCATCTTGTTTGCCAGCGCAGGGCAGGGAAATGGGACGGTCAATTTCTCGATTGCGCCTAATGACCAACTGAGCACACGCAGCGCAAAGATCAATGTTGGCGGGCAGGTTTTTACCGTGACGCAGGACGCGCCGCCGTTTGAAATCACCGTGGACGATGGAACTTTCGAAAGCGCCAGCGGTGTCGCGACGGGGGGGACGTCTTATCGGGTCAACCGCCTGACGCCCCCCTACTATCCGGCGACGCTGAACGCCGTGGCGATTTATTTTCCTGATAACGGCAGCGTCAAAACCGGCGATGCCTTCACCGTCCTGACCGGCGTCAACGCGGATGGCGATGCGAATATTGACGGCACGACGTTTCAAACAACTTCGGCACAGGTGCAGGAACTGAACGCATTCACCGTGGTTGCCGTACCGGCTGTCAACATTGCGCAAGGCGATTTTGTTCTTGGTCTGCAACTCAATCAAAGCGCCAATACGAATCCTTTCGCGCTGGACATCACGAAACCGAAAGGGCGTTCGTATCGTTCGCTGGACGGTGTGAACTTTGCGACGACGGACAGTTTGGGTGTGGCGGGAAATTATGGCATTCGCGCCAGGTTGATTCGCCCGGCGAAATTGATTGCTGGCGCGGGCGCGTCGCTGGCCGTTGAAAGCTGCCAGCCCGCAAATCGTGTGATTGATCCGGGAGAAACGGTGACGGTCAATCTTTCGCTGGCGAACAACGGCGCGAACAGCACGCAGAACCTGCTGGCGACCTTGGTACCCAGCAGCAATGTCATCACTGGCGAACAAACGAAAAGTTACGGCGCATTGGTGAGGGGCGCGGCGGCTGTTGCGCGGCAGTTTAGCTTTACGGCCAGCGGCGCTTGCGGCACGGTCATTCCTGTCATATTAAAGTTGACGGACGGCGGCGAAGATTTGGGAACGATCAGTTTCAATTTTACGCTGGGCGCTCTTGGCACAACGCCGCAAACCTTCAGCTACACTGATGGCGCGGTCAAGATTCCCGATGGCGATGTGCGCGGCGTCAGCGTGCCGCTGACGGTGAATGGCTTTGCGGGCAACATCGCCGACCTGAACTTCCGCCTTGATGGTACCGGCTGCACTTCGAACACGGGAGCAACGACGGTCGGCGTGGATCATTCGTGGGTGGGCGATCTGGTCTTTAAGCTGACCTCTCCATCGGGCACGACCGTAACCATCATCAATCGCGCCGGCGGCGGGGGTAACAGTGGCAGGAACTTCTGCCAGACTGTGCTGGACGACGAGACCAGTGCGGCAAATTCGATCAATAACGTATCGGCTTCCGGCGCGTCATACACGGGCACGTTCAGACCGTCGAATCCCTTGTCCGCCTTCGATGGCGAAAATCCGAACGGCACATGGACGCTGACAGTGATTGATGAATTCATAGGTGATTCGGGCAACTTGCGCGCTTTTTCGCTGCTGCTGACGGGGTTCACCTGCTGCCGCACGGGCTGTCTGGATGTGACCAGCGCGAGCGCCAGCAGTGGCGCAATTGGCAGCACGGTCACGATCACCGGCGCGGGATTCAACGGCGTGACCTCGGTCAAATTCGGTGACGTTGCATCGGCCTTTGTCACCAACAGCAATACCAGCATCACGGTCACGGTTCCGGCGGGCGCAGGCATTGCGCCGATTATTTTGAGCAAGCCCGGTTGTGTGGATGCGCAGACGCAAAGCTTCACGGTGTTTCCGGCAATGACACTGACGCCTGCTGCGGCGACCGTGACGGCGGGTGTGCCGGGTTCGATTCGCGTCAGCCTCAGCTATCCGCCGACAAACAGCACGACGGTCACGCTGACTTCGTCGAATACTTCCGTGGCCACCGTGCCAGCCAGCGTGTTGATTCCGGCGGGCGCATCTACGGCGGACTTCGCGGTCAATGGCCTGGTGCCAGGCGGGCCGGTGACGGTGACGGCCAAGCTGCCTGCGAGTTTGGGAGGCGGGATGGCCAGCGCTTTGGTGACGGTTGCAGCGCGCGTCGTCAGCCTGATCAGTACTGCCGGTTCGATTGGCCGCAGCGTTTCTGTTCCCATCGTGCTGGAATCGAAAGGGGATGAAGCTGCGGTCAATTTCAGCGTCAGCTTCAATCAGGCGTTGCTGACCAATCCGCGAATTACCGCTGGCGGCGATTCAGGTAACGCACAAATCAGCGTGAACGCCGCGCAGGTTTCGCTGGGCCGCCTGGGCGTTGGAATCTCGCTGCCCGCCGGACAGAAGTTCGCCGCCGGATTGCGCGAAATCGCGGTGATTGTTTTCGACGTGCCTGCATCGGCGCAGGCCGCAACGGCAGCAATTGACTTCGGTGATGCGCCCGTTACGCGCAACGTCGCCAATGCCAATGGCGCGACGATTCAGGCGCAGTTTGTCGCGGGCAGTGTTCGCATCGGGCAAGGGTACGAAGCAGACGTTGCGCCGCGCCCATCGGGGCAGAACAATGGCAGCGTGACCATCACCGACTGGGTGCAGGTTGGCCGCTTTGTTGAAGGCCTGGATACGCCCGCAATTGGCAGCGAATTCCAACGCGCTGATTGCGCGCCACGAGACACTTTTGGCGATGGCAAAATCACGTTGATTGATTGGGTGCAGGCTGGCCGCTACGTCGCCGGGTTGGATGCCCCAGTGGTTGCCGGTGGGCCAACCGCGCCGTTGGCGGGGGCAACTGCGGATTGCGGATTGGGGATTGCGGATTGCGGATGGAAGGTATCTGACTTCGCCGCGCGCCGTTTGGTGGCAAAGGCCAATGGTGGAAGGTTGGCTGTTCAAATGATAGCCATTGGTGATGAGAACGCGCT
>JBBQVH010000191.1:0-9060 GCA_038211695.1 Blastocatellia bacterium | reverse complement strand
GTTCTTAACCCGCGCCAGCCAGTTCATCTCAAGCGCGGGTTAAGAACCCACGCCACATTTCCCAAGGAGACCAGACAATGAACACCTTCTCTCGACGTGACCTGCTCAAAGCGAGCGCTCTGTCCGCCGCTGCCCTGCCCTTTGCAAACCTGGAAGGGCTTTCCGCCGCCCGCTCTGCTGAAACGACCGACCGCTGGCACGGGCTGAAGATCGGCGTTGCCACCTACACCTTCCGCGAATGGCCGATTGAAGAAACAATCAAAGGCTTGCAGCGCGCGGACATGAAGTACATCTCGATCAAGAACGTCAAAAACCATATTGATCTTTCGCACACGACCGAAGAGCGCAAACAGCGCGCAAAGATGTTCCGTGATGCAGGCATGATTCCGCTCAGTGTGGGCAACGTCGGGATGAAAAACGACGAAGCCGACGTCCGCCGCGCGTTCGAATACGCCCGCGACATCGGCGTTCCAGTTATCGTCTGCGCGCCGCCGCCGGACTCAGTTCCCTTGCTCGACAAGATGGTCAAGGAGTTCAACATCAAACTCGCCATCCACAACCACGGGCCGGAAGACAAGATGTTTCCTTCTCCCTATGACGTGTGGAAGGCGGTTGAAAAGTACGACAAGCGCATCGGCCTGTGCATTGACGTCGGCCATACGGCGCGCGCAGGCGTTGACCCTGCGGAAGCCATCCTCAAATGCCGCGAACGTCTGTATGACGTCCACTTAAAAGACATCTCCGCGCTTGGCAACAAAAATACGCCAATCGAAGGAGGTCGCGGCATCCTGGACCTGAAAGCAATCCTCGCCGCGCTGCTCAAGATTAACTATCAAGCCCTGGCCGGTTTCGAATACGAGAAGGATGGGAAAGACCCGCTTCCCGGTTTGACCGAAACTCTCGGTTATACCAAAGGCATCCTGGCAGGTTTGAAGTAACCGGAGACGTTCCAAGCAAAGAATGTTTTTGAATGTCCGGCAGACTTTGAATTACTCAAAGCAGCCGGACATTCGCATTTCATTTCGACAAGTACGTGCTGCACGTTTATCCAAGTAACGATCAGGAGATTGAATGAAACGAATACCCCTTGGCTTCATCTTGATAATTTCTTTTCTGCTTTCCATTCCCGCAACCGAAGCCGCCCGACAACAGGAAAAGAAGGAAGCGCCGAAAAAGATCGCCATCCGTACCGGTCGAATGATTGATACCAAAACAGGGATAGTCATCAACAATGCCGTCATCCTGATTGAAGGCGAGAAGATCACGGCTGCGGGCGCGGGATTGTCAATTCCCACGGACGCCGAAGTCATTGATCTGAGCAATAAGACTGTATTGCCCGGCCTGATTGATTGCCACACGCACATCACGTCACAGCCCGGCAACTATTACGAAGATATCTTCCGCAAAAGTGCAATTGATGTCGCCATCACCGCGCACGTTTACGCCAAGCGCACGCTCGAAGCCGGATTCACGATGGTGCGCGATGTCGGCGCGGGCGAATTCATTGACGTTGCCTTGCGCAATGCCATCAATCGCGGCGAAGTCGTTGGCCCGCGAATGCTGGTCGCTACGCTGACCGTCGGCGCAACGGGCGGCCACGGCGACACCAATGGCTTTTCGCCCTATCTGAAGTTCAACGGCTTTTCGGGCATTGCCGACGGCGTGGATGAAGTTCGCAAGCTGGTGCGCTTTGAGATCAAGAACGGCGCGGATGTCATCAAGATCATTGCGACGGCGGGCGTGCTGTCAGAAGAAGAATCTGTCGGCGCACCACAATATTCGCAGGAAGAGCTGAACGCCATCGTCGAAGAAGCCAAAATGTGGGGACGCCGCGTCGCCGCGCATGCGCATGGCACCGAAGGCATTAAGCGCGCCATTCGCGCCGGAGTCACCTCTGTCGAACACGGCAGCTTCATTGACGACGAAGGCATTCGCCTGATGAAAGAGCGCGGAACGTATCTGGTTGCCGACATCTACAACGACGATTACATCCTGGCCGAATACGGGCGGATGGGCTATCCCGATAAGATCATCGAAAAAGAGCGACTGGTTGGACGCACGCAACGCGAAAACTTTCAGAAGGCCGTCAAGGCTGGCGTAAAAATCGCGTATGGCACGGACGCAGGCGTTTATCCGCACGGATGGAACGGCAAACAGTTCGCCCATATGGTCAAGTGGGGATTGACGCCGATGCAGGCGATTCAAGCCGCGACGTTGAGCGCAGCCGATCTGCTCGGATGGAATGACAAAGTCGGCGTCATCGCGCCCGGCGCTTTTGCTGACATCATCGCGGTGGACGGCGATCCGCTGAAAGACGTGACCGAGTTGGAGCGCGTCAAGTTCGTGATGAAGGGCGGCGTGGTCTACAAACCTGCGAAGTAAGGTCAATCACGAAGATAAAGAAAGACGGGATAGTATCCTTGCGGCAGCGGTTGTTTCATTGGCACCAGATGATAGCCCGGAAATTCTGCTGCCGCACTATCAGCCGCATCTGGTCGCAGCCAGACAATCGCGGTATAACGTTTTGACTCCACGGCCTGACGAAATACCTGATGCAGTTGCGCCGACCTGCCGTCTTCATACTGATTCCAATCTCCAAAGTGATACTGATGTCCGGCGGCAGTCATCAAGTCAGGATGCACGCTGATGCCCAGGCTTTGCGGCGGCATCTTTTCTCGAAGCGTCGCCACGATCTCGCGGTAATAGGGCAGGCTTTGCCAACGCAAGTATTCGCCCCGCGCCTGCCGCACCAGTTGAAACCCTCCAGCGATTAAAAACGCCAGGACGAAAGCTTGATAAACCCAGCGCTGATTGAACCGAGCCGCAAGCTTGTCCCACGCCAGCGCAACGACAATGCTGGCAGCCATCAGCGTTTCCAGATGATAGGAAATGTAAGACCCTTGCCGCGCTGAAGTGAT
The DNA here is from genome assembly GCA_038211695.1 of Blastocatellia bacterium. Lineage (GTDB taxonomy): Bacteria > Acidobacteriota > Blastocatellia > RBC074 > RBC074 > RBC074. The sequence goes on along the minus strand of JBBQVH010000191.1, from coordinate 6,142 downwards.
GAATCCGAAGATTGCCGCACCAATGAAATACAGAACGATGAGCGCGCGCGGTGATTTCAGAAAACGGTTGAAATGCGCCAACCGTGGCAAGTTCTCTGCTTTTCTGACTCGCTGGATTTCCAACAACAGTGCAGCGCCAATCATGCCCACCGTGATCCAAGCGGCAGGCATTTTGAAAAGGCTGAGTAACCAGCGCAACGACATCGCATAGCTATAAGGCACCTGTTGCATCAGCGCGAAATGCTGCCAGAAATACTGTCCATGCGAGGTCGCGTTCAAAAGCAGCATTGCCGTCGCAGTGAAGAACAACCCCGCGCCTGCAATCAAGATTGCCAGCTTGCGCCGATCAACCTGCCAGCAGCGCAACACCACAACCGCCGCGGGCAATATCGCCGTCTGTTTGAAAAAGAACGCCCCCGCCAGCAGCAGCATCGCCAGTCCTGCTACCAGTATGACGCGCGGCGTGATACGGCCAGAGTCGTTGGTTCCATCCGCCAGATCAAAGGCTAAGGCTAATCCAGCAAACGCCACCGCCAATGCAGGCAAATCAGGCCGATGCACACCCAACCAGTGATGCAATGTGATTGCCGACAGAAAAGACAGCGCCGACAGCCAGACGGCTTCACGATTGCGCGTCAGGCGAGCGGCAATGCGCACAATACAGAACAAGCAAATTACTGCCGACAGAATGGTCCACGCCCGCCCAAACCAAAACTGCAATCCAAACAGCCGCAGCCCCACACCAACCAGCAGGTAATACAAATATCCATACGGCGCCATGACAAACGGCGGCTGCGTGGCAAAAGCATAGGGATTGTGCCCTTCTGCGCTGAGCAATGACGGCGTCCAGATACAAGCTTCGTAATGGCCGACATCAAAAGGGTAGATCAGCCGTGACGCCCCAACCGCCAAAAGCATCACCGCCAGAATCACAGCAGCAACCACCGCGAAGCGGATTGAATTGTGCGAAGCTGCTTTGCGAAGAATCGTCATTGATGTCTTTTGGAATGGAATGAAATTAACTCTACCGATTCACCGCGGAGGCGCAGAGTGCGCGGAGGAAACGCAGAGAGTCTGTAACACCTCCGCGAAACCTCTGCGGTGCTCAGCGTCTCTGCGGTGAGATAGCTTTTTTGCAAGAGTTATTTTCGGGCCATTCTTTAGCTGAAAGCCCAAGCCCTGCGCGATCGCTCACTCGCACTAATCCGTCTTCAATCAAAATCCCGCCGTCCGCTACGTCATCAACAATGTCCAAGTGGCCGTCGAGATCAGCATAAACAAAGTTGTCGAGTGCCAGCGCCACATGCGCCGCCGCCGCCATCGAAATGCGCGATTCATCCATGCAGCCAATCATCGTGCGAATGCCGCGCGCTTCGGCAACCGCGTTGGCTTTCAGCGTGCCTGTAATGCCGCCCGTCTTCATCAGCTTCAGATTGACCAATGATGCAGGCGTCAACAAGACATCAGCCGCATCCAGCACCGATTCATCGGCCATCACCGGAATCGGCGAACGGCGGCAGACCTCGCGCAAGGCTTCAATGTCGCCCGCCGCCACGGGCTGTTCGACGAAGGCAATGTTGCAGTCCCGCAAAGCCTTTAGTACGTGCAGCGTCGTGTAAACCGAATATCCTTGATTGGCATCAAGCGAGAGTTGCATTGCGTCTCCAACGGCCTGTCGAATAGTGCGTACGCGCGCAATGTCTTCATCGGCATCAAGCCCGCATTTGATCTTTAAAGCTTTGAAGCCCTGCGCTTGAAACTCCGCAGCACGCGCAAGGTTCACCGAAGTCTCTTCGATGCTGAGCGTGATGGAAGTAACGATTTCGCCCCGCGCGCAGCCAAGCAATTGACAGAGCGGCAACCCAGCAACTTTTCCCAGCAAGTCATACAGCGCAATGTCCACGGCAGCAATCGCCGTTGGCTGCCGTGGCGCAAGGCTGCGCAGTTGCGGCCATAACCACTCTATTCGCGTGGCGTCTTGCCCGATCAAAAAAGGCTGGAAGATTTGATTGAGCGTTTGCTGGACGCTTTCCGCCGTCTCGCCTGTGACGTGCTCATCTGGCGCGGCATTGCCCCAGCCGATCAAGCCATTTTCAAGCTCGATGCGGACAACAATGTTAGGTGCGGTTTCGACGGATTCATAAGCGACAACGGAAGGATGACTGAGTTTGAAGTCGTGGCGAATGGTGGAAATGTCAACGATAAGCATAAGCCGATTTTGCTAGCTGACCATTCGCTTGCGCAAGCCCCGCAAAGCCAATTCGGCGGTAATCAGGAAGGCGACGATCAGATAGGAGACTTCGGCCACGATTCTCCAATGAAGCTGACCAATCATCAGTTGGCGCGAAACATCAACAGCGCCGGTCAGCGGCACCGCCCACGCCATCCATTGCACCAGCTTCGGCATCCGCTCCAGCGGGAAGTACGCGCCCGAAATCCACAGGTAAGAGAAGACGAACGCCATATAAAAATTGTAGTTATTGATGTCGTGCGTCCGTGACGTAATCAGCAGAGACAGCGCCGCAACCCATAACGCGCCGATGGTCAGCGTGATCGGAATCAAAATTCCCAGCGGCGATCGCACCGCGCCAAAGGCCGCGAGCACGGCCAGCACGAACATTCCATCGAACAGGGCCTTCGTCGCGCCCCAACCAATTTCGGCCAGCCCCATGCTTTCGACCTCCACTGGCGTGCAAAGAATCGCATCAAACGTGGATTGATAAACCATCCGGAAGTATGAACCGTAGGTGCATTCAAACAATGCTCGCAATAATGCGGTGAACGACAGCAGCCCCGCGCCGACAAACGTCAGATACGGCACGCCCATGACGTTACCTGCCACCAGCGAACCAACGCCCCAGCCGAAGCCGATGACACTGAAGACCGGTTCAAACAAAGGCGCAATCATCTCCGTCTTCCACAGTCGCACGTAGACGTCGTAATTACGCCGCCAGACGCGCACTGAATCGCCAAGATTGATATTAGAAAGCGCGAGCATCATATGGGTCACTTGACTTGAATCGGCCACGCGGGAGATTCCAACGCGCCGAAATAGAGCCGCAACTCCTGCTCGCCGGGTTCGACATTGGCAGGCAGTGGAATTTTGACCAGGTACGCAGCGTTGGCGGGTTGCAGACTGATGTGAGTCGGCTTGACGACACGTTCGCCGATCTTGACGCGTGTGTTGCCGGGGTCAGCGGTCAAATCCAGCCCTTCGACAAACAACCAAATTTCCATGTCTTTTCCGCGCGTCAGCACGTCCACCTGTTCGTCGCGCACATTTCTGACGTTGACGATTTTGGGAATGATTGGCTGTGGTTCGTACAGCGTGATAATGACGACCGGGCTTGCTTCGCCGTTCAGTGTCACGGCGCGGACTTCAATCTCTCCCGCGGGAAGCCCTGCGGGCAGCTTTTGATTTACCTGCATGACCGTTTCGCCCGTGCCGCTGGCACCAGTCATTGGCGCGCCGCAAGGGCCAACGTATTGCGGCAACGCGCGCTCGCCACCGATTTCAACGATCAGGCTGTTGGCATCTATCTCCTCACACAACAAGCCGGTGATGAACAATCCCAGATGAGCTTGTTCCCCCTTCGTCGGAATCTGTTTAATGCTGGAATCGTCCGCGCGTCCGAAATCCACAATAGTCAGTGCCGCGTTGGTGTATTGCGGTTTCGCGCCCGCCGGGCGCGTTCGCTTGCGCAACGTTGTCCAGCAATACTGCGTTTCAGCGCCAATGATGCTGATCAGTTGCGCATCCTTCCGGGCGGCAAATTCGCGCAAGCTGGATTCGGGATAGGATGCGCCCGTCCAAGTGTCTTTCTCTACCGAGTCAAAATCGAAAGCCGTAATGGCATTGGTCTGAAAGCGGATTGCGCCGCCCGGCTTCAACACGCGCCAGGCATCTTCCAGATTCGATTGAATCACCGCCGCGCTTGGCACGTGCTGAAAAACATATGCCGACAGGATCAGATCAAAATGCTCATCTGGCAGTGCGGCAAAATCCACACCGCTGGTTTCATGAAACTGCGCGTTGCCAATCCCAGCCAGCCGTTCGCGCGCTTGCCGCACCATCTCGCCCGACACGTCCACGCCCATCACCTCGCCGAAGAGATTGGCCAGATGCCGGGTCATTCGCCCCGCGCCGCAGCCAATCTCCAGCACGCGCAAACTTTTCGGATCGCGTCCGCCGGTCAGCATCGGCAGGTCAACGGCGACCAGACGGTTGACTTCGAATGCGCCGGTTTCGTCAAACTCCGCGTCCGTCTGCTGAAAGCGCAGCGTGTTAATGAACCATTTCGCGTCCTGCCGTGCGCGATCATCCCAATCGTGCTTCATCAGAAAGGCAAACTCTTGTAACTCTTGTTGCGGATTTTGACTGCTCATAACAACTTCAGGTTAATCGGTCGTGGTCGGTCAATAACAGAAAGACATCTTCCAGATTCGAGGGGCGCAGTAACGCCTCACAGTCTTCATACCCTCGCATCAATGGGGCAAGCCGTTCTGCCGAATCAGCAAAGTAGAAATGGGTCGAGCCTCGCTTTTCGGCCAACACTTGCGGCAACGATGTCTGCAAAAGCCGCCCATTGCAACCGCGTGCCTCTAGGACGAAATGCTGGGCGTGTCGCCGGATTAGTTCGCGCGGGGTGCCGCTGACCAGAATCTGCCCCTTGTCCACAATCATCAGCCGGTCGCACAGCTTTTCGGCTTCGTCCATATAATGCGTCGAAAGCAGAATGGTCAGCCCCTGCTGGCGCAATTCCCGTAGTTTGTCCCAGATTGCCAGCCGCACATGCGGGTCCAATCCCGTGGTCGGTTCGTCCAGAATCAGAATCTTCGGCTGATTCAGCAACGCGCGCGCGATCATCAACCGCCGCTTCATCCCACCGGACAAGGTTTCAATTCTGACGTCGCGCTTTTCCCGCAATTCGGCGAATTCAATCAGTTCGTCCGCCCGCTGTTCGGCCACGTCGCGCGGAATGCGGAAATAGCGCGCGTAAACCAGCAGGTTGTCACGCACCGTCAGATCAGGGTCCAGGTTGTTTTCCTGCGGCACCACTCCAACGGTAGCTTTGATCGCGCGGGCGTCCAGCGTCACGTCCAGCCCAGCCACGCGCAACATGCCAAAGCTCAGCGGCGTGCGACAGTAAATCATTCGCATCATCGTTGATTTGCCAGCGCCGTTCGGGCCAAGCATTCCGAAGGCCTCACCGTATCGGACGTTGAAACTGATTCGATTCACCGCCACCAAATCGCCGTAACTTTTCATCAAGTCCTGCGCTTCAATCGCGAAGCCGGACGAATTTCCATTCAAGTTCATTGCTGCTCAAAAAAATTCAACTTTCCTCCGCCTCTTCTTCTCTTATGCCACGCAAGCGACGATGCCTTCAGTCGCTAAATTCCGAAACAATCAATTTTCCAATCGAGGGAGGAAGTTCAATGAAGCGTTTTTCAATCCTTAAGACCGGCCTGAAGACCTGTTTGCCCGCCTTGTTTATTTTGGCGCTGGCCACGGCGGCATTCGGGCAAGACCCGCAGAACCGGCAAATTCAGCCGGGCAAGCACGCCAAGCATGCCAAGCTAAAACAGATGGACACCAATCAAGACGGCCAGATCACGCGCGATGAATGGAAGGGCAAGCCCAAAAAATTCAATAAGCTTGATACCAACAACGACGGCCGGATCACAACAGAAGAGATAAAAGCCCGGCATCACAAAGGCCAGCGCCCGGTGAAGTAATTTTAAAAAGACCGCGCGGCTTTGGTGCCGGGTGCGGGTTTGAGATTGAGCGGCGTTTCATCTCGCCATCGAGTTTCGGCTTCCGCGCATGAAACTCGACTGTTCTTTGATTCCGCACGGTTTCGTCGCTGAAACCGCCGGAATGGAAACGCGGCTCATAACGGTCAGCCATCGGCTTTCATCTCAAGCGAGATGGTTGAAAGCTGGTTGCTGACCGTTCTTCTTTTCTACATTCACTATTGCCATTGGGGATTCAAACCGCTTATAGCGGCTTGCAAATGCGTGCGCCCAATAGGCGACTTGGCCAGCGACTGTGGAACAAGATGGTATCTTGTTCCCGACCGCCAGGCACAAGATGCCATCTTGTGCCACATCTGCCAGCGGTCGCACACAAGTGCAAACC
>JBBQVH010000190.1:0-9113 GCA_038211695.1 Blastocatellia bacterium | reverse complement strand
ACGTCAAACTGGAACGACTCAAGATCAAAACCAAACTGAGCCACTTTGCTTTGAAATCCAAGCTCTATCTCTCGGCGGTCAAGTCCGCCTACTCAGAGCTTGTCAAACTCAAAGAGCAATTGGCCACCGCGTAACATCAGTAATAAGAAGTGTTTCCCACTGAATTTATGAGCGGTACACAAAATTTCTTCCTTACCGGCGCGGCAAGCGGCATCGGCCAGCATCTGGCTGACAAGCTGATTGCGCAGGGGCATCGCGTCTTTGCCACGGACATCAATTTCGATGGGCTGGTTGCATACGCTCAAGCGAACCGCTGGCCGCAGGATCGGGCCAGGTTGCGGAAACTTGATGTGCGCGATGCCGCCGCGTGGCAGCAGGCAGTTGACGAAGCTGTCGAAGCGTTTGGCAGGCTTGATGTGGTGATGAATATTGCGGGTTACATGCTTGCCGGCTGGGGGCACGAAGCCACGCCCGAAGTCGTTGACCGCCATTTGGACATCAACGTCAAAGGCGTCATCTTCGGAACGCAAGCCGCCGCGCGGCAAATGTTGAAGCAGGGCGATGGCCATATCATCAATATCGGTTCGCTGTGCGCATTGTCGCCAATTCCCGGCATTGCTGTTTATTCCGCCTCAAAGTATGCCGTACGGGCTTTTTCAATCGCCATGTCGTTGGAACTTCGCCCACACAATATTTTCATTACCATCATCAATCCTGACGCAGTGAATACTCCACTGCTCAATTCTCAAAAAGACATCGAAGCGGCAGCCATTGTTTTCTCTTCGCCGAAACTGTTGACGGTCGAACAGATCGCGCGGGCAATCCTGGAAAAAGCGATTCCGCACAAACCGCTTGAAGTGAACATTCCGATCCATCTTGGCTGGCTGGCACATTTGACGAATCTGTTCCCGGAATTTTCCGCCGCCGTTGGATCGTTCCTCAGCAAGCGTGGGGCGGCAAATCAGGCGGAGTTTTTTGCCCGGAAGGCGGACGAAGACTAACTGCCGCCCCCAAGATGCCAAGATGCTCCGCCGTTGACGCTCCGCCGAGAAGTGTTTACTCTTGCGCTTACCACTTGAACGCAAACTCAGTTCAATCACAAAACTCGTGAATGTCCCCGCACCTTCAAATACCTTTTAACCGTCAGAGGAATTGAAATGTCGAAATATATCTTCGTCACCGGAGGAGTGGTCAGCGGTTTAGGCAAAGGCATTGCTGCCGCTTCGATTGCCGCGCTGCTGGAAGCGCGCGGATTGAAAGTCACTCTGATGAAGTTCGATCCTTACATCAACGTTGATCCCGGCACGATGTCGCCGTTTCAGCACGGCGAAGTCTACGTCACGGACGACGGGGCTGAGACCGATCTGGACCTTGGCCATTACGAACGCTACACCAAAGCCCGCTATTCAAAAGCCAACAACTGGACCTCAGGCCGCATTTATCTTTCCGTCATTGAGAAAGAAAGGCGGGGCGATTATCTGGGCAAAACCATTCAGGTCATTCCGCACATCACCAACGAAATTAAAGATGCGATCAAAGCTGTCTCCGATGACAACGATGTTGTGATTGTCGAGATCGGCGGCACTGTGGGCGACATCGAATCGCTGCCCTTTCTGGAAGCCATTCGCCAGATGGGCAACGAAGTCGGGCGTCACAACGCTGCCTTCGTTCATTTGACGCTGGTGCCCTACATCGCTGCATCGGGAGAGTTGAAGACCAAGCCGACACAACATTCAGTCAAAGAACTGCTCGGCATTGGCATCAGGCCGGACATTTTGCTCTGCCGTTGCGACCGAGAAATTCCTGCCGATATGAAGGCGAAGATTGCGCTCTTCTGCAACGTCACGCAGGAAGCCGTGATCACCGCGCAGGATGTAAAGTCGGTTTATGAAATTCCGATTGTCTTCAATCGTCAGGGGCTGGATGAATTGATTGTTGATCTGTTGCGTCTGCCGCTGGGCGATACCGATTTGCGGCAATGGTCGGCGCTTACCCAACGCATTCACGGCCTGCGCGAAGCCGTGACCATCGGCATCGTCGGCAAATATGTTGAACTGGAAGATGCGTACAAGAGCTTGAACGAAGCGTTGATTCACGGCGGCTTTGCCAACAACGTGAAGGTGAACTTTCGCTGGGTCGAAAGCGATGATCTGATGACCGACGACCATTGGGAAGACCGGTTGCGCGATCTGGACGCCATTCTGGTTCCGGGCGGATTCGGCAAGCGAGGCATTACTGGAATGATTCGCGCCATTGGTTATGCACGCCGCGAAAAGAAACCGTTCTTCGGCATCTGTCTGGGTATGCAGTGCGCGGCGATTGAATTTGCACGAAACGTCTGTGGCCTTGATCGTGCCGATTCGACGGAGTTTGACTTCGACACGCCTGACCCTGTCATCTTCAAACTGCGTGACCTGCTCGGCGTCGAAGACCTGGGCGGGACGATGCGGCTGGGCGCGTATGCGTGCAACCTGCGCGAAGGCTCGCTGGCCAAACGCACCTACAGTTCCGCGCAAATCTCCGAACGCCACCGCCATCGCTACGAATTCAATCCAATTTATGAAGACCGCCTGGCCGAAAACGGTTTGATCTTCGCGGGCAAATCGCCCGACGGAAAGTTCATCGAGATGATCGAACTGGAAGACCATCCGTGGTTTCTGGGCTGTCAGTTTCACCCCGAACTGAAGTCGAAGCCGCTCGCGCCACATCCGCTTTTTGCGAGCTTTATTCAGGCGGCTTACAATCACCGATTGAAAGAGGAAGTCGGAGAAGAACACCAGAAGAGTGAGGCAGTTGGTGCGGATTGATCAATAGAATCGGGATTGCAAGAGCAAGAACTCGATCCGTTCACTTTTCACAGAATGACTAACATCTACCAAACGATCCACCGCCGCGAAGGCGATCTGTTCTTGATCGCCGGTCCGTGTGTGATTGAATCCGAATATCACGCGCTGATGATGGCCAGCGAGATTGCGCGTATCGCCGAACGGCTAGACATTCCTTACGTTTTCAAAGCTTCCTACGACAAAGCCAATCGTTCATCGTCGCGCTCGTTTCGCGGATTTGGAATGGACGAAGGCCTGCGGATTTTGCAGCGCGTTAAAGACGAGATCGGCGTTCCAGTCATTACCGACGTTCACGAATCCGATCAGGTCGTCGCCGTCGCGGAAGTTTCCGACATCTTGCAGATTCCAGCGTTCCTTTGCCGCCAGACCGATCTGTTACAAGCGGCTGCGATGAGCGGGCGCGTGGTCAACGTCAAGAAGGGGCAGTTTCTGGCACCGTGGGATGTCGCAAATATCATTGAAAAAGTCGAAGCCGGTGGCTGCCGCGAAATTATGCTGACCGAACGCGGGACAAGTTTCGGCTACAACAATCTGGTGGTGGATATGCGCTCGTTTCCGATTATGCGTGGGTTCGGCTATCCGGTGGTCTTTGATGTGACGCACAGCGTGCAATTGCCGGGCGGTTTGGGTGATGCGACAGACGGGCAGGCCGAATACATTGAACATTTGGCGCGCGCCGGTGTGGCCTGCGGGATTGATGGATTGTTTATGGAAGTTCATGACAATCCGCCGATGGCGCTGAGCGATGCGACGACACAGTTTGCCTTGGAGAAGTTAGAGCCACTCTTGGACACCTTGCTCAAGATTCATCAACTCGCACAAACCAGTCTTGAAGTTCCCTTGAAAAAATAACTGAAGATGCATATGAACAGACTTTTCGCTTGCCTTGTTTTTGCCATTCTCTTGGCTTCCACCTGTTTAGCGCAGGAATTTGAGATCAAGAAGTATGAGATCAATGCGCGCGTTGTACCTGCGGAACTGAAGGTAGATGTGCAGGCCAAATTGCGGCTGGTCAATCTTTCCGATGCGTCGTTGGCCGACAAGGTGCTGCTTTCGACTGCTGAACGCCCACGCTTTTCGTTCTTCATCAACACTAAGGCGAAAGTGACCGAGATGAAGGTCAATGGTGTAACCGTTGCGTTCAAGGTGGCTGAAGATTTGCGCAATAGCCAGTTGCGCGTCAGCACGGACATCACGACGGCCATCGCGACGGCGCGCGAGCTTGAAGTGGATTTCGTGTATTCAATTCCGGCAGCGGATCGCAGCACGTCATTGCACGTTTCGTCGGGCGAAAGCTTTCTGCTGCCCAACGGGTTCTGGGTTCCCACCATCCATACGCCGTATGCCGAACATGGAGCGGATACCGCGCCGATGTCATTAACCGTGACTGCGCCAGCCGGATTAAAAGTCGTCTCTTCCGGCATTCGCAAAAGTGAAAATTCCTTTGAACAGTCCATGGCTGCCCAGCCATTTTTCATCGTTGGCGATTACGATGTGGTGATGCGCGGCGGCGACGCTTACCCCGTTGAAGTGTATGTGCCGCGCGGGCTGAACGACATCGGCAAGCAGCAGGCGCAGCGGTTGGCGGTGGAGGCTGAACGCATCGTCATGTTTTACGCCAAATACTTCAACGTGGCGGCCACAGCGCCTTTCCGGCTGATCACCACGCAGGCGCGGCAATTGAGCACTGTCACGTCGGATGCTTTCTCGTCATCGCGCGAAGCCTCATTCGCGACCGTGGGCGCGGCGACGGTGGATGATAATTTTTTCCGCCGCGACTCGCTGGACTTGGGAACGATTGAACTGATCTCTGGCGCGGCGGCGCGCGCGTGGATTGATGGACAAGTGCTGCTGCGTGGGCGAGGCACAGGGTTATTGCGTGATGGGTTGCCCATTTATCTGGGGGCGCAATATCTGGGCGAACGCTTTGGCGAAGCGCAGCGCGAGGCGGCCTTTGATCGTTACCGGCGGGCGTACGCCGTTGTTGCGCGCAACGATGCGCCGCTGTTGATGCAAAGCCAGTTGGATCGCAACTACACGACCAGCGTGTATAACAAAGGCGCAGTTGTCTGGCGGTTGCTTGAAAAACAGATGGGCAAACAGGCATTCGACAATGTCCTGCGCGCCAGCCTGAGCCGGACAAAGGTGGATGCGCTTTCACTGAGCGGTTGGTACCAGCAGGCACAAACCGGAAGGCCTGCGCAGATTTATCCGCTTTGTTTACTGTCGCGCTGTGCCAGCTTCAAGGACAACCTGCTGTCCAATCTGCCAACTGGTCTGCAATCTAGCGGTGCGGATCGCCGCTTGATCAACGAAATTTTCTCCAACTGGATTGACACTGTTGTGCTGCCGGATTTCGCCATCGGCCAGCCACAGAGCGCGGCTGGCGGCGTTGAATCCACCATCGCCAATTTTGGCAGCGGCGATGTCACAATTGATGTCGTGGCCACGACGGATAAGGGTGAAAAGCTGAAGCGCAACGTCACGATCAAATCTAGCGAATATGGCACGGTCAGTTTTCCGGCAGGCACAAATATCGTTGCGATCGAAGCCGATCCCGACAAGTTGTACCTGCAAGTGGATTATGCCAACGACATCTTCCCGCGCCGCCCGTCGCAATCAGAAGCGTTTGGTCAGGCCAATCTGGCTTTCGCCAAAAATGATTTCGCGACTGCCGAAGCCAAAGCACGCGAAGGATTGAAAGACATGCCGAACGCGCCGACTCTGCAGGCGTTATTGGGCCGTGCGCTGCTGGCGCAAAAGAAAACCGACGAGGCGGCAAAAACATTTGATGCAGTGTTGAAGTCCGAGCCTTTGCCGCTACAAGCATATGGCGCGGCCAACCTGGGCTTGGCTGAAATTGCACAGCAACAAAACAATCTGGCCGAAGCGGCGCGCCGATTCCGGTTTGCAGCAATATCTGATTTTGACGCTGCTACCACCATCGCTGCGCGCGACGGCGCGGCAAAAGCAGAGCGTGGTGCGAACGCAGTCAAAATTCCGGAAGACATTCGCGCTTTTCTACAGAAGTTCGACGGCGCAGTCTTAGTCGGCACAGCGGACGCCGTCAACCAGTTCGTCGAACTCGGCAACCTGCGCAAGTTTGCGCAGTCGTTGGTGGTGCGAAAGCCAGGAATTTGGGTGACGGAAGCCATCCGCACGGAAGATTGGGATGCCAATCGAACCGCGGTGGACGTCACGCTGAAGATCAAGATCGAAGGCAAAGACTATGCGGGCCGCGCTGTGTACGTCGTCAGTCGCGGCGGCGGCAAAATGCTGCTCAGCGAAGTGCCTGTTTTTGACGTGAAGTAATGCTACCCACCATCGAAGAAGTTTTTGAACGCGCGCGCAACATTCGTCTTTTGCTGATGGATTGCGATGGCGTGTTGACGGATGGCAGCCTGCCTTACTTTGTTCGCAACGGTGCGCTGGTTGAAGACGCCAAGGTCTTTCACATTCACGACGGGCAGGGGATCAGACTCGCCTCACAGGCCGGATTGAAGCTGGGCATGATCAGTGGCCGCACTTCAGCGGCGCTTGCGGCACGGGCCGCTGAGTTGAAGATTGATCACTTGTACCAGGGCATTCACGACAAGCTGAAAGTGTATGAGCAGATCAAAACGGCGGAGCAAGTAAGCGATCAGCAGATCGCGTACATCGGCGACGACCTGCCGGACCTGGCTCCGATGCGGCGCGTGGGCTTGGCCGTCGCGGTGGCAGATGCCGTCAGCGAAATTCGTGAATGTGCGCACTGGACGACAACAAAGAATGGCGGGCGCGGTGCAGTACGCGAGGCGATTGAGTTGATTCTCAAGGCGCAGGGCAGATGGGAGGAGTTGCTGATGCAGTTTAAAGACTGATCGCGCGCGCCTGCATTTTACGCCCTCCTATGTGTTTAGCCTGTTGACGATCCAGGCTTCGATGGGTATCATCCCGACTCGTTTGAGGGCTGCATCACGGTTCATCTCAAGTTTTTTCAATCGGGGCCGTTAGCTCAGTCGGTAGAGCAACTGGCTTTTAACCAGTGGGTCGGTGGTTCGAGTCCACCACGGCTCATATGCTCCGAAATAACGGGCGTTCCAATCGGGCGCCCGTTATTATTTTGGCTCAATCGCTGTTTCGAGGAGCTAGCGATACCACACCGGAAGGAACACAAAAAGCGCAAAAGCGAAGACAGTTTCAAGCAGATCAAAAAAACATCTGTGCCTTTGCGTAGATTTTGTGCTTCTTGTGTTCCAACTCCTCGACTCAGCGATTGAGCCTTATTCACCCAACTGTCGTTGGGCGAGTCCAGCCATTATTCAGTTCAATCCGAATTTGGAGGAAGATCGAAGATGCTTACCGACGGCCAACTGCAACAAATTATGCCTACCCTGTCGCCCGCAAAGCGGCAGCAGTATCTGCCCTTTCTGAACGCGATCATGCCGATGTACGGGATTGACTCGCCACTGCGCGACGCCGCCTTTCTGGCGCAGATCGCGCACGAATCCGGCGAATTGAAATTCTGGGAAGAGATTTGGGGGCCGACCGCCGCACAGAACCGTTACGAACCACCCAGCGATCTGGCCGCGCGGCTCGGCAATACGCAGCCGGGCGACGGCAAGCGGTACAAAGGCCGCGGGCCGATTCAAATCACCGGGCGATTCAATTACCGGAAGTATGGCGGACTGTTGGGACTTGATCTGGAGGGAAATCCCGCTCTGGCGGCAACCACGCAAACCGGGCTTCAGGTTGCCGGAGAGTATTGGAAGTCAAATGGCCTGAATGAACTGGCAGATATTCCTGATTTTACCTCCATCACCAAACGCATCAATGGCGGTCTGAACGGGCAGGCCAGCAGAGAGAAATATTATGCGCGCGCAAAACAGGCGCTTGGCGTTGCTTCATCGTTTGGTTCCTTTGGACGCGCAAGCATGGCCAGCAGTGCGCCACAGAATGATGAACAACCTTTGGTCTTGCCTCGCGGGCAGGAAGCGATTGATGAAATTGTAGGAAAATCTTCCGGCGGCTCAACAAAGGCCGCCGCGAAAAAAAAATCAGCCAACCAGTCTGCTCGGAAGGCTGCTAAGAAAGTGGTGGTAAAGAAGACCGCGAAAAAGAAGCCGGTTCAATCGGCCCCTCTTCCTGCTGTAAAGAAGGTGGCGGTAAAGAAGGCGGCCAAAAAAGCCGTGAAAGCTCTGGCGAAGAAAGTCGTGGCGAAGAAAGCAACAAAGAAAGTTGCTCCAAAGGTCACTAAAAAAGCCGCCAGGAAAGTCGCCCAAAAGGCGGTCAAGAAGTCTGCAAAGAAGAGAAGTTGAACAGACAATTCGCGGATCGTTCAGAGCAGAAGACCCATTCCATAGAAGTAAAACGAAGGGCGCGACTCAATGTGAGTTCACGCCCTTCGTTTTTTGCAAGAGATGCAAGCTTGACTCGGACTTACTTGCCTTTTCCGGTCAACGGCACGGTCTTGAGGATGTTTGAGAACATCGGGCATGCGCCAGGAGGAGTCCCCATGCCAGGAGTCTTCGGATCGTAACCGCAAACGATCAGGTTCGCGGTGCGCGGCCCTTTACGGCTGGGGCTGAAGCGGACTGTTACCGGCAGCGTGCCGCCGCCCGGAATGAGCACCGGGTAGGCTAGCGTGGTGGCCAGATTGAATTCGCTTGAAGGCACGATGATGCCAGTGCTGTTTACTTCGCAGACCAGCGTGACAAATAGGTCGCAGGGTTCGGTGTTGAAGATGTTCAACACCTGTTGCCTTGAACTGCCGACCATCACCGTGCCGAAGTCCGTCGGGCCGCTGACTCCGATGTCGCTCACCGGCGCCTGGCCCTTGACCGTGACCATCTTCATCGGCGTCGCCGGATCGTCGCTGGTGATGGTGATCTTGCCTGATTTCATTCCGGTGCTGGCCGGCGTGAAGCGGACAATTACATCGCGCATCCCGCCCGGCGGAATGACAATCGGCAATGGCGGCAGACCGGGCAGCGTGAACTCCGGCGAGTTCGACGCGATGTTTGAAATGGTCAGATTGCAATCCCCGGTGTTCTTGATTGTCAGTGGCAGGTCTTTGGACGTGCCGAGACAGACTTTGCCGAAGTCGAGCGGGTCGGGCATCACTTGAATGATCGGCGGCGGCACGGTGCCTTTGACCGTGACGGTCTTCATCAACATGTCCGGGTCATTGCTCATGATCGTCAGCGTGGCCATATGCACGGGGTTGATGGTGAAGCCCATCGGCATAAACTGGATCGCCACGTCGCGCGTGCTGCCCGGCGGGACAAT
>JBBQVH010000189.1:0-9459 GCA_038211695.1 Blastocatellia bacterium | reverse complement strand
GCTGGGCGTGCTGACCGTGGTGACGGGCGTTTCCGGCTCAGGCAAATCCACCTTGGTCGAAGACATTCTGTACCGCGCGCTGGCGCGCAAGATTTATCGCAGTCTAGCCGAACCTGGCGCGCACGCCGCCATTGAAGGGCTGGAACATGTGGACAAGATCATCGAAATTGACCAGTCGCCGATTGGCCGCACGCCGCGCTCGAACCCTGCGACTTATACGGGATTGTTCACGTCGATCCGCGAGCTGTACGCGATGCTGCCTGAATCACGCGAGCGCGGTTACAAACCCGGGCGATTTTCCTTCAACGTCAAAGGCGGGCGCTGTGAAGCCTGTCAGGGTGATGGGCTGAAGTGCATCGAGATGAACTTCCTACCTGACGTGTACGTGATGTGCGAAGTTTGCCGAGGCCAACGCTACAACCGCGAAACGCTGGACGTTCGCTATCAAGGCAAGAACATCTCGCAGCTTCTGGACACGACGGTCGAAGACGCGTTGCCGCTGCTGGAAAATCACCCGCAGATCAAACAGAAGTTGCAGACGATCTACGAAGTCGGCTTGGGCTACATCAGTCTCGGCCAGTCGGCGACAACACTGTCAGGCGGTGAAGCGCAGCGCATCAAACTGTCAAAAGAATTATCCAAACGGGCGACCGGACGCACCATCTATATCCTGGATGAACCGACAACGGGCCTGCATTTTGAAGACGTGCGCAAACTGCTGGACGTGCTGCAACGGTTGGTTGATCTGGGCAACACCGTCATCATCATCGAACACAATCTGGACGTGATGAAAAGCGCCGACTGGATCATTGACCTGGGGCCGGAAGGCGGCGATGGTGGCGGGCGCATCGTTGCGGAAGGCACGCCGGAACAGGTGGCGAAGAACAAGAAATCCTATACGGGACAGGCGCTGCGCACAGTGCTTGGCAATGGGAATAGCAAGCACTGAACTGTCAAAAGCGCTAACAGCCGTTGTACAATCCGCGCCTGTCAACAGGGAGGAAAACCGATGAGCGCATTACGAAAACCGATTACTGATTTGTTGTTCACCATTGACGATCTGGCGCGTATGCCAGAGGACGGGAAACTGTATGAACTGATCGAAGGAGAGTTTCACGTGTCAACACAGCCAAATTGGCATCATCAGTATGCCTGCACTCAGCTTTTATGGGCGCTGCAAGATTGGAATCAACGTAGCGGACTTGGCGTAGCGAATGGTTCGCCCGGCGTCATCTTCGACATTCACGATGCCGTTGCGCCAGATGTCGTTTGGATCAGCAATGAACGCCTGCCGCAAGTGCTGGGAGACGACGGCAAATTACATGCCGCTCCTGACTTGGCTGTCGAAGTAATTTCCCCCGGCTGGCAAAACGAGCAACGCGACCGCGAGACCAAGCTCAAACTCTATTCGCTGCGCGGCGTTCGCGAATACTGGATCGTGGATTGGCAGGCACAGCAGGTTGAAGTTTTTCGTCGCAGCCGCGCCAAACTGGTTCATGCTGCAACCTTGCTACGCGAGGATGACTTGACCTCTCTGCTGCTGCCGGGCTTTTCTTGCTTGGTCGCCAAGTTGTTCCATCAAGTTCCAAAACCATAACAACCATAACAACTGTTCACCTTCCTTGAGAATCTCCGCCAAAATCAACGTCTTTAACGAAGAAGCGAATATCGCCGCTGTCTGTGAAACCGTGGCGTGGGCGGATGAAATCGTTGTCTGTGATTCCAATTCGACCGACCGCACAGTGGAAATCGCACGGCGCTACACGGACAAAATCTTCAATCGCGAATTTCGTGGTTACAAGGACAAGCACGAATATTCCGATTCGATGACGACCGGCGATTGGATTTTGTGGATGGATGCCGACGAACGCATCACGCCGGAACTGCGCAGGGAAATTGAAAGGCTGCGCGAAGCCGATCCGGCCACCTTACCCGATGGGTTCTGGATTCCCCGGCGGACGGAGTTTCTGGGCCGCTGGATTCTGCATTCGGGCTGGTATCCCGATTATCAAATGCGGCTCTATCGCAAAGCCGCAAGCCACTGGGACGGCATCGCGCCGCACGAAGTCGCCCACGTGCGTGGACGCACTGAAAGGCTGACCGGCGAATTGCTTCATTACACCACGCACAGCCTCAGCGACTACCATCACCGTGCAGACAGATACACCACCTTGGCCGCTGAATACCTGCATAAGAAAGGCAAGCGTGTACGAGCGATTGACTTGGTCATCCTGCCCATCGCCGCTTTCATCCGCACTTATCTTTTCAAACAGGGGTTTCGCGATGGCGTGCCGGGGCTGGCAATTGCGATCTTCACGGCTTATGGCGTGTTCCTGAAGTATGCCAAGGTTTGGGAAAAACGGAACGTCAAAGAAAGCTGAGGGCTTCGAGCTCAATCGCTGTATCGGTTCTGCACGCGATACCGCGCCAGCACCTCTTCCAGAAAACCTTCGTAATTGAACGTGACGGGATCGTAGTAAGGCCGAATCTTTTCCATCAGCGGAATACTGACACGCCAGGCCAGCCATTGGCGGGGCTGATCGGGGATGTCATAGCGGCGGCGAAGAAAGTTTTCGAGCACGACAATGTCAGCAACAGAGGCGGCGCGAACATCGCCTTGGAAATCCACAGGCGTGGCGATGCGGCGGTGGGCCGAATCAATCACTTCGCTGTCAAACACTTCATCGAAAGAAGGCGCTTCGGCGCTTCGTTCTTTAATCACAACCGTGCCCGCAACGTAATCGCCCAACCGTTTAGCCTGCTCGCCGGCAAAGACCGAAACAATACCGACTGAATAAAAGAACCCTGGCTGCATATCCATCAACCGGATCAGATTGCGCGCCAGCGATGCAAAAAAGGTGATAGGTCTGCCGTCTTCCTGAATCACGCGCAGCTTCAACCAGCGTTTGCCCGGCGTCTGCCCGCTCCAAACCGTTTCAAAAAACACGAAGTAGCCGAAGAACAGCACGAAGGCGACCAGGATCGAAAGCGCAATGATCCACAAACTGCCTTCGCTGAAACCGTCTACAACTTTATCGCCGACGCGGCGCGCGCCATTGCTCACCCGGTAAGCCATAACGCCAGTCAGCACAAGGGCCAGGATTTGAATCGTGTGGTCAATCGCGCAGGCAATGAAGCGATTGCCGATGGTCGCCAGCGCAAAATGCAGTTCGACGTGTTCGGGAGTTTCGATTGTCAGGTTCTCGTCCGCCATGCGCGTATTGTAATTGCGGATTGCGGATTGCGGAATGCGGATCGAGAAAATTCAATACGGCGGGTTCGATTTGGTTTGTGACCTAATCCTCATTACGCGGTTTGCCTTTGTTTGTCTTTTCCAAATCGAGTTTTGGAATGCCGAACTGGCCTTCCAACTGGCGCAGCTTTTCCAGATCAATCGGGCCAACGATGTTGACGATGACCAGCTCTTTCGGCTCGGTGGCCAGAATCGCCAATCCGGTAATGACGCCTTTGTCATCAATCTTCAGATGAATGTCTATCTTCTGGCCTTCGTGTTTGCTGGTGACGCCAACGATCTTTGACCAGCCGGGCGAATTGATCTGCGAACGGATGGGTTCCAGGTCACTCAGCTGATATTCGCCCGCCTTTTCAAATTCAAAAACGCGGACGTAAACGCCCTGAATTTTTGACACCAGGTCTTTGACCGCGGCCTCCTGCGGATTTTTGTCGGACAAGAACTTCGCCGCGACTTGCAACAGTTTCTGGTCCAGCGTGACTTCGACCACGTTCTCGGCTTTGGCCGCTAGCTTGTCCAGTTGACTGATCTGAATCTGCGCGCCCTGCGCGTGCGCCGTCGCGAAACCGCAGACGAACAAAATCGCCAGCACCGTGATTCTTTTTGCTGCCCATACAGCCCTGTTCATAAAACGTCTCTCTCCCATCAATTTTTGTTTAAGACAGGATTTACAGGATTGAGCAGGATAGAAACTAAATCCTGAACAATCCTGGGAATCCTGTCTATGTTCTTACTTGTCGAAATAACCGCGCCTGGTTTTGGCGATGGAGCTATCCTGTTTGAGCTTGACGCTGACGCGGCGAAATTGCCCGTCGTGTTTCAGTTTGTCCGGCGAATAGGCCAGGCTGTAAAGCGTGTGCAGTTCGCTGGCCACGCGGTTGTAAGCGCTTTCAAGTTCTTCTTCGCGTTGCGCGCTGAACAGTTCACCGCCGGTCTGATCGGCCAATCGCTCAAGCTGTTTGCGCGCCGTTTTGGCTTTGCTTTCGCCCAGCAGACTGCCGTTGCCGAACAGGATGCCGACTTTGTTGATCTGATTCGACGGACTGAAATAGATCGGGTAAATCGTCACGTCTTCTTCCGACGCGCGGTCCAGCAACGCATCGTACGTGTGCCATGTCTCGCGATTGCTGATCAGCGCTTCGTCTTCGCCATCGGTCAGAACTACAATTGCCTTGCGTGCCTCAGTCAGTTGATCCAGTTGATCAAGCGCCTTCCACATCGAATCGTAAAAGGCCGTGCCGCCATCCAATCCGTTGATCTTTTCCAGCACGGATTTCAGTGTTGCCTTGTCATCGGTAAAGTCGGTCAGCACTTTATAACGGCGCGTGAAGCCGACCATTGCGATCTTGTCCCCCGCAGGCATGGCGTCAACAAATCGAATGGCCGCCGCCTTCATCGCCTTGCGCTTCTTCTGCGTGCTGCCGCTCAGGTCCAGCAGCATGACGACGTTGACGGGCGCGGTGACAGGCTTGAAGTGCGAAACATCCTGTTTGACGCCGTCTTCGTACACGGCGAAATCATCCAGTTTCAGATTCGTAATTGGCTGGCCAGCGCGATCCATTGCCTTGACGTTCAGGTTCACCAATCGCGTCTCAATCCGCACCGTGTCTTCTCTCAGCGCAGCCGCTTTGACTTCGACAGGTTCAGTGTTTCTCACGGCTGCGGCGGGTGAACCGGGCAACGGCGGGTTGTTCTCATCACTTGCCGAAGAGGTCAGCACAGGCCGCACGGCGCGACTGTCGGAGGTTACAACACCATCTTTGATCACGACTTTCTCTGGCGCGACTGCGGGCGAATCTTGCGGTGTCGCAATCGTGCCAATTGCGATTTGATTCGACTTCGCATTCGGTTGCTGGGCAACGCTGTTTCCATTGCCGCGAACGGAATTGCCAAGCGAGATGCCCATCAGCTTCGGGTTCTCTAAAAACCGCGCCGCAGCATCGGGGTTGAACTTCACTTCCAGCACGACGGCTTCGCGATCTTCAATTGTGGCGACGGCAAACTGGACGTCCTTCTTCGTTTGTTTGACATAAATAAACGTGCGGCTGTTGCCATCGCGTTTGGAATTGATCTGCACCAGCGGCGACCAATCGGTCTTGTATGACTGCCGCATCGCCTGGGCAAAGGAAGCGGCGTCAGCACGTGAAGCAAAGTCCTGGTCTTCGTACACAGCCAGCTTGAAGCCTTTCACCCCTGCTGGACGAACCATCCAGATGGCAAACTTGGCCAAACCAAGCATCGGCACCTTGGTGCGTTTGGCGTGGTAATTCTTTTCCAGGTGGCTGACCAGGTCGTTAAAGCCGCGCCCTTTGGCAACGAAGGCTTTGCTCTGCGCCTGCGCGCTGTTCGCAGAAATGAGCAGCGCAATCAGCACCGCCGGAATCAGTAGAAATTGAGTTGAGTAAAGCCGCATCGGGTTTTGTGGTCGAATCATCTTTGCCTCCTGAGTGGAAGGCATGGAGTTCAGGCTTTAGCCTGCTGAAGTGCCTGCTGAAACGGATGATGCAGGCTAAAGCCTGAACTCCATGCCTTTTCTTTCTTGACGATCATTGCTTTCAGGGGGCTGAAAGCCACTTGGAATCAATTGCGCCGTTTGCTGGACTTGCCCCATTCCAAATCCAGATTACTCGGAATGCCGAAGCTGCCGCGCAACTGGCTGATCTTTTCGGGGTCAATCGGGCCAACAACGTTGACGACCATCAACTGCTTCGGGTCGGTGATCAGCACGCCAACGCCTTCGATCACGCCATTGTTGAGCATCAGGAAGACCTCGACATTCTCGTGCTCGCGTTTGCTGCGCACGCCAACAATTCGTTCCCACCCCGGCGCGCGAAGCTGCTGGCGCACGGCTTCAACATCCTGTTCGTTGTATTCGCCTTCTTTGTCGAACTCGACGCCTTTGACGTAAACGCCTTTCAACACGTTCAGAATCTCTTTGACCTGCGCTTCGTTGGTCTTGCCCTTGTCCAGAAACTTCGAGGCGATCTGCAACAGCGAACCGTCAATGCGAACGTCAATCGTTTCGGCGGCTTTGGGGAAAAGCGTATCTAGGTGGTCAATCTGTAATCTTGCATTCTGGGCGAATACTGTTCCGCCGCAGATGCTAACTGCCGCCAGCAGCAAGGTGGCGCGTGTGAGTTTGATTATGGTCAGTTTCATAAGTTCCCTCCGTTTGGTGATTGGTCAGGTTTATTGATGCTCGGCCTCGGGGTGGCCCTCGTCGCGCTGGCCGGCTTCTTTGACCTTGCGTTGCGCGACGTTCAGTTTAGAGCTGGCAATTCGCATCGCCAGCATGACTTGCTCTTTGGCGCGTTGGCCTTCAGCGTTGGCTGCAAGTTCGGCTTGCTGTTGCAACTCGGCCTGATGCTCGCGGTAGCGAGTCACACCGAAAATTGCGGCGATCAGCACAATCGCCATTGCGCCAGCCATCGCCCATTTCGCCCCTTTTATTGCTGGCGGTCGAAAGAAATCGGCGAGTTTTTGCCGCCAGTTGTTCTCCTCCCTCCGCTTCTCCTGCTGCCGCTGTTTGTTGACGACCGGCGACGGCTCCATTGCCTGGATGCGCGCCATCACGCGATTGGTGAAATCGGACGACGGCTCTTCGCGCCGCAGCGCCAGTCTTACTTCATCATCAAAATCAAACTTGCTCATAACAACTCCTAGAAAGTGGGTTCTCCCAAATAACGAACCACTTTCTCTCTTAAAATCGTCAGCGAACGGCGCAAATGGCTTTTCACTGTGTTCAGCGGCATCTCCAGAATCTGGGCAATCTCAGTCGGGTCCAAATCTTCCTGATAACGCAACGTCACCACCAACCGAGGTTTTTCGGGCAGCGTCGAAACGAAGCGGCGAATCGTCGAACGCATCATCGAATCGGGCATCTCAAACAACGAAACCGGCTCCGGCGCGTCATCCAAGCTGACTGACGATTTGACGGCCTGCGATTTCTGCCGCCGTGCGCAATCAATGCAGCGATGACCGGCCACTTTGCGCAACCAGAACTTCACATGCGCCGGCGATTCGATGGACGCCAAATTCTGGTAGAGGTGAATGAAGACTTCCTGCGCCACGTCTTCGGCGATGGCAGCGTCGCGCAAGAAATACCGCGCCAGGCTGTAGACCATTGCCTGATGCTCGCGCACCAATTCGGCAAAGGCCGCCTGATCGCCATTTTTTGCTCGCGCCAGAACCTCGTCCGGCTGCGTCAGGGTCGCTACCCCAATTCCCATTGGCCGCATTGCCACCTCAGAAAATTTCCGTTCGGTCAATTGATCTTTTTGAGTCTCAACTTGGTTTTCATTGGCCATAACGATAGGTGAGTGGTCGCCGGGTGCAAAAAGTTTCCACTTTTTCTGTATTCAGAGCCGCACTTTTCCTTCTCCTTACTCACAACTTAGCCGCGAAATCCCGTTTGGTTGACGAATTTGCGAAGCGCGTGCTAAGTTGCGTCTTAGTTCAAGAATCCCCGTCATTATTGGCTTTTCCGCGAAGTAAGCGAACAAAATAGAGGTCACCGCGAAGTGTCCAACACGCAATTGAAGAAGACCGCACTCAACGAAGCTCACAGAAAACACGGCGGTAAAATGGTGAATTTCGGCGGATGGGACATGCCGGTGCAGTACCCCGCCGGAACCATCGCTGAACATCTGGCTGTCCGTACCGCCGCTGGCTTGTTCGACGTTAGCCACATGGGTGAAGTCGAAATTAAAGGGCCACAAGCGCTCAATCTGGTCCAGCACATTTCCAGCAACGACGCATCCAAACTTGCGGATGGCCAGATTCACTATT
Organism: Blastocatellia bacterium; assembly: GCA_038211695.1. GTDB lineage: Bacteria > Acidobacteriota > Blastocatellia > RBC074 > RBC074 > RBC074. Next base: position 1,418 of record JBBQVH010000189.1, on the reverse strand, counting down.
CCGGCCTGACCACGCCTGCCGGAACCTTCGTTGACGACATCCTGGTTCATCGTTTTGCCGCCGATCATTTTTTCATCTGCGTCAACGCTTCCAACACGGACAAAGATTTCGATTGGATCAAATCACACGCCGCGGGCTTCGACGCTGAAGTGACCAATCCCAGCCCAGAGTATACGCAGCTTGCGATTCAAGGGCCGAAGGCATTGGAGATTTTGCAGCCGATGGCCGATGTGGATTTGAGTGCGATCAAATATTACTGGTTCACGACTGGTCACATGGACGGCGTTCCGGCCATCATCGCGCGCACTGGCTACACCGGCGAAGACGGATTCGAAATCTACTTCGATCCCAGCGAATCCGAACGGATGTGGGAAAAGATCATCGAAGCTGGAAAACCTTATGGCCTGCTTCCCTGCGGCTTGGCCGCGCGCAACACGCTGCGGCTGGAAGCCAAGATGGCGCTGTATGGCCACGAGATTGACGACACCACAACCGCTCTGGAAGCCGATCTGGGCTGGATCTGCAAACTCGGCAAAGGCGATTTTCTGGGCCGTGACGCGCTGGCCGCGCAGAAAGAGAAAGGCCTGACACGCAAGCTGGTCGGCTTTGAAATCACGGATAAAGGCATCGCCCGTGACGGCTACCCGGCATTTATTGGCGACCAACAGGTCGGCCATGTCACGTCGGGAAGCCCCGCTCCATTTTTGAAAAAGAACATCGGCCTGGCTTATCTGCCGATTGAACACACAGGCATCGGGACGAAATTTGAAATTGATGTGCGCGGCAGGCGGCTGGCAGCGGAAGTGGTGCCGACGCCTTTTTATAAACGAAGCCGCTGACGACTTCTCCATCTTTTCGACACAGTTCAGTCAACAACCGCTACTAACATCTACTTTTTTGAGAGGGACACAATGGCTGCATACCCTGACAATCTGCATTACACCAAAGACCACGAATGGATTCGCGTTGAAGGCGATACCGGAACCGTCGGCATCACTGATTTTGCCCAGGAACAGTTGGGCGACGTGGTTCACGTTGCACTGCCGCGCGTTGGCGAAAAGTTCGAAGCCCACGCGCATTTTGGCGAGATCGAATCGGTCAAAACCTTCAGTGAGCTTTTCACGCCCGCTTCCGGCGAAGTGATCGAGATCAACGCTGCCCTGGAAGACGCGCCGGAACTGGTCAACAGCGAACCATACGGCGGTGGCTGGATGATCAAGCTCAAGCTCGCGAATCCAAACGAGACCGACAAACTATTGTCTTCCAGCGAATACGAAGACTTCATCGAATCACAAAAAGAGGAGTAAAACGATTGCGGATTGGGGGTTTGGGGGTGGGGGGTGGTGATTTTTGGGCAAACGCAAAAAACACAACACAAAAAAAAAAATAAAAAAAAGTAAAAAAAAAAATAATGCCCA
>JBBQVH010000188.1:0-9577 GCA_038211695.1 Blastocatellia bacterium | reverse complement strand
CGATAAGTCACCACTGTTTGTTAGCGGCGTTGAGTTACTTTCCCATGCAGTGGAGTTGTATAGCCAAGGCAATGAGCGCAAGTATAAATTTGTTATTCTCCACTTGGCTAATTCAGTTGAGCTGATATTAAAGGACCGACTAATTGATAAAGGGGTCAGCATTTATCTAGCCAAGAAAGCTCAGACAATCGGAATATGGGACGCCTTCGATGAATTGCAGAAGGTCGGAATAATCATTGCTGAGCGCCCAGTTATAGAGTTATTGATTGATGATAGAAATACTATTCAACACAGATTCGGCTTCCCTAACGCTGAGACCGTCTTCTATTACTTAGAACAAACAATAGCCTTCTTCAAAAGATTTTTGGGGGATGAGTACAACGTTGACCTCGCAGAAGTGCTAAAACTTCATCTATCAGAAGCCGATCTTGCGTTAATTGGCTTAGCAAAAAAGAAGGAAGATGAATACTCTTCTTTAGATAAACTCTTCGATATTTCACCGGAATCTGCTGTTCTTCAGGCTTATAACCTGTTGGAAAAGAAATATGTTGAATTTATTGGCGTTCCATCCTCACTGAAGAGTCGGCCAATTCTACTTTTCCGTGATGCCGAGTTCACACATCTTCTGAGAGATTTAGCAAGCAAAGGTTACCTATCAGAAAACGCGCCTGTCAAATTTACACTACTTAGAGAAATGAGAAATCGAGCTGCACATGCTGCTCATTTCCAAGAAGGATTCCTTTCCCCTGACTGGGCTGAAGCATTAAATGTTGCCAGGGAAATGTTGATGGCCCTCGATAAGGCTGCTGCAAACGGAGACCTTTTGAAAAGAAGGGAAAGCAGTCTCGAAAGCGATGCTCAAGCAAAAGCGCCTGATGAAGGAAGTAAACAGTCTGGTAACGTCGGGTAAAGCCCTCACTGAACATCGAGTAGGGCGATTGAGTAAGTACTAACTACCATGAGAACAACTGATGAATAAACCCCAGATCGGATTTCAAGATGTCGTCACCGGGCTGCTGGCAGGAGACTTTTCGCGCCTTGCTCCGTTGTTTGCTGACAACGTCTCACAGGCGGGGAAGCGTTGCTCCATCTTCAAATGGTTGGTAGCGTGCTACGATTCTGGTATTGGAGGAACAATATGAAATTGATAGACCGCATTACGACTGATCCTGAAATCTGTCACGGCAAGCCGGTCATTCGTGGGTTGCGTTATCCCGTCGAAGTGATTCTTGAGTTGCTGAGTTCCGGGATGACGACCGAAGAGATTCTGGCGGATTACGAAGACCTTGAAGCAGACGACATTCTGGCGGTGCTGGCGTATGCCGCACGGCTGAGCCAAATCAAGCGCATTGAACCCGTGCTGGTATGAAGTTCATTATTGATGCCCATCTGCCCCGCCGTTTGGCTTTCCTGCTGCAACAGGCGGGTTACGATGCGATTCATACGCTTGATTTGTCATTGGGCAACCGCACGCCAGATTCATTTCTGAATCAACTCTCGGCCCAGGAACAGCGTGTGGTCGTGACCAAAGATTCTGACTTCGTTGATTCCTTTGTGCTACGCCAAGAGCCGTGGAAGCTTTTGCTGGTATCAACCGGAAATATTCGCAACGCTCACTTGCTTGTAATCTTTCACGCCAATCTTGAGCAGATCGTTGCAGGTTTCGATGTGTTTGATTTCATCGAAGTCAATCGCACGGAATTGATTTTTCATTCGTAAGGAAATCTCAAATGTTGCTGAAATGGTTAGATGTGCTTCGAATGGCCAGGATTTCAAATCTGACTCCTGACCGAAAAATAACCAAAACCGAGGAAGAATGGCAGGCGCAATTGACGCCGGAGCAATACCACGTGACGCGCCAGCACGGAACGGAAAGCCCCTTCAGTTCGGAAATGTGCAGTTTGTTCGAGCCAGGGCTGTACGGCTGCGTGTGTTGCGACACGTTGCTGTTTGACGCCAGTGAAAAGTTTGAAAGCGGAACCGGCTGGCCTTCGTTTACGCAACCGGTTAAGGAAAATGCGATTGCCTATCACGAAGACACCACCTACGGGATGTCCAGGGTCGAAACGCTTTGCAATACCTGCGATGCGCACCTGGGACACGTTTTTCCGGACGGGCCGGAACCGAGCGGCTTACGTTATTGCATGAATGCTGTTGCTCTGAAAAAGATCAAAGGAGATGTCGTTTCATGAGCGGATTACTGAATCAAGCATTGTGGATCACACTGTCTGCTGCAGTGACCGTTGCTGTGGGGGCACTGGCTACGCCCGCGCTGGCAGCCACAATCGTGTATGTCGGGAATTGCGAAAGCAACGATATTTATGTGCTGCAACTCAACCGGCAGACGGGCGAATTGACGTTGCTTGAGAAGGTTTTGCTCCCGGGCATTATCAAGTCGGGCGGTTCAACGCCGATGACAATCAGCCCGGATCGCCGCCTGCTGTTTGTCGCAACGCGCGGAGAACCGCAGAGCGTCTTCACCTTCGCCATTGATCCGGCGAGCGGCAAACTGAAACTGATTGGCAGCGGGCCGCTGGTTGACAGTATGCCTTTTATTTCGACCGATCATACGGGACGCTTTCTGTTCGCGGCTTCCTATCCCGGCCACAAGTTCACTGTCAGCCCCATCGGGGCCAATGGCGTGATCGGGCCGACACAGCAGGTTCTGGAAAATCACACGAACGCGCACTCGATTCTGGTGGATGCGAAGAATCGTTATGTGCTGGCGGCTTCGCTGGGCAATGACTTGGTCAACGTGTTCAAGTTCGATTCGAAGACCGGAAGGCTTGAACCGAACACGCCGCCATCGGTTTCAGTCAAAACCAAGACCGGCCCACGCCATCTCGTCTTTCATCCGAATGGCAAGCACGTGTACGTCCTCGGCGAACTTGATGGGGCGGTTCATGTTTTTGATTACGATTCTGGTAAGGGGCAGCTCAAGGAAAAACAAGCAGTTAACGCGTTGCCGCCCGGCGTGACGGGCAAGATCGCATCCGCCGATTTACACCTCACGCCTGATGGCAAGCTCCTGTACAGCTCAGATCGCACGTCGAACACGCTGACGGGATTCAAGGTCAGTGCGGCGGACGGCGCGTTGACGCTGATCGAAACCATTCCGACTGAAGCGGTGCCGCGCAGCTTCAGCATTGATTCATCCGGGCATTATTTGTTTTTAGTGGGGATGCGTTCCCACCATATGTCCAGTTACAGGATTGAGTCAGGCACCGGAAAGCTCACCAAGCTCAAGGAATATACGATGGGCAAGATTCCTAACTGGATCGAGATCGTAGACCTTCCGGCAAAATGAAAGATGGAAACAATGAACACTCCAATCTCAAACGAACTACAAGATGCAACGCGACGCCATTTCTTCGGGCAGTGCGCGGTTGGACTAGGTTCCATTGCGCTCAACTGCCTGCTCACGCGTGACGGTCTGAGTGCAGTACAACAGCGCCCTCAAATTGATCCGAATAATCCAATGCTTGCGCGCAAACCGCCGCTGCCCGCCAAGGCAAAACGAGTCATCTACCTGTTTATGGCTGGCGGGCCATCGCAACTGGAACTCTTCGAGGACAAACCGAAGCTGCGCGAATTGAGCGGCCAGAAGCCCCCCGAAAGTTTGATGAAAGGCAAGCGCTTCGCTTTCCTGAAAGGCAGCGAAACGCTGCTCGGTTCCAAACGCAAGGCCGCGCGTTACGGGCAAAGCGGTATGTGGCTGAGCGAGTTGTTGCCGCATCACCAAAAGATTGTGGACGAAGTCTGCTGGTTGCGTGGCATGTCCACGGACGTTTTCAATCACGGGCCGGCAAAGCTGTTTATGAATACCGGCTTTCAAGCGCCGGGCCGCCCCAGCTTCGGCTCGTGGGCGATTTATGGATTGGGCAGCGAATCGGCTGATCTGCCGGGCTTCGTCGTGTTGCAGAGCGGGCCGCGCGGGCCGCGCGGCGGTTCGACGTTGTGGAGCAGCGGCTTTCTGCCGACCTCGTTTCAAGGCGTACCCTTTCGCGGCAAAGGCGATCCGATCCTCAACCTGAATAGCCCCGCTGGCCAATCGCGTGAACGGGAGCGCGATTTTTACGATACGGTGGGCGCATTGAACCGTGCGCGGTTCGATCAGACCGGCGACCCGGAAATCCAGACGCGGCTGAACGCCTACGAAATGGCGTTTCGAATGCAGACGAGCGCGCCGGATTTGATGGACTTGAGTAAGGAATCGGCGGCGACACTGGAACTTTACGGCGTGAAGCCCGGCGAAGGCGGCTTTGCCTCGAACGCCTTGCTGGCGCGCCGGATGATCGAACGCGGCGTGCGCTTCGTCCAGCTTTACCACACTGACTGGGATCATCACGGCGACAAGGCCAACAACCTGAGCGAGGCCATCGAAGCGCGTTGCCGCGAAGTGGACAGGGCAAGCGCCGCGCTTGTGCTTGATCTGAAACAGCGCGGTTTGCTGGAAGACACGCTGGTTATCTGGGGCGGCGAATTCGGGCGCACCCCGCTGGGCGAAGTGCGCGAAACCGTGGGCCGCGATCATCACGTTGACGCCTTCACGATGTGGGTGGCTGGCGGCGGGTTCAAGCCCGGCTACGTGCATGGCGCGACCGACGAACTGGGCTTCGGCGTGACGGAAGGCGGGACGCATGTGCACGACCTACACGCCACGCTGCTCGCTCAACTCGGCTTCGACCACGAACGCCTGACCTATCGCTTTCAGGGCCGTGAGTTCCGCCTGACTGATGTTCACGGCAAGGTCATCAAAGAGGTGCTTGCCTGACTCTTGGGTATAGCGTGCTGGCTTCGTCGGCAAACCCGATGGAATTCCGTTGGGCCTTCGCTGCCCGCTGGAAGCGATGCGTAGCCAGAATTTTTGAGGAGAAATAATGCGAATTGAAGGAGTGCCCAAACGCAAGGCGAGTCTCTTTGTCCGACTTGCTTACTGGTTTTCACAACGCCGATTGGGAAAGGTGGCTGATCCGCTAACGGTCATGGGACATCATTCCTGGGTGTCGTTCGGCTCCGGCATGTTTGAGTTGGCGGGCGAACGCTCACAACTGGTGGAACTGCGGCTGAAAGAACTCGCGCAGATTAAGGCGGCGACTCTGGTTGGCTGTCCGTTTTGAATTGATATCGGTTCTGCCGTTGGCAGAAAAACAGGCATCACTGAGGAGCAGCTTAAGGAGCTTTCCACGTATCAGGAAAGTATCGCGTTTTCCCCACTTGAAAAACTGGTCATCGAATACAGCGTGGCTATGACACAAACGCCCGTTGAAGTTTCCGATAAGCTCTTCTCCGCGCTCCGAGGGTATTTCAGCGAGGCGCAACTGGTTGAGTTAACGGCGGCGATTGCGTGGGAGAACTACAGGGCGCGTTTCAATCACGCTTTTGGCATCGAAGCTCAAGGTTTCTCTGAAGGCGCGTATTGTCCGATGCCGGAGCGAGCAGGGAACCTTTGATCTCTGGTCATAGAGCCATTTTCAAGCGGTGTGCAAACATCAACTCAGAAGCCAATGAATTCATTGCTTGGTGACCCGGATCGGGTTGGCGTAAATCCATGGGCGTTCTTCCCCGTCTAGGGGCAGCCAAACTTCGGCGCGGTAGACGCCTGCCTGGTTCACTGCGAAATCCAACTTGTCCGTTTTTGTTTCCTGGATCAGGTTTCCATCGCGGAAGAGTTTGATTCTTCCCGCGACGGGCGCAGCCAGCCGCAGCTTCAAGCCTTTCTCGAATCTTACTTCATCGCCCATGACGCCTGTGCGTTTGCCGTTTCGTTCAACGACGAACGCAAAGCCGGTTGCATCGCATAACCAATCGTGTGCGACGTATGCGTGGCCTTGCCGCAAGGCTTGCCGTACAGCCGTTTCGGTTACTTCCTTCAACAGCAGATGCGTCGCGACGAAATTCAGGCTGCGTTCGTATGGGTCTAGATCGAGTTTGGCGATGACATCGCCCGGCGAATGGCCTTTCAGCATTTCGGCGATGCGTGGGGCTTGAGCGGTTGTCACTTTGCGGGGCGGGTCAGGGAAGGCGGTGACTTCAATCGCGTCGTCACTTAATGCTTTGACCGTGAAGACCTGATTGTGATGGCAGTCGTTGGCGGCGACGCCGGTCAGGCGGTGGGATGGCAAATCGCGATCCCACTTGGCAATCACTGTCGGCAGATAATCCTGCAAAGCTCCGAAGACTTCCGCCGGGTATTCAGCCACGGCTTGTTCGATTTGTTTCAGCCTGTCCGGGTTAGTAAACGAGCCTTGCAGCCAACGAACGAATTCGCCTTCGTCTAGCAAGTCAGAGTGGATGTTGTAAATCTCCAGTCCATCCAACTGGCTTGTGTCCCAGTCTGGTTTCTCTTCAACGTGTGACAGGAAAATGTTGCCGCTGTCTTGCCCCACCTTTTCTTTGACCAGTTGAACGTATTCGTCGCGCGACTTGAAGCTCTTGTTGATATGCGCCGCAATGATCGAACGCTGCGGGTAAACCAGAAAGCCTTCGCTCTCGGCTCCGGGGATGAACAGCACACCGTCACGCATCCCGCGCCAACTGTCGTTGATGAAATCTTTCGGAGGCCGCACGTGATCGGTCAGCATAATGATCTTCACGCCGACTTTCTTTGCCGCTGCCAGCAGTTCGGGCCGCGTGCCGCCGGTGTGCGCGGAGTCTTCGGCGTGCGCGTGCAGAATGGCTTTGTAATCGCCGAAGCCGGTTTGCAGCTTCACCGCTTGACGCCCTTGCTGAATCTTCAGCTTGTCCGCATTCACCGCACGAAGCCGCTCCGGGTTCATACGCTCAATGGTTGAATACTTGCGGCCAATTCCAAGTTTGCTTGCCGCAGGTGATTGGGCAGAGAAGCGAGCAACCGGCAGCGAAAAGGCGGCGATGGTAATTAGGAAGATTGCCAGACGACATTTCTGATTTTTCATAAAATTCTGAATCACAAAACAACTGACTCTGTTGGCTGCTAGGGAATAAACACGCGTCCCGCACCACGATAATCTTTCAAGTAAAGAAGAACGTCCGCCAATTTGTGCGCGACCTTCTGCCGGTACTCGGTCAGCAACAATGATTCTCTGTGTGAAACAGTCAGCATGGGCAGCGATTCAGGCGTGTTTTCCCGTTCGATGGTGGCTTGCAAAGAGGTGTCGTCCTCGCGGTTGCGGTTGCTGGTAATCAGCAGAAACCCGCGTTCCTGAACGAAGCGCCAGATGTCTTGATCGGGATAATTCGGCGGCAGGGCGAAATCCACCAGCCATTTGAATTCCAGCGCCAGCAAATGCTCCCAGCCCGTTTCGCGCAGGCCGACTTCAATGAATGTGCTGTAGCCTTCAAGGTCTCGATCAACGAGTATCGTGGTGACCATTGCTCGCCTCGGCTTGCCCAGCTTGTTTGATCTGCGCCAGCCGTTCCAGCATCAGTTTCCGCCGTTCTTCCCAGGGCATCTCCGGCGGGAAGGGCGAGCGAGCACGGTTCTGCTCTTCGTACCGCAGGCGCAATTGATCGCTGCGTCGCAGAATCTCCGCATAATCGCGCTCGACTTCTTCCTTGTGTTGTTCAACGTATTCGAAGACCGCATTCACCTGCTCCGGCGTCAAGAGCATCATTTGCTCAATGTAGCGTTTGCTGCGCCCGGCTTTGATCAAGTCCATCACCGAATAAACCGTAATGCGCGAACCCGCCAGCGATGGGCCGCGCGGCGTTTCGACGATCAAGGCTTCTATCGTTGTTGCGCTCATAAACTGCCTCCCTTGGAATGTGCGGCGATTATAACACCTCATTTGACATCAACTACGCGCACTTCTGCTTCGCTTCGATCAACGCAGGCAGGTTGGCTTTCGTGCCTTTCTGTAGCCGGAAAACTTGCCCTCAACTTCACTTGACCTCGCTGATCAACACCACGTCGGCGCTTTGGCCGCCACGCGCGATGACCAACTGTTTGCCATCGCGCGAAAGGTCGAAGGCCCAGATAGTATTGTTATCGTCATTGCTGAAATTGGTTACTGGCTGAGGCAGCTTGCCATCCAGTGGCAAGCGCCAGAGATTATCCCTCCCTTCCCGCTTCTCAACATAGACCAACGAACGTCCATCGGGCGACCACCGAAACGATTGGGAAGTGCGTAGAACAAAGTTACCGTCAAGCGTCTTGACCGGCGTGCCGTCATCGAAGCTAATGAGATTGAGTCGCTGCCGCCTGAGTTGTGGGTCGTAGGTGGAGCAGGCGATCAGCTTGCCGTCGGGCGAAATCGCCGCCCTGACACATGGCCGGTCGGCCACCAGCACGGGGCTGCCGCCGTCAATCGAAACCTTGTACACCGCGGCCTTCCCAGATGAATTGGGAAGCTGGAAAATAATCCAGCGTCCATCCGGTGATATGTCGAACACAATGCCTAAAAAATCATCCGTCAGTCGGATGGGATGGCTACCATCAATGTCCGTGCGCCAGAGACATCCTTTGCCGGAGCGCGTTGACAAGAAGACCAAGTATCGCCCGTCAGGCGTCGCCACGGGATTGTACTCAAAGGCCGCATCGTCCGTTATTTGCCGTTTGCCGCTCCCATCGGCGTTCATCAGCCAGAGGTCTAAATTGTCATGGGCCTGTGAGCCATAAACGATCCGCCCGTCTGGCATCCACTTCAAACCCATCACGCCGTCGTTCGTTTTCCCTTTGGTGAGTTGTTGTGACCTGCCGCCAGGGTTTATTTGCGTTGTCCAGAGGGCGGAAACGCTCTCCACCTGATTTGTCACCATAGTCTTGTTATCGGCTGTCAGCGACAGCGAACGGTAGCTCAGCAAATCATTGGTAATGCGCCTGACTTCGCCGCCCGGATACGAGAGATGCCAGATTTGGCCGTTGCCAACCCGCTCTTCACTACCGATGAGTAGCAGCCCGCTCCCGTCTTTCAACCAAGTCATGGAAGTGACGTATTCAAAATTTTGCTTCGCTTGAGTCAGCGGCTTGATCTCGCCGCTACGCACTGACAGGCCGAGTAGCGCGTTCGGATACGCGTCGTTTGAAGAGGCGCGGACAGCGATAATCTTGCCGTCTGGTGACCACGCGGGAGTAGTAAAGGCTTCCCTTTCCCGACTCGTCGCCAGAATTCGCTCGCTACTCCCGTCGGCGTTGACCATCACCAATTCAGTTTTCCCCTGATCCACGCGTCGCACGAAAGCGAACTGTCGGCCATCGGGCGAGAAAGTGATTGAGGAGAAAATTCTCTCCAGCACCCGCTTCGGTACGCCACCCAAGACCGGGATTTGGTAGAGGCTGCGGGAACCTGAACCTACCACGAGAAGGGAATAGAAAACGTAATCGCCGTCGGGCGAGAAAGTAGTGTCATAGAGGGCGGCATCACCAGGCGGAACGATCTGCACGGCGCTGCCAGTCGCTATCGCTTTTGTCCAGAGGCTATTCCTGCCCGCCTCCGTCTGCACGTAGGCGATGAATTTGCCGTCCGGCGAAATCGAAGCATAGCTGGCATTGCCGACTGAAGTCAGGCGCGTGAGCTTCACATTTTGAAACGGAGCAGTGACTGGCTTCGCTGTGGTAAAGCGATAAAGACCATACGCCAGCAGCGCAACGCAGGCG
>JBBQVH010000187.1:0-9824 GCA_038211695.1 Blastocatellia bacterium | reverse complement strand
GTTGGTCTTTTTTGGCCTTTTTGAAATGATGCGGGGTGCTTGCTTCGGTGTTGCCGAAAAGCTACACCGTGACCCCCACCGCCCTCGGTACTTATTTTTTGTGGAACTTTTGTGGGGCCAAATCTGAATTGCCAGCGACAGGAATTTCAAACTGCCAATCCTGAAGCAAAGACAGTGATGCACACGAACCGAAGCGATGAAGAACTGCTTGGACTATTGCGCGAGGGCGATGAAAGCGCCTTTGTGGTGCTTTATCGCAGGCGGCAGAGCGGCATTTACCGTTTCGCCTGGCGAATGAGCGGTTCGGAATCCATCGCGGAAGATGTAACGCAGGAAGTCTTCATGCATTTGATGCGCGGCAATGCAAACTTTGATGTGACGCGCGGCTCGATTCAGTCATATCTTTTTGGCATTGCGCGCAATCAGGTTCTGCGGCGAATCGAACGAGATCGAGCGTACTTCCCTCTCATGCAGGATGACGGCACAGACTCACCGGCAATTGCCGGTTCTGCCACTTCCAATTGCCTGATTGCCACGCACGACCCGCTCGGAGATTTGACGCGGCGAGAGACGATTGATTCTGTCAGGCAGGCAGTGCTGGGGCTGCCCGCGCATTACCGCGAAGTCGTCGTCTTATGCGATCTGCACGAAATGAGTTACCTGGAAGCGGCAGAGGTGTTGGGGTGCGCAATTGGAACTGTCCGGTCACGTCTGCATCGCGCACGGGCCATCTTGGTCGAAAAGCTGCGTGCGTTAAGCGCCAATGCGGAAGTTGAAGCACAAACCACGGAAACCGCCCAATGTTTTGTTTGAGGCAATTATGAACTGCGAGGAATTTGAGTCTCTTTTAAATAATCAGGCGCGAGCCGAATGGATAAACGCCGATGGCCGCGAACCGTACCTGGCTCATGCCAAAACTTGCGGCCCTTGCGCCACCCGTTTGGCAGACAAACGCGCACTGACCACTGGATTAAGAGCTTTGGCTGCCGAGTCCGAAGGCAAAGACGCGCCACCGCGGATTGAAACCGCGTTACTTGCGGCATTCCGCCAACAACAGTCCGCGCCGGTAAAAACCAACGTCGTCACATTTCCCGTCAGACACCGCCAGATTCAATTGTTGGCTTTGGCGGCGGCGGCGGTGTTGCTGATTGCCAGTGCCGTCGTGGCTTCGCAGTTATTGAAAAATACGTCCTCAGAGCAGCCGAGAATTGCATTGTTGCCAAGTCCGACCGTGCAGCCCAAAAGAATCCCCGCGCCTCCACAGGTTAACGTGGCTGCGGAAATTGCCGACCCTGATGAAAAAAGGCCGGTCAAGCCGCGCAAAAAACCTGCCCCTCGCAGGGCATTTGCGGATGGCTCTTCGGTGGTGGCAAGCCTGGGTGAGTTTACTCCTGTCCTCCTTCAGGAAAATGGACAGGAAGTGACTACAGATTTCATGCCATTAAGTCACGAATTCGATTCGGAGCCGCTGGAAAGCGGGCAGCTGATTCGCGTGCAGATGCCGCGAACAGCCCTGGCCTCGTTCGGGCTGCCGGTCAATCTTGAACGCGCCAATGTTCCAGTCAAAGCGGATGTTCTGCTGGCCGAAGATGGATCGGCGCGCGCCATTCGCTTTGTTCGATAACCAAAGACTCCGTTCAATCATCAACCTTCAACTTAACCCAAGGAGAGAGACGTTATGAAACTTCGCAAGAAAGCAGTCGTCAACTTTGCCTGTGCGCTGGCGCTGGCTGGCAACTCACTCACAGTCATGGCGCAAGACAAGCCACAGCCACAAACCCAAACGCCAAATAAAGTCATCGTCAAAACATCCGACGGCCAAACCAAAGAGTTCACTGTCGAGGGTGACGGCGGAGTGTTTGTAGATCAAAACGGCCAGCAAATTCGCGTCAACCGCACGGTGCAGGCTGGCAGCCAGCAACTGAAAGTGACGGCAGGCCCTGAAGCGGGCGTCACTAAGGGCGTCCTGAGCTTCACCACCCAGGGAGGCGCAACATCAACTTCGCAGGGAGAGAACTTCGTCTTTGTGCGTGACCAAGCTGAACCGGGACAAGCTGCAACTTTCAGCTTCGTGTCATCAGAGATGAGCTTTGAAAACAAGCTGGTCAAAGGCGCGCCCTTTTCTGCTGAGATCGAAAACGAAACCATTCAAACCCTGGGCGACGGCAATCGCATTGTTCATAAGAGCGACGGCTCGATTGCTCGCGACAGCGAAGGCCGCATGCGCCGCGAACAATCCATCGGCGCAGTAGGCTCATTTGCCAACAGCGAAAACTTCCGGACGATCACCCTCACCGACCCAGTAGCGGGGGCAATCTACACCTTGGAACCGAATAGCCGCATCGCGCGCAAGATGACTAACGTTCGCACACCGATGCCAACACTTTCTGTCGCTGGCGGGTCCAATACAGTCACCGGCAACACAACCGCGCCGAAGAAGATCAGCGTTTCAGGCGGCGTGTTGCAAGGCAATGCCCTTAAGAAGCCTCAACCGCCCTACCCACCAGTCGCCAAAGCCGCCAAGGCATCCGGCCCGGTGCAAGTGCAGATCACAATTTCTGAAGAAGGCAAAGTGATTGACGCAGCCGCCATCAGCGGACATCCGCTGCTGCGTGATGCTGCGCTGGAAGCCGCCAGACAATGGGAGTTCAAACCCACTGAGTTGTCAGGCGTGCCTGTGAAAGTGCAAGGCGTTCTGACCTTCAATTTTTCGCTCGGAGAAGAAAATCCTGCCGGGCCAATGAATACTCTTCCTGCAACAACCGTGATGAAGACATCAGGCCAGATGATGCCTTCAGGGATGAAGATTAACAGCAATACTGAATCGCTTGGCAAGCAGACCATCGAAGGTGTCGAAGCCGAAGGCAAACGCATCACGACGACGATGCCGGCGGGCGCGATCGGCAACGAACGCCCCATCGAGATGGTCACCGAAACCTGGTATTCGCCGGAACTGCAAACAACGATCATGAGCAAACGTAGCGATCCGCGCACAGGTGAAACGACCTTCCGGTTGACCAATATTCGTCGCGCCGAGCCGGAGGCGTCTCTGTTCCAGGTTCCGTCGGATTACACGATCAAAGAAGGTGGTTTCAGCAACAGTACGAGCAGAACGTTTAACTACCGTGTCGGCAAACCGGATAACCAGTAAAAGTGATTGCAAGCGTGTTTCGATTCACACTTGCTCTTCTGAAAATGAAAAGGCAGGTCTCACGACCTGCCTTTTCATTTTGCATTTGATCCCGGCGTATTCCACCGATGTCATTCGGATTTCTTGCTCTTCGGACTTTTGAATATCTCGCTCAAGCGACAGCGGAAGCCCGGCAGCAAATCTTCACTGGCCAATTCCTGATCTTCGGAAAAGACCGTCGGTTCAACCGGCGAACGATAGACTGTCACGATGCGGTGTTCCGGCGCGACGATCCATACTTGTTTGACACCAGCATTAAAGTAATCCCGCATCTTGTTTTGAACTTCGCCGTAAATTTCATTCGGCGAGATAACTTCAATCGCCAGATCGGGTGCAATCTCCCAAATGCCTTCCGGCTCGCCTTCTGGCGGAAAGCGTTCGCTTGATACAAAAGCTAAGTCGGGTAAACGCTGATCATTGCCAATCGTGAAGGTTGTGTTTGCAGCGTAAACAGCGCCCATTTTGTTGGCCTCGATGTAATGACCCAATCGAGCACCAAGCCTGGCCGTGATTCCTCCGGCTCTTGCCCCAGCCGCTTCTTTCAAGATCGGCTGACCGGTGACGATTTCGTACTCGCGTTCTGGGTCGAGAGCGAACTCAGCTTCTACGGGTGCAGTCATAGTTTCGCCTTCTGTCAAATTCCAAGCCAGTAATATAATCAATGAACATACACAAATTCATTTAGATTCATCGTTGCCAGACAAAGATCAACCCACGCCGCTGCCTTCGCCGCATCAACCGATTTCGGCGTAGCGTTCAACGCTGTGACCCGTTCGCCACGAGCAATCCGCCCGCGAATAAGAATAGCCTGCTCTCTCAAAAAAGCACGTGTCGCTTGCGACTCCGCAGCCTGTGGCAATCGCCCAAGCGCAAGTTCAAACAATCGCGCAATCATCTTCGCCTCCCTGTCTGCTTTCACTTCGGCGGTTTCGTTGAACAACCGCGCAGCCAACGCCTTGCTTTGCGCTAGCATAAATTCGCTGTTCATCAATGTCAGCGATTGCAGCGCGTGAACGCTGGTGCTGCGCGCGCCGCAGGAACTCATCAGATCGGGCGCATCAAAAGCCACCAACATCGGCAGCCGCACATTGCGCTTGCGCACCAGATACAGGCTGCGGCGCGTATGCTGGCGCGCGTCCGGATGCACAGGCCACAAATTATCCGGCTCGTACTCAGTAAATATCTGATCGTAAACTTCCGGTTCCAGCGGCACACGGATCGAAGGGCCGCCCAACTGCTCAGTCAGTGTTCCATTCACCGCCAGCACTGCATCGCGCAAAGCTTCGGCGTCCAAACGCTGACGATTCATTCGCCATAGCAGCTTATTGTCAGGATCAAGCTTTTCTTTCGCCGCATCGGTGGCGTGAGCTTGCCTGTAGGTATTCGACAGCACCATCAGCGCGTGCATCTGTTTCAGGCTCCATCCGCGCTTGACGAACTCCGTCGCCAGCCAATCCAGCAATTCGGGATGCGTCGGTTGCTGGCCGTTGCGCCCGAAATCATTCGGCGTCGCAACGATGCCGCGTCCGAAATGGTGATGCCACAAACGATTCATCATGACGCGGCTGGTCAATGGATGATCAGCCTGTGTCAGCCAGCGAGCCAGCGCCAAACGGCGGCCCGTTGAATCAGCAGTTGGCTTGATGTCAACGGCAGGCAAATCTTCCACCGCCATCAAAAATCCTGGCTTCACTTCCGCGCCTGGCCTGTGCGGATCGCCGCCCTTCAGCAGGTACATCGCCGGAATGGGTTTCACCACATCGGCCACAGCCAGTGCCTTTGGCAGCGGTTCCGGTTCGTACAGGTTGATCCGGTGCATCTGCTGGCGCAGCGCAGCGCGTTTGGCTTTGTCTTCTGGCGATAATGCGGCAACCAACTCATCCCAATTCACGCTGAGCATTCGCTGCGCATCTTTGGCCAGCCGCTTTTCTTCATCGGTACGCTGCTTGTCATCTTTGGCCAACGCAGCGGCGAATTGCGCTTCCAGCTTGGCGCGCTTTTCAGCTTTCAACTTCTCTTCATACGGCTTCTCGATGGCCTTGATTTGATCCTGGATTGGCTTGAGCTTTTCTTTGTGTGCGTTGACGGCGGCGGCATGCGTGTCTTCCTGCTCTTTGGTGGGCCGTTTGAAATCGTAATTGTCAGAGGCAGCAAAGAACGATTGCAGGCGGTAATAATCCGCTTGTGGGATCGGATCGAACTTGTGATTGTGGCAGCGGGCGCAGCCAACCGTCAGCCCCAGAATTCCATTGCCGACGCCGAACATCACTTCGGTCAGCCATTCCTGCCGATTCACCGCAACGTCCTGGTTACCGGCGACAATGTGCTGCGGCCCGGCGCGCAGAAAGCCCGTCGCCACACGCATCTCGAAGCTTTCAGGATCAACTTCATCGCCCGCAAGCTGTTCAATCAAAAATCGGTCATAGGGCTTATCGGCATTCAGCGAATTGACGACGTAGTCTCGATACCGCCAAGCCTGATCGCGGTCTTGATCCAACTCAAAGCCGTTCGTCTCTCCAAAGCGAACCACGTCCAGCCAATGCTGCGCCCAGCGTTCGCCGTAGCGCGGGCTGTCGAGCAAACGGCGCACAACCTTTTCATAAGCGTCCGGCGCGTTGTCAGCCAGGAAAGCGTTGACCTCCTCCGGCGTTGGCGGCAGGCCGGTCAGATCAAACGTCACGCGGCGCAGCAAGGTGCGCTTGTCCGCTGGCGGCGAGGGTTGCAGGCCTTTCTCTTCCAGCTTCGCCAGCACGAAGGCGTCAATCGGATTTTTGATCCAGGCAGAGTTTTTGACTGCGGGCAGGGCGGCGCGAACCGGTTTGCGGAAAGCCCAGTATTCAACGCCTTGAGAATGCGTGCTGGAGGAATGGCCGAGTGAGAGGCCCAGCAAGCACGCGGTCAGAATGGCCAGTTTGAGCATTCGGGTTCGCTTCATCGGTGTCCCTCAATTCGTGTTGATTGTTTTGCCGGAAAGTCACAGCAATTCTGTCACCAGTGCTTCCCACTCATCATCAAGCGACTGGCCGGATGGAAAGGGTTTGCCGGCCTGGCGGTACCAGTACCGCGCGTTCGCTTCATCGGGTTCTTTGCGATGCAGGTAAGCGTGAATCCAAGATGCTTCGGCGGTGTTGATCTCTTGAACGATCTCGTGGGCGGTGCCCCAATCGCCCCGCCGGTCGTGCCACAGGGCTGTCAAATAAGGCGAGAGCCAGGCAGGCGGATGGGCGTCAGTCAAACTTGATTCAAACTCTTCGCGAGTCATTGTGATTTCGCCTGTTCAAGCTCCATCTGCTTGAGCAGGACTTCCTGAGCGACGGCCATAACAATTCCCTCCTCTGACCCATTGGCGGTCAAAGCAAGACGCGGTGTTGGTGGAAGAAGCGTCGCGCTTCAATCAATGAAGACGACGGTTTGTGAATTCGGAATTTCAAACTTGGCGCGGCAGCTCGGGTTCGGGCAGTAGCACATATCGTCTATGCGAACCATGTAATCGCGCGCTTTGGCGAATTTGGCTCTGTCATAATCGTTTGCGCCACGCGGCAGCTCGCGTTTTTTACTACGCCGCAGCCAGCGAATCTGAAAATCCTGACGAAGACGGCATTTCGGACAGACATACGATGCCGTCTTCGTTTCGTGCTTTTCGGTGTAATAGTCTCGTTCGTCCATAATGCGGGGAGTTTACCCTCAAGATAGCAGTGCGGCCAAACTACTTTTTCACAGTTGGATATTGAATTCCGAGTTGTTCCAGATAGGTTTTGTGCTTCGCCGGATCGAAATAAAACGGCTTCAACTGCGGCGCAAACTTCTCCATCTTCTCTTTGTTCAAATCAACGGCGGGTTGATCTGTGAGCCTGATCAGCGGTTGGTATTTGACCTCTTTGGTTTGGACGTTGTTGAAGTAATCCCATGCTTGTTTGATCAATTCGGGATGAAGCAGAAAATCCAGCGCCGTCATCGCCTGAACTTTCGCGCCTGCGGTTGAGCCTTTGTGAGCAATCGGCGTAGCCATCGCGACGGCATTCGGCCAGGCGTGGCCCGGCAGGTTCGGGATATTTGCCGGATAGCGCAAGTAGACCATCGGCACGTTCCACGAGATGTCGCCCACATCGTCCGAACCACCGCCCATGACCTGATCTTTCGGCCCTTCCAGTCCTTTTGCCTTCGTCTTCAATCCTTCAACCTTGGCGCCGATCTCTTTTTGCAAAGCTTTGGCCAACGTTTGATCGGCTTCGCTCCATTCGGGCAGACCGATGGCCTCGATGTTTTTGGCCTGCGTTTCGGCGACGACTTTGTTGAAATGGTTGGGCCAGGCGGAACCGACGACGCGCTGCGTGACCGTGGTCTCCGTCATCATCGTTGCAGCCTGCGCCATCTTGTTGCCGAGTTCGTATAATTCTTTGATGTGCGGGTAATCCAGTTCGCGGAAGTAGTACCAGACAGTCGCTTCAGACGGCACAACGTTGGGCTGATCGCCGCCGTCTGAGATAACGTAATGCGACCGCTGCTGCAATCGCAGATGTTCGCGGCGGTAATTCCATCCCGCATTCATCAGCTCAACCGCGTCCAGCGCCGAACGTCCCGACCACGGCGCGCCCGCTGCGTGTGCCGCTTTGCCGTGAAAGGAATACTGCACCGACACCAAGCCGCTGTTGTGTTCGGGCTGTCCCCAACTGGTGGCGAAATCACTGTCCACGTGACAGCCCAGCGTAATGTCCACGTCCTTGAACAACCCGGCGCGCACAAAGAACGCTTTCGCGCCGACCAACTCTTCGGCCACGCCGGGCAGGATTTTGATTGTGCCGCCGATCTTGTTCTTCTCCATCAAAGCTTTCAGCACGATGGCCGCAGTAATATTCACAGCCATCCCCGAATTGTGTCCTTCGCCATGGCCCGGCGCGCCTTCGATGAGCGGGTCGTGATACGCCACGCCGGGCTTTTGCGACGCACGCGGGATGCAATCAATATCGGTGATGAACGCGATGACCGGTTTGCCGCTGCCATAAGTCGCCATCCAGGCCGTCGGCATTCCCGCCACGCTGCGTTCGACCTTGAAGCCGTTCTTTTCCAAAACACCGGTTAAATACTTCGTCGTCTCGTATTCGTGAAAGCCGAGTTCGCTGAAGCTGAAGACCTGATCCACCATCTGCTGCGTGAAGGTTTGCAGCTTGCCGACTTCGCTGACGGCTTCGCGTTTCAAATCATCCAATCGGGTATTTTGTGTGAACGCGGGCCGCGCATTGATCAAAGCCGCCAATGCCAACACGCTGACGAAACCGAACAGAGCAAGCCTTTTCATTTCGCGATCCTCCGAATTGTTTTTGTATTCCTTGACGAATATCAGTAGAGAGTTGATAACTTTGCCTTCGGTCCGGAGTTTAATCCGCAGCAATTACGTTGCCAACACCTGAGTGGAACGGACTTTAGTCTATTCCGGCTGTGAACAGACTAAAGCCCAAATCCACGGTTGAGACTGTACAGCCGACTGTTAGTCGGCTGAGGCTTCCCGGAAAGGGCGATTAATAGAGACCCCAGCCGACTAACAGTCGGCTGTACATCAGGGCAGCTTCACTCCATGAGTGAGCCTCTACTCGGATGAAACCGCCGTCTTGATTGGTCGAAATCGCATTTTCAATTCCTTAGCCGTGGATTCGGGATCAAGTCTGTTCCACATTCTCCGCGGGAGAAGCCGGTGATAGCCAGCGGCAAAAGTCAAAGTCGAATTGAAAGCTTGCCAACGCCTGACGGATCAAACGTTGAAGTATTCACCCGCGGCGAAATAACATAAGATAATGACTGATCCCCTGCCCCCACAATTTTTATCCTGGAAGGAAATCACTTCAAATGCATTCAATGAAATTCCGTGCGATGTGTGCGTTGATCCTGCTGGCGATGAGCATCGCCGGGCTTGGACAAGTAAAATCACCGGTGCCGAAGTTCGCCGGAACGTGGGTTTTGAATCGCGCCAAAAGCGAAGGCTTAACCGGCGGCCTGGGCGATGCCGAAGTCCGATTGATCGTGACGCAGGACGCGAAGCAACTTTCCGCCGAGCAGAAAACCATCATTCGCGGACGGGAACAGCCTTCGCGCGAAATGAACTACAACCTGGACGGCAGCGAAACCGAAGCCGACGTCGTGCGCCCGCTGGCCGGGACCATGAAGCTGACAGCCAGATGGATCGAAAGCAGCAAAACGCTTGAGCTGCACTCCACCATCACGGGTGAGAACGAGGGGAAACCGGTGACCGTCACGACCAAAGAACAATGGCAATTGATCGAAAAGGGCGCCGCCCTGAAAATCGAGCGCACGCGGCATTCGCCGCAGGGCACACAAACCTCCAAGCTCATTTTTGAAAAACAGTAGCTGGCAGTGGCTTAGGCGAGTGATGTTAAGTTAGGCAAAATTGTAGCAAGGGTGGCGTGGGCTTTAGTCCGCGCTGTGCTTTAGGCGCGGACTAAAGTCCACGCCACTGACCGCTTAACTTAACCTCATTGCGCTTATAGCGGTTTGCACTTGTGTGCGACCGCTGGCAGATGTGGCACAAGATGGCATCTTGTGCCTGGCGGTCGGGAACAAGATACCATCTTGTTCCACAGTCGCTGGTCAAGTCGCCTATTGGGCGCACGCATTTGCAAGC
>JBBQVH010000186.1:0-10014 GCA_038211695.1 Blastocatellia bacterium | reverse complement strand
CAGACCGCAATCAACAGGCAACAACATTGGTTCGAGCAAAGCCGAAAAGATGGCTGCAGAACTGAAGTGTCTTGACGCATTCATTGCTTCAATCCTTGAATCCAAACGATCTTTCCACCGACCCTAACCGAGAATTACTGCGGCGAGGTCGGGCTTGCCGTCGCGGTTGAAGTCGCCCACCGCCACGGAGCGAGGATTAGTCCCCGCGCCGAAACTCGGCGTCGCGCAGCCGCTTATCATCATCGTCGAGGCCGGCCTGGCCGAGGCGGAGGCCGCCAGCGCGCCGCGCGCCTGCGCTTCGCCCGCGACCGCGTCCAAGCCTTGTTGGTTGAGCCGCTCGGTATTGGGCGCCGCCGCCAAGAGCGCCGCGCGCCTAGCTTCCAAGCGCTCCTGCCCGCCGGCCCGCGCCAGCGCCAGCATCACCGCCGCCAACGCCGCGCGCCGTGCCGTCTGACGAGAAATGGAATCGGTCGTGCCTGTAGTCGTGAGTGTAGTTCGCATTGTTGCTCCTTCAGCCGCGCACAAGGCCTGCGCCCTGCCGCTGTGAGGATGGCCCGTGCGCTCGAACGCGGGCGGCGCGCGAGCCACCCCCGCAGGAGCAGAATAAGAGTGGTGAAACTTTCTTCGGGAAATGCGCCAGTGATGAAGCCGGCGTGAGGCCCGCCTCAATGGCACGGGCAGGGTAAGCAAGCAGTACAAGGCTGTCAATGTTTTGCGCGCTCATCCGGGTTATCGCTTTCAAGAAAAAGAAATTTCACGCCAAGCCGCCATGAGTGGAAGAAAGGAAAGCAGGAAAGACCTTATTTCGTTCAGGTTTACCGTTTCCTGCGTCTTCGGTTTCTCGGCGACTTCGCGTCTTTGCGTGAAACTAAATTTATTAGAAGTCTATCGCGCCGCCGACTTCACCGCCCCGATGTCGACACAAACATGCCGCCGTAGCCGATCCGAATGCCGCGTTGGAATTGAAACGCCTGTCGAATGGGTTTGGCTGCGAATGAAAATCTGCTTTGACCGCGCCGAACCGCTTCTGGCTGCCAATAATGTTGAGGCAAAGAGGCGGGCATCGGAGCCAGTCAAGGGCGGGATGTCCGATCAGCAGCAAGGTTGATGCGCGTTGATGAAGCCTACCTCGTGCGCGGCCAGCGGCGCTTCAAACAGCTTGCCCGGATTCAAAATGCCATTCGGGTCCATCGCTCGCTTGATCGTCTTCATCAGTTCGATCGTCGGCGCGGTCAACGCCAAATCCAGGAAGGGCGCTTTGGCGTAGCCGACGCCGTGCTCGCCCGAAATCGTCCCGCCGAGTTCACACGCTTTCTGAAAAACTTCCCGCACGGTTGCCGCGCCACGTTTGCGCGTCTCTTCGTCGTTGGTTTGCAGCATGATGTTGGTGTGCAGATTGCCGTCTCCGGCGTGGCCGAAGGTGGGAATCAGGAAGCCGGAACGCGCGCTCAATCCTTGCAGAAATTCCAGCATTTCGGGAATGCGCGAACGCGGAACGACAATGTCGTGATTGAGTTTGATAATGCCCGTTTTGGCGACCGCCGGAGACATTTTGCGGCGGACTTCCCAAATGGCTTCAGATTCTGCATCGTCGTTGGCCAAGGTGAATTTGATGGCGTGATGTTTGGCGCACATTTCACGGACGATTTCAGCTTCGCGGGCGACGGCTTCGCGCAATCCGTCTACTTCGATAATCAGCAGTGCTCCGGCGCTTCGCGGCAGTCCGGAAGGCTCAAAATCTTCAATGGCGTTGATCGAAATGCGGTCGAGCAATTCCAGCGCGACGGGCAGAATGCCGGAACTGGTAAAGTCGGCGACGCAGTTGCAGGCATCCTGCGCCGATTCAAAGATCGCCAGCGCAGTCCGCCGCGTTTCCGGTTTTGGCAGTAACCGCAGAATGCAGCGCGTGATGATGCCGAGCATGCCTTCGCTGCCGACGAGCAGGCTTTCCAGATGAAAGCCGGTGGCGTTTTTCGGCGTGCGCGTGCCGGCTTTGATGATCTCGCCGGTGGGCGTGACAAAATCCAGGCCAAGCACGAATTGTTTGGTGTTGCCATACTTCACGCAGCGCGGGCCGCCAGCGTTGAGCGCGATGTTGCCGCCGATGAACGAATCCTTCCAGCTTGACGGATCGGGCGGATAGAACAAGCCTTCTGCTTCGACGGCCTGCTGCAAGTCGTAATTCTTGACCGCCGGTTCGACGACCGTGACCAGGTCTGCCTTGTTGATTTCCAGAATGCGGTTCATTCGACTGGTTGCCAGCACAATGCCGCCTCGAATTGGAACCGCGCCACCGGTGTAGCCCACGCCACCACCACGCGCTGTGACATAAATTTTCTGTTCGTTCGCCAGCTTCATAATCGCGGCGATTTCTTCGGCGGTGCGTGGGAAGACAATTGCTTCCGCACAAAAGACCTGCTTCAGCGCATCCTGCGAATTGGCGGCAACGACATCAGGCGCAGTCGTGACATATTCAGTTCCGACGATCGCGGCAAGCTGTTCAAGAATTTCAGCGGTAACCATTTGATTGCTCCATAAATTTTGCCGACGTGACAAATTCGGCTTCATCGGCTAGGATTTTGCCACATTGGTAGTACTTCTCAGCAAAGTAAAACGAAACGAATTTAGAAACTTGAGATTGGAGAACTCGATTTATGACGACAGCTTTACGGCTGTTGTGTTGCGTGTTCTTGTTTGCCGGTCTTTCCCTGTGCGTGAATGCACAAACCGTATTTAATCGTCCGGCGAATGAAGAGTCCGCGGCACAGTTGCCCCCGTTGCCCCCTGTTGAATTCGAGAATTTTACCTCGCTGGTCTTTCCGGCTTTTCGTCCAATGCTTCGCCCACCGCTGCTAACGCCGCCGTTGGCGTTTGCCGATGGCGCATCGGCTGCGCTCTATCAGGCGGTTACCAGACGGCTGGGGATTCGCTACCGTTTCTTCGGTGTGGATGATCGCGGGTATGACTGTTCGGGTTTTGTCTGGCGTGTCTTCCAGGACGCGGGCACAAACTTCGAACGCGTTGCCGCACGCGCTTTGTGGAATCAACTTCCTGAAGCGAGCGGCGAAGAGATGAATCGGTTCGGCACGTTGGTCTTCTTCAACGGATTGAAGCACGTTGGTATAGTACGTGATGCATCCACTTTCTATCACGCTTCGCGGTCGCAGGGCGTGACGCTTTCAACCTTTGCCGGGTACTGGGAATCGCGCATCACCGGTTATCGCCGTGCGCCGGAGCCTGCCGTGCCTGAACTCAATCTTACCAGCGAATAAAACTGGAAAGTCTGAAGCAGTTATTCGATCTGCAATGAATGGAGGAATTGCCGTCAATCAGAATTTGATGGCAATTCCTCCGGTCATGCTTTTTTCTAATTTTTATGGTGACAGATTAATCGTTTGTCGCTAATATTCGCCCGCCTCCAAAGCCCCGTACAAAACCCCATTCAAATAAGCTCTCATCAAGATCGTTCCCAATCGTTGCCAGTATTCTCACCGATCTAGCCGACCCCTTAGACCAACCGATCAATAAAGGAGATTTTGAACTATGCGTAAAGCATATCGGCTAGTAGTGTGTCTTATGGCTCTTTCCATGATGCTGGTGCTCATTGGGCAACGTGCCGAAGCGCAAAGCCGCAGGGATACGCGCGGTGCTTACTTCGACTTGCCTGATGACTTCAGCCGATCATTTTCTTCGAGTCCTAAATTGCATTCCCGCAAACGCACGCCACACCAAAATCCGGAAATCGAAGCATTGCTGTACGGCGCGATTCAGGATCGTATAGGCGCGCCTTATCGCTCAAACGGCATGGATGATCGCGGTTATGATTGTTCCGGATTTGTCTGGCGGGTATTTCAGGAGGCGGGGATTGACCTGTCGCGAACTTCTGCTCGCACGCTCTGGGAGACGCTGCCAGAAGCCTCGGGAGAAGAAGAGGCGGAGTTCGGTACGCTCGTCTTTTTCAGAGGCTTGACCCATGTTGGCATTGTGCGCGATGGGTATTCGTTCTATCACTCTTCCACTTCGCAAGGGGTGGTGCGTTCGTTCTACTCCGGTTATTGGGCAGAGCGAGTGATCGGATATCGGCGTGTGCCGCTACCGGGAAACTGGGAGGTGGCACGAAGGTAAATGAAACGAAAGCCGGGAGATGAAAAACCTGCCGCGCGACAGACTTTTCATCTCCCGGCTTTGTTGTCATCCAACTATTATTTTGCTTTTGGCAGAAATCCGGGCGCGTGCGCTTTCTTTTCGCGTGAGTCCCAAACGACCAGGATCTTTTCAATATTGACGTAGCAACTGTCTTCGTCTTTGGTCAAATGCAGCACATTGCCTTCAATCTTCGCCACCTTGCCTTTGATCATCGTGCCTTCACATTGAACTTCGATTTCTTTGCCCAATCGGCTTTCTAAAAAATTCCGCACTGGTTTACTCCTTCATTGACTGGTTGGGTTTATTGCGGGCTGGATTCTACCCGATACCCACGCTGCCATAAAACCAATCTGTGTCCGAAGCCTGGCAAGTCTCTCTGAAGGGGCGTAGATTCAATAACGATTTTTGAACTCGCTTGCGTCGGCCACCGTACTTTGGCGAAGGAGAATGCCCAGCAAAATTCGGCCAAACACTTTCAAGAGTTTTCTCTTCTGCATTGGGCGCATTGGGCAAACTGTTATGAGCATCATTCTCTTTATCTCGCTTCTCTTGATCACGGCTACAGCGATCGCGTTACGATATTCAACTCGCCAAGGCCTGAAGTCGGAAATATCCCGCCAGCTTCCTCCTTCTCAATTCGCTGGATTGTTTGCCGGACAACACGCTGAAGAAGCGAGAGCGATGGTTGAAGAGGAGATCAAATTACGCGAAGACGCGAAGCGCCAGCAATTGTTGGCGCGCGCGGCGGAAGGCGAGATCACAACACTCGACGAAGCGCATGCTCTCAACGAAGCGCAGTTTTACAAGCAAGTTTTGCAGGCAGTCTTTACCCAGGCAGATGGCAACCCGAAAGTTTTACAGTCAATTGCTGAACACATCATTACCAGCCAGAAGCTGCGATCGAGCAGCCAATTTGCTGAAACGATGATTGATTTGTGGAGCAAATCGCCCGGCGCATGTTCGTTGGCGCAGATGCTTTATCTGGCGGCGCTTGCGGACGACGCGGCGGTTTTCAGACGCGCGATCAATGCGGCATTGACATTATGGCGCGATGGCCGAATCGAGAAAGTTTCTGCAACAGAATTTCTCGCCACGGTCGAAAGCGCCTACTGGCTGGTTGCCAGTGAGGTCAGAACTTCGGGCACAGGCTTTCTGCTGAAACAGGCAATTGCTGATGTTCGCCGTGAGCTAGCGGCGGGAAATCGGCGGTCGGCCTGATGTTGAACAACTCCTATTCGCTAGCAGCAAAGGAAAACTATGAACTCCGTTTTTGGATTTTCACCCGTCCTGCTTGTCGCAGGTTTTGTGGTGCTACTGATCGTGCTTTATGTGTTGAGCAAAATTCTGGTCAACGTCGGCGCGAAAGAGATTGCCATCAAAGAGCGCCGCTATTTTGGCCGCAAGATGCCGCCCGGTCGCGTCGTGGCGACCGAAGGCGAAGTCGGCATTCAGGCTGATGTGCTCAAACCCGGTTTGCACTTTATTCGCTATCCGTTCGAGCAAGTCGTGAGCAAAGTGCCGCTGATTGAAATTGGTTCGGACGAAATGGGCATCGTTGAAGCGATTGACGGCGAGCCGCTCCCCGCAGGCCGCATCTTCGCCCCCGACCGCGCGCAGAATGCACACAATAACTTCCAAGACCCGATTGCCTTCATCAAAGAAGGCGGCGTCAAAGGCATTCAAATGCGGACGCTGCCGCCGGGTTTGTGGCCGATTCACCCTTACCTGTTCCGCCTCTCGATTGCGAAGGCGACGATGATTCCGCAGGGCAAGGTTGGTTTGGTCAACGCTGCCGACGGCGCACCGCTCGATCCAGGCCGCTTGATTGGCCGCAGCGTCGAAGGCCACAGCAACTTCCAGAACGCCGAACAATTCATTGCCGCCAATGGCCAGAAAGGTTCGCAAGTGGACATTCTGACGCCCGGCACCTATCGCATTCTGACCAACTCAATCTCGATGGAAGACAATAGTGTCAAACCCGGATTGTTCACGCTTCAACTGGCCGACGCGGCCATCATCAACGAAAACCAGGTTGGTTTGGTCGAAGCGTTGGATGGGTCGCCGCTCAATCCGCGCGATTACGTGGCTGCGCCGGTCGAAGGCCATGGCAATTTTCAAAACGGCAACCAGTTCATCCAAAGTGGCGGCCAGCGCGGCCCGCAGAAAGACCTGCTCTTGCCCGGCATCTACTACATCAACCCAATGCTCTTCAAAGTGATTCCCGACACAGCCAAAGAGGTCAAGCCGGGTGAAGTCGCCGTCATCGTCTCGAACATCGGCAAAGACCCGGGCGAAGAGATTCGCCGCGCGATGGCTGAAAAAGTTCGCGCGAAATTGGAGCGGGAAGAGCGGGAGCAGTTGGCGCGGGCCGCCGCTCATCTCGACCAACTCGACGGCATTAAAGGCGACGACCTCGCTCGCATCGAACAAGAATTGAAGTTGAGCGATCCGGCGGATGAGCGGTTGGATCAAGGCGCGCATGAAGCCTATGTCGTGCCCGAAGGTTTTCGCGGCATTCAGGAGGCGGTCGTCGGCCCCGGACGTTATTACGTCAACACGCTGGCCGTTACGCCGGTCGTTATTATGACGACTAACCAGACCGTTGAATGGACGGCGGAAGACGTCAAAGGCTCGTTCGACCCGTTCGAGGTGATTTCGAAAGACGGGTTTTCTATGCGCCTGGAAGTCCGCGTCGTCTTCCGCGTCAAACCCGAAGACGCGCCGTTTATGGTCGCCAAGATTGGTTCGATTGACCGGCTGATTCAAAACGTCATGCATCCGCTGATTGATTCGATCTTCCGTAATCAGGCCTCGGAATCATCGGCGATGGCTTACCTGCAAAACCGCCACGAAGAGCAGGAACGCGCCGAAGCCCGCGTCCGCGCGCACTTGTTGAAGTACCACGTGGACGTGGTCAACGTGCTGATCTGCCATATTCGTTTGCCAGAAGAGTTGATGAAGACGCAGACAGAAAAGGTGCTGGCCGAACAGCGCCAGACGATGTTTACCGCGCAGCGCGAAGCCGAGGTCAATCGTATCGAACTCGAAAAGACCAAAGCCCACGCCGACAACCAGAAAGCGTTGATGGAAGCGACGGTCGGCGTCGAGATCTCCAGCCGCCGCTCTGAACAGCGCAAAGCTGAAGGCGAAGGCGAAGCGCACTACATTTTGCAAACCGGCAAGGCTGAAGCTGAGAAGGTGCGCTTGATGGGTGAAGCTCAAGGCGTGGCTTATCGTGAGCAGGTCAACGCGCTTGGCGCGCAAGGCGTCGCGTTGGTCGAGACGTTGAAGGTGATCGGTGAGAAGGGCGTCCGCATTACGCCGGACGTGATGGCGACTGGCGGGAATGGCGATGGTGCTGGTGGCGGATTGGGCACGCTGCTGTTGCTCAATCTGTTCCGTGACCAGATGAAGGCCGCCCCTTCGAAGGCCGAGCAGACCAACGGCGCAAAATAATGGTAACCTGAGATCGCTGGCCGCTCTTCTTGTAATGGCGGCCAGCGATTCAGAACGTGAACTGGCTTGACAGCCTACGGGGGCGTCCCTATACTCGCGCACTTTCCAACGCCCAGTTTCCGCAACAAGGATTTCAAAAAGATATGCCAAATCATAGATCTGCTGAAAAGCGCGACCGCCAGAATGCGAGCCGCAATGCCATTAACACGACGAATCGCACTCGCCTTCGCACTTCCATCAAAAAGCTGCGCACGGTAATTGACACGGGCGATTCCCAGGAAGCTCAGGCTTTGTTGCCAGAGACGATTTCGGCGATTGATAAGTCGGTTCAGAAAGGCGTCCTGCATCGCAACGCAGCGGCTCGCCACAAAGCGCGGCTGACAGGCCACGTCAACGCACTGGCCGCCAAGTAAGGCTGCCATCAGAGGCTCACCGCAAAAAACAAAAGCGCCTGGCTCGCATCCGTGCAAGCCAGGCGCTTTGCCGTGCCCATCAATCGAATCATCACATATCCTAGCGCAGATGACAGCTTAGAGTTGGTTGCCAGATTCTGAATTTTCCGCCCACCTTGACCGCCTCGACCTTTCCTTCATTGATCCACTTCAACACGGCATTGCGGCTGCAATCAGCTATCTCGGCGGCATCCGTGACGGTGATGAATTCCGACTGTCGCTCCTTGCCGCGCAAGGTCAGAAATCGCTCCAACAATTCTTCCTGATTGATTAAAAGTCCACTTTGTGGTTGCGCCGGGGGCCAATCCGAAACAGATCAAGTTGAGTTTTGCAGGCGCGCAGAAGATGCGGATAGATACGAGCGGTGATCTGGTCTTGCAGACGAAAGCGGGCGAGGTACGGCAGCACAGGCCAATGGTGTATCAAGAGGCAAATGGCGCACGACACGAAATGGCGGGTAGCTATGTGCTTGGCAAAAGAGGGGCAGTCGCCTT
This sequence comes from Blastocatellia bacterium, assembly GCA_038211695.1. Classification (GTDB taxonomy): domain Bacteria; phylum Acidobacteriota; class Blastocatellia; order RBC074; family RBC074; genus RBC074. The sequence goes on along the minus strand of JBBQVH010000186.1, from coordinate 1,466 downwards.
TCAAATCGGCACGTATGATGCCAGCCTGCCGTTGGTGATTGATCCGGTGATCGCTTATGCCACCTACTTCGGCCCTTACGGCTCAGCCATTGCGGTAGACTCCGTGGGGAACGCTTACGTCGTGGGGGAAATACCGGCAACGCCAGGAGCCTTTCAGATTCCTGGTGCCTTCCTTTCGGTGACCAAATTGAATGCGACTGGAACAGCATTGATTTATTCGGCCACCTTTAGTGGCAATACGGATGACCGGATTAACGATATTGCTGTGGACGCCGCAGGCAATGCATACATCACCGGGCGCGCCGAGTCGCCCGACTTCCCAACGACGCCGGGGGCGTTCCAAACCTCGTTCGGGCGATCCGCTAACACCTATTACAATGCCTTCGTGACCAAGCTGAATGCGGCAGGCAATGCGCTGGTCTATTCCACTTTCTTGAAAGGGGAGACGACTTTTCCTGCACTGAGCCGAAAGTGAATATCGCTAAAGCCATCGCGATTGATACGCAGGGTAATGCTTACGTGACCGGATACACGAATGCGACTGACTTTCCGACGACGCCGGGCGCATACCAGCCAGCCATCGCCACGTATCCCACCTTGCCCGGCTACCTTCCTACATATGCTGATGCCTTCGTCACCAAATTGAACGCCACCGGTACGGGACTCATCTACTCCACCTATCTTGGCGCTGGGAGCACTGGCGAACTCGGGGAGGATAGCGCGGTAGACAAAGACGGCAATGCATATGTGACAGGAATTACAACAAATGGGTACGTGGACATACGGCTACCGCAAGGAACGCCTTTTCAGATGACACCAGGCGCATATCGAACAACGGATACCTTCGGCTCTGGCGGGGGATTCATTGTGAACTATATCTTCATTACAAAATTCAACGCTACCGGGACGGCCCTATCTTATTCCACCTTACTTGGCTCAGCATATTCCAACCCTGACTCTGTTGGCATTGCCGTTGATAATACTGGAAGCGCCTATGTGTCAGGCCTAACTACAGGACAAAAGGTTAATAACCTTCCGCCAGGCAACAAGATCGAGGTGTTCGAGATTCGTCACTAACCGGCACAACAGATTGAGTCCGAGGCGAAAGATGCTTTTGGGCGGATAGCCATGCTTTTTGAGTTTCAACTCTTTGATCGCCGCTTGCCACTGGCCAACAAGAAAGGCCAGAGTGAAAACGAGAGCGAGTAACGCCAGCAAGCGAGAGAGACGTTCGGGGTCTTTCAAGTGCGTCTCTTCCAGGTTGAAGCCCCGCGATTTCAACGCTCCGAACAGAGTTTCAATGCCCCATCTTTCCTTGTATTCCCGGTGCGGCTCCGGCGAGTGTTCCGCCGAAACCGGAATCAGGTACTCGCCCGATCCGAGGTAACAACCGCTTAGATACAGTTCCATCCCTCACATCTGACGCGCTTCGGGCAGGACTAACATCCGGTTGACTCTGGTTGAGG
>JBBQVH010000185.1:0-10075 GCA_038211695.1 Blastocatellia bacterium | reverse complement strand
GCATGCATTTTCCTCTGGCCATTCCAAATTGGATGGCGGAATGGCATGGCTGCTGGATAGAACTGGGCATTGGGCGACATCGCATCAAAACCTGCTTTACGCGCTGACGGCGGTTGTCGTGGTTGGCAGCTTGATCGGCGTCTTTCGGATCAAGATTGAGATTGATTACTTCAAGTTCTTCAAGCCGCACACGGAAACGCAAGTCAGCTTGTCTGAAATTAACCGGCGTCTGTCGGGCGCTGTGACCTTCGAAGTGATTGTCGAAGGCAAGCAAGCAGGCGCGATTACCAAACCGGATGTGCTGCGGCGCATGGCTGAACTGCAAGCGTTCGCCGAGCAGCTTCAAATCGGTAGCGGGCAACGGATTGATCGCGCATTGTCCGTGGCCGACTTCGTCAAGAATTTCAACCGCGCTTTTCACGGGAACGATTCGCGGCAATATGTGATTCCCGATGATGAACAAGTGATTGCGGAACTGCTGTCGGAACGCGATCAAATGAAAAGCTTCCTGACAGAAGACGGGCGAATGGCAAGCATCCTTCTTCGTTCAAATCTGAGCGGTTCACAGGCCATGGCCGCTGCCATCCGCGAAGTCGAACGGCGAGGCAGGGAATTGCTGCCGGAGTTTCGCGTTTATGCTACCGGAACGTTCGTCCTGCTGAATCGCACGTCGGATCAAATTGCCGGCGAACAGGAACGGAGCATCATCATTGCGCTGGTCACGATCTTTGTCATGCTGGCCATGCTCTTCCGCTCTGTGCGCGTGGGGCTGACGGCGCTGATCCCGAATCTGGTTCCGGTGCTGTTCTTTTTTGGCTTTATGGGATGGCGCGGAATTCCGCTGAACCTGACAACCAGTCTGGTGGCCAGCGTCGTGCTGGGGCTGGCGGTGGATAATGCCGTGCAGTTCATCGTGCGCTTCCGGCGCGTTCAGCGCGAAGACCTGCCTTTGCGCGATGCCATCATCGAAAGCATGCGGCTGAGCGGCCGGCCAATTATTTACGCCAACATCGCGCTGGCCGCGACGTTCGCGATCTTTGCCATTTCCAACTTCGAACCGATTGCCTCGTTCGGGCTGCTGTCGGCGGTTACTGTGCTGGGTTGTTTAGTCGAGGATTTGGTGTTGCTGCCATCACGGCTGACCTCGCCGGTATTTCGCGCAAAGTGAAATCAGCGCGCCCAATCTTTGGTAGTGGCTCAGTGAAGAGAGAGAGCACGATGCAACCACCTGTCAGTAGCCCGCGCGTGAGCAAGGGCTGGCGTGGCGTCCGGCGGCCCTCCCTCACGGTCGGGCTACTGACACATCTCCCCCACATGAACCACTACCCAATCTTTAATCAGGCCGAGGACTTTTAAGCTGCGCAGGTTAGCTTGTAACCGCTCCTTCCGGCGCGGTTGTTATTTCCCACGCTTCGCGGTCGCGCAGCAAAGTTGAAAGCAGCATGGTGTGCAGACCGTGTCCGGATCGCGATGCTCTGACGTGTCCCAGAATCGGCATTCCCGCCAGGGCCAGATCGCCGATGATGTCCAGAATCTTGTGGCGGACAAATTCGTCATCAAAGCGCAGCGGGTCGGGATTCAGGATTCCATCGCGCGTTAGCGCAATCGCATTTTCCAATGAGCCGCCGCGCGCCAACCCGTTTTGTTTGAGCAATTCCAACTCTTCAACAAACCCGAAGGTGCGCGCCCGCGCAATCTCTCTGGCGTAGCTGCCATTGCGAAAAGCAGCTTCATACTGTTGCAGGCCGATCATCGGATGGTTGAAATCAATTTCGCAGGTGATGCGGAATTCGCTGGCCGGTTCAATGCTCATGGTGCGGTTCTTTTCGCTTACCGCAATTCGTTTCAGCACGCGCAGATAAGGCCGCGCGGCGGGCAACTCTACAATCCCAACCTGTTCGATCAAATTGACCCATTGCTGGCTGCTGCCATCCAGAATTGGAACTTCCAGTGAATCCACTTCGATGATGGCGTTATCCACGCCACAGCCATAAAGCGCCGACAGCAGATGTTCAACGGTGGAGATCATCACCCCTGATTTCATCAACGTCGTGGCGTAGCTGACATGCGTGACGTATTGCGGCGCGGCGGGAATCTCAAAATCATTGAGGTCAGTGCGGCGGAACAGGTAGCTGGTATAAGGCGGCGCGGGCTTGACCGTCACATTGACCGGTGATGCCGAATGAAGGCCCACACCCGTCGCGCTGAAGCTCTTTCCAATCGTCGTTTGCTGATTCAATTTATCTGTCCTCTCGAAGTTTCTGAGGCCCAAAGTCTATGAGATCAATTCCGTCAAATCGGTTCAATCAATGTTCCAATTCAACTGGCCAATCAATGGCAATCAGCAAACTATGGCAAGTGCCAAGCCACAACACGAGGCAGGGAAGATTTTTCCGCAAGTGCTTTATGAGCAATATGGCAGGCCTGCGAGGGCAGAGAAGTTAAAGCAGGCGGTGTCGCCAAAGGGCAACGGTGTGCGGAGAGAGATGTGGTTATCACGCGAAGTTGGAAGAGTTCCGTGGGTACTAAAAACAAAGGCTGCGGAACACGTTTGCTCCGCAGCCTTTGTTTTTATCTGAATCAGCCGATGGTTTATTCAACCGGAATCGGACGACGGAATTTTTTGCGATTGCGTTTGCGAGCCAGGGCGGATTTCAGGCGGGCTTTTTCGCCGGGCGGAACATAAAAGGCGTGGCGTTTGACTTCACGAATGATGTCTTCCGTCTGTACCTTGCGTTTGAAGCGGCGGAGAGCACTTTCCAGCGTCTCGTTATCGCCGAGTTTCACTTCTGCCAATTTGATTTCACCTGCCTTTCATTGATGGCAATCTTGGGATTCTAACTTCAACTGTGCGGATGCTCTTGCTTGACGGTAACGCGAAGGTGAGCTTTGCGGCTGTTGAAGGAAGCGCGAAGGATACGTGCTGGACCGGGCATCGTCAAGGCATCGCCGCGCAGCGCTTTGACGTTTTTCGGTTCAAGGGTAAAGTGGCGACCTTCTTTCATACCAAAAAAATCGGGCGCATCGCAAATAAAATCAGGTTCACATCATGAAAGTTTTCATCATCGGTTCGGGCGGGCGCGAACACGCGCTGGCGTGGGTGTTGCGAGCAGGCGGGCAAGTCAAACAACTTTTTTCAGCGACCACAAATGCGGGCATCTTAAAGCTGACGGAGCGCGCGCCCGTCAATGCTGGTGACAATGCCGCTGATGTTCATTCGCTGGCCGATTATGCGGCGCGCGAAAAGATGGATTTGGTGGTGGTCGGGCCGGAGCAGCCGTTGGTGGATGGATTGGTGGACGCTCTGTCGGCGCGCGGCATCGCGGCATTCGGGCCAGTGCAGGCGGCGGCCAGGCTTGAAGGCAGCAAAGTCTTTGCCAAAGATTTCATGACCCGCCACGGCATTCCAACTGCGCGATTTGTTGTGGCGGACGATGCGGAATCGGCCTTCAAAGCGATTGCCGATGGTTCGTTCGGCTTTCCAGTTGTGATCAAAGCCGATGGCCTGGCCGCAGGCAAAGGCGTGGTTGTTGCCGCCAACGAAGCCGAAGCCAGGCAGGCGATTCAAGATTTGCTGGTGGATCGCACGCTAGGTACGGCAGGCGCGCGGCTGTTGATTGAAGAATGTTTGGTGGGCCGCGAACTGTCTTATCTGGTGTTCAGCGACGGCAAGGATTTTGCCGCAATGCCCGTGGCGCAGGATCACAAGCGCGCCTTCGATGGCGACCGAGGGCCGAACACCGGCGGGATGGGCGCGTTTTCAACGCCCGGATTGCTTGACGCACAGACGGAGGCGCGAATTGTGCGCGAGATTGTTGTGCCTTCGCTGGAAGGCGCGCGGGCGGACGGCTTTCCGTTTCGCGGCGTGCTTTATTGCGGCGTGATGCTGACGGCGGATGGTCCCATGACGCTTGAATACAATGTGCGCTTCGGCGACCCCGAAACACAGGCGATCTTGCGGCGGCTGGATAGCGATTTTGCCGAACTGGCCTTTGCCGTGGCGCGTGGGGAACTGGGCCGCGTGACGCCCAGTTGGAGCGATGATGTGACGACGTGTGTCGTGCTGGCGTCAGCGGGCTATCCGGGAAGCTACGCGGTGGGCAAAACCATCAGCGGGTTGGAAGAGGCAGAACAGGTCGAGAGCGTTGTTGTCCTGCACGCCGGAACCCGGCTCAATTCATCCGGGCAAGTGGAGACTGCCGGCGGGCGCGTGTTGGGAGTAACGGCGCGCGCTCAGACGCTGGCTGGCGCGACGGCGCGCGCCTATGAAGCTGTCGGCAGGATCAAGTTTGAAGGCATGCAGTTTCGCCGCGATATTGGCAGCCGTTAAGATAAAAAAGGGCTGGCCAGGAATATGGTCAGCCCTTTCAGGTACTACTTCATTGTCGAATGTTAGCAGCCCGGAGGGAAGACCGGGATGGTGTAATTCGCCGTTGAGGTGTTAGTCAGGATGTGCAGGTTGTGTCCCTGGTTGAACGCTCCCGCCGTTGTTGCCGCATTCGCGTTGAAGTTGATTGCCGCGCCGCTGATGCCGATGTCGCTTTGCGAAAACACCTTCAGCCAGCCCGAACGGCCTGCCGGGATGAAGTTTTCAAAGCGCGGTGTGGTGCGCGGGAAAGTATTCGACAACGAATTGCGCAACTGACAACTGCCCGTCACGCTGAAGCTCAGCCCACTTTCCGAATCGTCGTAGAGAATGCCGAAGACCGTGCCCAAAGTGCTTGCGCCGGTCGCCAGATTCCCGCCAATCCGATTTAAGATCAGCAGCGTGTCGTTGCCATCTGCTCTCGAACCAACATTGTCCAACGCCAGCACGCGCGGCACCACGTTGTAACTGATGCCATCGAACGCCAGAGTTGACGTCGTTGAATTGGTATCGCATAGAGGCAAGCCGCCTGCAATTGCGGTGATGGATTCCGCCGCCAGATTGGCTGCGTGGCCGCTCTGGAATTTGACGTATTCATCGCCGATCAGGTGGTTGAAGTTAACCGGGCATCCGGCTGAATTGGTTGCGACCGCCACGACGTAACCCGTCGTTCCCGGATCAAGGTCCGAGGCCAGGAAGCTGGCCGTCTGATTCGCCGTCAGGCAGATGTAGCTGTCAGCCACCGAACACGACGATCCATCCACGAAGAACAGATGCACGGAAACGGATCGCGTGGGATTGGTGTTGGTGATCGAAAGCCGGGTGTTCTGCCGCGTCGGATCAGTCGCCGAAGTGTAGACGTTGTAAATCAACACCGAACCGGCCTTCTGATCGTTGAGCGGAGAGTTGCTGCTTAATGGCAGGCCAGGGCCTACCGTCGGGCAGTTGACCGTCGTGCAGGCTTGGACAGTTGCCGCCGGATTGCCCCCGAAACTGACCGCAGAGTTAACGCACAACTGCGTACCGGTCGGCGTGCCGTCAGCGATCTGTGTCTGATAGTTGATGGTGGTGGTTTGTCCGGCTGTAAGCGTCGCCGCCACCGTCACGGTCGAGGCGTTGACGACGTTGCAGGTACCGACAGTCGCCGTGCAAGTTCCGGGCAACGCCAAGAGTTGAGGCGGCAAAGTTGCAGTGAACGCAATGTTCACTGGCGCATTGCCGCTGTTCGTGACCGAAGCCGTGACGGCGACTACACCGCCTGGCCCCGTACAAACCGCCGGGTCAGCCAGACTGACTGCCAGGCGATTGACAATTTGCGTCAGCGAACCCGAGCTGGCATTGAAATTGGCATCGCCGCTGTAGTCCGCAGTGATCGGGTGAATGCCCTGAGCCAATGCGGAAGTCGTGATGCTGGCCGTGCCTCCTGCCGAAACTGCAACTGGCGCACCCAGCGCTACGCCATTGTCTTTGAACTGGACTGTGCCCGTGGCAGCGCCCGCCGGAGCGACGGTGGCAGTCAGCGTTACCGCTTGTCCGACGATGGACGGGTTGGCAGAAGAAGCGATGGTCGTAAGCGTGTTGGCTTTGGCGCAGACTGCTGTTCTGACCTCCAGCGAGAAAGCGCGCAAGCTGCCAACGTCGCCACCTCCCAGGTCAAAGATCGCCACCGACCATTGACCATTCCCATTTTCACCACCGAACGCGGAGAGGGGTTGAACGGGGCGGAACGATCCCGTGAAGGGATTCTGCGCCGCCGTGGCAGCAGAGAATGCCGTCGCGGCGGCATCGTCAAAAACGGTCTGGCAGAGATTCACGCCACTGTTGTTGCTGATCGGGGTTAGTTGAACAGCGGTGCCAGCGGGGGATACCAGGAAGATGGCCAGGTCGCCGACGAATGTGTGATCCAGACCAACGGTTGTCGAAGCAGGTGTCGTGTTACAGCTTGTGCCGCCAATGATGAATTTGACGGAAGAAATTGCGCTGGTCAGGCCACTGACATTCAACGGCACTGAGATTCCCGTCGCGTTATTGTCAGGAATCGCCACTGGCGCGCCTGCATACGTGAACGTATTCGGCGTTGCGCCCGCCACGCCTGTGGGCAAGCTGAAGTTGAATGTCCTGGGGCTGGCCGGATCGTTGTAAGCGAAGGTCAACGTGAAATTGATTTTGGTCCCGCACAGGAACGTGGGTGAGATTCTAAAAACGAACTGCGTCACATTGTTCTGCGTCGCACCAACTGCAATGTTTGGATAAGCGGATGTGCCGACCAGGATCGTTACTCCCGGCGTTGAAGTGGTCAGCGTCCCGGTGATGCCAGTGGCCGTTGCTTGTCCGACGTTCTTGAGCGGAATCGTGATGGCCCCATCTTCACCCGCATCGAAGACGCCGTTACCGTTGTCAATGATGGGGGAAGCAATGACAGGTTGGGCTTCCAGCGTCGCCAGCGGCGTGGCCACGCCCGGCAGGGAAGTTTCAAAAATGCCGCGACCGTGCGTGGCCGCGCGCAGAATACGATTGGGCGATTGAATCGCCAGATCAAATACCGCGACACGCGGCAGCGCCGTGCCATAAGGAAGCCAGTTGGCTCCGCCATCTGTTGATTGATACACGCCGATGTCTGTCCCGGCATACAGGTTGGTTGGGTTTTGTGGATCAATCACAATCACATCCACCGGCACATCGGGTATGCCATTGCCTGCTGCTGCCCAGGTTGGCGTGGCGGAATTCAGATCGGTTGTCTTCCACACGTGTTGGCCGGCGGTGACGCCGAAGCCGAGGAACGTGACATAGGCTGTATTAACGTTGGCCGGATCCACAGCCACGCGCCCGATAGCGCGTACCGGAAACGAAGCCGACGTGACATTGGTCAAAGTGGCTGCGCCGGTCGTCGTGGCATAGACCCTGCCGTTGGTCAATCCGACGACGCGCACGTTGTCGTTTTGCGGTGAAATGGCGATGGTTGAAATCGCCACGCCGGCGACAATTGGTTCCTGGCTGACCTTGGTCATCGTCACGCCGCTGTTCGATGAGCGATAGAGCACGTCAGAACCGAAGTACAAAGTATTCGGATTGCCTGTGCCCCCAGGCCCCAACGCCATCGGCGCGTAGAAAAGAATGTTGGTCGCCGCGCAGGTCATTCCGTTCGCGGTTCCGGCGAACCCACAACCAAAAAACTGCCAGCCATTTTCCTGTGCATTGGCCGTGTTGGTGATTCGCCCATAGCCCATCGCGTTGGTCTGGTTGAAATAGGTGTGATAGGCCGTGACCGAAGTATTGTCGTAAGAGTTTTGGTCAATTCGGGCATAGCCGCCGTCGCCGAAGTCCGCGCGAATCCACGAGCCGTCCGAACGATAAAAGTTCGTTCCATTGTCCTGCGTGCCGCCCATCGAAAAGTTGCGGTCGCGTGGATGCACGGTGATGCTTTGAAACTGCGTCGCGCTGAAGCCAGCGTTGTTCAAGCTCGACCAGGTTGCGCCGGTGTCTATGGATTTGAAGATGCCGCCGTCATTGCCTTCATAAATGATGGTCGGATTCGACGGCGCAAAGACGATTGCGTGATGGTCGGCGTGCAAGCCCGGCCCGCTGGCAGTGAACGTGGCACCGTCTGTGGCTCTTATAAATGTTGTTGCGCCGCCCAGCAAAATGATGCCGGCATTGATGGGACTGATCGCCGGTTCGTTGTCGTAAACGCATTGCCCGCCACAGAAGCCGGTGCTGCCCCCACCGAGGGCTGCTGACCATGTTGCTCCGCCGTCGGTTGATCTGCGCACGCTGCCATTGCTGGCGGCGGTCGCGGCGATGACCGTTACGGTGGCGCCGACTTTGTTGATGGCCAGATCGCAACGCTGTGTCGCCGTCGCCGTGCCGAGCGTCAAGGTGCGTGTGAAGACGACATTGGCCGGGGTGGGGTCAAGCGCATTGGTCGAACGATAAATGCCGCCGTCGCCCGCGCCGCTGAAACCCAGCACGGTGCAAACGATGTTGTTGGGATTGCCCGGTTCGAAGACTGCGTCGGGAATGCTGCGGTCGCCGCCATTGGCCGTGTTGACGGTCAGCTTGGTGAATGTAGGATTGGCCGACAGCGCATTGACGCTGCGATAAAGGCCGCGAGCCGGAACGGTCAAGCCGGTTGTGCCGCCGCCATTGCCCGCCGTGCCGGAAGTCGTCGCCACGAAGATCGTGTTGGGGTCGGTCGGATGCACCAGCACCTTGCCGATGGAACGCCCGGTCATAACATCGTTGTTGCTGCCGTCTTTGTTGAGCGGGCCAACCAGCGTCGGCGTTGCGCCATCGGCATTCTGAATGATGTAAACACCGACGCCAAAGAAACTGTCGCCCGAAAAATTGCCTTCGCCCGTGCCGACGAAAACTGTGCTTGGATTCGACGGGCTGATGGTGACTGAGCCAACCGCCAGCGACAGAGCATTATCCATCAATGGCGTCCAGGTCGCGCCGCCGTTCAGCGAACGATAAACGCCGCCTTGCGCCGTGCCGACGTACAGGATGTTCGGGTTGGTCGGATGCACGTCAATGGCCGTCACACGTCCGCTGACAGGCAGTACCGGCGATGTCTGACCGTTCGGAATCGGCGCAGGTCCAATCGGCACCCAGGCGTCAAGCGCCGCTTCTGGCCGCCCGATTTCTTGTTGTTGTAATCGCCGGATCGCTGCGACGCGGGGATTTGGGATTCCGTCCGGGTAAGGCAAGCCGCGTAACATCTGGATGTATTCGTCGCGCTTTTCCAGGTATTCGTCTTTTTCAATGATGCCGCGCGCGAAAGGCGGCAGATCGGCATCGTCGTCCGCAGGCTGCGCTGCGGAACCGGATTTAGCCGCCGCTTTTTTATCTCCCTGTCCGGCTGGGAGGATGATTTTTTGTTTGTCCGCTGCTGATTGGCTTAGTTTCGTCGTCGCCAATTTTGATGCCCAGCCCGCAAAGTGGTTGGAGAAGGTCAATCCGAAAGTGATGACCAGAAGTGTGATGGCAAGTAACAGCCAACGCCGTGAGTGTGTGTGTGATTTGTGCATGGATGCCCTTTCTGTTTCAAACATCAACGGTGTCGGTCGTGCGCGTCGCTGCTTGGTGCGATGGCCTTGACCGAATGAGAATCAGCGATCTGTCGTCGCAAGGCAGGCTGATAAATCGCCAGCGCGTCCAGCTAACAATTATAAACTCTGCCTGACAAGACAGGTTGTCCGTCAGTAAACCTGGCACTTCGCCAAATTGATTTTTAGTGATTTAAGTCGTTTTGCCGGTAATGCGCGATGAACTGCAATGAGGTCGCGCGATAAAAGTCTGTTTTGTGAATTACTAATTGTGAAGAGTGCTTACCGGCGCGGCGAATATACTGAAGTGGAATTGGATGGTCAACTATTGCTGGTAGTAGTGGGCTGATCACAAACATCAGTAGGGAAATTCTACGCGCAAAATGAAAGGTCAGGACATTGCTGTCCTGACCTTGATAGAAGTTGGTGTTGAGTTTTGAAGGCCAACCTTGATCAGCACCCCGGTGGGAAGACGGGGATGACGTAGTTTGGCGTTGAAGTGTTCGTCAGCACGTGCAGGTTATGGCCTTGATTGAAGGCTCCCGCGCTCGTCCCGGCGTTGGCGTTGAAGTTGATCACCGCGCCCGACAAACCGATGTCGGCTTGGGAGAAGATTTTCGCCCAACCGCTCCGACCCGCCGGGATGAACTGTTCGAAGCGCGGC
>JBBQVH010000184.1:0-10461 GCA_038211695.1 Blastocatellia bacterium | reverse complement strand
CTGAGCCAGGATCAAACTCTCAGAGTATAATTCCTGGCTATCCGATTTCTTTCGAACAGCCTCTACTTTTGGTCTTCAAGATAACAAGACAAATTCTCAAGGGTTCGACGTAATAACGCTCTACCTAGTTTTCAAATATCGCTTACACCTGTCCACTAATAAATAGCGGCAGCTATTCGCTATGCTTACTCTGCCAATCATAGGCAAATATTTACTCTATTGCTTTATAACTTGCTGTAAGGGCGAATCCCGATTTATACGCTGATAATAACGATTGGTCAAGAGGTTATTTGCCAAAATCCATATCTTTTACCAAATGTGCGCTTCTATCGTTGTTTTCTATAGCGACGGATCAGGGCATTTGTCGAACTGTCGTGGTCAAGCGGCGGTTCGTCTTTACTCTCAAGTTCTGGCCCGAGTTCCTTAATGATGCGCTGCGCCAGAACCTTGCCCAGTTCGACGCCCCATTGGTCAAACGAATCAATATTCCAAATGACGCCCTGAGTGAAGACAGAATGTTCGTAAAGGGCGACGAGCTTGCCCAGCATTTCCGGCGTCAGTTGCTCAGCAAGAATCGTATTTGATGGGCGGTTGCCTTCGAAGACTCGGTGCGGCACAAGCCAATCCGGCGTGCCCTCTGCCTTCACTTGCTCAGTCGTTTTCCCGAACGCAAGCGCCTCGGATTGAGCAATGAAATTTGCCAGGAGGATATCGTGGTGCCGGCCCAGCGGGTTGAGTGATTTGGCGAAGGCGATGAAGTCGCACGGGATAAGCTTGGTTCCCTGATGGATCAATTGGTAAAACGAATGCTGCCCGTTCGTTCCAGGCTCGCCCCAATAAATGGGGCCGGTTTGGCGGGTGACACCTTTTCCATCCAACGTGACCTGCTTACCGTTGCTCTCCATCGTCAGTTGTTGCAGGTACGCCGGAAACCGCTTCAAGTATTGCTCGTAAGGCAGGACGCCGACAGTTTGCGCGCCGAAAAAATTATTGTACCAAACGGTCAGCAGCCCCATCAGCACAGGTAGATTGCGTTCGAAGGGCGTCGCGCGAAAATGTTCATCCATCTGGTGGAAGCCGTCCAGCATGGCGCGGAAGTGATTTGGGCCAATGGCAACCATTGTTGAAAGGCCGATTGCCGAATCCATTGAATAGCGGCCGCCGACCCAATCCCAGAACTCGAACATGTTGGCGGTATCAATGCCAAACTTTGAAATCTCTACTGCATTCGTCGAGACGGCGACAAAGTGCTTCGCGACGGACTTCTCATCGCCGCCCAATCCCGCCAGCGACCAGTCGCGCGCAGTGTGAGCGTTCGTCATCGTTTCGAGTGTCGTGAAGGTTTTCGAAGCGACGATGAAAAGCGTCTCTGAAGGATCAAGGTCACGCACTGCTTCAGCGAAGTCGGTGCCATCAATGTTGGAAACGAACCGGAACGTCAGCGCTCGCTCGCTGTATGCTTTGAGCGCCTCGTACGCCATGACCGGCCCCAGATCGGAGCCACCGATTCCGATGTTGACGACGTTGCGAATGCTTTTTCCGGTATGACCTTTCCACTCGCCGCTCCGCACGCGATCCGCGAAATCAGCCATCTTGTCGAGCACGCCGTGGACGTTCGGCACCACGTTTTCACCGTCCACCACAATGGACACCCCTTTCGGAGCACGCAGCGCCGTGTGCAAAACGGCTCGATTTTCTGTCAGGTTAATCTTTTCTCCACGAAACATTGCGTCAATTCGCGCTTGCAGGTCGGCTTCTTCGGCCAGATGAAGAAGAAGCTTGAGGGTCTTTTTCGTAATACGATTCTTAGAGTAGTCCAGATAGATCCCCAGCGCTTCGACTGCCATTCGCTTGCCGCGTTCCGGGTCTTTCGCGAAGAGTTGGCGCAAATGCAGCTTGGATATCTTTTTGTAATGCGACTCGAGCGCTTTCCAGGCCGCTGCTCGTTTCTTGTGTGGTGTTGTCATGCTTGTGTTCCTTTCGTTTTCACTGAATTCCCTTCTGCCTTAACTTGAAGACCGTGCAACGGAAGCACTCTACACTGGAAATGCAAAATGGTTTAGTTGATCAAGGAGCGCCAAAGGCAGAAAAGCAACTCAAGGGTAAACAACCCTTCTCACCTTCGTCCACGCTCAAGCCAAATTCGACATGTGCATTCGTGCCAGCACAATGCTATACGTGCGCGACCACAAAACAATCATTGCCCTCGATCTGAGAGCAATCGGCGAGTGAAACGGTTCAGGCCAAAAAATGGCGGTCAACTCACCAGCAAAGGACGAGGCTAGTCTGATTGAATCTATTTTCGTTTGAAGAAGGACGGCGTAACCTGCTAAGTCGCAAAGTCGGCTTGGTTCTCTTTTTCGGCTTGGCCATCGCTGTGGGAGCACTCGTTCTTTTCGCCTGGCTGGCGGATGAGGTACTCGAAGGTGACACACTCCGATTTGATGCGGCAATCCGTGCCAGTGTTCATCAATACGCATCGCCCGCGCTGACCTCTTTGATGCAGATCATCACGATGCTCGGTTCGCCAAAGTTTCTTATTGCTTCCGGCATCTGCGTGGCAATTGTCTTCCTGATCGCCGGATGGCATCGCGCGGGGATTTTATTCGCCATCACCTTTCTCGGCGCAGTACTGCTGACTGAAGCGCTTAAGTTGGGCTTCCGCCGTGCGCGGCCTTTTCCCTTCTTTGACACGCTCTTGCCAACTTCGTACAGCTTCCCCAGCGGGCATGCGTTATGGTCGTTCTGCTTTTACGGTGCAATGGCGGCTCTTATCTCTGCGCGTGTTAAAAGCCGCATTGTTCGCCTTGCCATCCGGGCGCTGGCCGCGCTGCTGATCCTGCTGATCGGCCTTTCCCGCATTTATCTGGGGGTTCACTATCCAAGCGATGTGGTCGCTGGTTATGCAGCCGCGCTGATCTGGGTCCTGGCGGTGGTATTTGGAGACCACCTGTTTCGCCACCGTCGAATCACACAAATGAACGAAGAGGAATGACTCCGAAAGATCACGCCCCTAAAAGGAGAGAGGCTCGAAAGTGCCTCACTCACTTTCGAGCCTTCTGCGAACTTTAGCGGCTGAATTGCTGTAGATATCTGATGTTGGTAGTTCCGAATACCCTCACAATATTCAAACTCACCATCTATCTTCTTGGGCGGGTACACGCATGACAGGGCGGAAAGTTCCACAATGGTTTTCAATTTTGATAAAAAAGATAATTACCTTCCTGACATACCTGCCAGGGTCACTAAGGATCAGCTACAGCCTGACGAAGGCTGTTATCGCAAAATCAATCGAGGTGAATATCCAAATGTCCGATGCAAAAGCGACGATCACCATGCACACGGCTCGAACAGCCATGAACCGTGATCCCGAGATACGCGCGTAAGACGGTGGCGAAGGCAGAGACAGGCGAGTGTAGGCGGGATTCAACGGTTTGGGCGGGACTCAGGCTACGGCAGTGGCAGCGTGCTGAGATGATGGGTGCAAACCAGGCAGGGATGAATTTGCAAGGCTTCGGCTTCCGGCTCCAGCACGTCGTTGATCCAATCCAAAAATCGCTGATACCGCGCCAGCACCTGATCCGCCGGGTCGGTCGCGGCGCCCATATCAAAGTGCGGCATCTTCGATTCCACCGCGAAAGGACACGCGTGATGGCGTCCGTCCGTCCCAACCACCGGGCGGCAGCGCGGGCAGATGCGAAAGCCACGATCTTCGGCTTGGGCTACTGTAGATTGGTCAACCTCTCCAATTTCAATCTTCTTCGCCATTGAAGTCTGCATTCGTTCATTGATGTGTGCCTGTCCGACTTCCGCGACAAAATCCACGCCGCGCCCGAACGGAAAGACGCCTGCGTGCGACGAGTAAATACGGTCGGGATAAGACGCCGCAAAAGCCTTCAATCTGGCCAGCGAATCCGGCGGGATTGGTTCCGCGTCTTCTCCGTGCAGGATCGAATAGTTGAGCACGACATCGGTGCGGGCGTCGGCTTCCAGCAATTTGAGTATGCGATCCGCCAGCACGCCGTTGCTGAAGATCGTGAACCAACCCCGAAAGCCGCGGTCGCGCAATCGGCGCATTGCCCACAGCATATTGTCCGGTGCAATCGTCGGCTCGCCGCCGTAAAATTTGATCGTGCCGTCCATCGGAACCATTTCGAACACCGCGCTCAGCGTCTCTTCCGTGATGGGCTGATACCAGCCGTCCGGGCGGCCAGAGACAATGCAGAAGTCACATTCGCGATTGCATTTTGATCCGGTATAAATGTGCAGGTCGGAAAGCTTCTCCATTGCACGGTCGTACTGCACCCGATCTGTATGAGCAGGAAATAGCCACTCGCTTGGTTCAGGCATTCAAATCTCCCTCGAAAAATAGAGTTCAAGCTTCAGCTTGAAAAGATGCTCAAGCGAAGTTCATCAAGCTGAAGCTTGATGAACTTCTTTGGCGATTCTTTCTGGATTCAGGCTGCTGCATAACAGCGCACTGCATTCTCCGGCAAAAACAGTTTGATGTCATCGCCAACGCGCGGATGACATTCGCACGGCGTGGAAATCTGTTCGGCTTCCAAAATTTCGCCGCCCGTCAGGCGAACGCGCCATTGCCAGCGCGCGCCATAATCAATCAGCGATTCCAGCTTGCCGGTCAGATTTCCTTCATGATCTCCGCACGCGCAAAGCCGGACGTTTTCCGGACGAAAGGCCAGATAGCATTTTCCATCTTCGCCTGCCCGCGACAGTTTGAAATCGCCTGCACAGATGCTCACTGTTTTCACGATCTGGCCGTTCCGTTCGCCTGCCAGCAGCTTCCAGCCGAAGAAGCGCGCGGCTTGCGCGCTGCGCGGGTCGAGCAGCAATTCGCGCGGTTCGCCGTACTGCTCGATTCGCCCATCCAGCAACAGCGCGATGTGGTCAGCGACGGCCAGAGCTTCGCGCTGATCGTGCGTGACAAAGATCGTGGTGATCCGCAATCGTTGTTGCAGTTCGCGCACCAGCAGACGCATTTCCCCGCGCAAATTTTCATCAAGCGCTGAAAACGGTTCATCCAGCAGCAGCACCCGTGGTTCCGTGACCAAAGCGCGCGCCAGCGCAACGCGCTGTTCCTGACCGCCGGATAGTTCGCGCGGTTTTCGCCGTTCGTAGCCTTCCAGCCGCACCCATTGCAAAGCCTGCACGACGCGGGCAGCGATGTCTGCCTTTTTCATTCGCCGCATCTTTAGCCCGAAGCCTACATTTTCGGCAACCGTCAAATATGGAAAGAGCAGCGGCTGTTGAAAGACCATCGTTGCGCCGCGCTGTTCTGCTGGAACTGATAGAACAGAACTGCCGTCAAAAAGCACGTCACCACTGGCGGGCACAAGCAATCCGGCGACGACTTTCAGCACAGTCGTCTTGCCGCAACCCGATGGGCCAAGCAGCGCTACCAGTTCGCCGTGATTGATCGTCAACGTGAAATCGCGCAGCGCCTGCGTCGTGCCGTAATTGACCGACAGATTATCAAGCCTGAGTTCCGTCATTGCCGCAGCACCTTCTCTCGCCAGTCCTTTTCCAACCGTTCTAAATACTGCGTGTCGGGTTCCGGCAGTTGATGCCGCGCCAGTTCGGCAACGGGTAAAGTGGCTGGGCCGAGCGGCAACGCTTCGGCAGCGATGCGTTCGGCGGGCGTCAGGCTTTCCAGAATTAGCGGAAAGAGTGATCCCAATTCCCTGCCCTGTTCCAGCGTGTGGGCTGGCGACATCAGATGATTGATGACGACCAGCGCGCCTGCGGCATTGCTGGCATTGAATGGAATTGCCAGATAGCTGTAATTGCCGATCGTGCCTTCTTCGAAAACAAATGTTCTGGTAGTCGCAGGGTATTCGCCCCGCGCGATTCGTTCTGACGCAAAGCTCGGCCCGTAACTCATCGTGAAATCAATTTCGCTGTTGGCAAACAAACGGTCGGCTTCTTTCGGCGACGTTGGATAGGTTTCGCCTTTGCGCCAGAGATAAGGTTTGATCTCGTTGAGGTAGGCAATCGTCGCCGCAGCGGCGCGTTGATAAAGCTGTTCTTCGAACTTGCCGTCGAAAGCGGTGCCACCCAAATCCTGTTTCAGATAAAAAAGCAGGATGTGACGAATAAACGCAGAGCCGGTGAAGTCGGGCGGGGCCAGATAGGTAAACCGGCCCGGATGCGCTTTGATCCATTCGCGCAACTTTTCAATCGAACGCGGCGGATCAGACACGCGGGCAGTGTCATATGCAATCACAAACTGCGCGCGCTGGTATGGCGATTCGTACCCTTCGATCGGAGTTCCGAAATCCCGCTGCCGCACGTCTTCGGCAAAGTGTTTGATGTTCGGCAAACTTTCGGCGAACGGTCCCCACAGCACGCCGCCCTGTTTGGCAGTGCGGAAGTTTTCGCCGTTGATCCAGACCAGATCAATCGTCCCGCCTGCGGTTTTGCCCGCACCTTTTTCATTCAGCAGTTTGTTGATGATGTCGGCGACGTCGCCCGTGGGCACGAAGCGCAGCGTGATCCCGTATTGCTGTTTGATGGCCGGGGCAACCGTGCTTTGATAATACCGGTTGCGAACTTCATCGCCCGACCACATCCCAAAGTTGACCTCGCTGCCTTTGGCTCGCGCAACAATCTCTTCCCAGCCGGTGCGATTGAATTGTTTGGCGGTCAACGCCAGCCCGGCGGTGGGCTTTGTCTTCGCACACCCGGCAAACATTTGGGAAAGCAATAGCCCTGCAAAAAGTAAACACAGAAAATGACTAACAGGATTATTTCTCTTCATCGTCTTCAAATCTTGCCTACTGGCTCCTCCTTCAAAAAACGCGCGACGGAAAATGCCGCCGCAGCCGCTGGCGCAAGAAATACCAATGACAGCGCCGCCGCAATCGCTTCGTCCCCACCGCGCTGAAACGCGACCAGCGTCAACGGCAACGTCAGGATACGCCCGCCGCCAATCAACAGCGTCGTCAGATACTGGCTCCACGAAATCAGAAAGGCGAACGATGCCGCGACCGCCAGCCCGGGCGCGATGGCCGGGAAGGTCACGTGCCGCCAGACATCGAAGCCGTCTGCGCCCAACGTGCGTGCCTGCGCTTCGTAATCAGGATCGAAGCGCGAAAAACTGCCCGTCAGCATCAGCGTGGCGTAAGGCACGGTCGAAATCAGATGCGACAGCGCAACGCCAATCAGCGTGTCGGTCAACCCATATCGCAAAAACAGCGCGTGAACGCCCATTGTCGCGGCCAGCGGCGGCGTCAGCACCGGCAGCAGCAGCGCAAAGATCACCGCGCGTTTGCCGCGAAACTCCTGCCAAGCCAGCACACGCGCCGCCGGAAGCGAAACCGTCACCGCCAATAGCGTGACCGCCAGCGCAATAGTCAGGCTGGTGGTCAGCGCGGGGAAGACCTCCGCCGTCGGCGAAAAGACATATTGCCAGGCGCGGATGCTCCACACGGGCGGCAACAGCGATGGCCAGAACCAGGATTGCGCCAGCGACCGCGCCGCCAGCAGCAATAACGGAATCACCGCGACGCCGCTAACAGCAATCATCGCAAGAATCTTCCCGGTTATTCCCGGTGCGGCTTTTGTCATGAATGTTTGATTACAGGATGAAGGGGCGTTCCAGGCCAAGCAGCGCGCGAGTCAATCGCAGATACGCCCACGCCAGCGCTGCTGTCAGCAACGTGCTGAACACCGCCAACGCAATCGCGCCGGGCCGCATTACCAGATTCGCATCCAGATAGCGCTGTTGCGCCACCACCGACAACATTGCCGGAAACGGACGCCCCAAAATAAATGGCACTTCAAACGCGCCGAAGATAAACGCAAAGACAAGCAGTGAAGCCGACACGACGGCGGGCGCAACCAGCGGCAAAGTCACATATCGAAATCGCTGCCAACGGGAAGCGCCGAGCACGCGCGCTGCCTGTTCGTATTCGTCACCAAGCCGCGCCAGCAATGCCAGAGTCATCAGCGCAATGAACGGCACTTCTTTCAAGACGTAAGCCAGCACGATGCCCGCGCCATATCGGTCATTGATCAGCGCAGGAAAATCCGCTGGCTGTTGGATCAATCCCGCCGCATAAGCCGCGCGCGCCAGCAACCCGCTTGGCGCAATCACGGTAATCAATGCGCCGGCCATCGCCAGATGCGGCACGGACAATGGAATCTGCAATAACAGGTTGACCACACGGCTGCGTCGCGCCGCTTCGCGCAGGCCCAGCGCCAGCGCCAGTCCACCAACCGCCGAAATGAATGTCGCGACTGCGGCCAGCTTCAATGTCAGCCATAACGAAGCATAAACCTCGCGGTCATTGATTAACGCTGCGTAGTGCCGGAACGTCAAAGCACTTTCGCCCAAAGGCGCGAAATACCCCAGACTTTGCGCCGCCGCCAACGCCAGCCCGCCAACGAACAAGACGCCGATCACCGCCAGGACGGGGGAAAGCATTAACCAACGGCGCACATTGAAATTCTTGGGCATAGATCTGTTCGACAGCGAATTCAGTTTTTCGTCTCAATCTGTTTCGTAAGAAGTTCGTAGGTGTAACTTCCGCTGGTCAACCGATACGGCATCGTCCGCTGAATTTCAACCGTGTACCAGGTGATGGTTGACGACGGACAGGTCACAAAGTAACGATGGATGCCGCAGAATATTAAAATCAGGAGAAGTTCAGGATGAGCCGTTTGTTTGAACCGTTACAGATCAGGGACGTGCGTTTTCGGAACCGCATCTTCGTTTCGCCGATGTGCCAATATTCCAGTGAAGATGGAATGCCCAACGATTGGCATCTTGTTCACCTAGGCAGTCGCGCTGTCGGAGGCGCGGCCCTTGTCATTGTCGAAGCCAGCGCTGTCACCCCTGAAGGCCGCATCTCGGCAAAGGATTCGGGCTTCTGGTCAGATCAACACGCAGAAGCTTTCAAACGCATCACCGCCTTTATCAAATCTCAAGGCGCGGCAACTGGGATTCAACTTGCCCACGCCGGACGAAAAGCGGCAACGGATACTCCGTGGCGCGGTGGCCGTCCGCTTTCGGCAGAATCAGGCGGATGGCCCACGGTTGCGCCCAGCCCGCTGCCTTTTGCGGATGGGTATGCGACGCCGCACGAATTGTCAGCGACGGAAATCAATGAACTGGTCGCGCGCTTTATCCAGGCCACGCACAGAGCGTACGCCGCCAGATTCGACGTTGTGGAAATTCATATGGCGCACGGCTACCTGCTGCACGAATTCCTGTCGCCGCTTTCCAATCATCGCAACGATGAATACGGCGGCGATTTCGCGGGTCGAATCAAGTTGCCGCTGAGAGTTGCTGCCGCCGTCAGGGAAGCCTTCCCTGCGCATCTGCCGGTATTCGTTCGCATCTCGGCAACGGATTGGGTCGAAGGCGGCTGGGATTTGGAACAATCCGTCGCCTTTGTTCGCGAATTACAGAAGATCGGCATTGATCTAATTGACTGTTCCAGCGGCGGGACTGTCCCGGTGGCTGCAATCCCCGCCGCGCCAGGTTATCAAGTGCCTTTTGCGGCGGCCATAAGAAAGCAGGTTGGCATCAAAACCGGAGCGGTTGGAATCATCACGGAGCCACAGCAAGCTGAAAGCATCATCGCCAATGGCGAAGCCGATGCAGTGCTGATAGCGCGAGAATTTTTGCGCGACCCATACTGGCCCTTGCATGCAGCGAAAGCTTTGCAGGTGGACGTTCCCTACCCGGTGCAATACGAACGGGCAAAACGCTAGGTGGCCTCAACTCTGGCGCTACCTTCATCGTGGCTTTTTCTTATTTTGGCAGCTTGCGCACCTGCATCCCTTCGGCCTGATGTGAAGGTCAAAATAGGTCTTGCCGTAGTTGATGGTAATTTGCTCGCCGGGCTTGATGTTCTTCTCCGCTTCGATCCAAATTTCATCGTCGTCATACACATATGCCTGTGAATTGGGGCGGCAGGAATGGTTGGCGTATCGGGCAAGGTTGCTGCGACTGCTTCCATCAATGAACTTTTCCTCGCTGATTTCGAACTGATACATCCCGCCCTTTTTGGTTGATTCTTCAACGCTCATGATCGGGCCAACATACTGGATGATCCTGGTTCCTTTCGGAATTGCTTGTGTCGCGACCAGGCCAAGTCCGGAAGACGTGCGAACGACTTTGACGAGAGGATTGATTGTTTTGCTCATGTTCAGGTCTTGAGGTTTAAAAAGCGGGTAATGGCTCAAAAGGCAGAGAAGGAGAGAATACGGAACAAACTGAAATAACGAAACAAACGGAAACACGACCTTGGCTTGGCAATGCCTTTTCCGTCTCTTCCGTTATTTCAGTTTGTTCCGTCATCTCTCCTGACTGATTCACTACCAAAAAATGTACAGTCGCTTCGTTGTTTCAGAGAGCCGCTCGCGGCACGAGCGACTCCCTGAAATCGAGTGCTCTGGTTGCAGGCTACTTCTTGACCACGGTGATCTTGATTTCTG
>JBBQVH010000183.1:0-10485 GCA_038211695.1 Blastocatellia bacterium | reverse complement strand
CGCCTATGCTAGCTTTCATTTTCGGTCCTCCTGATGCTCTCGACAAGCTACAAACGAGGTAGTCTCTCGTTTTATGGAGGGCCGATTTTATTGCAGATATTACATTTATCGCTACATCAGGACGAAATTACACCCCTTCTTTCCGTCTGTTTCGTTATTTTCGTTTGTTCCGTATTCTCTTCTTTCGGCCTCTTTGGACGTTACTTTTTCTTCTCGAACTTGTTGGCTTTCAGATCAGGATTGAGTTTGTACTTGGTCAGCTTCCACTCTTCGACCATCTGACCGCCCGTAGCTTTGACGATTCGGTGTGGCAGCCAGACGTTACCAATCTGTTTGTGTTCGCTGAAAAAGAGTTGGTATTCGAGCATCTTCGGCTCGCCATTTTCATCATCGGGGTTGGGTTGATCTCCCCCCTGCGGACGGCGAGGCGCGCGAGGGGCAGGCGCGGCGTAATAGAGCATGCTCGGACGATGAGTCTTTTGATCGAACATCATAAACATTCCAAATCCATCCGGGCCCAAGACGCTTAGCGCATCCACTTTTCCGTCTTTTCCTGCCACTTCGCGGTCATAGCTGAATTTGAAGGCAGAAACATCCGGCGGAGCCAGCAACACCGCGATCATAAATCGAGCGGCATCGGCGCGGGCTTGGCGTTGCATCTCCGGCGAATCAGCACCCATCATCCTGCCACCACCGGGAGCGCCCGGATCACCACCCCGACTGCCTCCACGACCACCGCCACCGCCACGGCCGCCGCCTCCACCGCCACCTCCGCCTCCGCCACTAGCAGCGCCTCCACCAAAGCCGCCGCCGTCACCGCCACCAAAACCACCACCGCCACCACCCATTTCGCTCTTGGTTTCTGTCCAAGCCAGATCGCCATTGACGGTCTCAGTGCGAATGATCTGCATCGGCCCCATGCTTGCTGTCGTTGTGCGCAGAAATTTGTCCGGGGCCAGAAGTTCGATTTTGAAATCGCCTTGCGCGGGGCGTCCCATGAAAGTTGCTTTGAAATTGCCGTTCGCGGCCAGGCTTTGAATTGCTTTTAGGTTGGCTTCGCCTCCCAATGCCTCACGCGCTTGTTTCAAAATTTCCTGTGCGTGGGCTTGAGCGGCAGCGGGATCGGCAGGTTGTTGCGCCAGCAGACTCGTTTGCCAAAGCGGTAAAACAACCAGGGCAATGAAAACCAGGTAGATAAACCGCGTGGCGCGGTACCGCTTTACGTCAGCAGGGAGAGGGGAGGGAGTGGCCATATGGTTTCCTTGTCTATTTTGAGTCTTTTGCGGAATCTTTTGCCGGTTCTTTCATCATTTCGGCGTCGCGCTTGGCATTCATCTCATCGAATTTTTTCTGCTGTTCGGGCGTCAAGACTGCGCGGATGCGGGCGCGTGATTTTTCGCGTGATTCTCTGACGCCGGGGCATTCATCAAACCGGCGCGGTGAAAATTCCTTGCGCATATCATCGAAGATCGCCCTGACAGAAACAGTTTGTTCGTCGGTCAGATTCAGATCGGTTTTCATCTGTTCGATCATTCGTCCCCGGCCGCCGCGTTCTCCTTTGTTTGAAGAGGCAGCGTTTTGCCCTTTCAAAAACAGCAATCGGTCAATGGACGCGCCCGCCACGCCGCCCAGCACAAAAACGA
Organism: Blastocatellia bacterium; assembly: GCA_038211695.1. GTDB lineage: Bacteria > Acidobacteriota > Blastocatellia > RBC074 > RBC074 > RBC074. Next base: position 8,842 of record JBBQVH010000183.1, on the reverse strand, counting down.
CCAGGATCAATAACCAGACTTGTGTTTTGACTTTGCTCAGCGATGCCATCTTTACTCCTTGCGTTGACTCTGTGGGCTGCCGTGCCAGCCGACCAGCGACGCTTCCACATCGTCTTGCGAATCCTGCAAAAACGCAGGCAATCCGGCAATCAGCGTGGTTTGTTGGTCGCTGCCTGTGCCTCCGTTAACAGGGAACTGGCTTCTGGCCGAATGCAGATAGAGCGTGGAAATCAGCGCGGCCACGGCCAGCAAGGCAAAGACCGGGATTGCCCGCCGCACTTGCACGAATAACGCAAGCCAGGGATTGTTTTCTTCGCTCAGACGGCGCTGTTCAGCTTCGATTCGGACGCAAATGCGGCGAAACAGAAATGGTGACGCCGCCGCCGTGTTGACTTCGGTTTCGCTGGCTTCGAACGCTTGCATCAATTCAGACCCGAAGCGATCCAGTTTTTCATCCTCAATCCGGATTCTGTTTTTACTCCACATACTCTCTCCTTCAATGTCGGCAATTCCCGGCTTACAAAAACTTTCGCAACACACGGCGCAGGCCTTGTTGGGCGCGGTGTGAACGCATCTTTACTTTTGCGGATGTCCACCCCGTGACTTCGGCAATCTCGGCGATGGAGAGTTCTTCCTGTTTGAGCAGGATCAAGACCAGGCGGTCTTCCGGTTTCAGCCGGGACAACAGTTTACTTGCCAGGTCGCGCGAGATGGCGGAGCCTTCGACGTTGGCGCTCGCGCTCATATCGCGCAACCGGTCGCTCAAATAATCGGCTTCTTCTTCCGACAAATCGCCCATTCGGCTTTCGTTGCGCTTCTTGGTTCGCCGCAACTCGTCGTAGCAGGTGTGAACCGTAATCCGCGCCAGCCACGAGGCGAACGATTTTTCATGCCCGCCTTGATACCCGTTCAGCGCGAAGTAAGCTTTGACGAAAGCTTCCTGAATAATCTCTTCCACCTGTTCGCGCCGGGGGAAGAAGCGATACCCCAACCGCGACACCAAACCGCGGTGCCGTTCGAACAATCGGGTAAACGCCATCTCATCGCCAGCACGCACGGCAGCGACCAATTCGTTGTCGCTTAAATCTAACGGCAACTCGGGGTTTTGTTGAGCCTGATCAGGCGGCGGGGTGTTTGCCCCAGACTCGACGTATTCAGCCATTCTTTTCATTCAGTTGATCTTCTCAGTTGATCTTCCGAAGAAGGTGGAGGTGAAAGAGCCAACCTTAAGTTTGCGCTCTCTTCTAGTTCCCGCTTTTCTAAGGCGGAAAAAGCCGCGTGGCGGTTACCGAATTTTTCAGGATAGCGTGCATGGTCACCGGAATTGACGAATCCGCGAGCGGTCAGTATCGTTTCTTCAGCGCCATTCTTATAGTTCTCACAACGGTCAGGCGCAAACGAATGCGTAGAAACTTAATGAGGTGAAAAGATGCTCCCCCTCGGAGTCTGCCCTGTGACGCAGATTGAGCAGGAGAAAAATCCTGCCACGCAAGTCGCACAATTGATTTCATTACTGGAATATCTGCTGGGCTTTGTCAGCCCAAGCCTTGTTGGTAAGGACAATCGGCCAGCGACGGTAGGCGAATATGTGGATGTAAACCGCAGCCTGTTTGCCACGCCGGCAAACGTCTTTTTCGGCATCGGCGTGCGAAATAACCTGATTCATGCCAAAGCCACGGACGCGACAGAAGAAGAAATTCGGCGTGCCGCCGATTATTTGTTTCAGGCGATCCGCGAAGTTCGAAATCACGCCCGCATTCCGGCAGAGGTCGAGCAGGAGATTTTTGCCATCAGTCCTGATGCGCCAACCAAGCCGGTAACAACATCGCCGTTGCCTGCCGTACCGCTCACGCCGAAATTCACACCGATCAATCAGATTGGGCAGATCGGGCAAGCCGGACAAATCGGACAAACCAAACCAGCGACTTCCATACCGTTGCAGCCGACTGCGCCAGTGACGGCGCCGATTACATCGCCGACTTCGTATACGACGCGGGTTTCTGCCAAGCAACTAACCTCCGCGCCCGTAGCGCCCGCACAACCGCTCCCTCAAAAAACGAATATGACTGCCGAATCTTCCATCTCGACCCGACAAATTCGCAACGCCGCGATCGCGATTGCCTTCATCGCAGCGATTGTCTTTCTCGCCAAACCTGTTTGGCAGCTCAGCAAGGAAAAACTCTACGGCTCCGAGGCCGACACACAGGTCACGCGCGCCCAGGCCGAAGCCGCGCGCAAAGGCATCATTCAAGTGTCCGGAAAACGGCAGGGCTTGGGCGCAAAAGTTGCCGAGGCCGAAGCCGCATGGCGAGACGCAGAGATCGCGTTCAAACAGCAACGCTTCAAAGATGCTGAAGCTGGTTACCGTCACGTGCTACAGATCGGCGATGAACTCGCGGTCAAAGAGAATGAGCGAAAAGAAGTCGAACAAGTCTTCGCCGAGATGAATAAAACCCGCGAAGCCGCGCGTCTGGCGCAAGCGCCGCAATATGCCGCCACGCTTTGGCAGGAAGCAGACAACATTCGCCGCAATGCTGACGCGGCTTTTCGAACCGGCGACCTGATGACGGCTAAACAGGCTGCAGTGCAGGCACAGCAAAAATACGACGAGGCAAAGGCCGTAGCGGATGCCGCACCCAAACCTGTGTCCACGCCGTCGCCCACGCCAACCCCTGCTGTCACCCCACCGCCCAGCGACCCACAACACGTTCGCCCGCGCCCGGAGTCGTTGGTTTAATCCGTCACCGGCCAGATCGCGAGCGAGGGGAGACCGACTGAAGGCGGCCTGAGCCAACTCCTGCATCAATCCAGCGGCAGGCCCCACAGCGAGCGATGGCGCGTGTAAACCCGCACCGATTGATCGTGTTCGCCCGTGGTCAAGTGTCCATCCGGCGCAAAGCTGACCGCCAGTACAGGCAGCGTGTGCCGTCCGATATTGCATATGAAACGTTGCCGCGCCACGTTCCACAGCGCCACACTTTCATCGTCCCCGGCCGAAGCCAGCACGCTGCCATCCGGCGTGAAGGCCAACGATTCAATGCCTGATGTATGCCGCTTCATAGTGCCGACCTGTTTAAGCGGTTCGACTTGCCACAGTTGAATCTCGCCATCGTTATTTCCAATCGCCAACTGCCTGCCGTCGGGTGAAAACGTGACGGCGTTGAAATTATTGCCCTTGATCTGCAGCGTCTGGTGTAGTCGCCACTGCGCCACATCCCACAACGCAATGTAACCACCCGTCGCCACACAGGCCAGCCAACGCCCATCGCGCGAAAAAGCCACGCCGTGAATGTCTGGCGTATACGGGTTTGGCGGCGGAATGATCCCAACCACCAGGCGTCCATCGGCAGTCGAGTAAACTCCAAAGCTCGTCGCCACCCATTGCTTGTTGGGCGAAAGCGCTGCGCGATAGCTGAAATCAGTGTCTTTCCTGCGCGCGGATGCAAATGCGCGCAACTGCGCTCCCGTCGCTGCGTCCCACAAAATCGCATTGCCGTAAAGGTCAGCGGAAAGCACACACTGTCCATCAGCCGAAAAGACAGCATCTCTGACAGGCGCGCGATGGCCAATCAGAACTCTGCGTTTGAGGCGGCTGCCTGCGTCCCAGATAATGACCGAATGATCTTCGCTGGCCGAAACGATTGATTGGCCGTCGGGCGAAAAACTCGCCGCCAGCACTGGGCCGCAATGTTCGGCTAGATTAGCCAGCATCTCTTTTTCGGCAATGTCCCAAATCATGACCGCGCCGTCGCCGTGCGCCGAGATGATCTGCCGCGAGTCGCGCGAAAAGATCAAACCATTGACGGTGTCTTTGGCAGTGAACCGCGCCAGCTTCTCGTGCGTTTGCGCGTTCCACAGAATAATGTTCTCGCTGCCCGATGCCACCAGCCGCCCGTCGGGCGAATACGCCATGGCGTGACCATGATCGCGGTGTGCCGGATAACGATTGATCAGCCTGTGTTCGCCGGTGCTCCAAAACCGGCTCATGTCCCAGAAGTTGACCGATCCGCCGTTGTCCACCGCTGCCAGACGGGTTCCGTCGGGTGAAAGCGCACCATCGCCCCAATCCTGTTCACCACCTGTTTCAATGTTGCTGTGCGTTGATTTAGTGATTTCTCTCCCGGACGCCAAATCAAAGGTGCGCCAATCACTACTCGTCAACAATCGACCATTGGGGGAAAGTAGAAAAGAACCTTTGCCAGCTACATCGGCGATCTTTCGCCACGACCCGACTTCCCATATCTTCCCCGCCCCGACAAGAAAACGCCCATCTGGCGTAAAAGCTATAGTACTGACCAAATCGCGAATTCCGGGCAAAACCTTCACGCTGGTCAACCGTTCAGTGTCCCAGATGATTACCTGATTGTCGTTGCCAGCCGTTGCGAACCATTTGCCATCATGCGAGAACGTGACGGCAGTGACATCGTGAGTGTGGCCATTGAGCGTCGCCCGGCGCTCCCTGCGTGCCAAATCCCAAACGATTACCTCTTTGTTATAGCCCACTGAAACCAGCGTCTGCCCATCCGGCGAAAGCGCCAACTGCTTGACGCGGTGCGTGTGCCCGTCATGCATAACCTGTTCGTCCCACCGCTCATCAACCGAAATCCACGCCGCCAATGCCAATGCCACCAGTCCTGCCGTCAGCGCGATTGCGCCTGCCTTGCCCAGCGCGCCTAACAAACTTTTGCGCACCATCTCGCGTTCAAGCTTGCCGCGTTTGATGTTCGACCAACGCCAGATGGCCCACAGCGCGGTAGGCGAAAGACGCACGCTTTTGTCACTGGCATAAAGCGCAACCGATTGATTCAGCAATTGATTGGCGCGCGCTTGCGCCAGCACACGCTCTCTTTCATAAAGCTTGGTTTGAGCAGGCAGTCGAAGTTCGCTGAGCGCATCCAGCATTTCACCGGCAGACGCATAACGCTCAGCGCGAGCTTTTCGCGTCGCCTTCGTCACGATGGCATCAAGCGCAGCCGGAAGTTCTTTGCAACGCGCGCCGATGTGCGGCAACTCCTCCGGGATGATCACTGCTTCCAGCTTTCCCTGCGGCCTCAGATCGGCATAAGGATGGCCGCCGAGCATCTCGTAAATCACCAAGCCAAGCGAGAAAATGTCCGTGCCAGCATCAATCTCTTCGCCTCGCCCCTGCTCCGGCGAAAGATAGCCAGCCGTTCCCAACACCTGCCCTGCCAGCGTTGCGCTTGCCACCGCAGCCGTTGGCACGTCGGCTTTAGCTTCAAGCGCGGGCAGATCAAAACGTTTGGCAATCCCAAAATCCAAAACCTTGACCAGCCCATCGGCGCGCAGCATGACGTTTTCCGGTTTGATGTCGCGGTGAATGATCCCGGCGCTATGAGCGGCCTTGAGCGCGGAGGCGATCTGCGCACTAATGGCAACGGCCTCCTGCCAATCGAGCGCGCCACGGTTTATGCGCTGGCGTAGCGTCTCGCCTTCAACCAATTCGTAGGTGATGTACGGCGCATCCTGGTGCTGGCCGATTTCGTGAATGGTGATGATGTTCGGATGATTGAGGGCAGATGCGGCGTGCGCTTCCTGCTCGAAGCGACGCACAAGGTCGGGATAGGAAACAAACTCCCCGGTAAGGAACTTGATCGCCACCTGCCGCATGAGCTTTTCGTCTTCAGCTAGATATATCTTGCCCATCCCGCCTGCACCGAGCGGCTGAAGGATGCGGTAATGGACGACGACTTGTCCTGGTTCGAACGCAGACGGTAGGGCACCTAAGTCTTGCGCCAACTCCTGCCAGACGTTTTGCACTAAAAAATTATCTGTCTGGTCTACGTCAGTCAGCAATTCTTCCACCTTGTGGCGTAATTCAGCATCATTAGCACAGGCGGCTGACAAAAACTCTGCTCGTTCTGCGGCAGGTAAATTGTTAACCTTATCCGACAATATTTCTATTTGCTCAATTCGGTTTTGATTCATGACAATCTCCTTCCATATAACTTTTCAGCCATTGCAGAGCCAACTGTTTGTGGCGTTTTATAGTTGCTTCCGACTTGCCCGTCATCTCGGCGATTTCTATGTTGGTCAGTCCCCCGAAGTAATGCATCTCAATAATCACCACGTATTCCGGCCTGTAGTACTTCAAATCTTTGAGCGCGTCATCAAGTGCGATCAACTGGCGGCAACGTTTTTCTGAGACGTTGGCAATTTCTTCCAGCGGCAGATGTTCAGCTCCGCCGCCGCGGATCGAACGCTGTCGTTTCCGCACGCTGTCAATGATCAAGTGACGCATGGTCTCTATTGCATACTTGAAGAAGATCGCACGACCTTCGTCTTTCAAGTCGTCAACCTTCGCCAGCCGCATAAACATTTCATTGACTAAGGATACGGTATGAATTGCCTCTTGCTGACGTGCGGCGTAAAGCAGTCGCCGAGCTTCCCGCCGCAATTCATCATAAGTCGCTTGGAAAAGCTGTTCGAACGCGTCCTGATCTCCTTGCTGCCACCGGCGCAGTAGGAGCGTGATTTCCGGCTTAATTGATAGCTGTTGTGTCGGCTCTGGTGGTTGGGGCCGAGCCTCTTCGAGTGGTGGCTTGGGCATGGTCTGCCTCCGTGTATGGACTGTGAAACTACGTGAAGACGCGGGCACGTGAACAACGCACAAATTTTTATTCATGGGCGTGAGCCGGTTGGCCACAGTTTCGCGTCTGTCATGGTGAGGCTTGCAAGACCTCAATCGGCTGAAGGCCCTAGTGTGGAGTTACTGCCTGTTGAAGATGGCTGGACTCTAACACCGGCCTCAGCCGGTAGGCAAATAAGTTTTCCCTTCATCAGCGAAATATCAGAACCAAATCAGAAAGGAGTACAGCTATGCCCCAATCAGGCTCAGTTGAAGCAGGCGTTTATCCACACTCATCCTCCCCAAGAGGGATCAGAGGATGGCTGCTGGTTCTTTGCTTTATTCTCACCATTCTCAGCCCATTAATCATCCTTTACAGCATTGTGGTGGGTTGGCAGGCGGCCAGCCCGTTGTTTGAAAAAGTGCCGGGCCTTGCCGGACTCATCGCATTGGATTCAGTTCTGAACATCGCAATCGCCGCCTGGGCGATTTTCGTAGGTATCAGGCTATGGATGGGCAAGCCCGGAGCGGATAAGGCAGCGAAGGGCTTCCTCATAGCGCTGCCAATCTTTCGCGCGCTGATATTTCTGATCGTGGTTTTTAGTGACGTTCGCGGGCTTGGGTTTGGGGCATTCATCAGCCTGTTTCAATCGTCTGTTTTCGCGATGATCTGGCATGCCTATTTAGATCGTTCAAAACGAGTCCAAGCCACTTTCGCTCAAGTGGCTGACCCAATCTCTTCCATTCAAACTGAAGCTCAATAGAAAGGAATAAGCATGTTCAACAAACCGTCTATTCAAGTCATCTGCATTTGCCGTGTGCTTTTACTCGGTTGCATTTCATTCTGGGGCCTTCATCACACTGTTGCGTCAGCAGTGATTGCCAAAAGCTCCGATAAAAGCACTATCACCTTCATCAACAAATCCGGCGTCCCGGCGCTGGTCAAACTGGTTGGCCCAACGCGCAATGCCGTTGATATAGCCAACGGCACCAGCCGAACTGTAAACGTCTCCGGCGGCTCGTATCAGCTTCTGGTTCGCTACGGCACACCGGGCAAATATCGTTACTCGAAGGGGGATCCATTTACCGTTCGCGAAACGGCGAATGAGTACGAAGAGATTTCTATTACCCTTCACACAGTCGCAGGCGGCAACTATGACTCTCGTCCAAGCTCGCCTGATGAATTCAACAAAAACTAAGTGCGCTTCACCTCTACCAGGTAAGCAGTGCAAACAATGTTGCTTTTAATGGGAGCAAAAGAATATGAATCGCAAATGTCTCATTTCCTTGCTTGGTTTATTGCTTTGTACTTGCGTTAGCTCAGTGACTGCATCAGCACAATCGAAAGTAGATTTTCCTCGCAAATCTGTCGAATTACAGATAGGCGGTGTATTTCCGGGCGGTGAGCTTGGAGATAACTTCGGCCCTGCTGTGGTTGTCGGAGGCGGCTTTGGCTATCGAGTTCTACGAAATCTGCAACTCGACGGCGGATTGGATGTGGCTTTTGGCGCGGCCCGCGCTAGCCGCTCAATTCAACTGGCAGGTGGCGGTGTACGCAAAGTAACCAACTATGAAGTCTTTCTGCCCTTGGGTGCGCGATGGGTATTGCCGAGATCGGATGAGCAGTTCCAATTTTCTTTCGGAGGTGGTTATTCGCCACTTCTTTATACCGAAGCCGCCTTACCAGCTTCTCAATCCGAGCAGATTCGATGTTTCTCGTGTCAGGAGCGTACTGGCGGCGGCCCATTCGCACAGGTCGGGGTAGAGTTTCTGGATCAGCAAAAGCGATGGGGATACGGCCTCGCCTTCAAGGCTTTTGAAGGTAAAACAGAAGGGCCAACATTGGGCACGGGCATCCCCTTTCGAACAAACGACCGCTGGTTCAATATCAGCCTCACTGTTAGTCGGCATTGGTAATGGAGCAAATTATGCGTGTGTTTCTTTCAGTTTGTTTGCTCGCCGCGCTTTGGTTGTTGTTCGCCGGTTGTGTGGCCACAAAACGAGACGCTGTGGCTAAGAAGGATGACATTGCCGTCCTTATAGAAGCTGCGGGGAACGGCGAACAAGCTAAGGTAAGCGCTCTGCTGAAAACGAGTGAAATAATGGCGCGTCTCAAGCAACTCGACGGTAAGTTGGCCATCACGCCATTGCACACGGCGGCGGCCAAAGGTCACGTCGAAATCGTGCGCCTGCTGCTCGACAGCGGATTGCCAGTAGACGCAAAAGATGGCAAGGGTCAGTCGCCGCTCCATTACG
>JBBQVH010000182.1:0-11761 GCA_038211695.1 Blastocatellia bacterium | reverse complement strand
GGGCTGGCGTGGCGTCCGGCGGCCCTCCCTCACGGTCGGGCTACTGACACATCTCCCCCACATGAACCACTACCAAATGATGATTGCTTGACCTCACTACGGGCCGACTTTATGATGCCGCCCGGTTCAATTACAACATCGAGCAACGATAAATTTCCCCAATTTCAAGTCTTTTCGGCAAATCTTTCAAGGAGTACACGAACTGCTTATGGCTCATCCCAGCACATCCGAAAACAACGCCAAGAAAGTTTGGCACAACGGCAAATTCATTGACTGGAACGATGCAAACATTCATGTGATGTCGCACGTCATCCACTACGGCTCGGCTTTGTTTGAAGGCATCCGCTGTTATGCGACGCCGCAGGGGCCAGCGGTCTTCCGGTTGCGCGAACATATGGAACGGCTTCACGATTCCTGCCACGTTTATCGCATGCCGCTTGAATTCAGTGTCGAACAGTTAAGCGAAGCCTGCCTGGAGACGATTCGCATCAACGAATTCAAAGAGTGTTACTTGCGCCCCGTCGTCTTTCGCGGTTACGGCGCATTTGGCGTCAACCCATTGAACAATCCGGTCGAGGTCTACATCGCCAGTTGGCTGTGGGGCAAGTATCTGGGCGCGGAAGCCATTGATGAAGGCGTGGATGTCTGCGTGTCCAGTTGGGCGCGCATGCACTCGAACACGCTGCCGCCGACAGCCAAAGCCGCTGCCAATTACATGAATTCGCAGCTCATCAAGATGGAAGCCATCACCAACGGCTACGTCGAAGGCATCGCGCTGGACACCCAAGGTTATGTCAGCGAAGGCAGCGGCGAAAACATCTTTGTTGTCCGCAACGGCAAGCTTTTCACGCCACCTCTGTCCAGTGCCGGCCTGACCGGCATCACACGCGATTCGGCGATGCAACTCGCCCGGCTGCTGGGCTACGAAGTCGTCGAAGCCCTTATCCCGCGCGCCACGCTTTACACCGCCGACGAAGTCTTCTTCACTGGCACCGCCGCCGAAATCACGCCCATCCGCTCGATTGACCGCATCCCAGTAGGCAAAGGTGCTGGCGAAGGCAAACGCGGCCCCATAACCGCCGCCCTGCAAAAAGAATTCTTTGCCATCACCTCCGGCGAAAAAGAAGCGCCGGGCGATTGGCTGTCGTTTGTTAATAAGTGATTCGGATAGGACTTATGGGAGCTATGGGGCTTATGGGACTTATAATTCCTATTAAGTCCCATAAGCCCCATCTGTCTCATCCATCTATCTAATTCCCCGGTTTATTTCTCTGTTGCAGCCGAACGCGTGTCATGCGTTCCCGCAGTCCGCCTTCCCTGATGAAATTCTGTTCCAGTCGTCGAATCTGCTGATCAAGCAGAAAGTTCGCCTGGTGGATCAAACAAAGAGCGATGTTTGCCACGACCTCAGCCGGGCGTGTCTCGCAGAACTCGCGGAAAGTTTCATAGGTGGCAGGCTTTTTCTTTCCGAGCTTGCGGACGTATTGAGCTTCTTTGGAATCTTTGGCCCAGATTTGCAAATCCCGCACGCGCAGAAAGTCCTGATAATCTACCAAGAGTTCTTCCAGGCTGGCGCGGGCCACGTTGGTCAGCTTGATCTCCATTTCCTTGGAGGTGCCTGATGCTTTGCTGCCTTCCACAATGTTCTGTTTCCCGGAGCGGGCGGCTTGCACCATCTGATCAATGGTGCGGTCGCCGCGCCGTAGAAAACGCTTGCAGAAGCGGAATGTCAGGTCATAAACGACCTCTGCTTTCTGGTAGGAAAGCAGCTCTTGGTAGTGGCCGTGGGGCGGGATAAAGCCGGATTTGCCAGAGGAATTCATGGAATATCTCCCGGAGTTAATCGGTGTTGATGAGTTCTGAGCTGGCAGCGCTCTGAATCATTTGTAGCACCCTACGCTCTCGGCGTCCACGGAAAATGATCCTGCCGAAATCAAAACTCCACAGCCCGCCAAGGCAGCCGCTAAAATTGACAAGCCAATAGACCGGTCTTATAGTGCGCCGGTCATACCATCAAACAACTTGAGCCAATAAGCTTGTAACGATCAATAGCTTGGCCAAGTGATACACAGGCAGGCAATCAAAACACAATAGAATCCATCAAAAAATTGCCTCCATCACCAGCCTTCAGGAGGATAGATGACCACTCGCAACTCGCATAATTTGACGTCGGCAATGACGCCGATTGACCGCGCCGGAATCACCGAACTTGTCGTTCAACGGATCAAAGATTTGCTGGAACGCGGAGAACTGAAAGCTGGCAGCCGTCTGCCACCGGAACGTGAGTTGGCGGATATGCTACACATCAGCCGCCCCAGTTTGCGGACTGCGTTGAAAGCCCTGTCAGTCATGGGAATCATCCGCGCCAAGCCGGGCGCGGGTACGTATATTGCCGACTCGCTGCCGGAAGTCTTTACCGAGCCGATGCACTTTATGACGCTGATTAACAACACCAGCGACGAAGAGTTATTTGAGGCGCGGCGGATCATCGAATCCGGGCTGGCTGAACTCGCCGCCGAACGCGCAAGCGAAGAAGACATCAAGGTGTTAAACGCAGAGATCGAAGGGATGCGCGCCAGCCTGAATGATCCGGAAAATTACCTGAAACACGACGTTCGCTTTCATCAGGCAATCGCTCGCGCCGCCGACAACAAATTGATGAGCGGCGTGATGGATACCGTTGCGCAACTGCTTTTCCATTTGCGCCGCCAGACGATTGCGCACGCCAGCGATCTGGATGAAGCGATTGATTGGCACGTCAAGATCGTCGAAACGATGAAGAAGCATGATCCCAAACGCGCCAAAGACATGCTCTCTGGACATCTGCGCGCTTCGCAGGCTGCCTGGGCGCGCGAGAATCGCGACAACGGCGGCAATGAAAAAGCGGACGCCTCATTGCCCATCAAACGCCGCAGCAAATAGCGCGAACTGGGTTGAGTCATCCTAGATCAGTTTGCAATTGTATGTACGGTAGGCTGTCTAGCCTGCCGAGGTGTTCCTATAGTGCGAGACTACGGCAGACTGTTCAGTCTACCGTACACTGATCTGCAATCCGATCTAAAGGCTGCTTTACGAACTGCAGGCTGAAGCCCAAATCCACGGCTAAAGGTGTACAGCCGACTGTTAGTCGGCTGAAGTCTCCTTGAAAGACCTCTGGGCGGGGACCACAGCCGACTAACAGTCGGCTGTACATCAATGCAGTTTCACTCAACTGGTGAATCGCCAATCCGGGTAAAAATCTTGTTTTTATTGGTTGAAACCGCATTTTTAAGCTCTTAACCGTGGATTCAGGCTGAAGCCTGAACTCCATGCGCCGATATTGATTGGAGAAAAGAATGAGCTTCGATTTCGAAGAGATCAGGCGAAGACTGGCGCTGGTCGGCGAGATCGTCCGCGACCACGTTTTGAATGAACTGCGGCAGCAGTCCGCCGAAGCGCTTTCCGCCGTGGCATTCGAAAGTGCCGCTGACAAAATCTATGTGATTGATCGGTCGGTCGAAACCATTTTGCTGCCCGCGCTCGCTCACTATTTGCAGCCCATCATTTCTTTCGCCTTGATCTGCGAAGGCGTCAACGATGAACAGCCGCTCAGCTTTCCCGCTGGACTTTCGATTGATGAATGTCAGGCCAGGCTGATCATTGATCCGATAGATGGCACGCGCCCGATTATGTACAACAAACGCAGCGCGTGGTGGCTGGCTGGAATTGCGCCGAATCTTGGCGAACAGACTTCGCTGCGGGATATTCAGGTCGCGGTGCAGGTAGAAATCCCAACCACGCGCGCAGCGTTGGCCGATACGTTGTGGGCCATTCGCGGGCAAGGCGCGCAAGCTGAAACGATCAATCTGCTGACGCGCGAACGCACGCCATTTCAGCCGCAGCCTTCGCGCGCGGCGACCATTGCAGGCGGCTTCGCCTCATTCTTTCATCCATTCCCCGGCGGCAAAGAAATCTTCGCGGCGATGGAAGAAGAGCTTGCCCAGGAGATCATTGGCGGCCTGGAACAAAGCAAGACGGCAATGTTCGATGAACAATATCTTTCGACTGGCGGCCAGCTATATGAACTGATGCTGGGGCGGGATCGAATGCTGGTGGATGTGCGCGGCCAGCTTTACGAACGTTTTGCGCGGGAAGGGAAGGCGACCGGCCACGCCTGTCATCCTTACGATCTGTGCACCGTGCTGATCGCCGAAGAGTGCGGCGTAGAAATTACCGGCGCGGCAGGAACGCCGCTTGATGCGCCACTTGATACGACTTCGGATGTTTCCTGGATCGGTTATGCCAACGCCACGATTCGGGCAGAAGTCGAACCTGTCTTGATGCGATTGCTGGCCAAACATCAATTGAGCAAATGAAAAAACAACTCCACATTCTATTGATTTGTCTGGTGGCGTTCGCCTCTGTCAGCGCGCAGCAAAAGACTGCGGCAAACTCGCTGGACAAGCGCATCAAAGCCGAAGCCGCCAAGTTCAACGGCACCGTCACGCTCTTCGCCAGGAATCTGGACACGGGCGAAAGCTACGGGTTGAACCCGGACGAACGCATGCGCACAGCCAGCACGATCAAGACGGCGATTATGGTCGAAGCCTTTGCCCGCGTCGCCGAAGGTAAATTCAAATGGACGGACGAACTCATTTTGACCGAAGCCAAAAAGCAGAAAGGCTCTGGCATCCTGATGGAGTTCGGCGAAGGTTTGAAGCTCACCCTGCGCGATGCGGTGACGCTGATGATCGTGGTCAGCGATAACACGGCGACCAATCTGGTGCTGGATGTTGTGACCGCGGACGCCGTCAACGCGCGGATGGAAGCGTTGGGGTTCAAACAGACGCGTTCTTTACGCAAGATCGGTGGTGGCGGCGAAAGCAAAGCCTTCAGCGATTCATTGAATAAGCGTGCCAACGGCAGCCCGTTCGGCATTGGCGTGACCACGGCGCGCGAAATGGAAACGCTGGTGGAAAAGATGGAGCGCGGCGAAATCATCTCGCCCGCCGCATCGAAAGAAATGATCGGCATTCTGCGGCGTCAGCAATCCCGCGAAGGCATCGGGCGTAACATCCTGGGTGTTGATCTGGCCAGCAAGACCGGTGCGCTGGATGCGCTGCGGGCTGATGTTGGCATTCTGTATTCGCCACGTGGCCGCATCGCGATGGCGATTTATTGTGACGATATGCCGGAGGTCGCTTGGACGGTGGACAACCCGGCGCTGCTGTTGATCTCTCGGCTGTCTGAAATTCTGGTGGACGGGTTGGGGCGCGAACCTGCGAAAGTTGGTGCAGTACCCCAACCGTCAGCGAGCGGATTGGCTTCGCTTTCGAAGACAGAGTTCGAAATTATCGAAGGCGTTTTCCACGACGGGTTGGGCACGTTTGCGGAACTGTCGCTGGCCAACAGTTTGATTGAACTGGCCAAAATCAAACAACCGCTCTTCAACACCGCCGCCAGCGAAGCCAAGATGCGCAATGCCATCGAACGCCTGCCGATCAATCATCCCGCGCGCAAACGATTCGAACTTGAACGGGCGAACATCGCCGCTGCCACAATGCGCGGCGCGGCCAGCCTGCTCAGCCGCGGTGATAAAACGCCGCTTCAGGTTCGTCATACGGCCAGAGAGTTCAGCGATGCCAGGGCGGCAGATTTGGTGATGGAATTCGAGCAAGGCGTGCGCTTACCCATCTCAGTCAAAACCGAAAAGTCCAACAAGATCGCCGTGGCCGAAGGCCAGACGCCGGAGGTTTTCGAGAAGTGGGCCGCGCGTTACTTTCAAATGTCGCGCGCGGAATTTGAGGGATTGATGCGCGAGCTTGGGTTTGCTTCGTCGGCGGAGCTGAAGTCTTCGTATTTGAACGTCTCGCAACTGGTCGCGCAGGTGCTGATTCGCAAGCTGGGACTGGCTGATGTTGACCCGAACGACTTCAGCCGCGCGCGCGTCACCAATGTTGACGCCGCAAAGTTTCTCTTCCGCCAGTTAATCAAATTCAAACACGGCAATGACGGCAGCACGGTGATTATCTTTGATCGTGAAAGCGGCTCGGTGGCCTGGGGATCGAAGCTGGAAAGTGTTGAGATTGAGAAACTGACGGCGGAAAGAATTTCATTTCGTCCTTCACGCCCACGCGGGGGCCAACCCATCGGCTCTGAATTCGGCATCAAGATTGACAATCAAGTTGTCGCTACCTTCCAGATCAAACACAAACGCGGCAAAGCGCGCGGCAGCCAACAGCAATTTGAATTCTCCGACATCACGACACGGCTGATCGTTTGAATCAGACCATGAACGTCCCGTTTTATTTTTGCTCGCGATAGGCTTCGATCTCCGCTTTTGCTTTCTTCCCGATGTCTTCCATTCGCGCCATCCACTGTTGTTCATAAGGCTTCAACGCGTTGACGATGGCTTCGGCGACAGCCAGGTTGCGAAACCATTTCTTATTGGCCGGGACAATGAACCACGGAGCGTGCGGCGCGCTGCACTGGTTCAAGGTATCTTCGTATGCCTGCGTGTAATCGTCCCAGTGCAGGCGCTCTTTCCAATCGCCCGCCGACAGCTTCCAGTATTTGGTCGCGTCCTGTTCGCGTTCCAGCAGCCGTTGTTCCTGCTCATCTTTGCTGATGTGCAGGTAAAACTTCAGGAGGATGGTTCCCGCATCGGCCAACGACTTTTCAAACGCATTGATGTGATCGTAGCGGGCGCGCCAGACGGATTCGCTGACAATCTGATGGACGCGGACGACCAGCACGTCTTCGTAATGCGAACGGTTGAAGATGGTGATTTCGCCATTGCCCGGCGTCTGTTTGTGAACGCGCCACAGAAAGTCGTGCGCCAGCTCTTCGGCGGTCGGGATTTTGAAGGACGCGACGTTGCAGCCCGACGAATTCAGCGGCCCCGTCACGGCTTTGATCGTGCCGTCCTTGCCCGAGGTATCGCGGCCCTGCAGCACGATCAAGACGGAGTGCTGCCCGGCGGCGTACAGCAGTTCCTGCAACCGCGTCAGTTCCTTGCTTAATGCTTTGAGCTTTTCTTCGCCGGTTTCTTTCTTCAATCCTGCGTTCTCTTCAGGATCAATATCGCTGAGCTTGATCGGCTGCGTGCCTGTGAGTTTGTGTGCGTATGACATAGTTTTATTGCGGATTGCGGATTGCGGACTGCGGATTGCGGATTGCGGATTGCGGAAGCCGCTTGCTACTGCGCGAGGTACCGATTCCGCAATCAACAATCCGCATTGGTTATGCGACGCCGTTCTTTTTGAACCATTCCAGCAGCCGTTTCCAGCCGTCCTGCGCGTCAGCTTTGTTGTAGCTGGGACGATAGTCTGCGTGGAAGCCGTGTTGTGCGTCGGGATACAGCACGATTTCCGAAGGCTTACCTGCATCTTTCAATGCCTTCTTCATCTGTTCGACCGAGTCAACGGTAATGCCGCCGTCTTTGCCTGCGTATAGGCCCAGCACCGGCGCTTTCAACTCTTTCACCAGTTCCAGCGGATGTTTGGGTTGCAATGCGCTGGCGCGATCGGGCGGCGGCGGAGCCAATCGCCCGTACCACGCGACCCCTGCTTTTAGTTGCGCGTTATGCGCGGCATATAACCAGACAATGCGCCCGCCCCAGCAGAAACCCGTGATACCTAGCTTGGCCGTGTTGCCACTGTTTTTCTTGGCCCAAGCGACCGCTGAATCCAGATCGGACATGACCTGAGGGTCGGGAACCTTGCCGACGATGGGCATGATGTCGTTCATCTGTTTGTTTGAAACGTCGCCTTGCCGCGCGTATAGCTCCGGCGCGACGGCCAGATAACCGAGCTTGGCAAAGCGGCGGCAGATGTCTTTGATATGTTCGTGGACGCCGAAGATTTCCTGCACGACCAGCACGACCGGGAAGTTCTTGCCCTTCGCCGGCATCGCACGATAAGCGGGAATCTCAACGTCCTTGGTCGGGATTTTGACTTCGCCCGCAATCAGGCCGTTGGTGTCGGTGGTGATTTGCGTTTGGGCTTGAATCGGCTGGACAGCCAGCGCAAAGCCTGTCGCCAGCGAAGTGGCAACAAACATACGCCGCGTGACATCCGGCGTGGAAGGGAAAAGACTTTTCAGATCATCTGGCAGTTCTTCTTGCATCTGACGACTCCTTTTGAATGCTCAAAAAATGGTGGACAGTCTTGTTGCCACCTGGCGGTTACTCAATTGGGATTTATGCAGAGTGTGGCGCGAGTAAGCAACTCGCGCCACATCCAACCCACAATCGAATTAGTTGACGAATTTGCGCGCCCGCAGCCAGTTTTCCAGCAGTTTCGGCCACGTGCTTAACGCCGGATTGTCTTTGGCCAGTCCGACGCCGTGTCGCCCGGTTTCGTAAATGTGAATTTCATACGGCACTTTGGCTTTGCGCAGCGCCGCCGCGAATAGCAGGCTGTTTTCGACCGGCACGCCCTTGTCGTCTTCGGTGTGGAAGAGGAAGGTCGGCGGTGTTTTGTCCGTGACCTGCTTTTCGTTCGAGAGCAAGTCAATCAACTCTTTCGGCGGATTGTCGCCCAGCAGGTTTTTGCGCGAACCGGCGTGCGCATACGGATCGGTTAGCGTGATAACGGGATAACACAGGATCGCCACGTCTGGGCGGCTGCTCATCCTGTCAATCGGGTCTTTGGCGTTTGCGTCACCTGCGTCGAAATGCGTGGCTGCCGTTGCAGACAAATGCCCCCCGGCGGAAAAACCCATAATGCCGACGCGGTTCGGATCAACCTTCCAATCAGCCGCTTTGGCGCGCACGGTGCGAATGGCGCGCTGCGCATCGTTGATCATCGCCGGGTGACGGTAGCCTTTGCTGCCCAGCCGGTACTTCAAAACCACGGCAGTGACGCCAATGCTGTTCAGCCAGACGGCTACATCGTGCCCTTCGTGCGAAGCCAGCGCGCCGTACCCGCCGCCAGGACAAACGACGATGGCCGCGCCGGAAGCTTTGTCGGCGGGCGCGGGGTAAAGCTGGATGCTGGGGATGTCTTCCGGCGCGGTGCCTTTCGCGCCAGGCGCGCCTTCGGGCCAGAGCGGCATCGGTGTTGGCTGGGGCACGGGCGGTGAAGCAGTTTGCGTTAGTACGGAAGCTGACAAAAGTACGAGCAGCAATAGCGTCAGCGCAGTATTTGACGTGATAGAAGTCGTCATGAACTTACCTCGTTTGAAATTGATTTGGATGGTGGATCGAGAAACAAATCGCGGATGGTTTATACCGTGAAGGTGGGCGTAGGAGCAAAGCGAAACGGGGCGGATACATTGTCCGCCCCGTTTCGTGTGTTTGGGTTGGGAGGAGGTAGATCGAAAAGTTATTTCACGACTTTGGCTGATAGCACCAGGAACATTGCTTTGTTACCGAAACCTGTCGTGCCGACTACAACTTTCTCGCCATCACGCAATTCGAGATCAGACTGCACACTCGATTTGCCAAACGAAAGGTAATAGCTGCTAAGTTGGACGCTGCTGACGCCGGAAGATCCAGTCACGACATCCATACTGTTAACCCGGTACTCATAATCAGCCAAACCCGAAACAGTTTTTTGCCCGTCTTCAGATAGTTCCTTCCAAATGGCATTGCCCTTGCCAAAAAGTGCGTTGTTATTGGTTCTACCACGAGCTCTTCCTCTCTGCGCGATCGAGGTTACTAACTGGTAATCTTTGAAGGCGAGAGTGGTTTGCAGTTGTTTCAACACATCCTTCAAATCAGTGGGAAGCTGATCGCTTGATTGCCCTGTGTTAGTCAAAAAGACGTGCATCGTCAATTCGACAGTAGGCTCGGATTTTGTTGAAGGAACATCAAGCCGTTTGATGGCTTCTGTGATGGTGAGGAGATTTTCTAGGAAATCTCGTACGGCAATGGTTTTGTTTGATGAGTTGATGGAAACATCGGCTCCTTTGAAGCCACTGCCGAGTACCCTGATTGTTGCATACAGTTCCTGTGGGTCACGATATTTGAGTTCATAGATTTTAGATTTGAACTCTTTTGTCTCGGCGTAATCAGGCCCTTTGGCTTGCGCGGCGGCCACCGTAAACATCGCTAGTGCAGAGATGAAGGCAAAGGTTAGTTGACGAATTCTGTTGATCATAGCTTCTCCTATTTGGTGTTCGATTCTGTCTTTCCTGCTTTGGGTGCAAACCAGATGATTCGGATATTCGGGTCTGCAGTTTGAAATTCGATGCGCAACATTTCCGGTACGGCTTGAGCCAGACTGGTGTTGATCGCAGGCTCGGTTGAATTCTGCGCTGTTAAAACGGTCGCGTTTGGTTCAACCGCTGCCACCGTCGCGTCATCTGGTGTTAGCCGTTGCAGGATTGGCGCTGGTTTCGGCGGTCGCCGATGACTTGGTGGAGGATTGACGACCGCTTGCTGCTCTTCGTGTTGCGGCGTTGGCGATGGCGGGGCAGGTTGTTTGCTGCCGGCAACCGTGGGTTCACTCGATAGCGGTTTGACGCGATAGGCGACAACCGCCAGTCCAGCAAGCAGGATCAACGCCGCAGCCGCGAAAGCCAATCGCGGAGACCACTGTGGCCACAGCCATCCGAACCATCTTCTTCCAGCGGCTCCTTCTCCTGCTGATTCCAACTGTTCAATCTCTCTTCGCACGGAAGCACGCAGGTCGGCGAAGCCGGATTCGTCAAACGCGGGCGCGGCGAATTCACTCAACCAGGCTTGGCTGGCGGCGAACTCTTCGGCCATCTGCCGGCAGTGCGCGCAGGCTTCGATGTGCTGGCGCAGACTGCCCGCTTCCGCCGTCGGCAAATCACCGCCAGCGTGAAGAGGGATCAATTGTTCGGCTCGTGTGCAATTCATCTGGGGCCTCACTTTTTTGAACGCGCCCGCTCCCTCACGGTCAGGGTACTGATCCGTCCGCTTAGCCAGAGGGCACGAAACTGTTTGATCTTCACGCGTGCCGTACATATCTGTGAACGCACGGTCGTTGGCGTGGAGCCTAGAATTCGCGCGACCTCTTCGGTTGGCAAACCTTCCAGATCGCGCAGGACAATGGCGGCGCGTTCTTTTTCGGTCAGCGTGGCCAGCGCCCGTAAGAGGATGTCGCGTTCCTGCGCGTGCATCGCCTTGTGTTCAGTGTTGTGCGGGCTGACCGGCTCGGCCAGCGTCCCTGCTTCCCGTTCGGCTTCGAACGAGAGCGGATTGCCGCGCCCGCGTTTGCGCGCCAGATCGCGGCAGACATTGACGGCGATGCGATAAAGCCATCCGGCAAAATCCTGCGCGGGATCAAACTTGTTTAGATGTTTGTAGACGCGCAAGAACGTCTCCTGCGCGGCGTCACGCGCATCTTCCTGGTTGCCCAGCATTCGCCAAGCTAAGCCGGTTACCTTCTGTTGGTGCGCGATCATGATTTGATCAAAGGCCGCTAAATCGCCCTGGCAAGCGCGCGCGATCAACAAAGCGAATGGCCGAACATCAGACAGATCACTTTCTGCCGCCCGTTCCTCAAATGGCGTTTGATCTGTCATCAGTGCGATGTTCACCATCTCCATTAGCATCTCGCCAGACATTGAATTGATTTCCTTCTCGCTTGCTCATCACCCACTACTGGGGTGAGTGGATAAACGTTGAGAAGATTTTTCGGTGGCAAAAGTTTTGGCCCCCATAACAGGAGGCATGCTTGATGACTAAATCAGACCAGCAAAGATTGAGACGCCGGTACAGAACCGGGGCGGTGGAGGGGCGGGGCCCCCCCCAAGCTTTGCGCTCCGTAACACTAGCGGGTGTGTTACACTCGTTGGTGGTTAGAGTTAT
>JBBQVH010000181.1:0-11820 GCA_038211695.1 Blastocatellia bacterium | reverse complement strand
GTCACGCGCAAATTCAGCTCACCGCCTGCACGGTGGATGACGCGGAATTTGGATTCAACCGAGTCGGGTTCCGGCATGCGCGTGGGCGAGATCGTTACCAGATACCGCACGCCCAGCCGGTTCCATCGCTCCCAATTGCCTGCCGGGTTATCGAAGGTCGTCGTTTTATTGCCTGTGTACAGATGCGCCAGCGCGGGGTTGGCCGTGGTGATGGCATCGGTCTTCGGGACATTTTCAGCCGACCATTTCAGAATGGCTTCGTTGTCGTCAAAGATGCGCATCCACTTCGGGCGCTGCGTTGCCACGGATGTATTCTTCCGGTCAATGTAGCTGAAGTTGCCATACAGGTTCAGCGCAAACAGCAATCCTGCCACTGCGGTCACGCCAATCCAGGGATTGCCAGTCTGCCTCCTCTCCACCATTCGCTGATGCAGTCCCATCACCAGCTTGCAGCCCATCAAAAAGTAGTAGAGCAAGAGCGGCAGCGACGGCACCAGAAACCGATAGGGCGGGAACGGCCAGATGATGACGATCAGCAATGACAACGGCAGCGCCAGTTCCGCATACGTCAACCGTTCGCGCACCACAGTGACAAAACCCATGATGACTAAGCCAAAGACAATCAATGACAGGAACAATTGAACCAGGTCGCCGCGTTCGGCCATGCCTTGATTCAAAGAAGGGAAGAAGGATGGCGTGACAATTCCGCCCAGATCACTGGATGCGATGCTGCTGATGTTATTCCAGAAGCGTCCGGGCAGATCGCCCATCGAAACCTTGCCTCCGCTTTCGTGACCCGCCACGCGATCAAAGAACTGTTCGGTGTAAGGCCGCACGATGTAGCTGTTAATTTCGGCTCGCTGTTCCGGCGTTGGCGCTTTGGCGCGCGCATAAATCGTCCACGAACCTGCCATCAGCGCAACGCCCACGGCAAAGACAACCGCCGATTTGAACAGTCGCTCCTTCAGCAAATAGACGAGCGCCGCCAGAATCAGCCCCGCCGCCATCGAACGCGTCAGGAAGGCCCACGATGTTGCCGCCGCCGCCAGCATTGCGTACAGCCAGAACCGTTCGCCATCGCGCCCATCACGACATGCCACGCAACGTTCCACCGCCACCAGCGCCGCCATCTGCGCCAGCGTGAAGACGCATTCCGACATCAACGACGACGTTGCCAGAAAGACCAAGCCGGGATTGATTGCTACGACTGCGCCCATCACCAGCGCCAGATATTTCGGCAGACCCCGGAACCGCGCAAAGTAGTAATAACAGGCCGCACCTGCCAGCAGCATCGCCACAATCGAAACCGATTTCAGCAGCCACAGATTGTTCGGAAACTGCGGCGCAATGCGAAAGGCGAGCGAAAGTAGAAAGGGAAATGCAGGCGGATAGAGCGGCAGAATGCCCGGCGTCGGCGAATTGATCAGCGTGTAGCCTTGCCCGGTTGCCAGCGCCTTGCCCAGCAGCGCATACCACGCATCGTCCTGAAACATTCCGACGACCCGATCCAACCGCATCACATAAATGACAACGAAGAGCACCACCGCGACCGCCGCGGCAATCGCCAGCCACGGCTTTGATTTTGTTTGAGGGGCATTGGAAGGCGAGTGGACGGATGAGTCCAGTAGTTCTTGATGATCTTGTTTTAGGTCTGATTTGACGTTTTTATACTTCGCCATCGAGTTCGTTACCTCATTGAATAGTCTGGATTGATGATGCCGGAAGGTGTGATCGAATGAAGGTTCAATGTAGCGTCAGGCTCATTGTTGCGCAAGAGTTTCGCACCCCAATCAGCCGATCAAAGATTGAGAACCACAGATTAGGGACGAGGGGCTGGGGCGGATGCGCTGACGCTTGCAGCCAATCCACCCTTACCCCTTCACACAAACCACCTGCCGCAGCGTGTGCGCGATTTCGACCAGATCGCTCTGCGCCTGCATCACGTCTTCAATAGGTTTGTAAGCCATCGGCGTTTCGTCAATCACGTCTTCGTCCTTGCGGCATTCAATACCTTCGGTGGCTTTGGCGTGATCGGCGGTGGTGAAACGGCGCTTGGCTTCATTGCGAGACATCGCGCGCCCCGCACCGTGCGAGCACGAATTGAAGCTTTCGGGATTGCCCAGCCCGCGCACGATGTACGACCGCGTGCCCATCGAACCCGGAATGATTCCGTAATCGCCCAGCCTCGCCCGCACCGCGCCTTTGCGCGTAACAAAGACTTCTTCGCCGTAATGCTCTTCGCGCGCGACGTAGTTGTGATGGCAGTTGACTGAAACCTCCGTCAGTTTGAAGTCCGGCACTTCGCCTGATTCGCCGACGGCGTCCACCAACTGTTCCATCATCAGCTTGCGGTTGTACATGGCGAATTCCTGCGCCCAACTGACGGCTTCGACGTAATCGTCAAAATGCTCCGTGCCTTCGTTGAAGTAGGCCAGGTCTTTGTCAGGCAGGTTCTTGATGTGCGCCCGCATATCGCCCTTTGCCATCTCAATGAAGAACGTGCCGATGCGATTGCCTACACCGCGTGAACCGCTGTGCAGCATGAACCAGACCTGCTCGTTTTCATCCAGGCAGACTTCGATGAAATGGTTGCCGGTTCCTAGCGTGCCCAGATGGTTGACGTGATTGCCGCGATCCAGCTTCGAGTACTTTTCGACAATCGCCTTGTAGCCAATCTCCAATTGCCGCCAGACGCCGATCTGGCGTTTTGGCAAGTCATTCCAAGCACCCTTGTCCCGTCGTCCGCCGTGTTCGGTGCGTCCGTGCGGAATCGCTTTTTCAATCGCCCGGCGAATGTTGCGCAGGTTGTCCGGCAGATGATTCGCGTTCAAAGTCGTCTGCACCGCCATCATTCCGCAGTTATGAACGAAGACTCCGGCTTCGAGCGCGAAATTGTGATGCTCAGGAACGATCAAGCAATAAACGTCTTCCTGTTCATCAAGTGGGACAACTGCAACTACTTTATGGTTGTAGCCGTGAACCCAACGGCGATGATTGTGCAGACCGAGGCCGCTGCGAATCCTCTCCCCACAGGTCTCGCACTCATAAAGCCGATTAGCGATCTCCTTGCTCTTTTGCCGGCCTCGGTCACTCTGGTTGTACTCGACCAAATACGTTTTGCCTCGCTGTCCATTACCGGCTACTGCTGCCTTGAAATGCTCAGGCTGTGTTTCCATGTAGTTGAGTATGTTTTGAGTTCCGCGCTCCGCCATGTACTGATGCCCTTCAGCAGTTTTCGCCTTTGCAGTTAGGGCAAGTTTTCGCTTTTCCTCAAATTCCGGCGATTGCCAATGCGTGTTTCTGTCTACTAAACCGCGGTGATAGGCAGAATGATCGTGATTCCCCATGAACTCAAGATTGTCAGGGCTGTTGTCCGATTCATTGAAGTTCTTGTGATGAATCACGGTTCTCTGCCCCTCGAACCGGGGAATCTCGCCCAGCAAACCTGATCGGGCGACAACCCAATGGGCTCTCTGCATTCGACCAGAATATGGCTGCTGAATCTTTGTATAACCATCTTTATCAATCTCACGGTAAAGCGGCATCAACGAAGTTTCAGGTTGCAGCCTTTCCGCCTCAAGCCACGACCCGTCACGTAGCATAAACTGATGATCGGGAGTGCAGCGAACTTCTCGCCCATTGTCGAGTACCACTTTGACCAACTTGGCATTTCGTCGTGTTTGCTTGGCGGTGGCTTTTGCCGCGACAACTCTTCCTGATTCAGTGCAGGAGTAAACAATTATTTCGTGCCCCGACTCCGCCAGTTCTCGAATCGGATAAGCTTTGCCATCAAGTAAAGGAACAAGTGTTTCCCCCGCGAAGCAGCCAATATCCACGCCAACGGCAGCCGGAATGATCGCGCCTTTGGTTGGGATAACGCTGCCGATGGTCGCACCCAACCCCCAATGCACATCCGGCATCGCCGCGACCCACTTGTGGACGAACGGCATCTGCGCGACGTTCAGCAACTGCTTCTTCGCTTCGTCTTCCAGCTTGACGCCTTTCGTCCAGGCTTTGACGGGAACGCCATTTTCGACTTCAATTAAGTTGTAACGAGTATTGCTCATAAAGGTTGTTTCCGATCGTTTCGTGTTTCTTGCCAGAACGTCTAAAGATTCTGGCTTGACCCCATTTGTATGAACACAACGAGGTCTCTTCGGCGCAGATACACAGCCTTTCTTCGTCGGCTTATTTTTTGCTTGCCGCATACATCAGCGACTGCTATTTCAACGCCGCTCGCAAGTATTAACTTACCGGTCACGTGTTCTGCATTGCTCTTCTCCGACTCAAGATATGTGTATGAAATGTGGTGCTCTGCCAAGCCCGCTTCCAGTTCGGCCCTACTTGGCTGATTGCCATTTGAAAACAGCCATGCGTCTAGTTCGATAATGTTGCTTTCCCGCCAATCCTCAAAAGGAATGTGGTCGGTGAAAACCATAAACAAAGGGCTATCGAGAAAGAAGTAAAACTCAATCGGGCAGTAACTCCAGATTTCCGCGTCCATCAGGCTCAGTTCGGAATGAGAGCATTCACGAAAACCGCTGTCATAGAAATCAGGTTCGCCGAGGATGTCATACACTTCCTGGCGAGTCATTCCCAGTCGAATCGGACCAAAGTTTCCCGTGCGAAAAAAATCTATCAAGCTTATGTATGTCATTTAGTCCTGCTTTCGTCTCTGCAAAAGGACACTGCAAAAAGATTGTGGCGACGAGGGATCGAAGAAACATTTTCTGATGCGTCTGCTATTTTCGCCACTGCCTCTTTCGACGCAGGCAGGATTTGCACCTGCAATGGACTTTGGGTCCCTCAGCTTATGATGTAGTTCCTTCAGCATTCGCCGCTTGAATTACTTTTCCTTGCGGCTCTGCCGCCCGATGTGCGGAAGGCCTATGGCCTTCCGGGAAGCAATGTAATCTTTCTTGGGGCTATGCCCCAACCGGTCGGGGCATAGCCCCGCAAAGAAACAACGCTGCCACGGCAAGTCAGAGACTTGCCGCATATCGGGCGGCAGAGCCGCAAATCATCGTTGGTTTCGACCTCATTCTCTAAAAATAATGGTCGCGCTGTGTCCAAAATAACGCTTGCTGCGCAGGCGGTATTTCTTGAAACCGGTGACCGGAACCGCAGGGGCATAGGTCGTTGCATCCGAAGACTTGTTTGCCGTTGCTGTCTGCTTGACAACTTCAATGCTGGCGGAGAAAGTGACCGTCATCGAATAAATCTGGCAGGCAATCCGAATCCGCACCGCCCATTGCCTGCTTTTATCACCCAGAGGTCGTAAAGTTTTGATCGGCGAATTCTCAGGGCTGCCTTGAGTTGGTGCTATTTGAATGTGCGCTGGTCGTTTGTAGGAGATTTATGGCTAGAAAGTTTTCTGCCTCGTTCGCCAGCTCCCCCCTTTCGCGTAAGCGTGTTTTCTCTCCCGCCCTCTTCCGCGTTTTCACACTGTTCATCATTTTGCTTGTTTGTTCGTTGGCTTTGTTGCTGCCGTCGTGGCCTGTACGGCCATCCTTTGCGGCGACATTGCCAACGGGGTTTACTGAATCTTTGGTTGCGGGAACGTTGGCCGCTCCGACGGCAATGGCGATTGCGCCGGATGGCCGCATCTTCGTTTGCCAACAGACAGGCCAATTGCGCGTAATCCAAAGCGGTTCGTTGTTGGCGACCCCATTTGTTTCCTTGACGGTCAATTCGTCAGGCGAACGCGGCTTGCTGGGCATGGCGTTCGATCCGAATTTCGCGGCGAATCAGTTTGTTTACGTTTACTACACGGCGACCAGCCCGGCGATTCACAACCGGATCAGCCGCTTCACGGCCAACGGTAATGTCGCTGTCGCGGGCAGTGAATTGGTTTTGCTGGACCTGAATAATTTGAGTGCGACCAATCACAATGGCGGTGCATTGCACTTTGGCCCGGATGGAAAGTTGTATGCGGCAGCCGGCGAAAACGCCGTTCCGGCAAATGCGCAAACGATTAGCAACTTGCTGGGCAAAATGCTGCGCATCAACACTGACGGTTCCTTCCCGACGGATAATCCATTTTTCAGTCAGGCGACGGGCAACAACCGTGCGATCTGGGCGCTGGGATTGCGCAATCCGTTCACATTCAGTTTCCAACCAGGTTCGGGACGAATGCTCATCAACGATGTCGGGCAAAACACCTGGGAAGAGATTGACGATGGAATTGCCGGATCAAATTATGGTTGGCCGACGTGTGAAGGCGCATGCAATCCGGCGAATGCCAACTTCCGCGACCCTCTCTATTTTTACTCCCACGCCGGAGGCGCTTGCGCGATCATTGGCGGCGCGTTCTACAACCCGGCAAGCATGCAGTTTCCAGCTTCGTTTGCGGGCAAATACTTTTTCGGGGATCTCTGCGCGGGATGGCTGAAGACCTACAATCCGTCCAACGGCACTGTTGAAGATTTCGCCACCGGACTTTCGTCATTGGTTGGTTTGGACGTGGGCAGCGATGGCAGCTTGTATTACCTGCAACAGGGCGGCGGCGGACAGCTTTGGCGCATTCAATACACAGCCGGAATCGCGCCGATGATTACGCAACCGCTGTTCAACGTGACTGTCGTTGCGGGCCAATCGGCAACTTTCAGTGTGATGGCGTCAGGCACTGCTCCTTTGAGTTATCAATGGCGGCGGAATGGGATGGATATTCCAGGTGCAAATTCTTCCAGTTACACAATCAATCCGGCGACCGTGAATGATAATGGCGCGCAGTTTTCGGTCTTTGTCAGCAATTCGTTTGGCAATGCGACCAGCAATGCGGCGACGTTGACCGTGCTGACGAGTGCGCCATCGGGATTGATGTTCTATCCGCTGCCGCGACCTGTGCGCATTCTGGATACGCGCGCCAATCAGGGCAATTGCGACAACGTTAGTGCACCGATTGCCGCAGGTACTTCGATGACTACATTGGCGCGCATCACCTGTGAAGGCATCTCCATTCCGGCTGAGGCTCAGGCCATCGTGGGCAATCTGACGGCCCTCAATCAGACCGGTCAGTCCGGCTATCTGACGATTTACCCCGACGGGCAGCCCGTGCCGCTGACCGCCAATATGATCTACGGGCCGGGTGGAATCCTTTCGAATAATTTCACTGTGGGTTTGAGCAACGATGGCAAGTTTGCCGTCTTCGGCGAACGGACGATTGATGTGGTTGTAGACATCAGCGGTTACTATGCGCCGCCGGGTACAGGCGGCTTGTATTATCACCCGCTGCCGAAACCCATCCGCCTGCTGGACACGCGGGCTGGACAAGGCAATTGCGACAGTATTTCGACGCCCATCGTGGCAGGAGGCAGTTTGATAACGCAGGCGCGCGTGACCTGCGAAACCCTGACGATCCCGCAGGCCGCTCAAGCCTTGGCCGGCAACGCGACAGTCATCAATGGCTCCGGCCAAACCGGCTACCTGACAATTTATCCCAATGGACTGCCCCTGCCGCTGGCAGCCAACATGATCTACTTTCCGGGGCAGATTCTGTCGAATGCCTTCACGGTCGGCCTAAACGCATCGGGCGAGTTCAACATTTTCGGCGAACGGACGATTGACGTGGTGATTGACGTGGCGGGCTATTACAGCAGCGAGGCGACGGACGCGAACGGGCCGGGTTTGTTGTTCACGCCACTGGTGCGCCCCTTGCGCATTCTGGATACGCGCGCCAATCAGGGGAACTGCGACGTGGTCAGCACGCCGGTCATCGGTGGAAGTTCGCTTGCCACCCCGGCCTGGCTGACGTGCGAAAGCATCACGATTCCCAACACAGCGCAAACAGTGTTGGGCAATGTGACGGTCATCAATCAGACAGCGCAGGCGGGCTATCTGACGCTCTATCCTGATGGTCTGGCTGCGCCGCTGGTGGCGAATATGATTTACTTTCCGGGCCAGGTGCTGTCGAACGCTTTTATCGTGGGCTTGAACGGAAGCACGGGCAAATTCCGCATCTTCGCCGAACGCACATTGGACGCCGTTGTGGACGTGTCGGGTTTCTTCGCCCCGTAACACCTTTTCGGAGATTGAAAATAAAATGAGATCAAAATCCTCTTCACCTGCGCCGTTATTGGCGATTGCAATTCTGATTCTGTTTTCACTGGCGTTGATGGCGATTGGCTGGCAACACGGCCAATCGCCCGTCAGCGCCGCCCAAGGCCCGCAGGATCAACCCGGCAAGCTGGCCGATTGGGTTGTTGCCAACACGGCCAACGGCGTTGAGGCTGAGTTTCTGGTCATTCTGGCTGATCAGGCTGATTTGGCATCCGCCAACACCTTCGAAACCAAACATCAGAAAGGACGCTTTGTTCGTGACACCTTGTTGCGGAAGGCGCAGGCAACGCAGGCTCCAATTCTGGCTTGGCTGAGCGAACGCGGCATTGAGCACAGGTCTTTTTACATCGTCAACGCGATCTGGGTGAAGGGCACACGCGATGTTGCTGATGCGCTGGCCGCTCGCGCCGATGTCGCGCGCATTGAAGGCAATCCGATAGTTCGCAACAACCTGACTCCGCAACCGACGATCCAAGAGTTGCACGCCGCCGTCAATCAGCTTGCGCCTGAAGCAATTGAGCCGGGCGTCAACTTCATTCGCGCGCCAGAGGTCTGGGCGCAGGGATTCACAGGGCAGGGCATCGTCATTGGCGGCGCGGATACGGGCATTCAATGGGATCATCCGGCGCTGAAGAATCATTACCGTGGTTGGAACGGAACCACCGCCAATCACAATTACAACTGGCACGACAGCATTCACAGCGGCGGCGGCGCGTGCGGCCCGAATACCACAGCTCCCTGCGATGACAACAATCACGGCACGCACACCGTTGGCACGGTGCTGGGTGATGACGGCGGCACAAATCAGATTGGCGTTGCGCCCGGGGCAAAGTTTATCGGCTGCCGGAATATGGATCAGGGCAATGGCCAGCCTTCGACCTACATCGAATGCATGGAATGGTTTCTGGCGCCTTATCCGTTGGGCGGCACGCCCGCGCAAGGCGACCCAACCAAAGCGCCGGACATCACGACAAACTCCTGGGGCTGCCCTCCGTCTGAAGGCTGTTCACCAGCATCGCTGCAGGCCGCCGTCGAAGCCCAGCGCGCTGCCGGAATCATGATGGTCGTGGCGGCGGGCAACAGCGGATCAAGCTGTTCGACGGTGACCGATCCGCCGTCGTTTTACGCCGCGTCGTATACCGTCGGGGCGTTCAGCGCCAGCACGGGAACCATCGCGTCTTTCAGCAGTCGTGGCCCTGCGACGATTGACGGCAGCAACCGGTTGAAGCCTGAAATCAGCGCGCCCGGCGTTAGCGTGCGGTCTTCGATTCGTGGTGGTGGCTACTCTTCTTTCAGTGGGACTTCGATGGCGACGCCACACACAGCGGGGGCGATCGCGCTGCTCTGGTCGGCGCGCCCTGCGCTGCGGCATCAAATTCAACAGACAATAGATGTGCTTAGCCAGTCGGCAGTTCACGTCAGTTCGCCCGCGTGCAGCAGCAGCGGCGTGCCGAACAACACCTACGGTTGGGGACGGCTGGACATCAAAGCCGCCGTTGATGTCGCCAGCACGTGCAGCTTTTCGATAGCGCCGACCTCCGCGAGCTTCACCGCGGCAAGCGGGAGCATTACCGTTGGCGTGACGGCGGGGACCGGGTGCGATTGGACGGCAATGAGCGATGCCTTGTGGCTAACAGTCAGCAGTGGCAGCAGCGGTTCGGGCAATGGCATGGTCAGTTACAGCGTCGCCAACAACACAGGCGCGCAGCGCACCGGAACGATTAGGATTGCCGGACAATTCTTCACTGCTATACAGGACGCTTTCATCTGCCCAACGATCACTATCAATCCCTCCACCCTGCCCAACGGCTTTGTAAATACGGCATACAACCATACCTTTGCGCAGGTGGGCGGCGCGGGTACGATCACCTGGACCCTGATTGCAGGTCTACTGCCCAGCGGGCTGTCGCTGAATTCCGCCACGGGGGTGCTGTCTGGCGCGTCGGCCAATTCCGGCGTGTCCGGTTTTACGATCAAAGCGACAGATGCGAATGGCTGCACGGGGACGAAGGCATACACGCTGACAATTGAAGGTCTGATGTATTACTCGCTGCCGCGCCCGGTGCGATTGTTGGATACGCGCGCAGGCGCGGGCAATTGCGACAGCATTAGCACTCCGATTGCGGCGGGCACTTCACTGACGACGCTGGCGCGCACGACCTGCGAATCCATCACCATTCCTGCCTCCGCCCAAGCCGTCACAGGCAATATCACCGTTCTCAATCAGACTGCGCAGACCGGCTATCTGACTGTTTATCCTGATGGCCAGGCCGCGCCGCTGGCCGCCAATATGATTTATGAGCCGGGCGGCATTCTTTCGAATAACTTCACAGTGGGATTAAGCAGCGATGGTAAGTTCAACATTTTCGGCGAACGCACGATTGACGCCGTCGTGGATATCAGCGGCTACTACGCGCCGCCGGTAACAGGCGGGTTGTATTACCACTCGTTGTCGAAGCCGATCCGTTTGATGGATACACGCGCGGGCCAGGGAAACTGCGACAACGTTAATGCGCCGATCAATGCCGGAAACAGCCTGATGACGCAAGCGCGCGTCACTTGCGAAGGCTTGACGATTCCCGCTGCCGCCCAGGCGATTACCGGCAACGCCACCGTGCTGAATGGATCGGGGCAAGCGGGTTACCTGACGATTTACCCGAACGGCATGCCGGTTCCGCTGGCGGCGAATCTGATTTATTTCCCCGGCCAAATCCTCTCGAATGCGTTCACGGTCAGCCTGAACGCCAATGGCGAATTCAATATTTTCGGCGAGCGCCAGATTGATATGGTGATTGACGTGGCGGGTTATTACAGCAACGAAGCGACGGACGCCAATGGCACGGGATTGTTATTCACGCCGCTCGTACGCCCCTTGCGCATCTTTGATACGCGCCCCGGCCAGGGAAACTGCGACTCGGTCAGCATGCCAATTACAAGTGGCAATTCGATCGCCGCCAGCGGCTGGCTGACGTGCGATGGGATTACGATTCCGGCAACGGCACGCACCATTCTGGGTAACGTGACGGTTATCAATCAAACGGCGCAATCGGGGTATCTAACGTTTTATCCCGACGCCGTGACGCAGCCGCTGGCGGCAAACATGATCTACGCGCCCGGGCAATTACTGTCGAATGCCTTTGTGGTCGGGGTAAATTCAGGTACCGGCCAATTCCGCATCTTCGCCGAACGAACTTTGGATGCCATTGTAGATGTTTCGGGGTATTTCGCGCCGTAAACTAAAACGAGACGGAAGTGTTACTAATGGAAGTGTTACTGGAAGATGCAAGGAAGAGGGTAACTGACGTGAGCTACCCTCTCCCTACTTTATGGCGGTAGCTAAAGTACAATGAGGTTAATTTAGCGCTTGGCTGCTTGATGTTCGACAAGCTTTTCAGTTTGTCGAAGTCTTGGCCAGCAGACCTTTTGAGAGAATCCACGACAAACTGAAGTTTGTCGGACTTTGCCTACCCCAACCTCATTGAGCTAAAGCAGGTGCAAGTAGGTAAATGTCCGACAGGTTTATGGCGGAAAGCGAGACACTCTGTAGGGGTGTGATTTCGCCCTGATGTACTTTTTTATGCTGCATGCTGCATAACATTTGCCCAGAAGCCGTCCCATTGCCGGGAGAGCTTGATTGCACGAAGTTGCAGAATCTGCGCGCCAGACTCGCGTTTCCAGCGCATCCCGCTGCGGCAGAAGCGGGACTTGATGAGTTCTTTGCAGCCAGCCTCGGTGACGCCGCTGCCGATCGGAAAGCCGAGC
>JBBQVH010000180.1:0-12406 GCA_038211695.1 Blastocatellia bacterium | reverse complement strand
GACAAGCTGGTGGTCGTTTGCAATCCCGAACATAAACTGGCACGTGGCAAACGAACCGGCACGCGGCGAATCAGCATCAATCAACTTGCGGGGGAAGAGTTCGTGGCCTTTGAACGCGACATTCCAACGCGCAAGACGATTGACCGGATTTTGAAACAGCACAACATCGCAGTGAATTATGCGATGGAGTTCGATAACATTGAGACGATCAAACGCTCGGTCGAAGTCGGCGTTGGCCTGTCAATCCTGCCTGAAACAGCGGTGGTCAACGAAGTGCGCACCCGATTGCTGGTCGCGCTCGACTTCAGCGAAGGGACGTTTACGCGTTCCATCGGCATCATTCATCGCAAGGGAAAGGTCTTCAGCGCGGCGGCGCGCGAATTCGTCAATTTGCTGGTGGCTTCTGCTTCCAAACGTTGACGGTCATAGGGGACAAGCGTAGACTACGCCGCGTTTTGACACTTCATTCGTCCGGCCATGACTTTTAGGCCGGAAGCAATTCTCACAATCAGTAGTTCGTACGGTACCGCGACCGTGAGGGAGCGGCTTTGATCGGAAGACAATCCGCTTCCTCACGGTCGCGGTACTGTTTTAACGGATTCCACTCAAGAAAGGAGAGAGGGCGGCGGTCTCGGTTTGCCTGTGCTGCTGCCTGAATCTGATGGCCGAATCTTTACAAGACCGTTCGCTGGGGGCGACCCAACGGCGCGACTCGTGGTGGTTGGAGTTGCTGCCGGTGATTATCGTGCTGGGAGGCTTCGGCCTTTATGCTACATGGCGAGCCTTTCAAGGCACGGATTACGAATGGGGGCCTTACCTGTCGCCCCTCTACTCGCCGTTGATTGATCCCGAACATAAGTGGTGGCCGCTGTCGCCGGCCTTATTGATTCTGGCCGCGCCGCTGGGTTTTCGGACGACTTGTTACTACTACCGCAAAGCCTATTACCGCGCCTTCTTTCTGTCGCCGCCTTCCTGCGCAGTGACCGGGCCAATGGCCGGAAAATACATTGGCGAAAAAAAGTTTCCCTTCATTCTGCAAAACCTGCACCGGTACTTTCTTTATCTCGCGCTGCTGTTCATCGTGGTTCTGTGGTACGACGCGATCAAGGCGTTCTGGTTTGACGGCCATTTCGGCATTGGCGTCGGGTCGGTGGTAATGCTGACCAATGTTGTGTTGCTGTCGGGCTATACCTTTTCATGTCATTCGCTGCGGCATCTGGTCGGCGGCAAACTGGATTGCTTCTCGTGCGCGGTAGCGGGCGGGCCGCGTCATAAAGCCTGGCGCGGGCTGAGCATTCTCAACGAACGGCATATGCTGTTTGCGTGGCTAAGCCTGTTTTCCGTCGGCCTGACGGACTTTTACATCAAGCTGGTCGCTTCCGGCGCAATTCACGATCTGAGACTTTTCTGAAATCCATCCCCCATCTCTAAGCTATGGCAAACGAAAAATACGAAACTCACGAACACGATGTCTTGATCATCGGCGCGGGCGGCGCTGGGTTGCGCGCTTCGCTTGAAGCCTTGAATCAAGGCGCATCAGTCGGCGTGGTCTGCAAATCGCTGCTTGGCAAAGCCCACACGGTAATGGCCGAAGGCGGCATCGCGGCGGCGATGGCCAACGTTGATCCTGCTGATGGCTGGAAGCCGCACTTCCGCGACACGATGCGCGGCGGAAAGTTTTTGAACAACTGGCGCATGGCGCAGCTTCATGCGCAGGAAGCGCCCGACCGTGTCCGCGAATTGGAACAGTGGGGCGCGCTGTTTGACCGCACGCCGGATGGGAAAATCCTGCAACGCGCGTTTGGCGGTCACACCTACAAACGCCTGGTTCACGTCGGCGACCGCACGGGATTAGAATTGATCCGCACCTTGCAGGATCGCGGCGTGCAGCAGGGCATTGACGTGTACATGGAATGCACGGTGACGAAGTTGCTGAAAGACGGCGACCGCGTCGTTGGCGCGTTTGCCTACTGGCGAGAGACCGGGCGCTTCGTCGTCTTCAAAGCCAAAGCTGTTGTCATTTGCACCGGTGGCATCGGCAAAGCGTGGCGCGTTACATCGAATTCGTGGGAGTACACCGGCGACGGCCAATCGCTGGCGTATGAAGCCGGAGCAGAATTGAAAGACATGGAGTTCGTCCAGTTCCATCCAACCGGGATGGTCTGGCCGCCGGGCGTGCAAGGAATTTTGGTCACCGAAGCCGTGCGCGGCGAAGGCGGCATTCTGCGCAACAAGGACGGCGAACGCTTCATGGAAAAGTACGACCCGAAACGGATGGAGCTTTCAACGCGCGATGTGGTGGCGCGTTCGATTTACACCGAAGTTCGCGAAGGCCGTGGTTCGGAACACGGCGGCGCTTATCTGGACATCTCGCACAAGCCCGCCGATTACGTAAAGAAGAAGCTGCCGAGCATGTACCACCAGTTCAAAGAACTGGCCGACGTGGACATCACGGCGGGGCCGATGGAGGTTGGGCCGACTTGTCATTACGTGATGGGCGGCATCAACGTGGAGGGCGAAACCGGCGCGGCGACTGTGCCGGGCTTGTTCGCCGCTGGGGAATCCGCCGCCGGCTTGCACGGCGCAAACCGGCTGGGCGGAAATTCGCTTTCGGACTTGCTGGTCTTTGGCCGTCGCGCGGGATTGGCGGCAGCGCAGTATGCGAATGGGGCGGGCGCAGCGACGATTGGCGACGATCAGATCGAAGCCGCCGCGCGCGAGATGCTGGAACCTTTTGAACGCACGACGGGCGAAACGCCCTACGACGTGCATCGCGACTTGCAGGAGTCCATGCAAAGCCTGGTTGGCATCTTCCGCAACGAAGAAGACATGACCAAAGGCTTGGCCAACCTTGAACAATTCAAAGAGCGCGCGAAAAAGGTTCGTGTTGACGGTTCGCGAATGTTTAATCCCGGCTGGCATTTGGAGCACGATCTAAAAAACATGCTCATCGTTTCTGAAGCTGTCGCTCTGTCGGCGCGCGAACGTCAGGAAAGCCGCGGGGCGCACGCCCGCGTGGATTTCGAAAAGTTGGACGACGAGAAGTGGGGCAAGTTGCACAACATCATCACGCGCGACAGCGACGGCATGAAACTGGCGCAGCGGCCGCTGGCGGAGATGCCCGACGAATTAAAACAGGTATTAGCCGAAGAGTAAGCGAAGGAGAATAGCAATGGCAGATGCTACGTTGAGAGTTTTTCGCGGCGATAAGGAAGGCGGGCAGCACGTTGAATACAAAGTCCCGATTGCGCCCGGCATGGTCGTGCTGGACGCGCTGCATTACATTCAGGGGCATCAAGCGCCCGACCTGGCAGTGCGCTGGAACTGCAAAGCCGCCAAGTGCGGTTCGTGTTCAGGTGAAGTCAATGGACGCCCGGCGCTGATGTGCAAGACGCGGATGGATGCTATGCCGCCGGATCAGCCAATCACGGTTAATCCGCTGAAGGCCTTTCCCGTTATCAAGGATTTGGTCACGGACGTGTCGTGGAATTACAGGGTCAACAAAAAAATTCCTCCCTTCAAACCGCGCGAAGGCGCGGACTGGAAGATTTATCAGGAAGACGTTGACCGCGTGCAGGAGTTTCGCAAGTGCATCGAATGCTTTCTTTGCCAGAATGTCTGCCATGTGCTGCGGGACCATCAGAAGATGGAAGAGTTCGGCGGTCCGCGCTTTTTCGTGCGCGTGGCGGGGCTGGAGATGCACCCGATGGACACGGCTTCGCGCGTCGAACTGCTCAAGGAGACGCTCGGCATCGGCTTCTGCAACATCACTAAATGCTGCACCGAAGTCTGCCCCGAAGACATTCACATCACCGACAACGCCATCATTCCACTGAAAGAGCGCGTTGTGGATGAATACTACGATCCGGTTCTGTGGGTGATTCGGAAGCTGACCGGCAAGCAGGCTAAAGCCTGAACTCCATGCTTTTTTCGGAGGAGCTATGTTCGAGTTGAAGCCCATTCACAAAGACGCCATCAATCCGGCCCTGGAAAAGGCGCATCATTACCGGCTGCTGAACGAACCGGCGGAAGCGGAGAGCATCTGCCTGGACGTGCTGGAACTGGAGCCGGAGAACCAACAGGCGTTGGTGATCCTGGTATTAGCGTTAAGTGACCGCCTGACCAAAGGCTATTCCATCGGCGCGACACAGGCCAAAGAGGTCTTGCCGCGAATCAAGGATGAATATCAGCGGGCCTATTATGGTGGATTGGTTTGCGAGCGGCAGGCCAAGGCGCGCTTGCAGCAGGGCAGCCCGGGCGCGGGCCACGACGCTTACGAATGGCTGCGCGAGGCGATGCGGTTGTTCGAGCAGGCGGAAGCTTGCCGGCCTGCGGAAAACGACGATTCCATTCTGCGTTGGAACGCCTGCGCGCGAATCATTATGCGGAATAACCTGTCGCCGAGGGCTTCGGATGGCAGCGAGCCTTATTTGGAATAATGGAGGTTGTGAGCGCGCACAGATCGCACGCGCTCACAGTGGAAAGTGTTATTGATTCTGCGCTTTGATCGCGGCGTCTAAATGCCGCGTCACTTCTTTCGCCCATTTCGAGTTTGGATCAACAGCCATGTATTTCCGCCAACCCATCTCGGCTTCTTTCCATTGCTTTTGGCTTTGATAGAGCAAAGCCAAATTAAACAATGCTTCGGGAGAGTTTGGCTGTAACCGTAAAGCCTCTTCCAGGTGCTTTCGGCTTTCGGCAAGTTCCTCACCTTTGACGATATTTTCCTTTGTCCGGGCCGATTCCATGAACGCCACCGCAAAATCAATGTGCAGGGCAGGATCGTTTGAAGAGAGATTCACTGCCTCGCGAAGGATCGTCACTGCCTGAGAAAAGTTTTTGGTGCTCAGGTAAGAGTTGCCGAGTTTATGCAGCGCCTCGGCATTGCGGGCGGCGGCGGAATCTTGAAGAGCTTTTTCCGCTGCTTTCATTCTCGCGGTGTCGGCTTGATTGGGCGTGCCGGATGCGCCGGTGAAGGGCGCATAAGGCGCGCCGCTGATGCGGGCTTCGAGCGGGCGTTCGGTCAAATAAATGCCTTCAGACTGGCGCATGAACATTTGCCAGCCGAATACGCCCAAGCCGACGACAAGCAATGCGGCAACGGCCTGTAGAACCGGCGGCGAGAAGACCCGCGCCATTACTGCCTGAAGACGATTCAGCAGCGTTGGTTCCGGCGCTTTGAATTTTGCAAGTTGGGTTTTTAAGACGCGTGCGGCTTTGACCTTCTGTTGGCCTTCGCGCGTCGCCAGGAAAAGAGTTTGATAGTGGTCTCGTTGTGGTGGAGGCAAATTGCCGTTGAGGTAATCGTCAATCAATTCGTTTTCGACCATCATCATTTGTTCGACGGTCTGATCGTCAACGAGTAATTGCTCTTCGATCTTCAGTTCCTCGTCGGATGAAAGTTCACCCAACAGGTAATGGCGCAACTCGGTGTCAAGGACTTCAACTTCTTCTTTCATTTCACATTCCAGCCCCTTTTTGGTTAAAGATGTTCTGCCGGTTGGGTAAGGGGCAGAAAGGGGAAGCGTTTCGGCAAGGCAAGCCCGATCATTGCAGGCATCCTTTCAGGCACTCTTCCAATGCGGCCCGAATGCGATGAGCGCGGATGCGCAGTGCGTTTAAGCCAATCCCCAGTGTATCCGCCATCTGCCTGCGGTGATCAATCTTTGCCCGTCTGTCTTCAAAATAATACTCAACCACGAGTTTGCGCTGATGAGCGGGAAGTTCTTTCAGACAACGTTCCAGGCAGGCGTAATCGTGCTCTTTGTCTTCGTCAGGCGGGCCGGTGGACAGGTCAGTGTCGTGGTCGTGATCGGGAAGTGAGTCCTGAAACTTCACTTCTTCGGCATATTCCAGGTGCAGGTTCCGCGCCACGACGATGATGTAACGATTGGGTTCGCCAACATAGGTGTCAATCATCCGGGGCAGCCGCCGCATCACGCGATTGAATGTTTCATCGGCGAGGTCTTCCGGGCGATGACATCCGCGACGGACGAAGATGGTGATGAGATTGCGCCGCACGGATTCGTAGCGTAGCGCGGCCGTCTCGATGTCCGGATCGAGCCAGCGCAGGAAGAGGTTGAATTCGTCCGGAGACGGTTGCCAGTTGTTGCGCATCAGAGCTGAAGATTGTCATTAACGCGTTGCAGGCGATGGCAGCACTACAATGAAAATTGCCGATTCGCGATACACAACGACGCATGCTCGACTGCCGGTCATGCTGACAGCCGGGGTGTTGATTACTGAAACGTTGGTGAAAAATGAGGCCCGCGATTGCGACCGCGCGGATTATCAAGGCTGTTCGGCGGCAAAGCAAGCGACGAAGCGAGACAGGGAATGAACCGAGCACTTGCCACGCGCACTAAAGAATTATGTGGCCGGGCCGAAATGTTTGTACCGGGATTTGATTGTCGAGACAACGGGGCAATGATCGAGTGAGGCGATCATTGCCTGTTTGAAGATCGGGGAATCAGCCATTTCCCCGAACAGCCACGACAGAGAAAACGCCTTCAGCCGAATCGCCATAATTGGGATTAATTGCAGCCAGCCATTGGAATGCCGCGAGCCTTTTTGGCTCGCGGCATTTTCCCTGAAATTCGATCAAGTCACTGTTGATTACCAATTGCCCAGTCCCAGACGTTTGAGCGAATGAGCAGTCGGATAACCCGTGACCGAAATCTTGTTATTGATCTGGAAACGGCGCATTGCCTCAATTGTGGTGCTGTCATACATGCCGCTGGTTTCGCCGGAATAAAATCCGCGTGTGGCCAGCGCGCGTTGAATTTGGATGGTGCGTTCGGAGTCAATGCTGACCTTTTTCCCACGCGACGGAGCAAGCGCTCCTGTCGCAGGATCGGCAACCGGGTTGTGTGGAGCCGCAGGGGTCAGCCAGCGCGACGTATCCGCGGAGTAATCAAGAACTTCTATCCGGTCAGGAACGACGGGATGGTTGGCCACAGTTTCGCTTGGGGTGCCCTCTGTCAAATCACCGATTGCGCTATGGCGGCCGCGTTTGCCCCGACGGGAGGCTTCGCGGCGTGACAGGCGAGGGCCGCCGGCTTTGGCTTGTCTGCTTGACTTGCCTTTTGATTGAGAAGCGGCGGCTTTGCCTTTTCTGCTTCTGGCAGTGGCGGGCAAGGTCAGAAGCGAAACGGTCAGGGCTGCCAAAATTACCGATGTGAGCAACCTGGTGAGTGTGTGTGAGTGCAACACGATTTCTACCTCCGGGGCAACAATTGGGGGTTGAGGTTTACGGCGCGACGACACGCGAACGTAGTCGCGTCGCAGGGATCGAGCCGGTAAATTGGAAACTGCCGGTTCGCTACGGTTTGTTGAACGAGATAAAGATGCGAGGCGTCGGCATCCATATTTGCCGGTACACCTGAAGCACGACCGGAGCGCCAGAGGCAAGTCCGGTGATAGCCTCTTTGAAATCCTCTGCGTTTCTGATCGGCTGACGGTTGATCGTTTCGATCACGTCCTTGACCTTTAATCCTGCGTCTTCCGCGACACTCCCCGCTTCAATCCGCAGCACCGAGACACCGCGAGTGTCGCCCACTTCTTTTTCATCAAATTGTGAAGGTGTGATTGTTTGAACTCTGATTCCGACACTTTGTTTTGGCGCTTCGTCGCTTGTGCTCAGCTTGTCTACTTCGGCGACAGTCGCCAAGTCGCGGCCCGGGCGTTGTACGATGACCACCGACAGAGTGATCTCTTTGCCATCGCGCAAGATTTTAATCGGTGCTGCCGCACCGATTGGCGCTGACGCTGCGCGACGCAGCAGATCGGTGTTGTCTTTGACTCGTTCACCGCGAAATTCCAGCACAATGTCATTTGGTCTCAGTCCGGCTTTGGCGGCCGGGCTTTCAATGACTTTGCCACCGACCTGCATTGTTGCGCTGATGTTGCTGATGATGGCCCCACGCGCTGCGGGCAATCCATAAACTTTAGCAATCTGCGGCGTCACCTGATCGGGCATGGCACCCAGGAAACCGCGCACGACGCGGCCATTCTTGACCAGTTGTTTGTATACGGCGATTGCTTCAGAAGTCGGCAACGCGAAGCAGATGCCATTGTAATCACCGGTGCTGGTCGCAATCGCGGAGTTGATGCCGATCACCTCACCCGACAAATTGATCAGCGGCCCGCCTGAATTGCCACGGTTGATCGCGGCATCGGTTTGCAAGAAATATTGAAAACCGACCTGCTTGTATAGCTCTGCCGAATCTCGCTCTCTGGCACTGATGATGCCTGCGGTGACGGTCTGGTCCAACCCGAATGGCGAGCCAATTGCCAAGACCCAATCGCCGACGCGCATCTTTTCGGAATCGCCAATTTTCGCGGCGGTCAACGGCGCGGGCGGATCCACTTTGACAACGGCCAAATCCACTTCCGCGTCGGTACCGACGACGCGCCCCGGAAGTTCCACGCCGTTGTAAAACCTGACTTTGATGCGATCCACGATCCGGCCTCCGATGACGACGACGTGCCGGTTAGTCAGGATATAACCCAATGGATCAACAATCACGCCCGACCCGTTGCCGCGGATTGCCGCTTCGTTGCTGCTGCCATAAGGCAGCGCTTCCATCGAAGAGCGGGGAAGCGATAGGGCTTCCAAATCGCGCGTCACGCGTGCCGGTTTGGTCACGGTCGAGATGTTGACCACCGACGGTTCGACCTGCCGCGCGACTTCGACGAATGCCGAAGACAATTCCGAATTTACTTCCTTGTCGCCTGCCTTGACCTTCGGCTGGCGCGAAAGCGCCGCCCCCAGGATGACCCCTGCCGCAAGAAAGCAGGCGGCGACAGCAATCAGGATTGCACGCTGGCGCGAACGGCGATAATGCTCAACCAATTCGTTGTTGTCAGAAGCGAAACTCTTCATACAGCCTGTTCACTCTTTTCAACTATTAAAATGCGACGGGTATTGATTTACTTGATCCACTCGATCCGGTGTGGACGCAGTATACAAACCCTTGGCCAAAATTGACAACTGGTTTCGCCAACTCTTATTTGACGACAATTGACGCTCCATTGCTGTTCGTTCCATTCCGCGAAATGACCAGCTTGTGCGTGCCTGAAGATAAACCTGCCGGAAATGCAATGTTCAACTGATTCAATCCTGTAAATCCCGGCGCGCGTCCGGCGTAACTGACCGTCACGGGCTGGCCGTCAATTGTCGCTTGAGTGCTCATCGCTACATTTCCATCCACGCCAGCCGCCGGGTTGTCTGTTGCATCATCGCCAAGCCCCGTAGCAAACACCGCAATCACGTTTGGCTGGCCATTCGTTTGTGTCGCATTGAATGGAGGCGGGGTAAATGTGAAGCCGTCAATTGCGACTGCTGCGCCATTGCCGCTTTGATCCTGCGTAAAGATGGAAGGCGCGCTAATGGCGACAATCGTCGTTCCGATTTGCGGGCTGGCATTACCAGTGGTGACGTAAACCGTCGCCCCGCCGGGCGCGGTGCCCGCTGGAATCTGATAGTTGATTTGATTCGGAGAAACAAAGAACAGCGGTGCGGAACGAAGCTGCCCTGAGCTGTCTTGCACCTGCACCGATGTCCCGCCAAGCGAAGTCGGAAGCGGTTGCTTATCCGCCGCCAGCGTTGTGGCCGCCAAATTACTTCCGAATGCGGCGACGATGGATTTACTGGCGATGGATGAAAAACTGTAGTTCGCGGCAGACACGGTTCGCGGCCCAACCAAACCAGCCGTTGTATCCACGATAAATAAGCCGCCATCCAGATCACTCAGTAAAATTTTGTCCAAGCCCAGAAACGGATAGGCGCCCCAGCAGCCAGCATAGGTGTTATTCACCCCGCCGTTGTATGTGTCGTAAACGCCCGTCAATCGAGGCTGGCGTGGATTGGTAATATCAATCACGACAAGGCCCGCTTGATACCAGGAGACGAACAACAGATTGCCGATGATGTATGGATTGTGCGCGCTGAAGGCATCCAGCCCTAACGATTGCGCTGTGATCGTTGCAAGCGGAGCGGGGCTGGCCGGATTTGAAATATCGAACAATCGCACGTCGCCATTGGTTGTTTCGCGCGCGCTGGCCAGAATCTTACCATCGCTGCTGGGCCAACTGGCGTGCGAATTGTTGCCGGAGTCCACCACGCCGAGCAGCGGCGGTGCCTGGGTCAGCACATTTCGAATGTCATAGATGTCGGTCTTGCCTCCCCACCCGGACGTATAAAGCCTGCCATTGACGGCGACAATGGCGTGAATGAACGTCGTGTCGGTCGTCTGAATGTTGCGCACGAATATCGGATTACGTGGGTCGCGCACGTCAAACACTTTTATGACGGTTGTTCGCGAGTCGGCTTCGTACAAAATGCCGTCTGCAAAGGATTGCTCGTGAACGTTGACGAAGCCGTTCTTGTCTGTGTTGATCTGGCTGAGCAGAACCGGATTGGCCGGGTTGCGCACATCAACAATATGCACGCCTCCGCGATTCTCGCTGGAAAAATAGCCGATGCCATTGACCACGATGACATCCTGAAAGCGCCCGCCATCCGTCGGATTGTAATACCCGGCCAGCTTCGGCGCGCTGGGGTTGGAGATGTCAATGATCATGACGCCGGAGCCATTGAAGGAGCCAAGATAGGCGTAATTGCCTTCGCCCCACACATCAGCGTAGCGGTTACTGCCGTCAAACGGATGGAGTTGGCCGAGCAGTTTGAGCGTGGCCTGGGCGTAGGCAGGGACAGAGAAGAAAAGGGCGATCAGCATTGAACGCGTAATGGTGGCAAATGAGAGTTTAATTGTGCGTAACATGAAATTGGCGCCTCCGGAATTTGGGATGGCAGACCGGCGCGAGTGGCTGTTGAAACTGCGCGCCGATCTACATTCTACTTTTTATCACTTTACTGTACTGGTTGTGGCGCGCTCAGCCGTAAGCATCTGTTTTTCTGCCTGCCCGCGCACGTAGCTCAAAATCCAACTCAGGCTGCCGTAACGCGCGAACCAAATCTTCATATCCTGCAGCTTGAACTCGGTCGAAACCGCGCTCAAGATTTCCGCGCCCGCGATGATGTTCCTGGGCGTAAAGACCGCCTTCACCGAATCAATCTCTTTCTTCGCCTCTTGCCGCCGCGCTTCGTCGTTGATGAATGAAAGGTCAGGATTGAGCAGGGAAGTCACGTCCGTGCGTGCTTGGTAGTTAAAGAGGTTGATGTCTTCCACTGTCAGCGGCACAAAAGAGCGGCGGTTTTCAGGATGTAGCAGCGTTGCCATCGCCCAGACGATTCCGCCTGTCATATACAACCGTTCGCGCATCACCAAGCCAGGTTTTTTGGCGACCTCTTTGCTCAACTGTTCGTTCAGCAGCTTCGGGCTGAGCGTCACTGCGTCCACCGCAAAGGCGCGCAAATCAGCATCGTCTTTGTGGTAGCGGCTGGCTTCATTGGTGAAAGTCACCGTGCCGTATGGGATGCCCATCGTGACGAATTCGTCCACGGGAACGCCGGTGACTGGCGCTGACGCAGCCTGCTGGTAACCGCCTTTGGTGTTGCCACTGCCAATGTCAATCAACATTGCCGCGTGGCGTTCATTGACGATTCTGTTCTCATCGTCACGCTGTTGCGGGATGGTGCCAACAATGCTCAATTGGACTTCCATCTCGACAGACAGAAACGACATTGCCTTGCCCGTGGCTTTTTGAACCTCGCTGACCAATTCCTGCTTGTTGTCCGCGCGCAAGCCGCTGCTGCCGACGATGTAGATGCGCTCAGGCGCAATCTGATGCTCCTGCTGCATCTTCGTGAACATCTTTTGAACGGCCTGAACAGTTTCGTTGATGGCTTCGGGCGTGAACTTGTTCTCTTTCACTTTCATGATCGTTGTGTTGATCGTCTCGGTATAAAGGATCTTCACGTC
Source organism: Blastocatellia bacterium (assembly GCA_038211695.1). GTDB lineage: Bacteria > Acidobacteriota > Blastocatellia > RBC074 > RBC074 > RBC074. The sequence continues at coordinate 521 of JBBQVH010000180.1, read as the reverse complement.
GTAGCCGTTGCCCTTGCGGTTGAAGTTAATGGCCGTCGCCTTCACGCCTTTTGAGCCGATCTCGATGCCGCCGTGAAGTTTGTCGTTCTTGCCGGCCATGATTGTTTTGCCCGCAACTGATGCTGCCGGCAAAACCAGCAGCGCCAACACGAGGAACAAGCTTGCGAAGGGTTGGAGAATGCCTGTGCGTTTTTCAATTTTCATAATCGGGGTTGATGCAGATTGCATAGGATGCTTTTTAAGGTTCTATGCGGATGGTAACGTCAAAATAGGGCCGTGCTGAAAATGTAATGCTGAATTCACCGCAGAGGCGCAGAGAGCGCAGGGGAAAGCACAGAGAGAATGCCAGCAGGTTTCTTCTTCTCTGCGAAGTCTCTGCTTTCTCTGCGCCTTGTATGTTCCTTCTGTTGTCCAATCGCGGTATTTTGGACACGTCCCTGAGCTGGTAGACCGTTTGCGTCTTGGTTCTTGAAACCGCCGCAGAGCTTTGGTCGCCAGTTCAGTTCAAAAGAAACTCGAAC
>JBBQVH010000179.1:0-12450 GCA_038211695.1 Blastocatellia bacterium | reverse complement strand
GCTGTCTGACAGCTTGCCAATGATGGTTTCCAACGTCAGACTTTTGAGGGGTCGCATTAGCGAAGGATACCAAAGCGCAAAAACTCCGGCGACTACTCTTTTGCATTTGCTTCAATTACAGCCTCACCGGGAATTGCTGGTCCAAAATACCGCGATTGGACAACAGAAGGAACATACAAGTCGCAGAGAGCCGCAGGGGAACCGCAGAGAGGAGAGCAAAAGCCCGCAATTGTTCTCTGCGCAGTTTCAGCGACCTCAGCGACTCTGCGGTGAATTCACGTGAAGAAAAAGTTGACGCCTACCCTTTCCACGCCAATCAGGTTGCCGAACCGCGCCCGCCTTAGATTTAAGTTGACCCGCGCGAAGCCTTGTCCCTATACTCCGCGTCGCCAAAGAGAACCGTCAAAATCACCCAAACAAACTAACCGGATTTCGATGACAACCCGCAAGGTCAGAGAAATTCCTGATCTGAAGAAGATTCATCTGATTTTCGTTTCTTCCGCTCGCCATCTTTTGTGGAAGCCCCGTCTCTTCCCGGTTTGAGCGACGCCCCAAACCACGGTGCCTCGTGATAGGCAGGCCAAAATTATCGGCCTTGATAGAGGAGACTCGTCATGCGAACCTCACACAAGCTTCCGCAGTGGTTATTTTCATGCGCTCTGTTCATCTTGCTTTCTGCTTCAGCAACGCTTGATGCCTGGGCCGCCGACCCTGGAATTCCGTTTCCGTCCAGCGCGGCGTCGAGCGATCAGAAGACTGGCTCGCTGCTGGTCTATAACATTTACACGTCCGGCAGTACTAACTTCACCAGCCAGAATTCTCGCCTGGCACTGACCAACACCAGCGACGTTCTGGGTGTCGCGGTTCATTTGTTCTTCGTGGACGGCGCGACGTGTTCGGTGGCCGATTCTTATGTCTGTTTGACGGCGAACCAGACGATCAATTTTCTGGCGTCCGATCTTGATCCGGGCGTGACAGGGTACTTGATCGCGCTGGCGGTCAACGCGCAGGGCTGTCCCGTCCGGCACAACTTTCTGGTTGGCGATCTATACGTCAAATTCTCGTCCGGCCATTCAGGGAACCTGGGGGCAGAGGCTTTTGCCGCGCAATACGATACGTTCACCGGCTGCAATGCCACTTCCTCAACTGCATCGTTGGTGTTTGATGTGCCGGGCGTGGCCAACAGTTACAATCCGCTGCCGCGCACTGTCGCGACGGACAACCTGCCAGATCTTTCCAGTAACAACAGCACGATGCTGATTGTGAATCGGATCGGCGGCAATCTGGCCACAGGGGCGAGCACCTTGGGCGCGATCGCGGGGCTTCTTTACGATGATGGCGAGAATGGATTCAGCTTCACGTTTACGTCAGGCGCGTGCCAGTTTCGCAGCACGTTGTCGAACACCTTTCCGCGCACCGCGCCGCGCTTTGAAACAATCATTCCCGCAGGACGCAGTGGATGGATAAAGCTTTATGCCGATAACACGGCAGCGGGTTTGCTGGGCGCGACGATCAACCATAATTCGAACAGCACGATCGCGGCCAATGCTTTCAATGGTGCGCGCAACCTGCACCATTTGACCTATAACAACAGCGGCAGTGGGACAGTCAGTTTGACGATCCCTGTTTTTCCTGCAGGTTGTTAAGTGAAATTCAGTAGGCTGGCTGCTTACGCTGTTCGTTCCATTCTGACGTGGGTGATCCGGCGGCGAGTGACGCGCTCAACGGTAAAGCGCGCGCCATTGTGTTCGATGGCGTCGCCTGGAATAAGCAGTCGTCCGGCCCGCGCAATCAGGAATCCCGCCACCGTTGTGTAATCGTCCGATTCAGGTAGGTTGAGATTGAATTTGCGGTTGGCGTCACGGACGGACAATGCGGCGTCAATGCTGAAGATGCCTTCGCCCCGATCCTTAGGCTCATCGGCCAAAGCCTCATCGTGCTCGTCTTCGATTTCGCCGACAATCTCTTCCAATAAATCTTCCAGTGTCAGAATGCCCTCAACGCCGGAATGTTCATCCACCACGATGGCCAGATGAAGCCGGTCGCGTTGCAATTTGCTCAGCACGTCGCCCAATCGCGCCGAACCCGGGATGAAAACGGGCGGACGGATGATCTTCATCAGATCGAACTCTTCAGGACGCAGCAGGTACCCCATCACGTCTTTGCTGTGGACAACGCCGATCATGTTGTCGAACTTTTCTTCATACACCGGCAGACGTGAATACCCTGAAATCTGAAATTGCTGAACTACTTCGGCGAAAGCTGCAGTCCTTTCTATCGCCATGACGACGGTGCGCGGGATCATGATTTCGTGGGCTGTCAGGTCTGAAAACTCAAAGACATTATGGATCAAATCCCTTTCATCGTTCTCCAAATGGCCGGATTTATGGCTGGCGGTAACGATCTGCCGAACCTCTTCTTCAGTATAAGCAGCCTGATGTCCCAAATCGGTCTTGATGCCGAAGAGGCGAAGAAAACGGACGCCGGAAAAGTTGATGATCCAGATCAGCGGTTTGAACGCCTTGTAAAACAATTCCACTGGTCGCGCCACAGCCAGCGCAATGCGTTCAGAATATTCAATCGCCAAGGCCTTCGGCGTGAACTCGCCCAGCACAATATGGAAATAGGTGATGATCGAAAACGCCAGCACGGCGGAGATTGTATGCGCGGCGGCAATCGCAATGTTTGGCGGCAAGCTACGCATCAAGAACGGCTCGATCAGATGTTCAATCGTTGATTCGCCAACCCAGCCCAATGCCAGACTCGCCAGCGTAATGCCGAACTGCGTGGTTGAGATAATTGAGTCAAGCTGATCCAGCGCGCGAATGACGGCGAGTGCGCTGCCTTGACCAGCAGCGGCCAACGCTTCGATGCGTGGACGGCGTACGCGGATCAACGCGAACTCGACGGCGACGAAAAAACCATTCGCCAGAATCAGCAACAGAACAATGAAGATTTTGAAGAGAGGCCAGAACATATGGGGCAGGATTATAGCTGAGCCGCTTCTTCCCGGCGAAGCAACTGGCAGAATTCGACCGCGCGATTTTCTGCCCACGCGCGATCTTCATCCGGCTGGCGCTGACCGCAGAACGCCACGTGGCCGCCGTACCGCGATGCCAGCAACGACACAGACGGATTTGTTGCCAGGCGCGGGTCAGTGAATGAGTCGAACGGAATAAACGGATCATCCACAGCTTGGATAATCAGCACCGGAATGCGTATACGCGGGATGAAGGGCAGGGAACTGGCCTGCGCGTAATAGTCCATCGCATCGCGAAAGCCATTGTACGGCTGCATTGCGTCATCCCAATCCCATAGATGCTTAATGCTCTTTAATCGGCTCAGATCGTATTGTCCTGGAAAAAACTTGTTTTTCTCCCGCATCGTCCTGCGCAGGCTGAGTAAAAAACGAATTTCGTAAATCCAGTTTTCGCGCCGCGCGATGGCACGCGAACAGGCTTCCAGATCAATCGGCGGACTGATCGCACAAATACCGCGTAGCTCTTTGGGCGCGGCGTTTCCAAGCTCACCCGCGAACTTCAGCGCTTGATTGCCGCCCATCGAAAAGCCAATCAGAAACAACTGCGGCAGCCGGTCGCGTTCAATCAATTCGCGCACGACGTAATGCAAGTCAACAGTCAGTCCCGAATGATAGAGCATCGGCGACAAATGCAATGTCCCGCCGCAGCCACGCACGTTGTAACGAATCACATTGAATCCGGCGGCAAATGCCTTGCTCGCTGTGCCCAGCACATAGCCAGCATCGGCAGAACCTTCCAATCCATGAATGATCAATGCTGTAGGGCAGCGCAAACGATCAGCCTGCCAATGGCAATAGGCCACAACACGAGTATGCGCTTCCGTCTGAAACTCGCGGCGTTCAGACGGTTGAAGGAGAATTGAGAACCGGCGCAGGCGTTTCGATCCAACGATCGTCATCGCATGCCTGTTCCGAAGCGCGGCAGGAGGGACGAACGGACGTTGGGACAATCGTTGGACAATGCTGTCAACAGAATGATTAAACGGAAGTGCTTCTATACTCATTGTCATTGGAACAAAGTCTGCCGAAGTCTATCTTGCTTTCGCCCGATGGTTGCGTGATGATTTCGAGGGGAGATCACAAGAACAAAACCCGGTGCAAGTCGTAATCGAAGGCGGAGTTTGACGGCTCCTGCAAGATCAACACAGTTATTGATTGAGGTGTAATTATGCAGCAACCATGTTCCCGTTGTGGATATATTTCCGACCGCCCGGCCCGTTTCTGCCGCCAATGTGGCTCACAACTCGCGGACGAAACCGATGCCAGTTCAGCAACTACGCGCAACTACGCACCCTTGGCGGCTCAAAGTGCTGTCCCCCAGTCCACCATTCCCGCTTACGCACCTCAACCACAATGGAAGGAACAGACGCCAGAAACAACGCCGTTTTACCGTCCGCCCATCGCGTCTCAATATCCAGTCCCCATTACGGAGCAGAAGCGCACAAATTGGGGGAAGTGGATTCTGATTAGCCTGCTGACTTTTATGATGGCTGGATTTGTGGCCGTCGGTGGTGTGATTTATATGGGGGGCAGATGGATTAAGAGTCATACTGTCCCCGTGGCGAGTGAGGAGACTTCAGTTCCATCACTTCCGGATGCTCCTGTCCCACCAGGCGCGCCATCCGCACCAGTCGTTGCCGGCAATCTGGACAACTATAAATATCCCGGCGCAGAGGTCACTGAATCGCACAAAGATGGCATGACCCAGATGATTCAGATGACCACTAAGGATGATTTGGAAGATGTCCGCGAGTATTACCGGAAGAAACTCAAGAACGCCATGAATATCAATGATGAAAAAAGCAGGAAGTTCATCTTCACAAGCATCGGCCAGCCTATTTTGACAGTCATCGTTCAGCCGGATGAGAACGACGCTGATAAAACCCAAATCGTCCTGTCGCGTGTGGCTGTTGCAATTCCCCAAATCTCGATTCCAAAAATAGAGATTCACTAAGTTTGTGCTTGAAGAAATAAGGGCGCGTTGACACTCTGCCCACTGCGCCATACATTTCGCACCGACAAAAAATATTCAACACTCGAAAGTAGAACAGATGCCGTTCAAAAGTATGCAGCAACCAGAGCCGGATATCCCCGACAAACTCTTCTTCAAAATAGGGGAGGTCTGCGACATCGTCGGCGTGCAGGCCCATGTGCTGCGGTACTGGGAAACTGAGTTTACAATGCTGCAACCGCAGAAGAACCGTTCCGGCCAGCGCAACTACCGCCGCAGGGATGTTGAGATGGCGCTGCGGATCAAGCAATTGCTCTATGATGAAGGCTTCACCATCGCAGGTGCCAAGCGTAAACTCACGAGTGATGGGCGGGGAACTACCTCTCGTTTAAAAATTGTCCCTGCCGGAGCATCCCCCAGCGATTTTGGCGGAACTGGCGAGCAGGGAGGCCCCCCAACCGAACCTCCCCCGCCGCCTACGAGTTCACGATTGACACGCGACACACTGAAGCGTTTGCGGTTGATGGCAGAGGATTTATTGACAACCCTGAACCGCGATGTTACAACGGATGCCGTTCAGGAACACGACTCACAACAACGCCAAGGCGATCACTCGCGATCATTCAATGCTTGAATCACCATCATCGTTCGAATCAGTAGGTTCTTGAAACATCTATCCCTTCATCATCGGGACGTGGCGCAGCCTGGTAGCGCGCTTGCTTGGGGTGCAAGAGGCCGTGGGTTCGAATCCCGCCGTCCCGACTTTTAGAATCAATAGCTTAAGGGCACCTTTATGGTGCCCTTTTTGCTCTGCGGACATATTTGCAGACATATTGAGGTCAAAATATGAAAAACCTGCTCCGCATCTCCGCCTTCGTTGCACTGATCGCCTTTATCCGACAGGCGATCAGTGCAACTGTGAACCCAACCATTCGTATCCCGCGTCAGTTTGATGGCGGCGTCAATCCGAGCATGCGCATATTACTTCACCAAAGCTCTTGCGTAATGCAGCCGACACGTCATTTCCACCAGCCTGTTGAGTCGCCACTGCTTCACCAGGGCCCTTCGTGAGCTTAAAGTTGCCTGTCTGGTTATGACCGTTCACACGACCGATGGCAGTGCCTTTGACCACTATACCTTCAAAAACGAAGCGGGTGTTATCCCCCTTGGCCTCTACCTCAAATTTCATCGCACCAGTCTTTAGATCGAACGTCCCAGCCTTGATCTCGCCTGCATTTGGCGGCCTGGTGACTGTGCCCGAAACGGCGGCCTGGCCGTCGAACTTCAACTCCAGCTTGAGAGGCAATCGCTTGGTTTCGCTTGTTCCCATGCCTCCTGACCAGGTGCCTGAAATCGGATCCACCGCTGGTGTGGGGACTGCGCTGCAAATGAACCGGCAGACCAAAGAACTAGGTAAATCAGCAACAGATTTTTCAGTTTCATCAAATTCTCTCCTTCGTTGGTAAGCGCCTAGGCGAGGCAAAGTGATAGATACTGTAACAAGCGAACGGACTCATTGCAGCACGGGTTAATCGTTGAGATGACGCGCTAACTGTTCCCAACTCTCGCAGCCCTGCATCCGCGCCACCAGGAATTGCGCATCTTCTAGTGAAAGTTCAGCGTCGGACTGTTCAGCGCCTCGTCTTGCGGCCAATCGTTTTCTTACGTCATTCCGAAATTGTTCCGGTGAAGGCGATCTCTTAAGCTGAAAGTGGTCTTTGAGCCGTTGCCGCGCCTCGGAATCGCTTGTTTCGTAGGCCGCGATGAAATCCCGCGCGACCGCTTCGTACTCTTGCAGCTTGCGCGATGGTAGCTTGCCTGTTTGCTCATACTCGGTTAGCAAATTTACGATCTCGGGATGTCCGCGCCGCCTAGCCCAGGCCAGTGGCGTAGCCCAGGCCAAACTTGGAAGACCGTCAGGCAAGCTCAGTTTTGCTCCGCTGCTTAAAAAGAATTCGACCATGCGCGTCTTGCCACAACGTGCTGCCCAGCCCAATGGCGTCGAGCAGAACTCTTCATCCCTCGCATTCACGTCCGCGCCGTATTCAATGAATATCGCGGCATTTTGCACATCGCCCGACTCGGCAAAATGGTGCAGCGGCGTGATGCGCAACCAGTTCGGATGATTCGGATTCATGCCGTGTTGGAACAGTAACTCGGTGATTTCGCGCGTCGCGCCGCCGATGGCACGGCGTTTCGGCAAGTCGGGTTGGTAACGCAGCATCAAACGTAGGAAAGCCTCGTTGCCCGCCGCACTCCCCAGCGCGTCCGTATCGTCGGCCAGCGCCGGATTCGCCGCGAAAACCGCCGCCGCTGTTTGCAGGTCGTTGCAATGCGCCAGCAGATGCACCGGACGCGACGCGCCATACGAGCAAAGCAAGTCAACCATCTCCTGATTGCGTGTGGTGGAATAGCCTGCTTCGCCCAACGCGGCGCTCAGTGTGTCGGCGGAACTTTCGACTTCTACGCTTGGATAAGCGCCATTCTCCAACAACAGCCTGACGATTTCGATGTGTCCGTTGACGACCGCCGAATGCAACGCATGGCCGCGCGGCGCAATGCCTTCTTCGGGCAGATTTGGATCAGTGCCATGTTCGAGCAGCAGTTTGACGATTTCGATATGGCCTCTGGCAGCCGCGTTTTTGAGCGGCGCACCGCTGCCCAGGTAATATGTGGTGTAATCAGCGACGCGATTCGCCAGCGTTGGGTCTTGTGCCAGCAATTCCCGCACACGTTCGAGACTGCCTTTGGCGGCAGCCATCCCAATGTCAATGTCTGCGCCTCGCGCCACCAGATGCTGATACACATCGTCTGGCGTCGTCACCACTTCGTCGGGCACATCGCGCCAGCCGCGATAGTGATAATCGCCATTGGTGAGTTGCAGCGGACGCGCGCCATCTCCGCGGCGTGCGTTGATGTCCGCGCCAGGCGCCAGCAATTCATCCATCACATCCAATTGACGCGTCATCGCCGCCCAATGAATCGGCAGATTGGAAAACTTGTCCCCGGCGTGCAGCAGTTCAGGTGTGTCGTCGAGCAGCTTGCGCACCTGAGCAAGGTCGTATGCGCGAATCGCCGAGGCGATGGTCTCGCCCTGTGCTGATACGCCGAACAGCGCGGCGTACTTGCTGGCCAGCAATTGCTCCATTTCACCGTAACCGCGCTCCTGCGCCACTTGAATCAGATCGCCGCCAACGCCAAACGGTTCCGCGCCGTGTTCCAACAGATAGGCGGCAATTGCCACTTGGTTTTCTCGCGCGGCAAACGAGAGCGGCGTGCGATATTCGTAATGGCAACGCACCAGCGACGGGTCTTTGTTCACCAGCTTTTTTACCGTTGCCAAATCTCCCGTGATGCAAGCGCAAAACATTCCCCACACGTCAGCGCCAATACCGGGTGACCAAAACAGGCGGTCGGATTGCTTCAGCGCTTCGGGCTGAATCATGCGTTGCACCTTCTCAGCGAACTTCGCATCGCTCGACGGACGTGCTGTCCTCAGGTTCTCTTCAATGTGTCCCATATATTTTCTCAAGCGTTTGCGCGCCGCATACAGCCGAGTCTTGACGGCATTGGCTGTAATGTTCAGGAATTCGGCAATCGCCGCGTGCGAGTGATCGCCCATATAATAAAGCAGCACAACTGCTCGCTCGGCCTCGGACAAAGCCGCAATCGCCTGCCAGACAGCTACTGTTGTTTCTCGTCGCTCCAGATCATCCTGCGGCGAAGGCAACGGTGACGCCACTGCTAGCGCCGCGTCCAGGTCTGTCAGCGGAGGCTGTTTGCGTCGCCGCACGCGGTCACATTGTTTGAAGATGATGGTGCGAAACCACGCGCTGAAAGCCGCTGGCTCGCGCAGGCTTGGCAGTTCTCGATACGCCTCAACAAACGCTTCCTGCGCCGCATCTTCGGCGAGATGGTAATCGCGCAGAATCGAGGCCGCATATGCTACCGCAATGTCCTGCCACACGCGTACCAATTCCGCGAAGGCGTGTTCGTCGCCTTTCCGCGCCGCGCTGACCAATGACGTGATCTTTATTTTATCCGGCAAACATCCTCCACCAACTAAGACCCGGTTGGGAGGAACAAGGTGTGGTAGCTGAGTCAACTTCCCAATAAGTTTTTGTTTTCTATACTCGTTGAGCCTCTGATGACCACCATGCGAGTCTTGATAAGCAAATCCAACGCCTCCTGAAAAAGCGTTGCCTGATCGCACGGGATGCCGCGTCGTTGATGCTCCGCAATTTGAATCATTTCCAACGCACACGCCTGATCTTCACGAATCCAGGTGATCACCTGAACCAGGTTTGGCTCATCACCTTCGAGTGATTTAAGTATCAACGCATCTTCATCCTTGATGGAATTTTGTTGGGCCATAGCGTTTCATCTCCCAGCACAAATTGTACTCACCTATGCGTTTCCCCTGCGCCCGCTCGCAAAAAGTCGGCTTCGATTTCAACGTGCCCCTTCTTCCGCGCCCAGGCCAGCGGTGTTGCCCACGGCGCACCTGCTTTATTCACATCTGCGCCTCGTTCCAGCAGCAAGGTAACGATGTCGCGGTACCCCCAGCGGGCGGCAAAACCCAAAGGCGTCGCGCGAAACTCTTCGTCAACCGCATTGATGTCCGCGCCGTGATCCAGCAGCAGGCGCACCATTTCCACGTCTCCGCGAAATGCCTTGTCGTGCAACAGCGTCGTGTGATGCCAGTTCATGTGATTCGGATTCATGCCGTTTTCCAGCAAAAAGAACGCGATGTCGTAATGCTTGAAATAATAGCGTTCGCCCCACTTCGATAAGTCCGGCACGCGCGCGCCGTGTCGTAAGAGCAACGCCAGCATTTCGCGTAACGCGCCATTCGCCGCCGCCGCCATGATGCCTTCGCCCCAGCATCCATTTTCATCCAGCGCGAGTTCAGGGCGCTCCTGCAACATGGCTTCGACTTCGACGAGTTGGTTTTGGTCTATCAACTCCTCAAAGCGGCGCTGGGTGGCGTCTTTGCCATGCTCTATTTTTCCGGTGTCGCCCCACTCGTGACAGAGCGTAGGATTGGCAAGGCTTTGTTGCAGAAACTCCGCGATCTCAGCCTCGCCACGGTCATCGGCGACGGTCAGCAGCGATTCGAGAAAGGGGTGGGTTCGATAGCCAGGATCAAGCGCGCCCTGCTCCACCAAATAGCGAACCACATCCAAGTGGCCTTCGCGCACAGCCAGATGCAAGGGCGATGTATAATCGTATTGGCAGGGTATCAGCGCTGGACAGTGTTGGGCGAGTTCTTTGACGTGCTCCAAGTCACCGTTGCGACTGGCGGTGAGCATATTCCAGACATCTATGGTTGTAGACACTACGCCGTTGTGCAAGATCATCGAGCGTGTCGCCCGCATTTCAAAAAGTGGAGTCACGCTATTTCCCTCGCTGGCGCAAGAGGCCAGCCGACAATGGCAATTGATGGTTTCGACGTGGCGTACAAGCTTTGCCCGGTGCTCAAAACCGTATTCGCCGGCCAGCACAAACTGCGCTCAAAGCTTGGCACTTTGGTTATGGCTAGCGCCTGAGTACATTTGCTAATGAGGAAAAACGCTGCCCGTGACATTCAACAGACGTCATCTTGATATTTGGTGGTGCTATTGTCAGGAAGCTCGTGAATCATCTTTTCAGATTGCCCCTCGAATTTCCGCCAGATACGCCGTGCGGTGGCTTGCCCGGTCGCGTCCACCGGAATTCGGATGAGGCCAAAGCCACCATACAGTTTCTTCGGGTCTGTTTTAGGCCCCCACCAATGCGAACGGGCAGACTCCCGTTGCGTGCGCGCATCGTAGAAACTGATCGCGTAGTAAACCGAGTATCCGCTGACCCAGGGTTCGGTTCCAATCCAATAAGCAAAATTCGCAGGGTTATACCCCATCCTCGATACATCCGGTGTAGGCAGCGATTGTGACACTTCGGCTGGCTCAGTTTTTTCCTTTCTCGCGACGCCTCGATGGTTGGCTATTCGTGGCATTTCATTCTCCAAAATATCATTTGGGCTGTGACAGAGTTTCATTGTCCATAGCGGAGTTGCTTCATCGCCATTGCGTTCTCTGGTTGCGCCCAAAACAATTCCTGCAATTCAGATGGCATCTCGTCGCGGTACACGCCCACTGCGCCTCGGCGAAAGAATTCAGAGTCAGTACGATGCAGATCCGCAAAGGATGGAATGTTTGCCGCAGCGTTTAAGACAAGCTCCGGCAAGAGCGACGAGACAGTTCGCGCAACGCTGCCGCGCGGATCAATGACAAGGTCTTCGTACTTGAGCAGCGCGACCGACGTATCAGACGCTCCCAGCCAACTTAGCACATTGCCTCCCCACGTCCCGGAACTCGGTTGGCCTGCAATGTAAGGACGAGTGATTTCTTCGCGCAGCAAATCTTCAAATCGTTTTTGGTAATCGCCGCTTGATAGGTTCTCTTCGGAGGCCTGCAAATGGGCTTTTGAGACAACTGCATCCCGACCATCACGGACCAGATAAAGCGCGCGGTAGCTATCACCTTTGCGTCGTTTGTGGGTCTTCGTAAAATATACTTCGGCACTGTCTCTCATAGCGGCGCGATCAATCGGCTTTGGACGATAGCCAACCAGGGCAGGGCCAACACGCAGCGCGACCGGGTCATCATCGTCATAAACAGAGTAAGTCGGCACACCATAAAGGCGATGCAGTACGATGCGCAGAAAAGTATTCCCCGAACGTGGGTACGAAGCGAGCCAGATAATCATAAAACCTTTCGTGGTTTAGCTAGGAATAAGTATTCATGCCAAAGCCAACAGATACTTGGCCAAAGGGCTAATTCGTTCCAATGTCTCCGGTCGAATACGCGTAGCTTGATCTATCGCGGACTGCGCCTCGCGGCGGATAAACGCACCTTGCAGGGAACGTCGTCGCTTGGCAGAACGATTCGCCGTATGACCGTGCCAGATGGAACCGTTGTAAATAATCATCGAACCGGCTGACCCGCACGCCAGCGCCTCATGCGCAGAAAGACCATCCGCCCTTCCATCGCCGGGAACGCGCGTCGTCAGGTGCGAACCTGGCACAAACCTCGTGGCTCCATTATCACTCCTAAAGTCGTCCACCATCACAATGAATCCCACCATCGGCCAGCCATCATCATACGGCTTGAAATCTACGTGAAGTTGTTGGACTGGCGCGCCAGGTTCCAGCGTTCGCGCCAGCAGCGTACTGAGTTTGAAGGGGCGACCGATGACGTGACAACACGCCGCCAGCAGCGGGCCGTACAGATAAATCTCATCGAACGCCGGGCCGCGATTGACGAAATCATGCACACGCGTTGAACTCCTGATGGAAACGTCATCAGGATGCGCCGCCAACACGGCAGCGTCATACGCCGCCGACAATTGCGCCGACTGCGTCACGACGTGTTCAAGCACGACATAACCTGCATCACGCAGTTGTTGTGTAACTTCTTCC
>JBBQVH010000178.1:0-12505 GCA_038211695.1 Blastocatellia bacterium | reverse complement strand
AACCTGACTTGGTCATGGCCAATCGCCGCGCGCCATTGTCGTTCAGTAGTTAAATCGGATATTTGTAGCTTCATGGCAGTCAGTTTAACGATTTACGCTGAAGGCGGCAAGTCTATGCAAAGCAATGCATTACGAAAAACTTCCTTGTCGCAACAAGTCTAGTAGAGCTTTTGCCGAATAACGCAAATTTGGCTCAGAATTAATGTAACGTAGGGTGAAAGACTACTAAACCGTAAGGGGTCGAGGAAGAGTAAGCTACCGATTAAGGCAGTTGAGCTTGAATAACGCTACCAGGTTAATAGGGCGTGGCGTCTTTTCACTACCGCGAGTGCGGAGTAACTCCTCTGATATGCGGCTTCGGATTCTCGCGTTACTTCCTGATGCCGTGATAGCTGACGTTAACGCTGATCTTCCCTGCCCACTTCTTCGGTGCGGGTTTCCCGACGGCCCAATGAATGCTGTTGATGACCAGTCGCTGAACCGCTTCGACCTGAAAATCTTCGGGATGGCCCAAGGTAGTAACAAAGACTTTGCCGCCCGCTTTGTTTTTCCACGTCCAGGCAACGGGATTTTCGACGGCGTCTTTGCGGTCAGGATTCACGGCTTTGCCAATCAGTAATTGTTTGGCATCGGCGGGCGGATAGTTCGGCGCGACTTGGTACAGCCACGAAGGTACGTGAAAACTCTTGTCCACACCATTCAAGATTGGATCGCTGGCCGCTGCTGGATTGACTGAAACATCGGTGCTGGATTTGTGGCCGTAATGGTAATGGCCGTTTCCCCAACCTGGCGGCCCGCCCAGGTAATCCACGGCGAAGCGATTCCATTTTTCCAGTTCGTGCTCTTTCGGATAGTTGAATGCGTGCGTCGTCGTGCGAAAGGCAACGACCGGCTTGCCCGCGTCCAGGTATTTGCGAATGTGTTCAAGCTGCTCCGGCGGCAAACGACGCCAGCGCAAAAAGAAGACTGCGGTATCGGCTTTGTCCAACGCTTCCAGGCCGGGAATGTTCTCTTCGGCATTTTCATCCGGGGAGGACTTCAGCACCGTCGTCTGCATGCCGTAGTGCTTTTCCAGTTCGGCGGCAATCAGAGGCATCGTCGCTTCTGAACTATATTCGTGATCGCCTGTGACAAATACGATGTGCGGCTGCTTCGGTGGCGCTCCGGCAACCAGTATCAGTAACAAGACCATCGAGAGAACCGCCGCGCAGACAATCGAAAACCGTCTCTTCATATTTTTAGCTCCTGGCTTTTTTGACGCTTGGTGAAATTTGGCCGCAGTTTAGGGCAGCCAGTGATGGGCGTAAAGCTGCAATGACGCTGGAAAAATGATTCGGAGCGCCGCTTGACGAACCCCAGGCCGGTCAGTATTATCGCGCCTTCGTTCAGGGGCTTCGACAGTATAAACACAGGCAAAGTTACGTTCATTGATTTCCTGAACACTGATTTTGCGTCCCGTTCGTCTAGCCCGGTCCAGGACACCGCCCTTTCACGGCGGCGACACGGGTTCAAATCCCGTACGGGACGCCAAAAAGTTTTCTACCATCACATTCCTTCAACTAAGCACTGCAAGTTTAAGATCGCCAAAACTGCAAAGACAGTTTGACCGCAGCTACCATCTGCTGCGGTCTTCGCATTCTAAGGACGGCTTGTTGTGACGAAAGATCGGTTCACGATCTGCCGCCGCAACGCGCATAAAAGTTATGCAGGCGCAGTTGAACTGCTCTTGCGCCTCTTCCGCCTCGGGGGCATTTGAATGGCGCAAAACACACTTACCGAAAAACCATCGGCGAACTTCTCGCCACCTTTCGCCAACTATCAGCTTGATGCCGCGTTCGACGAAATGTTCGCGACAGTGGGCGATCCGCGCCTGCAATACCAGGCGCTCTATCATCGTCTGCTGGAGCTTGCGCCCAGCGAATTAAAGAAGCGCCAACAAACTGCCGACATCGCCTTCCTGAATCAAGGCATCACCTTCACCGTTTATGGCCACGATGCGGGGACGGAAAAGATATTCCCCTACGATTTGCTGCCGCGCATTATTACATCCGACGAATGGACGACGCTGGAACGTGGTCTGACGCAGCGCATTCACGCGCTGAACCTCTTCCTGAAAGACCTTTACCACGACGAAAAGATCCTGAAAGACGGAGTAATTCCACGCGAACTGGTTTATAGCTGCAAACATTATCGCCGCGAGATGTGCGGCTTGCGCGTGCGGCGCGACATTTATGTTTCGGTCGTTGGGACGGATTTGGTTCGCTTAAACGACGGACAGTTCGTCGTGCTGGAAGACAACCTGCGCGTGCCCAGCGGCGTGTCGTATATGCTGGCCAACCGGCAGGTGATGAAGAAAGTCTTTCCCGGTTTGTTCAGCAGCTACAACGTGCGCCCGATAGATCATTACGGCCAGGCGCTGCTGGCGACCCTGCGCGCGCTGGCTCCGCCAAATCGTCCTGACCCAACCATCGTGCTGCTGACGCCGGGCGTCTTTAATTCGGCGTATTACGAACACACGTTTCTGGCGCGGCAAATGGGCATTGAACTTGTCGAAGGCCGCGACCTGATCGTTCACGACAATGCCGTCTACATGCGAACGACGGCGGGCATTCGCCGCGTGGATGTGATTTACCGCCGCATTGATGACGACTTTGTTGATCCGCTGGCGTTTCGCCGCGATTCGATTTTGGGCGTGCCGGGATTATTTAATGCCTACCGCGCAGGGAACGTTGCGCTGGCCAATGCGATCGGCACGGGCGTCGCCGACGACAAGGCGATGTATGCGTACGTGCCGAAGATCATCAAGTATTACCTGGACGAAGACCCGATCATCGCGAACGTCGAAACTTATCTGCTGGATGACGATCACCAGCGCCAGCATGTGCTGGAAAACCTGGACAAGCTGGTGGTCAAAGCCGTCGGCGAATCGGGCGGTTATGGCATGTTAATCGGCCCGCACAGCACTGCCGAAGAACGCGAAGAGTTCCGGCTGCGCATCATCGCCGATCCGCGCAATTACATCGCGCAGCCCACGCTGTCGCTGTCGCGCGCACCTTGCTTCATCGAAGGCCAGGTCGAAGCGCGCCACGTTGACCTTCGCCCGTACATCCTGTTCGGCGAGCAGGCGACCATCGTCCCCGGCGGACTGACACGCGTTGCATTGCGCAAAGGTTCACTGGTCGTCAACTCTTCACAGGGCGGCGGCAGCAAGGATACCTGGGTTCTCTTTTGATTGCGGATTGCGGATTGCGGATTGCGGATTGCGGATTGAAAATATGAGCTGCAATTCCAATCACAAATCCGCAATCCACAATCCGCAATCCACAATCAAGTTATGCTTTCAAGAGTCGCTGACAGTTTGTATTGGATGAGCCGCTATCTGGAACGCGCTGAGCACACGGCGCGGCTGTTGGATTTGACGCTCAATCAGGCGCTGGATCAGTCGCCCGATGTTGCGCGGCAACGCTGGCAATTGGCCTTGGCCAGTTTGCGCTCGGCCGAGCCGGAGACAGTGGAAGCCTACCCCGTAACACAGTTTCTGACGTTCGATACAAAGAACAAAGATTCGTTGGTTTCGTGCATCAACGCCGGGCGCGAGAACGCACGACAGATTCGCGAACAGATCAGTTCAGAAATGTGGGAGCAGTTGAACGGGCTTTATTTGGACGTGCGCAGCGCCGACATCGGTTCGATCTATGCGCAGCCGCATGGCTTCTATGGCCCGATCAAGCAGGCCTCGCATATGTTTCAGGGCATCACCGATTCGACGATTATGCGCAACGAAGGCTGGCACTTTATTCAGCTTGGCCGCTACATTGAACGGGCCAGCGCCACGGCCACGCTGCTGGACGTGCATTTACGCGCACTGCTGAATCAACCGGAACAGGCCACCTACGGCCAGGATTACATTTCGTGGGTGGCACTGCTGAAATCGTGCACGTCGTTCGAAGCCTACTGCCAAACTTATACCGCAGACCTGCGTCCGGAACGCATCGCCGAATTTCTGCTGCTTAATCCAGAGCTGCCGCGTTCGGTGCGATTCTCTGTGGATACGATGCAGATTTCACTGGAAGCGCTGGCGCGATTGAGCGGCGCGCGCAAAACCGGACGCTCACAGCGGCTGGCGGGCAAGATGCGCGCGACGCTGGATTATGCGCAGGTGGACGAAATCATTGCCGACGACATTCACGCGTTCCTGCAAAACATCCAGCGCCAGTGCTCACAAATCCATACAGCGGTTCTTCAACAATATATTGCTTATTCGATTGATGCCGCATTGGCGTCCTGACAATTGCTGATTGTGATACGCGGAAGAAATTTCCATTGGAGTTTCCAATCCGCAATCCGCAATCCGCAATCCGCAATCCAATATGTTCTACTCAATTCGTCACGTCACTCGATTCACCTACAGCACCCCCGTTTCCGAAAGTATGACCGAAGTCCGCATGCAACCGCGCAGTGAAGCCAATCAGCGTTGCATCAAGTTCGACTTGGCAACGCAGCCGCACGCACCTGTTCAGGGGTATCGCGATTATCTGGGCAACGTCGTTCATCATTTCGATGTGCCGGCGCGCCACGGCCAACTGAAAATCACCGCCGAAGCAACGGTTGAACTGACACCGACTGCGCCGCTGCCTGAACGCCTGTCTGCTGATGCCTGGGCGGCGATTGATAAGATCAAAGCGAGCGGCGAGCATTGGGATTATCTGGTGCCAAGCACTTACGCTTTCAAAACCGGTTTGCTGGCGGAACTGGCAGCCGAATTAAAGATTGTTCGCCGGGACGATCCGCTCTCCTTGCTGCGCGAAATCAACACGGCGATTTACGAAACTTTCGATTACTCGCCGAAAGCGACTGCTGTTGATTCGCCGATTGATCATGCGCTGGAAGAACGCAAAGGCGTCTGCCAGGACTTCGCGCACATTATGATCACGCTGGCGCGTGAACTTGGCATTCCCTGCCGTTACGTCAGCGGCTATCTTTTCCACAGAGGCGAAGACCAGGACCGTTCGGCGGCAGACGCGACGCACGCCTGGGTCGAAGCCTTCCTGCCGGAACTTGGCTGGATCGGCTTCGACCCGACAAACAACCTGTTGACAGGCGTGCGCCACATCCGCACGGCAGTCGGCAAAGATTATTCTGACGTGCCTCCCACGCGCGGCGTTTTCAAGGGACGTGCGCAAACCGAACTGAGCGTCGGCGTTCAGGTTTCCCCCGCCGAAGCTCCCTTGCCGGAAGAAGAGTTGATGGCAATGAAAACCTGGGTCGCGCCAGCGCCGCCGCCAATCGAAGACGATCATCAGCAGCAACAACAGCAGCAACAATAAAAGTGCATGGAGTTCAGGCTTCAGCCTGTGTTGGGCCGCGCAGCCTCCAGGCTGCCAAAAAGTTCATCACAATAACTTCGACCCGGACGCAACAGCCTGAAGGCTGAACTCCATGCCGTTCTGAAGGAGTCATCAATGAGCACGGAATACAAATCGCTACGCCTGGAAAAACAGTCCGGCGTCACCGAAATCATTTTGACCGGCCCCGGCAAAGGCAATGCGATGGGGCCGGATTTCTGGCGCGAGATGCCGATTCTGTTTGCCGAACTGGATCAAGACGACGAAACGCGCGCCGTCTTGATCCGCGGCGAAGGCGGCAATTTCAGTTATGGGTTGGACCTGATGGCAATGGCCGGAGACATCGGCGTGGGATCATCCAACCTACTCGCCGCCGAACGAACGAAGTTTCTGGATAAAGTCGGCGAGATGCAACAAGCCTGCAACCGCGTCGCCGATTGCCGCAAACCTGTCATCGCTGCCATCAACGGATGGTGCATCGGCGGAGGTTTGGATTTGATCTCTGCCTGCGACATTCGCCTGGCTTCCGCTGACGCCAAATTCAGCCTGCGCGAAGCCAAAATCGCCATCGTTGCCGACCTCGGCAGTTTGCAACGCCTGCCCGCCATTATCGGACAAGGCCACACCCGCGAACTCGCCTTCACCGGCAAAGACATTGACGCCCCGCGAGCCTTACAAATGGGTTTGGTCAGCGACATACACGAAACGCCCGAAGCGCTGCTGGATGCCGCCAGAAAGATGGCCGCCGACATTGCCTCCAATCCTCCCCTGGTCGTCCAAGGCGTCAAACAAGTGATGAACTATTGCGCCGATAAATCCGTCGAAGATGGATTGCGCTATGTCGGCGTTTGGAACTCCGCCTTTATGCATTCGCTCGATCTGGTCGAAGCCATCACCGCCTTCCGCGAACGCCGCAAACCCGAATTCAAAGGCCAGTAAAGCAGTTGAGTGATGCCAAACGATTTTCAACTCGTTTGGCATTACTTCTCAAAAGAGCATTCAGACAATTCATCTTGGCCGCCTCGTTCGCCACAGCCTATAATCACCTTGCCCTAAGCTTTGATTCGTCAGGAGCAAACAACCCATGCAAAGTGTCAACGCCGCAGAACTGAAAAGCCAACTCGCGCACTATTTGCAGCAGGCGCAGCAAGGCAATGAAATCGTCATCAAGGAACGTAATCGCATCATTGCCCGGCTCGTTCCACCAGAACCGACTGCGGATTTTGACGAAGAATTGCTGGCGCTGGCAGCGCAAGGCAAAGCGAAATTGCCGGAACAACCAATGACGGCGGAAGACTTGGCTAGAGAACTCAAGCGGAAGCTGCCTCGCCTGAAAGTTAAAGGCAAAGAAGCGGAGCAATTGATGAAGCGGATCTGGGCGGAAGAACGAGGTGAAGACTAATGCCCCCGCCTGTAAAAACAGCTGTAAAACGTAATCCGTTGGCAAATCTGGCGATAGCATTTTGGGACGCCAGCGCTTTGGTGCCGCTGTGTTGTTGGCAACCACAAACAAAAGCCGCCCAACAAGCACGCCGCCTCTTTCCACAAATGGTTGTTTGGTGGGCGACCAGCGTTGAATGCACCTCCGCATTCCGACGGTTGGAGCGCGCACAAGCCTTCACCGCGCAGGAAACACAACAAGCACTTCAAGAATTACAACGGCTCAGGCGGCGTTGGACAGAGATGGCTCCAGTGAACGAAGTCCGCGACACAGCGGAACAACTGCTCGGCAAACATGGTCTTCGCGCTGCCGACTCGCTCCAACTTGCTGCGGCGCTTGCTTGGTGCAACTCTTATACGAATGGCAAAACATTCGTCGGAGGCGACGATAGACTGCTCAATGCTGCGGAAGACGAAGGCTTCACAGTTGTCAGGCTGTAGGGAGTGGGGTCGCTATGCAAATGTCGTATGCGCAAATTCCTCGACGTCTAGTAAATCTGATGGACATCAAAGATACATTTCGTTTCGTCGTGCCCAAGGTGCGAGATGCGGCGCTCAAAACCTCTGCCCAGTTGACGCATCTCGGCATCCGTCATGCGCTGGCAGGTGGATTGGCAGTTGGCGCGCACGGTTATGTTCGCGCCACCACCAGCGTGGATTTTTTGGTCGGCGAAGAAGCCTTCGACCATCAAGGATTGTTGGTGGCCTTCAAAGCCGGCGTCCCGATTGAAGTAGATGGCATCCGTATAGATTACCTGTCGCCAGCCTCGCTTGGCCCGCAATTGGAAGAAGTTCTCAATCATCCTTCGATGAGTGAAGGCTTGGCTGTTGTCTCGATTGAGGCACTGATTTATATGAAACTCGTAGCCAAGCGACGGAAAGATATGGTGGATGTTATCGAATTGGTAAAAGCCGGGGCGGATTTGACGCGTGTTCGGAACTACCTAAAGCAATATGCCGGTGATCTGATTCCAGTGTTCGAGGAACTGGTTAATGAAGCGCTTGCCGAATAAAGAGGATGCACCCAGAAAGAAGCAATGGTATGAGTAATGAGCTATCTTACGAACTACACCCTCTGCGAATAATAGTTTGAACTTCTGATTCGCCCCTCTGACATATCGTAGTTACGTGATCCAGGTTCACCAGCAGCATTCCAAATCATATCTAGAACTGGCCGCATAAATAGTTCCGGGGCACTCAAAAAGTCTTCGACAAGTAGTTCTGGTAAGATTAGGTCTGCTCTATCAATCGGAGATCCAATTTCTAGTGGAGAATCGCCTGCCGGGGTTGGGATGTATTGAACCACCGATAAACTGGCCACACCAAGTAAACTCGCCATTACTACTACAGGCGGCTCGATCCCCAAATGCTTTAGGGCAAAAATGTATCTTGGCGGAAAATAGAGAAGCATATCTTCAAGGAGATTGATGTTAATGAATTCTTTTTCGGTACCTATATCACCAAAGAGATGGTATCCCTGAGCATTAACCGCTTCAACAATGCCATTGCGAAAGATTTGTGTGTAGGCTCTGGACTCCGACGCTATCATAAAGCCATCAAAGTTATAACGCCGTTGCCAATCCTTGTTGGCTCCGATCTTGAACGGAGGAAGCCAATACTCGCTTTGCCGAATACTTGGAGCAACTATGTCGAACCGTTCTCCGGTTACGAGTGCAGAGAACGGGACGATATGTATGACCACTTTAGGCTTTGAATCTAGTAAGACCGGGGCTTCGTTGGCAATAATTTTGCTTAGGCGGTCAACTCTGAATTGCTTGATTCTTTCGGCAACCGTTTCCCTAAGTGTGAATGCTGTCCGTAGCTCATCAACATCAAGAGGGTACTTGCCATTAGCCCCTCGTGAGAAGAACCTGAATGTCTTTTGATATATGACCTGATGTGGTGATGCCCAGCTTTTAGGTATGCGGATAAGAATTGCAAGGTTGCCTCTTTTTAAGCTTATTGGTTGAAACTGTATGCCTGGAATCCTTGGGCGTATGCCATCTCGGGTCATTTCTTCAAGTCGAAGAATTTCAGCATCTCTATTAGCGTTTTGTACTCCGCATAATTCAATTGGTATGCCAGCATCCTCCTTCATTCCATAGATTAAATGCCCTCCGGCAGCATTAGCAAAAGACGAAACGTCAGCCAAAAACTCTTTTCTTTCAGAGTCGCTCCTGCCTGGCAAGGTCTCTTTGTATTCAATCGTCTTTGCTTCACTGATACGATTATCAACAAGTATCTGAAGATCCTTTTCCTCAATTGAATCCAATGATTTGTTCGTAAATAACATAAGACTTTTAAAGAAGATTACCTTTTTTCGTCAGCGTAACGTTGGTCTTCGGTAAAGATGAACTGTGTCATATATCTCAAATACCGATGTACGGCAGATCATCAAGCGAAGGAATACGAAGCACGAGCGGAATGGTTGCGGTGTCCGCACTGATGGCATCCCACACTTCCTGTTGGACAGGGCTTGCCGCAACTAATCGGTCACCATCCAGCGCCACCCATTGTCCGGCATACTCATGCTTATGTTCTTTGACCCACTGTCTTTCGCGTGTATCGTCCGGCATCGGCTGAGATGGAACTCGTTTATCGCGTGGCGGTTTGATGTTGGCTGGCTCAGACGCAGGCTCCGTCAGCCAATGATCCAGCCGGGCGCGCTCGGCTGAAGGTAACTTCCGGATCAATATCATGATGTGTTCGGCGGTCATTTCTTGCGTTTGCGGTGTCATCTCATTGCTCCTTTCCGGGCGGCATTATACGCCTGAGTTGCGCGGCGAAGCGACGCCAAAGGTTTGTCCTCCACACGCAATTACAAACGAATCCAGCGATGCAACCACATCAGTCCGCAGGCTACAAACCGGACTTATCAACGTGTCAATGCCAGTTAGCAGCGTGCAACCTCGACTTATCAGCGCATCAACGCCAATCCGCAGCGTGCAAACCCGACTTATCAGCGCGTCAACGCCAGTCCGCAGCGTGCAACCCCGACTTATCAACGCACCAACACCAGTCCGCAGCGTGCAGCACCGACTTATCAGCGTGTCAACGCCAGTCAGCAGCGCGTCAACGCGACTTATCAGGTCGTCAACACCAGTCCGCAGCGTACAAAAGGCCAATCTTTCCGTGGCAACACTGGCTCAAGCGGTTTTTGGCGCACAAGGGATATTCATTCTTTCAGTGCGAGAAACAGACAAGCCGCCAAAGCTCAGAATGAATTCTTTGACAAAGGGTTCAAACAAGAACCGGTGTCAGTCTTCAAACGAAGCGATGAACGGCTTGGGTAGTTTTCTGATTGTTGGTGACAACTGCGCGTCGCGGTCGGCGATCAACCGCCTGCAATCGCCGGGACGATTGAAATTTCAGCCTTGTCGGCCAAACCGGTTTTCAATCCAGCCAGAAAGCGGATGTCTTCACCGTCAACATACACGTTGATGAAGCGGCGCAATTCGCCATTCGTTTCGCACAGCCGCGCCTGTATGCCCGGATAGGCGGCTTCGAGTTGATTGAACACGTCGCCAATGGTTGCGCCCTGCACTTCGACCAGTTCGGTGTCTTTTGTGAACTTACGCAGCGGGGTTGGGATGATTACTGTTTGAGGCATGACTTCTCCTTAGTTTGATGGATGTTACGCGGCAGCAGTGGCGGCGCGTTTGAAACCATTGCCGAATCCGGCGGCGCTTTCAAACGCCGACAATTTCGGTTCGATTGATTCCAGGTCTTCCAGCATCAGCGCTTCCTGCGTTTTCAATCCGTTGCCGGTGATGGCAATGACGATACGATCTTTTGCGGTCAAGCG
This sequence comes from Blastocatellia bacterium, assembly GCA_038211695.1. Classification (GTDB taxonomy): domain Bacteria; phylum Acidobacteriota; class Blastocatellia; order RBC074; family RBC074; genus RBC074. The sequence goes on along the minus strand of JBBQVH010000178.1, from coordinate 1,915 downwards.
GCCCTGTTCAATCAACTTCTTTGTGACCGCCACTGTCGTTCCGCCAGCAGTTTCGGTGAAGATGCCTTCGGTTTCGGCCAGCAGCTTCATCGCGGCAACAATCTCAACGTCGCTAACATCTTCTGACCAGCCGCCGGTATTCGTGATGACGCCAGTCGCAAAATATCCATCCGCCGGATTGCCGATGGCCAGCGATTTGGCAATCGTGTTCGGTTTGACCGGACGAATGTCGCGCGTGCCTGCTTTGACGGCGGCGGCAATCGGGTTGCATCCAGTCGCTTGCGCTCCATAAAAGCGCGTTTGTTTTTCTTCGATCAGTCCAAGCTTGTTCAATTCGCCAAATGCTTTGTGGATTTTCGTGATCAGCGATCCGCCAGCCATCGGCACAACCACGGCGTCCGGTGCCTGCCAACCAAGCTGTTCAGCGATTTCGTACCCAAAGGTCTTTGACCCTTCCCCATAAAATGGCCGCAGGTTCACATTGACGAACGCGATTGGGTAACGGCCTGCGATCTCACTGCACAGACGATTCACATCGTCGTAATTGCCCTTCACGGGAATGACTTTCGCCCCATAAATCTGCGTCGCCGTCACTTTGCTCTTTTCCAGATTGTCCGGGATCAGAATGTAGGCAGGAAAACCGGCGGCGGCGGCGTTGGCCGCGACCGAATTGGCCAGGTTGCCGGTGGAAGCGCAGCCGACAGATTCAAATTTGAACTCGCGCGCTTTTGATAGCGCGACCGCGACAACACGATCTTTGAACGAAAGAGTCGGATGCTGCACCGCGTCATTTTTGATGTAAAGCTCGCCCACACCGAGCGCCTTTGCCAGCCGCTCAGCACGAACGAGCGGCGTACATCCGGTATGCAATCCGACGGTCGGCGCGCTTTCCAGTGGCAGCAGTTCACGGTAGCGCCACATTGTTTTTTCGCGCCCTGCGATTTCTTCGCGCGTCAGTGTAGTTTTGATTGCATCGTAATCGTAATCCACTTCCAGCGGCCCAAAGCACTCTTCACAGATCGCCACCGGCTCAACCTTGTAGGCTGCGCCGCACTCGCGACATTTCAACCCTTTTATGTAACTCATTCTTGTTTCTCCAATAACCCGGTCGCTACTGCTTCCGGTCTGTACCAAGTAAAAAAGCCCTGCGCTAAAGTGATAGCGCAGGGCTTTTCGATTGATCTCGATTCCCGCAGCTCTTTAGCAGTTTTTTTAAGTGGAGCAAATCGCTGTAAAACGCCACTTCAAATTTTCAAAGCCCGGTAACTGAAAAAGCCTCGCGCTTGAAACATGCGCGAGGCTTAAATTCCTCAGGCCGTTTAGCGCTTTCTTTAACGTGGAGCAATTGCCTTAAATCACCACGACCGAACTTCGGGGGTGACCTTACACCCTGATTAAAATTTCTGTCAAGGCAGAAAGCCGGAAATCCTCTATTGAAATTTTGAATAGGGTGATAAATCAATCTGCCTTGGGGGCATTCAGATAAAGCAATATTTCATCTTCCGGCCTCTAGCCCAAATGCGCCCCTTGTGCTAAATTCACGACCTTCTTTTGGACAGGTCAAGGAAACGTTCAGCATAAATCTATCAGGCGGCATAGCTCAGCTGGTTAGAGCGAGGGATTCATAACCCCTAGGTCGGTGGTTCGAGTCCACCTGCCGCCACTTTTCTTTTCAACGATTTAGAGCAGGTCCAACGGCCTGCTCTTTTTCGCTTGTGCCCAATTTGTGCCCATGAATTTCCCCGTACTGCTCTAGCGCCACTACCGCCCGACGCTTTCCCTCATCCGTCGCATGGACGTAAATCGCTGAGGTTTGAATGCTGGCATGACCAAGAATGTCCTTGATCGTGAAGGCATCTGCTCCTGCTTCGGCGAGTCGCGTTCCCGCCGTATGGCGTAGGTCATGGAAGCGGAA
>JBBQVH010000177.1:0-12683 GCA_038211695.1 Blastocatellia bacterium | reverse complement strand
AAACAGTGAGCTTGAAGCCAACCCAACAACACACTTTAACGAGGTGAAAAACTATGCGTAACAAAACAATCATCATCACCGCCTGTGCGGTGCTCATCATGACAATTGCCATTGCCGCTTTTGCGCGCGACACGAACGCTAATCGCACGGTTCAAAAAGAGGAAGCAACGCAAACGGCGAAGGTCGAACTGAACGACAACGGCTTCGAGCCTGCGAACCTCAAACTCAAAGCAAACGTCCCGGCCAAAGTGACCTTCACGCGCCGCACCGACACGGGCTGCGCCAAAGAGGTCGAGATGAAGTATTACAAGATCAAACGCGATCTGCCATTGAACGAGTCCGTCACCATCGAGTTCACGCCGCGCAAAGGCGAGTTCACCTTCGCCTGCGCAATGAACATGCTCAAAGGCAAACTGATTGTTGAATGAGAGGGCGGCACAAGATGGCAAGCATAACCAGACAGATTATCGGGCTTGCGCTGCTCGCCGCGATGGTAACGTTGGCGGCGATGGCCGGCGCTGCGGAAGATTCGGCAAAAGGCGCAGCGCCGGTCGCCGTTTACCGTGTCGCGCACGATCACGCCATCGGCGAAGGCAAAGGCGAACTGCGCATCACAGAATCGGGGATTGAATTCACGGGCGAAGGGAAAGAGGAAACACGTCACAATTGCAACTGGCGCGACGACGACATCAAACGTTTAGAGCTGAAGCGGAACGAACTGCGCGTCGTCGTCTATGAAGCGACGCGCATCCCGATCATCCCGCGCAAAGCGCCGTTCACCGACGGCAAGACGATTCGCAGCGGCACGGAACACGACTACGTTTTCAGGTTGCGCGAAGGAGAGATCACGCCGGAGATTGTGTCAACGCTGCTCGCACGCTTCAACCGCCCGGTCGCCACTTCGGTGATCCCGAATTATGAAGAAGCGGGCAGACCGCTCTTTGAGATTCCAGTCTTCTATCGTCATCGCGCGGGCGGTAGATCAGGAGTGCTGCGGGTTTACGAGCAACACGTCGTCTTTGCGGCGGAGGACACAGACGATTCGCAATTCTGGCGCTACACGGACATCCGCGACATCGGCAGTCTGGGTCGCTACAGATTTGAGATCGCCACTTATGAAGGTCAGTTCGGCGTGGACGGGAAGAGCTACATCTTCGACCTCAAACGCCCGATGACCGAGGCTGAATATGAAAAACTTTGGACGAAGGTTTATGAGCAGGGGCGGCAGACAGGTCTGCACCCCGCGCTCAAACACCAACAGGAGTAGTTATGAAAAGGCAATTCTGTCCGTTCCTTCAATCAACGTTTGGGTCGGTGTTTGTGACAGCAGCCTTGCTGTCTATTACGCCGCAAACATTGCTAGCACAGCACAGATTACGTCCTACCGATTTCACACCGCTCTCGCCAGAGAAAGAGCATGACAGCCGCATCACCATCAGCACTGAACTGGTTTCGCTTACTGTAAGCGTGGTGGATAAACAGGGCCGGTATGTTGCCGGGATCGACCGCAAAGCCTTCGCGATTTACGAAGACGGCGTGCAGCAAGAGATCAGTTTCTTCAGCGATCTTGACGCCCCCGCCTCCGTCGGTGTGGTTCTCGACCTCTCAGGTTCCATGCGCGGCGAAAAGATTATTCGCGCCAAAGAAGCAATAGCCCGGTTCATTCAGACGAGTCACCCTGAAGACGAATACTCGCTCATCGGTTTCAATAACTTTCCCCAACTGCTTCTCGATAGGATGCGCGACGGAGGTGAGTTACTCTCGCGGTTTAGTGATGTCAGCCCATCCGGGAGCACTGCGCTCTATGATGCATTGGAAGTCAGCATCGAAGCGCTCACGCACAGCCGCTATGCCAAGCGCGCCCTTATTGTCATTAGCGATGGAGAAGACAATAAGTTGCGCGCAATTCTCAATCAGGTACAGCGAAAGTCGCAGGAATCAGGCGTGACGATCTATACCATCCTGATCGGCCCGCTACTGCCACGCAGCAATGGCGGCGCGGTGATGGATCAGTTGGCTTCGGCTTCAGGCGGAGAGTCTTTCTTCCCAAGCAACGCCGAGGTGATGAGCGAAAACTTCGAGCGAATCGCACTGGAACTTCGCCATCAATATTCCATCGGCTATGCGCCAACAAATCTCACGGGAAATGGTCAGTGGCGGCGTCTTAAAGTCGTAATTACTCCGTCCGCCGAATTACCGCATCTGACTGTGCGCAGTCGCAAAAGGTACTATGCGGTCGCTAACCCAACTGGTCATTGGGCAACTACTGACTCGCAAATTGAAGTCCTGAAGGCAGTCTCATGGGCATCGAAAAAGCAGCCGGTAACAACGCTTCTATCAACGTGAAGATTTTGATGGAATTGATTGAGGCGCGCTTGCCCAAGGCAACCCGAAGCTCAGCCAAGCAGATTGGGAAGTTATTGGAAAAGCTCGACCCACTCAAATGTGGTGAAGATTCGCCTGAGGTGGCAAAGTTTGTTGGCAAGGTGGCGCGTCATCCCGCGCTACAAGATCAAGCCATCTTGCTTTTGGGCTGTCTTGAAAATCCGACCGCGACGGATGAGTTCATCGAACTCCTGGAAATCGCGTGCGGGACGACAGATTTGAACGCATCGCCTTGGTCGCTATTGGAGTAAAAGGCCGGCACCCAAGACGCGCGGTAGCAGAGTATCTTAAGGAGCTGAGCGACTACATACCTGCTGATAATATACAGACGAAGATGGAGTCTTTACTATCAGGTTAAGCGTGTTGTTCTGAAGCGCCTAGGTTCGATTACAGTACGATCTGCGGGCGCGGGTCACAGGCAGCCATTTCGCCGCACCCAGGAGCGCGTCTCTGGCAACACGGCAATCGCAGAGCCAGGCGGCACGGGATGAGAATGTGCGACGCATTCAGCAATTAGGGCGCAAACGATGGAAGCAAGAGGGTAACTATCATCGGCGCAGCTTGACTGAGACGGCTATGTTTCGGTACAAAACGATTTGGTTGTTGGCGGGCGGGCGCGAAAGGTGGAGAATCAGTTGGAAGAACCGGGAGTGCCCACGCTGATTGGAAATCAAGCAGACAGAGAAACTAAGTGTGATTATGCCGAACTCGACTTCGAGCATAGCTGTTCTTCCGACTCGGCAGCGGAGACACGCTTCTAAAAGAAACTGAGCTAGTGCCCGATTTGTGCCTGAAACAGATGCCAAAAGATAGAGATTAATGTAAGTAGATGCACTTACGCTGCGGCTGCAAACCGTTGTTGATGTTAATAGATAACAGCAAATGTTATTTGCTGCACAAAGCGGCAACAGGTTTCATAACCCCTAGGTCCGTGGTTCGAGTCCACGTGCCGCCATTTTCAAATCAACAACATCGCATCAACAGGGACAGCCGCTCTTTAAAGAGCGGCTGTCCCGCGTTTTTGATCAGAGTGAAGAATCTGAAAACTTATTGGTTGGATACTTCAATCTTATTTTCAACCGACTTCACGCCCTGTACTCCCTTCACCACAGTCTCTGCTGATCTCTTCAAGTCAGCAGAATTCACCGTTCCCATCAATGTCGCTCTGCCGCTGATAACAATCACAGAGATTGAGGCCAAGCTCGGATCATCCATCAGTCTTTTCGTGGCTGCGTCTTGAATTGTTGTGTCATCCAAGGGATTGCTCGATTGGGATGGCTGCTGAACAATAATAGGCACCGGTTGTGATGGAACTGGCTGTTGAATAATCAATGGTTGCTGTGGTACGGGCTGCGTAATCGTAACAGGCTGATTTTGGTTCGCTTCCAGCAGAGCGTGCCTGTTTGCTTCTTCATTCGCGTTTCGATTGCTCACGACATAGTACGTAAGACCGATTGCCAGTAATGCAATGATTGCAATCGTAGCGATCAGAGTGCCGGAAATACCAGGATCTTTCCGTGTTTGTGTGACCGTTTCTCTATATTCTTCAGGGGTTTTTACCACAACGCGACGACGTTCAACTTCCGGATCGGGATACATAGTTCCTCCTAGTAAAGAAAGTGCAGGCTTTACCGCCACACTTCAGTGTTTATCTTCCAAAGTTATCAATGATTCGGGGATAACCCCGCCAATATCATTGGGATACTTAGCAATACCTATAGCAATCGTTATGCCGATAGATTGTATTCATTCGTGAAGATCAAGAAGCATTTCGTGTCCAACGATGCATCCAGTGGCTTTTGCCGGACACAGTTTTCCGATCGAACACTCCATATCCGTAATCCGTATTCTGTATCGTGTTTATAAAACCCTGCCCCCGGCCTTAACTCTAAACTGCTGGCCCTACTTCGCTTCCAGGTTTCATTCTGAATGGCACAATGTGTGCAGTAACCATTTGCGTATTTGTTAATGAACGAACTGAGAAGGAGGAAGATATGAATAGCTTGAAAAAAGGCATTGTTTCATTGGCTCTGATGGGGGAGCTTCATAGTAGGTATGGTGCTTTCAGTAGCGCTCAAGCTCAAGGGCACTTGGTAGTATTGAGGTGGGCAGGTAGATCGTAATGGTAACATTGACCGTAATCGAAACGGGATAGATGGCCGTTATGAGATTCGCGGACGAGTGGACATAAACCGCAATGGGTAATTTCACAGGCAAAAACAATCAGGCATAGACAGGGTTAACAAGATTGCCCGGGATTGTTCGGGGAGCTTGTCACCATTGTGGTTTGAGTTATCCTGAAAAATCCCGTTCATCCTGTCTATGCTCGTTTTCTTTTGCTGACCAATTTATCCCTGGCCAAAATGAACGCAATTGGCGTAACAGAGGTTATGGCAGTAACAGACCAAATCGAATAGTAGGATACTATGACCGCTTCGGTCATTTCCACGCAACCGGGTACTATGATGCGTTATGGACGTTTCTATCGTTACTAGGCCGTAGTTTCATTCTTCTAAAAAAAGCCCACCGATTTTCATCGGCGGGCTTTTTTTTCTGCAACAATCTTTATTGGTACTACTTGTGCTGAGCGATATATCTAAAGGCTGTTGAGGCGATACAACTTTGCTGAGCGGATCGTTTCGACTGGCCGCTGTGATCGCAAAAGCAAAACGGGCATCTTTCGATGCCCGGAAGCGGTTGATTCTGAAAATCGGGGCGAGAGGATTCGAATCCCCGACCTCTCGGCCCCAAACCGAGCGAAAAGCATTTCCTCAATATTCCCTGCTGACAAAAGCCAAGAAAACCGGCAATATCAGAGATTCGGCCAGTCCTCGAATCACGGCGCCCAGCCCAAAGGCCTCCGACCGGTTGAACTTGTTGTCTTTCAGGTCAGTGTCGTGAACGATCTCGGCGAGTTCGCGCAGGTCGTCGTCGTCGCTCAAACCGAAGTGTCTGATCATCGTCTCGAAGGTGCAATCCTCACCGCGATGCGTGAATTCGCAGCCGTACAGATCGAAGCCTATCGCGCCTTCGACCATCTCCCCTTCAGCAACGAAAAGGAAGCGCGCCTTCGTGTCAACAAAGCGATTGATCAGCCAGACCGATGCCAGACAATCAATGATCTTCTGAATGATCTTCTGAATGATCCACTGAAAATCCTCGTGCGACTTCTTGTTGAAGGGCGGCACATAAGCCGAGTTCTTGACTGCCACTGCGCCACCATCTGCCAGTCTTTTGGGTCAAGGCAGAGCAGCGTAAAGCCCACAGGGGGAACTCAGGGATTCATATTCAGATCAAGGTTCCACGAACCCAGATTCAGCACTTGTCCGCCTTTGGACGAGGTCTTCAATACCGGCTCGACTCCGGACAGCAGCGTGATGGCCGTCACGCGAGAAGGGTCATCGTTATTTGTGCAAGAGATGATTACGGCATCCCCGGGTTTCAGGTCTGCCAGGCTGAGCGGCGGTAACTTCTCGATCACGGACTGCAGGTCGCGTGGACTTTGCGGTCTGCTTGATGCATCGTCCTGAGGCGCGGGCGTGGCAGCGCGATCTTCATTGACGGGTTCAGTGGCGGCCAGCTTCCGTCGAAAGATTCCATTCGCGAGATTCGCATCAATCAGAGTCCTTTCTCGCCCGAATATGACCGGCTCGGCTTTGGCCGGATCGAAATCTTCACCAAGCCGGGGACGGACAAGTTTCGCGGAACAGTCTTCTACAACTTCGCCCATCACTTCTGGAATTCGCGCAATCCTTACGCGCAGCAGAAAGCGCCTTTCCTGCTGCATGAATACGGCGGGAATCTGAGCGGCCCGCTCAACAAACGTGCTTCTTTCTTTGTGGATGTCCGGCGGGATGCGGTTGACAACGGCTCGATCGTCAACGCGATCACGCTCGACCCGCAAACGCTCGGCATCATCAATCCGTTCACCGACACGCCCCGAAGTCCGCAGCGCCGCATCTCAGTCAACTCGCGCGTTGATTATCAGTTCAACTCAAAAAATACGCTGACGCTGCGCTACGTTTATACGCACAGCGACGTGCGCGACGCCGGTCTCGGCAGCTTCAATCTAGCTTCGCGCGGCTATCACGTCTTGGGCGATGGCCATACGATGCAACTCACCGAAACCGCCGTGCTGAGCGCGAGCGTCATCAACGAAACGCGCTTCCGGTATTTCCGCACCGGCGGCGAAACGATTGCCAACAGCCTGACCCCGGCGATTCAAGTGCTTGGGTCTTTCAACGGCGGCGGCGCGCAGATCGGCCAGTCTTTCAACACGCAGAACAACTACGAATTTCAGAACTACACCTCCATCGCGCGGAAAGCGCATTACTGGAAGTTCGGCATCCGATTGCACGGTGAGACCATAGACAGCACCTCGCCGCAAAACTTCGGTGGCACATTTACCTTCGGCGGCGGTACTGCTCCCGTGCTGGACGCGAACAACCAGCCCGTTCTGGATTCATCGGGCAAGATTGTGCAAGCGCCCATCACCTCCATCGAACGGCACCGGCGGACGCTGCTGTTTCAGCGACTGGGATTGACGCCAGCACGCATCCGCGAGTTGGGCGGCGGGGCTACGCAGTTCAGCATCAACGCCGGGAATCCGCAGCTTGCGGCCAGCCAGTTCGACGTGGGAGTGTTCGCGGGCGATGACTGGCGCGTGCGTCCCAACCTGACGCTGAGTTACGGTCTGCGCTACGAAACGCAGACCAACATCCACGACTGGCGCGATTTTGCGCCGCGCATCGGGATTGCGTGGGCGCCCGGTTCCAACAAGAACGCTCGTCCGAAGACTGTGATCCGCGCTGGCTTCGGAGTCTTTTACGACCGCTTCGCCCTCTCGAACACGCTCGCGGTGCTGCGCTATAACGGCACAGTTCAGCAGCAGTACGTGATCACGAACCCGGACTTCTTCCCGACGATTCCTCCGATCTCTTCGCTGGCGGGTTTTCAGCCGACGCAGACCGTCCAGCAGATCAGCACCCATCTGCGCGCGCCGTACATCATGCAATCCGCCGTCAGCATCGAACGCCAACTGCCGCTCAATACGACAATCGCCATCACCTACGCGAATTCCCACGGGCTGCACCTGCTGCGCTCCCAGGACATCAACGCGCCGCTCGCGGGCACCTACGACCCGTTCGTGCCCGGCAGCGGAGTGTATCCGTTTGGGAAGCCGGGGCCTGTTTTTCTGGCGGAGTCAGCCGGCCTTTACAACCAGCACCAGTTGATCGCCAACCTCAACGCCCGAATTAACAAAGACATTTCGCTGACTGGTTCATACGTGCTCAATCGCGCGATGAGCAATACTGACGGCCTCGGTAGGTTCCCGGCGAAGCCGTACGACTTCACGGGCGAGTACGGCCCGGCGGCAACCGACATGCGAAATCGGTTCTCGCTGACCGGCTCGATCAACGCAAAGTGGAACGTGCGGTTCAGCCCGTTTGTGATTGTGGATTCCGGCCCGCCGTTCGACATCACCATCGGACGCGACCTGTACGGCACGACGTTGTTCAACGCGCGGCCCGGCATCCCACCCAACGATCTGAATGCCCCGAACAAGCCCGGCCTGATCCGAACCGGCTACGGTCTGCTTGATCCCAACTCGACGCCGGGCGAGAAGATTCTGCCCCGCAATTACGGACGCGGGCCTGGTTCGGTGCCGGTGAACCTGCGCGTGGCCAAGACCATTGAATTCGGTGGAGAGCGCAAGGGAGCGGTCGCGCCCTCGCGCGCTCCCGCAGGCGGTGGAGGCGAAGGCCGTCCCGCAGGCGGTGTCTTCAACGCGGGAGGCGGGCCACAGGGCAGTTCCACGTCGTCAGGAAGCCGCCGTTACAGCCTGAACATCTCAATGTCGGTGCGCAACCTGCTGAACCACACCAACCCCGGCCTAATCATTGGCAACATCACGTCGCCCTTATTCGGTCAGGCCAACCAACCGGCTAGCGGTCTTGGCGGTGGAGGTTTCTCGGAGGCGGCGAACAACCGGCGACTGGAATTGCAGATGCGGTTTACGTTCTAAATCGAAGCATGATAAACAAACACTATCAGGCCTTCGGCAAGGCTTGGCGAAAGGAACCTCCCCTATGAAAAATGTGCAGCCCTTCTTCCGGCAACTCCCGCTCATCAAGTGTGCCAGTGTTTTGCTAGCCTTGATCAGCTTCTTTGGGATCGCCTTTACGTTGTCAGAGCGCACACAAGCGAAGGCGGCGCGCACAACGTTGATGCAGACAAGCGTGGCTGTGGTTTCGGCGGCCAGCTTCGAAGCTGCGCCGGTCGCGCCTGATGCGATTGTCTCCGCCTTCGGCGTTTCACTTGCCACGCGAGTTGAAGTGGCAGTTGGCCTGCCGTTGCCTACCTTGCTGGCGGGCACGACGGTGAAGCTCAAAGACAGCACGGGCACGGAACGCCTGGCTCCGCTGTTCTTCGTTGCGCCTTCGCAAATCAACTATCTCGTTCCATCGGGCACTGCCAGCGGACTTGCTACTGTTACCGTCATCAACGGTATTAACGGCATCTCGACCGGTACGGTGCAGATTGCCAAAGTCTCGCCCGGATTGTTCGCCGCGAATTCAACCGGTCAGGGTGTGGCTGCTGCAGTCGCCGTGCGCGTTAAATCGGATGGGCGCAGGTCTTCGAACCGGTTGCCGTCTTCGATCAAGCGCGGCAACTTTTCGTCGCACGCCCGCTTGATCTGGGCGCGGAGACTGAACAACTCATCCTCGTCCTCTTTGGCACAGGTATCCGTGGTCGCACCAACCAGGCCGACGTTGCAGTGCGCATCGGCGGCGTTGCAGCGGAAGTTTCTTATGCCGGGCCGCAGGGCGATTTCGTGGGACTCGATCAAGTCAATGTGCGTGTGCCGCGCAGTCTGTTGGGACGCGGGCGCGTCAGCCTTGTTTTAACTATCAACGGGTTCACCTCATCGAATCCGGTCGAATTGGAGATCGCGGGCGCGGCCAATGTCCAGCCGCCGCAGGTCAATGGCTACAGCGTGGCGATAGCGCTGGCCGGGCAACTGCTGACGATCAACGGCGCGGGCTTCAGCCCGAACCCGGTGGATAACCTGGTGCGCATCGGCAGCGTGGAGGCGCGCGTCGTTTCGGCTTCGGCTACGCAATTGACCATCCGCGTGCCTTTCGGCGTGGAAGCGGGCATCGTCAGCGTGCGAACGCCGCAAGGAGAAGGGCGCGGCCCCCAGCCCTTGCAAATACGAACTTCAATCAGTGGCGTGATCGAAGATACGCGTGGGCAGCCAATCTCCGGCGTCAAAGTGCGCGCGGTTGGCCTGACCATCGAAGCAACGACCGGCGCGGAAGGCTCATTCCTCTTGCCGGACGTGCCGCCGTCGCTGGTGCAAATTGTTCAATTTGACGGCGGCGCTACGCCAAGCCGTCGCGCGCTGTCGCGGCCAGGAAGCATTCACCGACGGCAATGGCGGCTTCATTCTGCGCAGCGTGGTGGTCAATTTGGGCGACCTGCTTTCGGTCGAAGCGAGCTTCGTGCGCGCCACCGGTCGCGTGGATCGTGTGCAACGCAGCGGCGTCGCCACCGTCGCGGGCGGTCTGACCGCCGTCACGCCTGATCTGGTCTTGCCCGCTGAAGACAGCAACCGCCCGCCCGTGATGCTCGCGCCCTCGCTGCTGCGCATCAACGAGGGCGAGACGCGGGAGTTGAACTTCGTGGCGTTCGACCCCGATCCGGGGCAAACGATTCAACTCAACCTGTCGGGCGCGAGCTTCGCCACGCTGATCAATCGCGGCAACGATGTTTACACGCTGCGGCTGCAAACGCGCGCGAACGACGCCGGGCGCTATACGCTTGCGCTGACCGCAGCCGACAACCTTGGCCAGAGCAACCGCCTGGACATCGCGCTCAACGTCAACCGCGCGCCTGTCGCCAACTCGCAAACCGTCGTCACCGACGAAGACACGCCCAGGCCAATCACGCTGACGGGCAGCGACCCTGATGACGACCCCTTGAGCTTCGTCATTGTCACCAACACGCTGCATGGCCGCTTGACTGGCCCCCCGCCCAATCTGAGCTACACGCCCGACCCGCGCTACACCGGCACTGACAGCTTCACGTTCAAAGTCAACGACGGCCTGGCCGATAGCGCCCCGGCGACCGTCTCCATCGCCATCAACCCGGTTAACCACCGCCCTGCGCTGACCGTGCCAGCCGCCCAGACGATCAACGAAGGCCAGGAACTCAGCTTCACCGTTTCGGCGACCGACATTGATGCCGGACAGACGCTGACATTTTCGGCGACCGGGCTGCCTGGTGGAGCGACCTTCACACCAACGAGCAACACGACGGCGCGCTTCACCTGGACACCGAGCTTCACGCAGGCGGGCAGCTACACCGTCAGCTTCCGCGTCACCGACAACGGCGTCCCCGCGCTTGCCGACACCAAGACAGTGGCAATCACCGTCAATGATGTGAACCGTGCGCCGGTGTTGACTGTGCCCGGCGCGCAAACCATCGCCGCTGGTCAAAACGTCAGTTTCACTGTCTCGGCAGTTGACCCCGATATTGGCCAAACGGTTGTGTTATCCGCAGAAGATTTGCCGCCGGGCGCGACGTTCAATCTGGCTAGTAGATTGTTTTCTTGGACGCCGACCGCGCCGCAAGCAGGCACTTACACTGTGACATTCAAAGCGACAGATAACGGCACGCCGGTGATGAACGCGACGGCGAGCGTGGCGATGACGGTGACAATTCAATGGAAGCCAACGGCGAGAATCGAAGGCGGATGGATACCAGCCATGCTCACCAACGGCAGTAACGTTTATGCCGGGACACTTGGCGGCGGCATCTATCGTTCGAACAATCAAGGGCTGACTTGGACTGCCTTCAACACTGGATTGGCTGACTTGAACATCAACGACTTGGCGGCGATTGGTACGACATTGTTTGCGGGAACGTATCAAGGTGCCTTTCGCTCGACCGATGGACAGAACTGGGCGGCTATTGGCCTAGCTGGCATATTCGTCAAAGCCTTCGCCGTCAGAAACACAACTTTGTTTGCCGGTACGGGCGATGGGGTTTATAGCTCAACTGACAATGGCCAAAGTTGGACAAAAGTCAGTGCCGGGTTGCCGCAGAATCTGAATATCCGCGCGCTTTTAACGGTTGGTTCAAATCTATTCATTGGTACAGGCGGTAACGGAGTATTTCTTTCGACGAATGATGGGCAAAGCTGGACTATCGTCAATACTGGATTGCCGCCCAACGCCTACGTTTCATCGCTTGGTGTCGGTGGTATGACGCTCTTTGCAGGAACATTTGACAACGGCCTGTATCGCTCAACTGACAATGGCCAAACCTGGGTTGAGCTACCAGGGCTTAGCTTGGCCGACCAACCGAATCGCACAGTGCAAAGCATCTTTGTGCTGGGGGCGAGCATTTTTGTAGCGACCGAGAATGGTACTTAATCGCTCAAACGATAATGGCCAAAGTTGGGTCAATGCCCATAACGGAATAGAGTGTGGTTCAGTGTCGTTTGCTGCTAATGGATCATACCTTTTTGCTGGAGCTTACTGCGGTGTGTTCCGAAGCAGTAACAACGGTCAGAATTGGGATAAGATTGTTACTGGGTTGACTGCAGCCGGTAGCGATTCGCTAGCTGCAAGCGGTGCCGATTTATTTGGAGTTTTCAGCGGCGGTATTCCTTACCATTCAATCAACGGCGGACAAAATTGGGTAAACATCTTTGAAACGGGAGTGCCTCCGATCCGTTATACCAGTTCATTCGTTGCGAACGACACAACGGTGATTGCCGGGCAATACGGGGCGGTGCTCCTCTCTAACGACAAGGGGCAAACGTGGCGAAGTGGAACTGGCTTGCCACAAGACAGCACTATTGCGATCACATTTAGCGGCCCTACTATTTTTACCTCTACATTCCGCAACGGTGTCTTTCGCTCGATTAATAACGGCCAGACATGGATATCAGCGAGTACCGGACTAGGCAACGCTTTTGTTAAGACTTTTGCTACGTTTGAGTCAACAACCTATGCCGGGGTTTATTGTGGTGGTATTTTCCGTTCGACTGACAATGGCCAAAACTGGATTGCTGGCAACTCCGGCCTGACAAATCAATGCATTAATGCGCTTGCCGTAGTTGGAACCATAGTATTTGCCGGCACCGATTAAGGTGCTCCCCATTGTCAAGACAGAAAATCGGGTCAATTAAGGTGGACTGCCGCTCTGTCGATTTTACCCCTTTGAGCCGTAGACCTGTGCTGGGGTTTGATAATCCAGCGCCTGGTGCAACCGCTCGTGATTGTAGA
>JBBQVH010000176.1:0-12705 GCA_038211695.1 Blastocatellia bacterium | reverse complement strand
CCCGTTGGCGGTCGTCCGGTTGGTATAGGCGCCGCACGCCGGGCCGTTCGAGCTGGGCGGCGTGCCCGTCCCCTGAATGGCGAAGGTGTACGGATTGTGGCTGGCATCGTCACTGGCGATGCTCACCGTCGCCGTCCGCGTGCCGGTGCCCAACGGCGCAAAGATAACCTGGAAGGTGGTCGTGCCGTTCGTTGCCGCGACGGGCGAAACCGGCTGCGCCGCGATGCTGAAATCCGCCGCCTGCGTGCCGCTCAAAACCACTGTGGGTGTGCCGGTCAGATTGAGCGCAGTGGCGCCGGTGTTTTCGATGGTGAAGTAATGCGCGACGGTGTCAGTGTTGGCCACGGCGCTGCCGAAAGCGGTGTCATCAGTCGCGCTCGGCGTCTCGTCACCGTTGGCAATCACGATATTATTGCCCTTCACACTCATGCTGGACGCGAAGATTCCCAGTGTGAAAATGGAATTGGCCGCGCTCTCGACTGGGCTTGCCGCTGCGGCAGGGGCTGACAATTCCACTTTGGCCGGACGGGATTTCGCGCCGAACAATCGGCTTGATGCCACTTGGGAAACCAGATGCTTCAGTCTGTTTCCGGTCTGCCCTGCGGCCTGACCTTGCTGTTGCCAGTAACCAAATCCCAGGATCAGGCTCAGGGCCAGAATCAATCCAGCCATACGAAGTTGTTTGTTCATTGCGATATTCCTCGTGTTTCAGTTTGCTGTGAATTTGGGTGGGTGCTTTCAGAAATTGGCGATCCATCTGCCCCATCGCCTACTCTCATTGACAAAGGCGTCGTCCGCTGGCGAAAACACTAACGTGTAGGAAATATTTTTTGCGGTTGCCTTTGCCGGCTTGCGACCGTCCGCCGCGTTGGAGCGAACCTCGCCACTGTGGTAACTTCCGGCACCTCGCTGCTATTCAAGCTTTATCAGAAGTCAACTTCGGAGCATTTATGGGGAATCCCTCAACCCATGAGGTCACGCAACTGCTGGTCGCCTGGAATCAGGGCGATCAAGCGGCACTTGAAGCCTTATCGCCACTGATTAATCAGGAGTTGCATCGGCTGGCCAAACGCTACATGGCGGGCGAACGGCAGGGCCATTTGCTGCAACCGACGGCATTGGTCAACGAGGCATGGATGTGACTGATTGATTGGCGGAACGTCGAGTGGCAGAACCGTGCCCATTTCTTCTCTCTGGCGGCGCAGATCATGCGGCGCATCCTGGTGGATTTCGCCCGCGCCCGGAATCGTGAAAAACGCGGGGGTGACGAGATACAGGTTTCGCTGACGGAAGCGGCCAACGTCCCATCCGAGCGAAGCGCAGGTCTGGTAGCACTGGACGACGCCTTGCAGACATTGGAGAAGTTGGCTCCGCGTCAGGCTCGTGTGGTGGAATTACGCTTTTTCGCCGGGCTGAGCGATGCGGAATCGGCGGAGGCGCTGAAAGTTTCGGTCGGAACCATCCGCCGCGATTGGAGCCTGGCGGAAGCGTGGTTATTTCGTGAATTGAAACGTAAGGGGCCGTCCGATGTCGTCTGAACAATACGAGCGCGTCGGCGAGCTTTACCACGCCGCGATGGAGCTTGCGCCGGAAGCGCGCCCGGACTTCCTGGCCGAGGCGTGCGGCGGCGAAGACGAGTTGCGCCGCGAGGTCGAATCACTATTACGGGCGCACGAACAAGCGCACGGCTTTATCGCTGGAAAGGTGGCTGGCGTGGTCGCCGAAATGGCCGACCAGCAGAAAAATCCTTCGCTGGCCCCATCACTGATTGGACACAGCTTTAGCCATTATCAGGTGCTGTCTTTGCTTGGCGCGGGTGGAATGGGCGAGGTTTACCTGGCGCAAGATACTCGCCTGGGGCGAAAAGTGGCGCTCAAGCTGTTGCCGCCTGCCTTCACCCGTGATCATGAACGGCTGCGCCGCTTCGAACAGGAGGCTCGCTCAGTGAGCGCGCTCAATCACCCCAACATTCTGACCATTTTCGAAGTCGGCATGGCTTTCACAGAAACCGGCGAAACACATTTCATTGCCACCGAATTCATTGACGGCCAAACCTTGCGCGAACGTTTGCGCCTTGGGCAGCTTGGACTGAATGAGGCGATTGACCTCGCCATTCAAATCGCCGCCGCACTTTCAGCCGCGCACGAAGTGGGAATCATTCACCGCGACATCAAGCCCGAGAACGTGATGTTGCGGCGTGATGGTTACGTGAAGGTATTGGATTTCGGGCTGGCCAAACTGACTGAGCCGCAGATTTCAGCGGAAGTGAACACAGAGACAGCGGTGCTTCAGAAAGTGATGACCGAAGCGGGCAGGGTGCTTGGTACCCCCCAGTACATGTCGCCCGAACAGGCGCGCGGGCAAAAGGCGGATGCGCGTAGTGACATCTTCAGTTTGGGTGTCCTGCTTTATGAAATGCTCACGAATTGTCCGCCGTTTGATGGTGTGAATGCGATTGAGGTGATGGCAGCGATTCTCCACCGCGAGCCTGCGCCGCTCAAACAGAAGGTTGCGGCGATGCCGGATGAATTACAACGCATCGTCAGCAAGATGTTGCACAAGAATCGTGAGGAGCGCTGCCAGACAGCCAGCGACTTGCTCAACGATCTGAAAGACCTCAAGGAAGAGCTGGCGTTTACCGCCAAGCTCGAACGCAGCGGCCAGACGGGAAGAGATGCGGCCGTGGCCATCCCCCCAAACGCCACGGTGGCGGGCACAAAAGAAGTCTGGGCGGCACACCCCACGTCGAGCGCCGAGTACATCCTCACCGAGATCAAGCGCCACAAAGGAGGCGCGGCGATCATCCTCGCGGTGCTGCTGTTGACTGCGGGAGGGATCGCCCTCGCCTGGTACAGATTCATCCGCCCACCACGGACGGCAGCCACAGGCCCGGCCCCGCGCGTCGTCCCGTTCACCAGCTTCCCCGGCTTCGAAAGCTTTCCCTCCTTCTCGCCCGACGGCAACCAGATCGCCTTCGCGTGGAACGGCGAGAAGGAAGACAACCTCGACATTTACGTCAAGCTCATCGACGCCGGTGCCCCACTGCGGCTGACCACCAGCCCGGCACAAGATGAAGCGCCCGCCTTCTCGCCGGACGGCCGCTACATCGCTTTCCTGCGCACGTCACCGGAGCGCAGGGCCGTCTACCTTGTGCCAGCGCTGGGAGGCCCGGAGCGAAAACTGGCCGACCTCTTTCCAGCCAGCGCGTGGCCGGGAGCTTCCTACTCGCCGGACGGGAAATTCCTGGCCGTCTCTGACAAGGGATCGGCTGAGGAGCCTTTCGCCATTCACCTCATCTCGGTCGAGACGGGGGAGCGGCGCAAGTTCACCTCCCCACCCGCGGGATTGATCGGCGACGGCTCACCGGCTTTCTCGCCTGACGGACAATGGATGGCGTTTATCCGCGCGAGCGGCTCAAGCGTCGCCGACCTCTACGTCATGTCCACGGCAGGCGGTGAAGTAAGGCGTCTCACCTTCGATGAGACTCTTATCGGCATAGGCAGCGGCAGCGGCGTTGGAAGCCTCGCGTGGACGGCGGACGGCCGCGAAATCGTCTTCTCGTCATCTCGCGGCGGCAGCATCTCTTACTTGTGGAGGGTGGCGGCTTCAGGCGGCGAACCCGCCCGAATCGAAGGGGTCGGGCCGCTCACATTTTCACCCGCTGTTTCGGCGCGCGGGAGCCGACTGGCTTATGTACAATCTTTGGTAGTGGTTCATGTGGGGGAGATGTGTCAGTAGCCCGACCGTGAGGGAGGGCCGCCGGACGCCACGCCAGCCCTTGCTCACGCGCGGGCTACTGACAGGTGGTTGCATCGTGCTCTCTCTCTTCACTGAGCCACTACCCAATCTTTTAATGACCTGAATATCTGGCACGTGCCGCTCGGCGAGAACGGCCGAGCCGGCACTCCGACGAAGTTCATCTCTTCGACTCTCCGAGACGAAAGCCCAAACTACTCGCCCGACGGGCGGAAGATCGTCTTCAATTCCACCCGGTCCGGGAGCTTCGAGATATGGGTGTGCGAGGCTGACGGCACGAACCCGGTGCAATTGACGAACTTCGGTGGCCCGGTGACGGGCTCGCCGCGCTGGTCGCCAGATGGACGATGGATCGTCTTCGACACCCGCGTAGCAGGTAACCCGGACATCTTCCTTATTAGCTCGGAGGGCGGCAGGCCCCGCCGCCTGACCACGGAAGCGTCAGAAGATATCGTGCCGAGCCGGTCAAGGGATGCTCGCTTCATCTACTTCTCTTCGACGCGCAGTGGAAGCCTGCAAGTATGGAAAATACCCGCCGAGGGTGGAGAGGCGCGGCAGATAACAACGCAGGGCGGGTACGAGGGCTACGAGTCGGCTGACGGCAAGTACTTCTACTATATGAAGGGGCGCAACCCGACAGTGCCCGGCATCTGGCGTGTGCCCGCGGGGGGCGGCGAGGAGACGCTCTTCTTTGATCAGCACCGGGCTGGGATATGGCGATCGTGGGCCGTCACAAACCAGGGCATCTATTACGTCACTGGCGAAACGCCAGCCCGGACAGTGATCGAATACTACAGCTTCGCGACTGGGAAGATAAAAGAGGTCGCGACGCCGGAGAAAGAGGTTCTCACCGGTTCTCTGGGGCTAAACGTGTCGCCTGACGGCAAGTGGCTGCTCTACACACAGGCGGACCAGCGCGGGATGGACATCATGCTGGTGGAGAACTTCCGTTAAAGAACTTGTCACAAGCGGCTGCTTCTCCGAGAGCCTCGGAAAGTGGCAAGGTTAGCGGGAGGGGTAGCAGGAGCGATTACAACGCTGTCTGGTGTTCCAACGCGAACTTCATCAGGCCGTGATTGCCTTGCAGGCCCAATTTCAAGCAGATGTTCTGGCGGTGCGTTTTGACCGTCAAGGGGCTGATGCCGAGGGCGGCGGCAATTTCCTTGCTGGTTTTGTATTCGGCGATCAGTTTGAGCACTTGCCGCTCGGTGGGCGACAGGCTGGTCAGCCCTTGTGGAAGCGGCGGGGCGCTTCGATGGCGTTGCGAGACCAGAAACGAGGCAAGCGCAGGGCTGACATAGTGCTGGCCGCTGACGACGGCTCGGATACTGCTCAGAATGTCGGTCACGGCGCTGTCTTTGGTGACGTAGCCTTTGGCATCCAGTTCCAGCGCGCGGTTGAAGAACTCTTCTTCGCGGTGAATGGTCAGGAAGATGATCTCGATTGGCAATTGCTGCTGGCGGACGCTGTGCGCGACGGCGAAGCCATCCAGTTCCGGCATGTCAACGTCCAGGATCGCCACCTGCGGACGCAGCGTTTGAATCAGTTCAACCGCGGTTCGTCCGTTACCGGCTTCGGCCAGGACTTTCATGTCCGGCTCACGTTCGATGGTCGCCCGCAGGCCTTGCCGGATAAAGGGATGATCGTCGGCCAGAATAATGCTGATCTCAGTGTTCATTGCGCTGTTCCAGTGGAGTCGAAAGCGGAAGCTGCAAATGGATTGTCGTGCCGTGGCCGGGCGCGGAGGTGATCGTCAGCAAGCCCCCCAGAATGCGCGCCCGTTCGTTCAGCCCCATCAACCCAAAGCCGCTGCCATTGCCACTACTATTGATTGACTCCTGCCGCGCGCCGGGCGTGAAGCCGCGCCCATTATCCTGAATCGTTAATTCAATCATCCGGTCTTGACGTTTGCTGATCACACTGGCCGCGCTGGCCCCGGAGTGTTTGATGATGTTGTTCAAGCTCTCCTGCACGATGCGGTAAAAGCCGATTTCCTGTTCCGGCGTCAGAAGCCCGTCAATCGGGTCCAGCTCCGTAGTGAAGTGAAGACTGGCCGTGCTCACGCGTTTGATCATCGCGCCAAGCGCCGTGGTCAGTCCCAGCCGGTCAATGTGAAACGGGCGCAGGTTGTAGGCGATCTCGCGCGTTTCCAGAATCGCGTGGGTGGCGGCTTCGGCAATTTCCTCGATCTGTTCAATCGCGCGGTCGTGATCGTCAGGTTCGGTCAAACTCAGCAGGGCGCGATTTTTGATGATCACCAGGCTTTGCCCCAGCCCATCGTGCAACTCACCGGCGATGCGTTTGCGCTCGGCTTCCTGCGATTCAATCAACCGGCGCGAAAAGGACTCCTGCGATTCCAACAACTGGTGCGAAAACGCTTCTTTGACTGCGTGCTCTTTTCGCAGTTGCGCCACGCGCACACGATAGATCAGCGTAATGATTCCCGCCAGACTCAGCATTGCCAATCCCAGAAACCACCAGGTGCGATAAAACGGCGGCACGACCACGACGCGCATACTGGCTCCGGCCTTATTCCAGATGCCGTCGCTGTTTGCGGCCAAGACCTGGAAGGTGTATCTGCCCGGCGGCAGGTAAGAATAATTCGCCGTGCGGCGCGCGCCGGCTTCGATCCAGTCTTGATCCTGCCCGATCAGCTTGTACCGGAAGCGCATCTGCTCCGGTTTTATAAAGCTCAGACCGATGTAGCGAATTTCCAGATTGGCCTGTCCCGGCTGCACACGGATTTCGCCACCGGCGTCAGTTTCGAGGTTGTCAATTTTCACGGTTTCGATCTCCACCGGCGGCGGCAACGGGTTGATGGGCGCGGCCTCCGGATTAACCACTGCCACACCCTTCAAGGTTGTGAACCACAATCTGCCGTCCGCCGTTTTGACGCCCGATGGCTGCCGACCGCCGTTACAGTCGCGGCTGAGCAGACCATCCACTTTGCCGTAGGAGATGGAGGTAACGGCGCGAATTTTGCCATCCGCCAGATCATTCAACTGCTGTTTGCTGACGGAGAACGGCCCACGGTAACCGGTCATCCAGAAATTGCCGCGCCCGTCTTCCAGCGTTTGAAAGACGGAATTGCTGTACAGCCCTTGCTCCATCAAATAATTGGTAAAACGCCCGGCCTTGAAGCGGCTCAGGCCCCCGTCAAAGGTACCCAGCCAGAATGTACCGTCCGCATCTTCGTAAATTGACCAGATACGATTACTCGCCAGTCCGTCCTTGATCGTAAAAACAGTGAACTGGCCGTCACGATATTTCACCAGCCCGCCTTCGGTGCCGAACCAGAGCGTGCCTTGCCTGTCTTCGTGAATCGCCCGGACCGTATTTGACGGCAAGCCGTCTTGTTTGGTGTAGCCGGTTCTGACGCCGTCTTTGAATTTGTACAGACCGAAATGCGCGCCCACCCAGAGTTGGCCTTGACGATCTTCGTGAATGGCCCAGACATTCATGTGCAGGATGGGCGGCGAAAAAACGCCATCTTTGAAGGAGAACAACCCATTGAAAGCGCCCACCCACAAGCGCCCGGCGCGGTCTTCGTGCAGGGCTTGCAAACCGGTCAGCGGCAAGCCATCGGCGCTGGTGTAATTGGTGATCGCGCCGTTCATAATTTTGCTCAAGCCCACATGCGTCGCAGCCCAGATGTTGCCCGCACGGTCGGCCAGCACCGCGTGGATGATGTCGCCGCCCAATCCCTGCGCGGTTGAGTAGCCGGAGATAAATTGCGGCGTCATCCGATTCAGGCCGCCCGTGGCGGTCCCGATCCAAAAAGTGCCTTCCCGGTCTTGAAAGATTGCATTGATGATGTTGCTGGAAAGACCGTCAGCAGTGGTGTAGCGAGTTAGCGTCGCGCTTGGTTCGTCCCGGAATCGAATCAAACCGGCGTTGTTTGTGCCAAACCAGAAGGTGCCGTCTCGATCTTCTAAAACTGCCTGAATTGCCTGGTCGGGAAGCAGCCCGATCCGCTGCGTGTAGTCAATCACCTGGCCGTCTTGCACCTTGAAGATGCCGCGTTCGCGCATCGCCACCCAGACCGTATTGCTGCGGCGAGTTTCATAGATGGTATTCCAGTTCTTTTTGGGGACAACGGGCAGCACGTAGTGCTGCAGTTGATTGCCCTTGCTCGCATGCAGGCCATCTTTGTCCAAAGACCAGCGTGTGCCGGAAGGGCCTAGATGAATGCTGAAATCGGCGGCGGAATTTGGCTCCTCGACATAACTGCCGTTCCGCCACCAGGCTGAACCCGACTGGATGGAAAGCAGCAGTTCGCCCGCGCGTCCCTCTTGAATCTGCTCCACATGGCTATGCCACCCTTGCTCCCGCATGAAGCTGGCGATGCTGCCGTTTTGATACCTCATCACACTGCCTTCATCCGTCCCAATCCACAGCGCACCGGCCGAATCTTCATACAAAGCATAGCAATTATTGACGCTCATGCCGGGGGTGTTGCGCTTGTCGAAAATGGTGAAACGCACACCGTCAAATCGCACCAATCCGTTGTAGGTTCCCAGCCAAAGATAACCATCGCGCGTTTGCGTGATCGCCAACACGGAAGCTTGCGGAAGTCCGTCTTCGGTCGTCCAATGGTCGAAGCGATACTGCGCCCAAACCTGACCTACCATGAAAATGCACAGCAACAAAGAACACTGTAATGCAACCAGCCAGCGCCCTGATTGACGCAGCAGCGAGTTCCGATTGTTTTTGCAAAGAACTTGAACTTGCATTTTTTCGGCTACAAATAAGTTTTGGTCGGCGGGGCAGTTAAGAAAAACTCCTGAATCAGCGCGCCTGAATCGCCGTGGATGATAAGTTGCAGCCTGCCCCTATGCAATGTTCACTTGCCCATTCCAAGCTACCAGAGCAAACAACAAAAAAGCGCGACCGCAAACTCTGCTGAGCTTGCGGTCGCGCTTTTGGCCAAAGCTCTGCCGATCTTCTTACGGCGCGAAGTATCCCGACACATCCGTAATCGCCTCCAAAGTCCGTTCCGCGAAGATGTTGAACTGGCCGCTTGCGTTCAGTCCCATCACGAACGCGTTCGACAGTATCTGGCCCGGCTCGTAGATCATGTTCGCCGCCAGTGGCAAAGCCTGCCCCGTCGGAAACAACGTCAGAAACCCTGCCTGATTCGTCTGGTTGATCACCGTCACGTTCCCAATGATCGCTTGCGCGTTGTTCGGGATCAGTTGCCCTTCGCACGTCATCCGCGCCAGCTTCGTCAGGCTCGTGCCTCCCGCAATCGGCCCGTTGACGCTGTCGCAGTTGCCCGCGTTCGCTCGCGTGTCCAGCAACCGCACTGGCACGGGCAACGGATTGAACAGCAGCCCCGTCCCGTTCGCATCCACCTGCTGGTTGCTGTAATACCCGGCCACGTCCACAACAATATCAATCGTCCGCTCAGCAAAGATATTGAACTCGCCGTTCGCGCTCAAAGACGCAGTGAACGCGTTCGACAGAATCTGCCCCGGAAAGTAGATGATGTTCGCGGCCAGCGGAGCCTGCACGCCGTTCGGATACAGCGTCAAATAGCCGGTCTGTCCCGATCCGTTGATGACCGTTGCGTTACCGACAATGGCTTGCGCCGAAGCCGGAATCGTCAAGCCTTCGCAGGTCACTCGCGCCAATGTCGTCAAGCTGGTGCCGCCTGCAATCGGCGCATTGACGTTGTCGCAGTTGCCCTGGCCCGCGCGCGTGTCCAGCAAACGGATCGGCTTCGACAGCGGGTGGTAATACAACCCGCCTGCGGCAGGCGGTGCGTAATAGCCGCTGATGTCCACCACCGCATCCAACGTCCGTTCGGCAAAGATGTTGAAGTTGCCGTTGGCTCCCAACCCGACAGTGAAGTTGTTGGCCAGGATTCCATTCGGCCCGTAGATCATATTGGCCGCCAGCGGCGCGTTCTGCCCATCAGGATAGATGGTTAGAAAGCCGGTTTGATTGGTCTGGTTGAGAACGGTCACATTACCGACGACAGCCTGTGCATTGGCCGGGATCGTGATGCCTTCGCAAATCAGCCGGGCAAAGGTCGAGAGCGAAGAGCCCCCGTTGATCGGCGTTGAGATGTTGTCACAGTTCCCCTGCCCGGCCCGTGTATCCAGAATCCGCACCGGTCGCGGCAAAGGATAAAACTGCAAGCCTGTCACCACGCCACCGCTAATCGTCACCGTGTAAGCGCGCGTGCCCATACAGCCATTGGCGTCGGTGGCCTTGATGGTGAAGTTGAACAAGCCCGCCACGTTCGGCGTGCCCGCGAGCGCGCCGCCGGTAGCGAGATTCAATCCCCCCGGCAAAGCACCCAAGCTGATCGTGAAACTATAAGGCGCAGTGCCGCCCGTAGCCGTCGCGGTCTGGTTGTACACCGTGCCGACCGTGCCATTGGGCAAGGTCGCCGGGTTGACCGTGATCGTCGCGCAAGGCGCATTGATGTGCAGTGCATAATCCCGCGTACCCCTGCAGCCATTGGCATCGGTCGCCTTGACCGTGAAGTTGAAATCACCGAAGGCCGTCGGCGTGCCACTCACCAAACCTCCCGGCGTCAGCGTCAGGCCATTCGGCAACCCTACGAAGTTCTCCACCAGGGTGAAGCCGTAGGGCGCTGTGCCACCAATGGCGCTCAACTGTTGGCTATAAGCCACGCCCGCCTGTCCTGCCGGCAAGGTGGGCGGATTGAGCGTAATCGCCGGGCAAGTAGGCACTACGGTCAGCGTGTAACTGCGGCTGCCGGGGCAGAGGCTGCTTAGAATGGTGGCGGTAATCGTAAAGCGATACGTCCCCGCCGCAGTGGGCAAGCCCGATAGCTCGCCGTTTTGCGCCAGCGTCAGTCCGGGCGGCAGTGCGCCGTCGGAAAGGGAAAACTGAAACGGCCCCGTGCCGCCGCTGGCCGTCACGAATTGATTGTACGAAGTGCCAATGGCTGCGCCCGGCAGACTGTCCGGATCGAGCGTGATGGTTGGGCAGGCGGGGCAGGCGAAAACATACGCCGAGCCTTGAAACGCATTCGCGCCTGCCACCACGGTATCGCCGCTGACCGCGACCGAGATGCCGAAGTTATCCGACGCCGTGCCATCGTTGGCGATAAGTCGCTGTAGCTGTGTCCAGGCCGCGCCGCCGCGAGTAAAGACGTAGGCCACGCCTCTATTCACATTCGAGCCGATGCCTCCGGTGTTTATAAAACCACTCGCCACCACTGTGTCGCCGCTGACGGCGACGGCGTGGCCGAATCTATTTTTGGTCGCGCCATCGCTGGCGATAAGTTTCTGTTGCTGCGTCCAGACCGTGCCGGTACGCGTGAAGACGTAGGCCGAGCCTTGATCCGTATTCGCGCCGATGTCGTCGTTCAGCGCGCCCACCACTACAGTATTGCCGCTGATGGCGACTGCAATGCCCAGGTTATCCAAAGCCGCGCCGTCGTTGGCGATCAGTTGCTGTTGCTGCACCCAGTTCGCGCCGTTGCGGACGTAGACATAGGCTGAGCCTTGCGACTGATTCGTGCCGATGGTGTCAAACGGCGTTCCCACCACCAGGGTGTCGCCGCTGAGGGCGACCGACCAGCCGAAGAGATTACCGGCCGCGCCATCGCTAAAGGGGAGTTTCTGCCGTTGCGTCCAGACCGCGCCGCTGCGGGTGAAAATGTAGGCCGAACCCTGCTCCCCATTGTCGCCGATCAGATCAAACGGCGCGCCCGCCACCACCGTATCGCCGTTGACGGCAACCGAGATGCCGAACTGATCATTAGTCGCACCGTCGTTGGCGGTCAGTTTCTGTTGCTGCGTCCAGACCACGCCGCTGCGGGTGAAGACATAGGCCGAACCTTGATTCGCATTCGCGCCGATGTCATCGGTATTCGCGCCCGCCACTAGGGTGTCGCCATTGACGGCGACCGAGAAGCCGAATTGATCACCAGCCGCGCCGTCGTTGGCCGTCAGTTTCTGTCGTAATATCCAGCCGATGTTGGTGCGGTTGAAGACGTAGATCGCACCTTGGTCAGCATTCGCGCCGATGTCGGCGTTCGGCGCGCCCACCACCGCCGTAACGCCATCAAGCGCGACCGCACTGCCGAAGAAATCGTTGGTCGTGACCTCGTTGGCGGTCAGGTTCTGTTGCTGAACAAAGTTGCTTGCGCAAATGACAAAGACATACGCCGCGCCCGGCACAGCCAACGCGTCGCCACCCGGCGCACCCACCAGCACAGTGGCGCCGCTGAGCGCGATTGAGCCGCCGAAGAGATCACCGGCCGCGCCGTCATCGGCGGTCAGTTTCTGTTGCTGCGTCCAGACTGCGCCGCTGCGGGCAAAGATATAGGCCGAGCCTTGAAAGTCATTCGCGCCAAAAGCACCCACCGCCACGGTGTCGCCGCTGATCGCGATTGAGCGACCAAATATAAAACTGACCGCGCCGTCGTTGGCGACAAGTTTCTGTTGCGGCGTCCAAACCGCGCCGCTGCGCGTGAAGACGTAGGCCGAACCCTGATTCACATTCGCGCCGATGTCGTCACCATTTGCGCCCACCGCCACGGTGTCGCCGCTGATCGCAACGGAGAAGCCGAATTGATCATTGGCCGCGCCGTCGTTGGCGACAAGTTTCTGTTGCGGCGTCCAGGCCGTGCCGCTGCGGGTGAAGACATAAGCCGAGCCTTGATCCGCATTCGCGCCGATGTCGTCAAACTTTGCACCTACCACTACGGTGTCGCCGCTGACGGCGACCGAGAAGCCGAATTGATCATTGGCCGCGCCGTCGTTGGCGGCGAGTTCCTGTTGATGCGACCAGGTTGTGCCGCTGCGGGTGACGATGTAGGCCGCGCCTTGATCTGCATTCGCGCCGTTGTCGTGATTCGGCGCGCCGATCACCGCAGTCTCGCCGCTGATGGCGACGGCTGCGCCGAAGCGATCACCGGCAACGCCGAGAATAACTTGATGTTGTTGCGACCAATTACTCGAGTTG
>JBBQVH010000175.1:0-12732 GCA_038211695.1 Blastocatellia bacterium | reverse complement strand
CATCAAACTGCCGTTATGTGCCATCTTGGAAATATTGCAACTCGGCTTGGACGTTCATTCACCTGGGATGTGATTAAGGAAGAGACCAACGACAAGGACGCGAATCAGATGCTTTCACGCCCTTACCGCAAGCCCTGGAAGCTGGATTAAGGCAGAACCTTGCTGACGTGGCTTGTTGTTTGCTAATAAATTTCGGGAACGTACGGTTGGAGAAAAAGGGAGTTGAAGAAAAGCGTGTTTTTGGAATATTCTGCTTCCAACCCCTTTTCTTAAAATTCAACGTGGAGGAAAGAACAATGGATCAGAAAAGCATGAAGCCTGGCCGCAAAGCGAAACTGCTGCTGGCGGCTTTGGCGGTGGTGGCTTTTGTAATTGGCAGCTTATTTTATGCGACAACCCAGCCTGGCAACGTCAAGGCAATGAGCAGCGAATTGGTGACAGCAGGATTTCCCGAATCAGGAAGCGCACTTGTTCCTGTCAGTGCCGAACCCATTCAGGATGTTTATTGCGCTTCGGATGACGGACGCCGCAACTGGTGTACTGCCGACACACGCGGCGGAGTTCGTTTAATACGTCAGCGTAGCGGTTCCAATTGTGTTCAAGGACGTTCCTGGGGCTTTGATCGAAGAGGTATCTGGGTAGATCGTGGATGCCGCGCGGACTTTGCGATTAGTGATCGTGGATACGGCCGTGATCGGGATGGCGATCGAAATCGAGATCGGGACTACAATCGCGGCGGTGGTGGCAATGTTCAGACCTTTTATTGCGAATCCGGCGATATGAAGCGTCACTGGTGCAGCGAAGGCCTCAGCGGCACCGTCCGGCTGATTCGTCAAAAAAGCAAATCGCCCTGCATTCAAGGTCGTACGTGGGGACGCGATCGCGCCGGCGTTTGGGTAGATAACGGTTGTCGCGCTGATTTTGAAGTACGCTATTAGGTTCTCGTCAGCCTTGCGGATCTAAAACAGGCCCTATGCCAATCTTGACTTGGCATAGGGCCTGTTTTTTTCTTTCACTCAGGATTTGATCAGAGGCAATGGTTCTGCTTGAACGCTATTTTTTGACTGTGATCTTGTATGCTTTTTTCTGTGCCTGTAACGCAAGCTCTGTCGCCAGAAAGCAGTGCGTCTGTGACATGGCGGTTTCTGTCCGGTTGATCACGTCATCAACCAGTTGTTCGCCATAAGGCAACGGAACATCGCGCGTTTCAATGTAGCGGACGCCTTTTTGATCCACCAGGAAAATGTGTTCACCGCCGCTTCTGCCGCCGATGTCCACGTATTTACGCGCTTCAATGTAGCCATCCGTACCCAGAACCGTCAGTCTTCCGTCACCCCATGTAGGCAATCCGTCTGGTGTGAACCAATCAATACGAATGTACCCTGTGCCGCCATCGCCGCGCAGCATTACGTCGCCGAAATCTTCCAAGCCCGGATACTGGGGATGATGAAAATTGCCCACTTGTGACGCGACAATTTCGGCATGCGTTGAGCCTGTAAAAAACAGGAATTGATCGAACTGGTGCGACCCAATGTCGCAAATAATGCCGCCATACTTTTCAAGCTCGAAAAACCACGGCGCGCGCGTTTTCGGGTTCATGCGATGCGGCCCCAACCCGATGGTCTGAATCACTTTGCCGATGGCTCCTGCTTTGACCAGTTCGCCTGCCTTGATGCTTGCGCGGTTTTCCAGCCGCTCGCCGTACATAATCGAATAGATGCGGTGCGTCTGCGCTTGTACGCGGCGCACTTCGGCCAGTTGTTCCAGCGTGGTGATGCCGGGTTTGTCCACCATGAAGTCTTTGCCGTGACGCATAACTTCAATGCCCAGCGGCGCGCGTTCGTTTGGGATCGAAGCGCTGACGATCAACTGAATGGACCTGTCTTCGAGAATCTCTTTTTCGCTGCGGGCGAGCTTTGCTTGTGGAAACTTTTTTGTGAAGGCGGCTGCCAGGTCAGGCTCTTTCGCGTAGAAAGAGACCAGTTCACCGCCGCCGCGTAACACGGTTTCCGTCTGGCCGTTGATGTGGCCGTGATTTAAGCCGATGACAGAAAATTTGATTCGTGGTTTTGCCGGATTCTGCATGGTTGTTTGCTCCGTTGAAACATGGGTAACAAGATGTGCAAGGCATTATGGCGGCTGTTGCCCAGTGGCGTAAACGGGTTGTAACCGTTTGCCGGCAAATAGACTCTTAGCTCCGGTAGAAGCACAAAAACCCGTTATTCAATCCGGGGTTCAACCTAACCGTTCAACAAGGAGATTCACCCAATGGTTATAAGCACTCAGTACGTGGCGTTGCGCCTTGTAATTGCGCTGAGCTTACTTTGTAGCCTGGTTTTTACTTCGACAACGAATGCGTTCTTCAGCAACGCAAGGAATGAAAAGGCATTCCCACCCGCGAGTTCAGCCGCTTCTGACTTGCCTGATTTAAAAGACATTGATAGCTCCAACAGCGAGATGCGCCCCTGGATTGACCGGTACGTGATGGATCGCGGCAGCCTTTCGCGTTCGTACCCTGCGGAGCTTTCGCCCGCGCGGCAGGCGCGCTTCAAACAGTTTTACACGGATTGGCTGGCGGCGATTGGCAAGCTGAACTTCGATGCGATGAGTCCGGATGGCAAGGTAGATTTCGTGCTCCTCAAATCGCATCTCGGCCACGAACTTCAACAGTTGGAGATTCAGAATAAATCACTGGCCGAAATTGCCCCGCTGATTCCATTCGCGCAAACGATTACCGACCTGGCCGAAGCGCGCCGCCGGATGGAGAAGATTGATTCGCCAAAGCTGGCCGCCGCGCTCAACGATCTAACCAAGCAGATCGAAGCCACGCGCCGCACCATTGAGGCTGGCGTGCGCAGCGATCCCACGAAATTGAAAAAGACTGTTGCCAATCGCGCGGCGACCACGGTTGGCAGCCTGCGCGGGCACTTGCGCGTCTGGTTCAGCTACTACAATGGTTACGATCCGCTGTTCACCTGGTGGATGGATGAACCCTACAAAGCGGTGGATCAATCGCTGGCCAACTATGCCACCTACCTGAATGAACGCGTGACGGGCGTTCGCAGTGGTGGTGCTCCAGTAATCGCGAATGCCGCAGGCGCAAATGCGGGTGGTGCAGGTGGCGCTGGAGGAGGTCGAGGCGGCGGCGGTGGCGGCGGCGGGCAACGTCCGAACTTTGGCGGCGGTGGTGGTACGGCCAATGCCAGAGCCGGCGACGCCAGCGACATCATTGGCGATCCGATTGGCCGCGATGCGTTGATGGTGGAACTGGCTGCCGAGATGATTCCTTACACGCCAGAAGAGTTGATTGCCATCGCCAATAAAGAACTGACCTGGTGCGAAGCCGAGATGAAAAAGGCGTCGCGCGAACTGGGCTACGGCGACGATTGGCGCAAGGCGCTGGAACACGTCAAGAATCTGTACGTCGAACCTGGCAAACAGACCGACGTGATTCGCGATCTGGCGATAGAAGCGATTGAATACGTCGAGAAGAACGATCTGGTCACGGTGCCGCCGCTGGCGCGCGAAAGCTGGAGAATGGAGATGATGTCGCCCGAACGCCAACTGGTCAGCCCTTTCTTTTTGGGCGGCGAAGTGATTCAGGTTTCTTACCCAACCAACACGATGGCGCACGAACAGAAGATGATGAGCATGCGTGGCAACAATCCTCATTTTTCGCGCGCGACTGTCCATCATGAACTGATTCCCGGCCATCACCTGCAAGGTTTCATGACGGCCCGTTACAAACCATACCGCAGTTTATTCAGTACGCCGTTTTGGACCGAAGGCTGGTCGCTGTACTGGGAATTGCTGCTATGGGACAGGGGATTTGCCAAAACCCCCGAAGACAAGATCGGCATGCTTTTCTGGCGCAGCCATCGTTGCGCGCGCATTATCTTTTCGCTCAGCTTCCATCTGGAAAAGATGACGCCGCAGGAATGCATTGACCTGTTGGTCAAACGCGTCGGGCACGAAGTGGACAACGCCACGGCAGAGGTGCGGCGTTCGTTCGCTGGCGCATATGGCCCGCTCTATCAGGCGGCGTACCTGCTGGGTGGCTTGCAGATTTATTCGCTGCACAAGGAACTGGTGGATTCGGGCAAGATGACCAACCGCAATTTCCACGACGCCATCCTGAAAGAGAACCGCATTCCCATCGAAATGGTTCGCGCCATCCTGACCAAACAGAAACTAACGCCTGACTTCAAAACCGACTGGAAGTTTTACGGACCAAATCCGGCGGGGCAGTAAAGGTGATCTGATCGGCTTTTGAAAGCTCTTCAAAGGCCGGTCAGAAGCCGCGCTTGTTACTTTTACGTTTTCGCGCATCGAAGAT
Organism: Blastocatellia bacterium; assembly: GCA_038211695.1. GTDB lineage: Bacteria > Acidobacteriota > Blastocatellia > RBC074 > RBC074 > RBC074. The sequence continues at coordinate 8,396 of JBBQVH010000175.1, read as the reverse complement.
GGCGAGAATAAGTGGTCTGCTTATTTCCCGTGGAGGCGTCAGAATATAACCACCATCGCGCCGGAAGGAATCTGATCAAAGAGTTTGCTGATGTCAAAAATGTGCATCACCACGCAGCCCCAAGACAAATGGCGCGGCCCATCGTTCGCCCATTCCCGCGCCCAGCCGTGAAAGCCTATGCCGCCGCCCAGGCGAGTGTTTTCCAGCGTCGGCTTACGCTGCTCCCAGTTCGCGGCAATCGCGCTCTGTTGCTGAGCGGTAATCAGAGCTTCCGCCCGTCCGCGCGCCGCGTCGTAGCGGTTCGGATAATCGACCTTGATCCAATGCCCGCCGTAATACGCGCCATACGCACCATCGAACTTGCCTCGGTGTTTGTTCAAAACAAAGTACATTCCCTTCGGTGTCTTGTTGTCGCCTTGCACGCGCTTTTGGCCTTTGCCTTGCCCCAGGCTGATGTCGTATTCGCTGCGCAGGTGGCCGCGCTCGTACAGCCGCATTTTGTAACTTGCCTGATCCACCAGAATCAGTGTGGCTTCCTGCTGCGGCACAAACAACCGCCGGTGCGCAGCGATGAAGCCGGACGGTTCGGCGTAATGTTCGCGCACCCACTGCAAGTCCTTGCCATTCGATGAAGGCCAGTAAGTCGGCGCAAGCGATTCATCCCAACGCAACTCCAGATGCAGATGTGCGCCAAACGTTTTGTTTGGGTCCTGGCCAATCGTAGCAATCTGCTGCCGCCGTTTGACCGCTTCGCCGCGTTTGATCTGGATTGTTTGCAGATGCGCGTACAAAGACCGAATCCGCCACTGTTGGTGGTTTTCGTAAAAGATGTGTTCAATAACAACGACATTCCCCCACGGCTGGCCACACGGTTCGGCAAAGACGACGCGGCCATTTGCGACGGCAAACACTGGCTGGCCCAAGTCGGTGTTCCCGCCGCCATTTCCATTCCAGTCTTCGCCGGGCTGAATTCCAAGGGCGTACTTTTCGCCAAACTTTATGGCGACGTACCAACCGTTGTGCATCTTACCGGTGGCTTTATCGGTGTAAGAGCCTTTGCCGTCGGCATCGCCGAATGGGAAATCGAATCCGTCGGTAGGCGGAATACCAGTTTGAAGGAAATCGTCGAAGGGATTGCCGGTGGATTTTGCCGGGCTGAATTGCGCCTGTGACTGAGAGATTGAGGAATAGATCGAACCTGATCGACACCCGATGGTTTGAGAGACAACAAAGAATAACAAAGTGAGATAGATGGACTTCATGGCTTGTGGCTGCTACGTAGATCTTTATGGGAAAGTGACAACATGTCGTCGGAGCCAATCTTCAATCTCATCCACGCTCCAACGCCCAGCCTCGACGGCTAAAACCATTTCGACCAATTCGCTTATCGGAGAGGCGACCTTATACCCATTGCGTTTTAGAAATTCGTTGGTAATCGCAGTCGCGGTTCTTTTGTTTCCGCCTTCCCATGGATGGCTTTTGATGAGGCTGAAACAGAGCGTCGCTGCTTGACGCACCAAATCTGCGTCTTCATAAACCGCAGCGTGCTGAGGCCGCGCCAATGCGGACTCAACTAAATTTACGTTCAAAGCTCCAAAGCGAGTCTCGCTGTAGTAACGCATCATCAGCACTGCATCGGCATAATTCAGGTAGCGTATGCCTTCAGTCGCCACTCCATAGGCATTTCAATAATCCAACCACGATCAGTTTTTTGTGGACTAAGTAAACCAACCATCTTTGCTCCTTTGTTACGCCGGATTCCGCGTAATGAAATCGCGAACGCTTTGAATCAACAATGCAACTTGTTCTTTCGTGTAATCGGTATACTTGCCGTGAGCCGCCTTGTTTCGCAGATCAAGCCAAGCTGTCACATTCTTCTGATCAAGTTTAGAGTAAACATTTACACCAGCAAGCTCTGCATTCAGCAAATCAGCCTTTTTCGGCCTTCCATCCGGCTGCACAACTGAGATGCCGTGCTTGTCACATAACTTTCGCAGATGTTCTTCCATCACGCTTCCAGTAATTACTGCGGCTGGGTCTTTGTAGCCTTGCTCAAGAAGGTGATCTGCCATTTCCAGAAAATCACCAAAAATATCTGCGTGGATGAGTTCAGTTACTGACTGAAGATATCCAGAAGAACAATCTGCTCGCAAGGCTTTCAAAACGCCCACATATGGATCAATTCTATCCCCATCTATTGGATCAATCTTCGCCTGAGTTGTTTTCAATGTTTGAGCGTATGCGCTATTTGCTGGAGCCACTCGGTCTACAATTGCAACTACCCTGGTAAGAAAACTCGCTAACTCTGCTTTAGGCAAACCGGAATAGTAATTCTCTCCATAGTCATCTAATTGCCTGTATTGTTGAAACCCACTAGCTTCCGTAATCAGCGAATCAAGCTGTTTTAGAATCGCATTTTGATCAAATGGCATGGCATCTTCTCCTTTCATCAGCGCATTACTATACACTGCTGCCAAGCTGCCTACGACAACAACAACTCTAAATCCTCGCGCCCCAAATCCCGGATCAGGCTGTTATCGGCGCTGATGATGGCGTCGGCCAGGTTGCGTTTGTTGCTTTGCAGTTGCAGCACCTTTTCTTCGACCGTGTCGCGGGCGATCAGGCGGTGGGCGAAGACTTTCATCAGCAACCCGCCGCATTCGTTCTGTTGGTCCAGCAGGGAACGGATTGAAGCCGGCGTTGGCAACTGCCTTCCGGCCTTGACGACCGCGACGATGATGGCGATCAGCATGCCGCCTGCGCCCCACAACAGAGCCTTACGCGACGTGCCAAAGCCCGCTCGCATGGCCAGGGCAACCGTTCCCCAGGCGAAGCACCACAATAACGTCAGCGTCAGTGAATATTTGAGCGTCAGCAGGGAAGCAAGCTCTCGCAGGAAAAGTTGTATGGCTTGTTCGTGATGGGCCGAGTTGGAAGGCGGAATCCTTTGTTCCTTCATACGTCAAGAATACCAAAGTCGCTGTTGTGGCGTCTCGCTAATTTTGCGCGTTCGTCGCGGCTACGATCTGACGGAGCGTTGTACGTGAGCTGTTGGGCCGTTGGCGTAGACGCTGCGCATCGCGACTCAGTTCCAAAAAGACTTTGCAAGAACCTGAATGAGCGGCGTTCCGTATCGCGGTTTGGACCTCTTGCACGAACTTAACCAAACCTTGGAGAAAAATATGATGACGATGATGTGTGCGTTGCTGCTTTGTCTGGCAAGCGGCCCAATCAGTATTTCAACGGCTGCGCCAATTGAATACAAACTGCTGGCGACCAACAAGACTTCGACGATGGAAAAGGAGATGAACCAGGCCGCTGCCGATGGATTCCATTATGAAGGCACGATGGGCGGCGAGACTGCGGCGGGCGGCAATGAAATTGTAGTGATCATGTCACGCCGCGCCGGTGCCGGGGCTGAGCGTTTCCAGTACAAGTTGCTGGCGACCAGTAAGACATCAACAATGCAGAAGGAATTGAATCAGGCGGGCGCACAAGGCTTTTCTTACGTCGGGCAAACGATCTACAACTCGACGTTTGGGGGCAAAGAAGTCGTCGTCATCCTGGAAAGTTCTGATCAACGGAAGATGACCTACGAATACCGCTTGCAGGCGACCAGCCGCACTTCGACGATGGAGAAGGAATTGAACACCGCCGGGCGCGACGAATTTCAGTTCTGCGGAATTACCGTTGCTGAAACTTCTTTCGGCGGTAAGGAAGTGGTCAGCATTCTGCGGCGCGCCGTTGAACGAAAGTGATGACGGAAGTGGTGGGTGAAGCTGGTGATGGGACAGTTTTCAAAATTGTCCCATTCTGCTGCTCTTCACTAATTCCTTGGCCTGGCGTTGATTGTTGCGCGATACCGGCAGCTTCATTCCATTGGCCAATTCCACTGAAACCTCGCCCTGCCGGGAACGCGAATGCGCAATGATTGAAGCTAAGCGCACGATGCTACTGCGGTGAAGCTGTTTGAACTGCTGCGGGTCAAGCTGTTCAATCAATCTGCCCAACGACAGTTCGCAAATTCCCTCAATTGTATTTCTGTCACTGTTGAAATAAACGCAGGTGTAATGATCGCGGCTGACGAAGCATGAGATTTCGTCTGTTGTCACAATGCGCAATCGGTTGCCTTGCTTGACGGTCAGCTTGCTCAAATAACCTTTGCCACTGCCATCAGGACGCGCCGCGAGTTGTTTCTCCAACGCGCGCAGCTTCCGTTCATCGGCTACGCGGCTGAGCGCGCGCGCCAGCGCCTGATGCAGGCGTTCAGCGGCGAAAGGTTTGAGCAAATAATCGCAGGCGGATTCTTCAAAGGCGCGGATGGCGAATTGGTCGTAGGCAGTTTGGAAGATGACGTGAAACGGGCGCTCCTCGAATTGCTGCAAGACCTCGAAGCCGTCCAGTCCCGGCATCTCGACATCCAGAAAGATGATCTCGGGATGGAAGGAATGGATCAACTCGACGGCGCGGAGGCCGTTCTCGGCTTCTTCAATCAAGAAGTTCTGCCCGAACTGACGCACGTATCGAGTGACGCGTTGGCGCGCCAATGCCTCATCCTCCACGATTAAGATTCGCCGGGCTTCAGTCAATTTTCTCTCCCGTGAAATGGAAGGCGGCGATGGTGCGGCCTTGCCGGTCGCCGCGAATTTCGAAGCAGTGCCGATTGCCGTAGAGCAGATCGAGCCGCGCGCGCGTGTTGGCCAGACCCGTGCCGTCCTGTAATTGTTCGACGAGCGGCGCGCCGGTGTTGGCGACGCTCAACCGATAGCCTTTGCCCGCGTCGAGGCTGATTTCAATCAACACCCGCCCGCCTTCCACCGCTGGCGCAATGCCGTGCTTAACGGCATTTTCAACCAATGTTTGCAGCATCAGGCTGGGCAGGAATATTTCGCCGCCGTCGTCCGGCGCGCGAATCTCGAATTGCAGACGGTCGCCAAAGCGCACCTGCTCAAGCTCAAGGTAGGCTCTGGCAATCTCCATCTCCGACGAGAGCCGCGCAGTCTTCAAGCCGGAATTGGCCAGAATCTGCCGGTACAGATCGGAAAGCTTGTATGCCGTCTCGGCTGCATTCTCCTGCCCGGATTCAATCAACTCGGCCAAGCTGTTCAGCGCATTGAAAAGAAAGTGCGGGCGCATCTGTTGTTCCAGCGTGTGGTAGCGCGATTCGGCCACGGCGGCGCGCAGTTCGAGCGCCTCCGACTTCGATTGCTGATAGGCCGAATAAAGAAAGATGACCATTCCCACAATTCCGCCAAAGAACAGCGAAAGCAGAAAAATACCGCCACCCGCCGCAGCGCCGTAAAGACGATGGTTGATCGCCTGCGCGCTCCAAGTCCCAGCCACTAGGCCAATTCCGCTGACAAAAATATCAACGTAGCCGGGAATCGCCAGCTTCCTGCCGCCTTTGATTCCCAGCCAGGTTCCAGCGGCATACATCGCCGCAAAACAAAACCAGATGGCCAGCGGAATCGTCACGCCATAAACCAGCGACAGACCCAAGCCCATCAGTACCGCATTTTGCTCCAGCCAATGAGGGAGGCTGAAGAGAAAAGGAATCATCGCGATCAGAATGCCAATCGGCAGGCGACGCAAATAATGCAGGATGTACCGCCCGTAATTGCGCCATTCTTCTTTCATCGGAGGGGATTCTTGCAGAAAGAGTGGTCAACGCCAATTGCTAAAATCTCCCCTCATCCCCGCTCAGTCGGCAAAAGTGACCGTTCAGAAGAACGAGCAGCCACATTACTCATCCACAGCGTAAATTCACGGCAACAACGAAATGATTCGTTGCCGCAAAGAGGTTTTTTCATTCAGGAGGTTTTTTCGATATGCATGACCCCAAAAAGATTCAACAAGCGAACGCCATGGTTCAGGTGCTGAACGCCGTTGGCGTGCTGTTTTTCATTGCCATGGCCTTCAGCGTCATCACCTGGAAATACGCAATGTTCGGCGGCCTTGCCTGCTTCATCATTGCGCCTGCCATCAAACGTATTGCCCTATCAACGGAGGAAGCATGAGTTCAAAAACTGTCGGCCAGAATCTGGTGAGCGGCCTGATTGCCGGAGCGATTGCGATGGCGATTTATGTAATCATCGCGGCGATTTTTAACCATGGCTTGGCGGGATGGATTGTTCAAACAGGGCTGATGTACGGGGTGGGGACATTGGTCGTCACCTTCTTGATCAGTCGTGTCATATCAATCAGGAAGGCGAAACAATAGGCGCTTGTTATGAGAGAGGCGTTCAGGTGGACCGTCCGCATGCTCGTTTCCACTGTCAAAAGGCCGACTCCGAAACATTCGGGTCGAACAATAGCGGAAAGAATTGGCCGTCCATCTTCTCGCCTTTTGAGATAACAGGCACACCCGCTAGAGGGGCTTCGTTGGAATTCGACATTACGCCATCGCGGAAGACGTTGATCACCGTCGCGTGCCGAGGCCGCTCGGTGGTGTTGGCATACGAACCATGAATCAGCCGCGCGTGGTGGAAGGAACATTCGCCTTTCTTCAATTCAATGGCGACTGGTTTGAACAACTCTTTTTGTTCATCGGTCAGCACGGTTTGGATCGAATCCAGATCGCCCGTCAAACCGGTAATGGGCAGGTCGGGCCACAGATGGCTGCCGGGCACGTACTGCACGCAGCCGTTGTCGCGCGTCGAATCATCCAGCCCGATCCAGCAGGTCAGATGCCGCAGCGGCGTCGTCCGCGTCCAGTAAGAATAATCCTGATGCCAGGCGACTACGCCGCCGTGATGCGCCGGCTTGCAGAACAACTGATCGTGCCAGAATCGCACCGCGCCGCCGAGCAATTGCGAAGCGGGAACGACAAATGCCGGATGCCACAAGATGTCGTGAAAGGCGGGCTGAATGCGCCAGGCGCCCAGCGCATGGAAAAGCACCTTGTTCGGATCAAGCGATTCGTTCGAGTGGAATTCGTGGAAGAGCGGATGGCCCTCGTGCGCAGGGTTCATCAAGTCTTTCAACTGTTCGCGCAAGGTTTCGATTTGTCCCTCGTCCAGAATGCGAACGCCTGTCAAATACCCGTTCTGGTGAAAGAATCTCACTTGTTCATCCGTCAACCTGTACTGACCCCATTGTTCAGCGCTTGCAGGAAACGAAAACAGATTGCTGATCGGTTGGTGGTAAATAGACAAGTCTTGCTGCACGGGAAAACTCCTGATATTGAAGCCGGATTAACTCATCGTGGCGGTTGCAGGCAGCGGGGAAGCGTAGACGAGGGTGAAGCGTTCGTGTGGGTCTGCGGTTTCGGCGAACGCCTGATCCGGCTCATTCAGTTTGACTACCCAGGCGTGCCCTTCGTTCGACGCTTGATCGCGGCTGACGCCGAAGCAAATTCTGGACGGAATCCCATACCCGTTCAGCAACCGGTAAACGATCAACGATTGCTGAACGCATTTGCCCCACTCGACGGGGAAGCCTACGACAAAGGCGGCGAAGCGCGCGATCTTCATTTCGTCGGAAACCTTCCAGCCCGGTTGCGATGGCAAGTAAACTTGTTCCACTGCCGTCAACGCCGAAGCAAAATGCGGTGACAACGCCTGCTCAGACAAATGCCGCCGAACCAGCCGCGCCGCCTGGACAGCCCGCGCCAGCAGCAGATAGTTCTCCCAGGCGAATACATATCGATAGAATTTGAGCAGGTGTTTCATCGCGTCGCCTCTGGCGTGGGACGAACTTTAGCCTGAATCCACGGCTAAAGCTCTTTGAAAATGGTAACAGGTGATCCCGCAAGCGCGTAAAATAAGGGTGCGACCAATATCCATATTCTGCGAAAGGAATCACCTGTTAAGTGAATACTACAGTTCTTGGCAAAGCTTTCAAATTCAATGTCTGTTTTAGCGATCAAACCTTGACCGGCACAGTGGGCGTCGTGCTGTTGCGGGATTTCGCCGCTCAGATTGGACTGCCGGAGTTGATTGACGCCGAGCTTCATCTCAAACAGCGAGAGCGCGGCTACCCGGAATCGGAGAATGTTTTGAGCCTCTGCCGGAATGCCATTTTGGGTGGCAATTGCCTGCTCGATCTGAATGTCCTGCGCTCGGATGCCGGTTTGCCGGAGTTGCTCGGCGTTCAGTCGCTGATGGCGCCGACCACGGCCGGCGAGTTTTTGCACCAGTTCGGGATCGGCCGGTTGTGGGATTTGCAACGCATCAGTATCTGGCCAAGGCGGCGCCGGGGACCAATCCACTGGTACTGGAAGCCCTCAAGTATTATTTCGAGCGGACGAACAACCAGATTCGGTGGGTGGAAAAGGCGCGCTTGGAAGCGCAACCGAAACATCTGGACGCCCTATTGAAGTTCGCGGCCCGCGCCTATCGCCGGCCTCTGGCCGCCGAGGAAAGCGACGACATTCGCGCTTACTACCGCGAGCTTCG
>JBBQVH010000174.1:0-12949 GCA_038211695.1 Blastocatellia bacterium | reverse complement strand
CGCGCTTCTGGGCGCAGCAGAAAGGCAAACAGCCTACGCCCGGCCCGGCCAACATCATTGTTGAATCGTCCGCGCCGCCCGCCACCGTTGAAGAAATGATTAAGGCCACTCCGCGCGGCTTGCTCGTCGGTCGCTTCTGGTACATACGCCCGACTGACCCGCGTACCGCCTCGCTGACCGGGCTGACACGCGATGGCGTCTGGTATGTCGAGAACGGAAAGATTCAATACCCGGTCCGCAATTTCCGCTTCAACCAGAGCATTATCCAGATGCTCGCGCCCGGCAACATTGAGATGATCGGCGCGTCCGAACGCGTCGGCAGGTCTGAAAGCCAGGGCAGCAACGCCATGCTCCTGCCTGCGCTCAAGCTCAAGGCATTTACCTTCACCTCGCAATCCGAAGCCGTTTGAGAGCCAGTTGCTTTGGATCGTTGTTCCAACGCACAAAGCGTTTCAGAGACGCATTCAAACAGGTTGATTTCGATCAAATTAACTCAAAGCAAATAATTGCAACAGATTTCTGGAAGGGTTCGTTCTTTCGTCCTGACTCGCACCTGCAGCTCATACAAAAATAACCGGTCGCAACCACTTCCGCTACCGAACTGAGCAAGGACTAAAGCAATGAGATTATTTTTTGAGGGAATCAGAATCGCGCTCGCCTCGCTGCGGGCGCACAAGCTGCGGTCGTTTCTGACCCTGCTGGGCGTGATCTTCGGCGTCATGACGGTGGTGGCGGTGGCAGCGGTGATCGAAGGCTTTTTCCGCTACGTTGACCGCACGGTGACGGCGGATTTGGGCGCAAACACGGTGCTGCTGGACAAGTTCGGCATCATCACCAGCTTCGAAGACTTTATTGCCGCCAATCGCCGCAACAAAGACCTTACCCTTTCGGACGCCGAGTACTTGAAGGAGCGAATGACGCTGGCGCAGTACATTGGTGCGCAGAGCTTTTCGAGCGGTGAAGTCCGCTCCGCCATCGGAAAGATGACCAACGTCACCATCAAGGGCAACACGCCCAATATGGTCTACATTGATTCATCGGTGCCGGACCTGGGCCGCTACATCAATGATCCCGACAACGAACGGCGGCGCGACGTGGCGATGATCGGAGTAGACGTGGCCGACAAGCTCTTCAATAAACGCGAAGTCGTGGGCCGCGAATTCAAGATCAACGGTCTGCCGTTTGAAGTTGTCGGCGTCGCCAAAGAGCGCGGCTCGTCCTTCGGCCAGTCGCAGGACGATTTCGTCATCATCCCGCTTTCCACACATCAAAAGATGTTTGGCGCGCGCGCCAGCCTGACTGTTTCGGTCAAAGGCTACGACAGCGCCAATTTGCAGGACGTGCAGGATCAGGTTCGCATGCTGATGCGCGCCCGTCACCGGTTGAATTACAGCGACAAAGACACCTTCGGTTTCGTCACCGCAGACGCCATCAACAACTTCGTGCAGGCGCTGTTCGGCATCATCGCGGCGGTGGCTTTGGGCGTGACTTCGATCTCGCTGGTGGTCGGCGGCATCGTCATTATGAATATCATGCTGGTGACGGTGACCGAACGAACGCGGGAAATCGGCATCCGCAAAAGCTTGGGCGCGCGCCGCAAAGACATCCTGATCCAGTTCCTGGCCGAATCCACGACGCTTTCGATGGTCGGCGGTGCGATTGGGCTGGGTTTGGCTTATGGCATTTCCATACTGCTGGTGAAATTCTCGCCGATTCCGGCGGAAGTGCCGATCTGGGCGGCGTTCCTGGCCATTGGGGTTTCCAGCGGCGTCGGCCTCATATTCGGCAGTTATCCGGCGTGGAAGGCAGCGAAGCTTGATCCGATTGTGGCATTACGAGCGGAATAGCGCGGGCGGAATAATTGAAACTATGAACGATCTGGTCAAACACATCCTGAACAGCAGCGGGCCGGAGCAACATTCCATCACGACCGAAGACGGTGTGGCGGCGGCTGAAGCTGTGGCGAAGATCGCCCAAGAGCGCGGCATTGATTGCGCATTGGCCGGCGGCGTGGCGATGCATCTGTATGGATTTACGCGAGCCACGACCGATGTTGATATGGTGGCCTCGGCGGCGCTGGGTTTGGAAGCGGATCGCAGATTATCGTTTGGCGGCGAGACCTACACGATAGAAGTCGGCGCGCGAAAGATCGCTGTTGATTGGATCGTGCGCGATGACGAGGTTGCCGAAATATACGTGGCTGCGCTGGCGGATGCGAAAGAGATGTCGAACAGCGTGAAGATCATTACGCCCGAATGGTTGACAATCATCAAAAAGCTGGCGGATCGTGGCAAAGATCAAATTGACCTGTTGTGGCTGCTGCGCCGTCCCGGACTGGTTGACCGAAAACTGGTGGAACAACACGTCCGGACAATTTTCGGCAGAGGGGCGTATTGGCCGTTGAAAGACCTCGAAGGCCTGTACCTCGAAGCCGACTTGCTCAAAGCCAAAGATGAGCGTGACGAGGGAACGCGCTGAAACAGTGGAAGGAAGTTTTATGCTCAAACAACAAACCAAAGAACTTTTATCGCAGGCAGTGGTCACACTGTGGGCCAACAAGTTTCGATCATTTCTGACGCTGCTGGGCGTGGTCATCGGGACGGCGACTGTCATTGGCGTCGCCTCACTGGCCAGCGGGTTGGAAGCCGGATTCAAAGAACAGATCGAACAGTTCGGCACCAACGTGGCGTTCGTCAGCCGGTTGGGCGGCGGGCCGCGTCACACGGATTTCACTGAAGAAGAGCGCCAGCGCAAACCCGTCACGCTGGAAGACGCGATTGCACTGAGCCAAATGCCCTCTGCCGTCGCCGCTTCACCGATCCTGCGTCCGCCGGGAATGCCGCCGACCGTCAAGTTCCACAACAACGAAGTGAAAACCCCACAGGTGCGCGGCGTCTGGGCGGCCTATGCCTACACGCGCGAAGTCGCCATCAGCCGGGGGCGCTTTTTCAATGAGACCGAAGATCAGCACAGCGTTGAAGTCGCCATCATCGGTTACGACATTGCCGAACGATTGTTGTCGGGGTACGAACCACTGGAAAAAGAAATTCAGATTGGCAACAAGGTATTTCGCGTCATCGGCGTGCTGGAAAAATCGAAGAACATTCTGGGCGGTGGCGGGCCGAACGCTGATAGCATGATCTTCGTGCCCTACAACGTTATGCACGCGATGTATCCGATGCAGGACGATCATTTCGTCGCGCTCGGTTCGCGGCAGGGCCAGTTGGACAAACTGGTGGACGACGCGCGCGAATTGATGCGCCGCCGCCGCAATGTCGCGTATGACAAACCGGACAGCTTCGAAATCAACACGCCCAGCGGCATTCAGGAAAGCTTCGGCAAGATGCTGTCGATGGTGGCGCTGATCGTTATTCCAATCGTCAGCGTGGCGCTGCTGGTGGGCGGCATCGGCGTCATGAACATCATGCTGGTTTCAGTCACTGAACGAACCAAAGAGATCGGCGTCCGCCGCGCCATCGGAGCCAAACGCAGCGACATCATTTTTCAGTTCCTGCTCGAAGCCAGCATGCTGACCGGCATCGGCGGCGTGCTTGGCATTCTCTTTGGTTATCTGATCAGCGGATTGCTGAAGCTGCTCAGCTTCCCTTCGCAAGTGCCGATGATCTTCGTCGTCATCGGCTTCAGCGTGTCGGTGGCAATCGGATTGATTGCGGGAATGTACCCGGCGTACAAGGCCTCGCGGCTCGATCCGATTGAAGCATTGCGGTACGAATAGCTGAATCGAACAGCTTGGTAAAAGAGCGCGACGACCTTCGTAAGTCCGTCGCGCTCTTCGTGTTTTTCTGTTCCCTGCGAATGATCTTCTTGCGCGCTTGGCAAATCTTGGCCACAATGCGGCTTCCGCTGACACCGCTGGAAACACTCATAAAATCTTTCAACCCAGGATTGGGTAATTCAAGAAAAGGACTTGGCAGGTCGCCTGAGCCTGCCGCTGGGATTTGTTATGCCATTTGATCCGAAACATCTAAGTCACATCATCACCAACGGGCGCGACCGCGCCCCTGCGCGTTCCATGCTCAAAGCTATTGGCTTCGACGACGAAGCATTGGCCAAACCGATCATCGGCGTCGCGCATATGTGGATTGAGACGATGCCCTGCAACATCAACCACCGCGATCTGGCCGTCAAGGTCAAAGAAGGCATCCGCGCCGCTGGGGCCACGCCGATGGAGTTCAACACGATCTCGATTTCGGACGGCGTGACGATGGGCACCGAAGGGATGAAGGCTTCGCTGGTTAGCCGCGAAGTAATCGCCGATTCAATTGAACTGGTCGGGCGTGGCTACATGTTCGATGCGGTGATCGCGATTGTCGGCTGTGACAAAACGATTCCGGGCGCGGCGATGGGCTTGATCCGGCTGAACGTCCCCAGCCTGGTTTTGTACAGCGGTTCGATTGCGCCGGGCGAATACCACGGGCGCAAACTGACCGTGCAGGATGTGTTCGAAGCCGTCGGCGCGAATGCCGCCGGGCGAATCAGCAATCAAGAGTTACTGGAAATCGAAAATGCCGCTTGCCCAGGCGCGGGCGCTTGCGGAGGCCAATACACCGCCAACACGATGGCGATGGTCATGGAATTCATCGGCCTGGCCGTGATGGGCACCGGCAGCGTTTCGGCGATTGATCCGCTGAAAGAAAAGACCGCGTTTGAAGCAGGCAAGTACATTGTTGATTTGCTGCGACGCGGGACGCTTCCAAGCGACATTCTGACGCGCAAAGCGTTTGAGAATGCGATTACCGGCGTCGCCGCGACGGGTGGTTCAACCAACGCCGTGCTGCACCTGCTGGCAATGGCGCGCGAAGCGGGCGTGGATTTGAACATTGACGATTTCGACGCCATCAGCAGCCGTACGCCGATGATTGCCGACCTGAAACCCGGCGGCAAATACACGGCGATTGAACTCAGCCAGGCGGGCGGCATTGGCCTGGTTGCGCGGCGTCTGGTTGAAGGCGGTTACCTGGACGGCGAGCAGTTGACCGTCAGCGGTTTGTCCATCGCGCAAGAGTCCGAATTAGCCGACGAAACACCGGGGCAGGATGTCGTGTATACGACTGACGCGCCGATCAAACCGAATGGCGGCTTGATCATCCTGAAAGGCAACCTTGCGCCGGAAGGTTCCGTGGTCAAACTGTCCGGCTTCGAGCGCAAAAAACATCAAGGCCCCGCGCGCGTCTTCGAACGCGAAGAGGACGCGATGAACGCCGTCACCAGCAAACAGATCAAACCCGGCGATGTTGTCGTCATCCGTTACGAAGGCCCGAAAGGCGGCCCCGGCATGCGCGAAATGCTGGGCGTGACCGCCGCGATCGTTGGCGAAGGTTTGGGCGAAACGGTGGCGCTGATGACCGATGGCCGGTTCAGCGGCGCGACCAAAGGCTTGTGCGTTGGCCACATCGCCCCCGAAGCACAGGAAGGTGGCCCTATTGCGGCAATTCGTGAAGGCGACATCATTACCTTCGACCTGGAAGCACGCACGCTGAACGTTGACCTGACCGATGAAGAAATCAAACAACGTCTGAGCGAATGGAAAGCGCCCGCGCCACGCTACACATCGGGCGTGTTTGCCAAATATAGCGCGCTGGTTTCGTCGGCGTCCGAGGGCGCGGTGACGCGAGTTGAATGGAATGCTCCTATTTTAGGTAGATTTTGAAGAACCATCTTCCGGCGTTTCAGGGAAAGTCTTTCCGCGTAGTTGAAGAGGAGTGATGAGGTGATCCTGAGTTATCGGGACAAGCGCACGCGGCAGTTTGCCGAGGGCAAGACCATCAAGGCGTTTCAGTCCTTTGCGCGCCAGGCGGAAAAGCGCCTGGAAATTCTTGATGCCGCTCCGACGAAAGATGCATTGACGATGCTCCCCAGCAACCGGTTTGAGGCATTGGCTGGCGACCGGAAAGGGCAATACAGCATCCGCATCAACGATCAATGGCGCATTTGCTTTGAATGGCCGGAAGGTAGTTCCGGCCCGCTGAACGTGGAGATCGTGGATTATCATTAACGAGAGGTAAAACCAGATGGCACGCAACCCAATACATCCTGGCGAAATCCTGGCGGACGAGTTGGAAGAGCTTGGCATCACTGCCGCCGAGCTTGGGCGCACTCTGCGCGTACCTGCCAGCCGCATCACTCAAATACTTAACCGGCAGCGTGGCATCACCGCCGATACTGCTTTACGACTGGGGCAGTGGCTTGGCACCGGCGCGGAATTCTGGATGAATCTGCAAAAGTCATACGAACTTCGGATCGCGCAGAGAGAAATCGCGGAAGAATTAGCCGCCATACCGCGCCGATCTCTGGCAGCGTAAGCGGAATGATGAGCAGCGCGCGGCGGCAGATCAAACCGCGCGAAACGTTTGTTGCCAGCCGTCATCGTGACATGGTTATTCGAGACCGAAGACGATGGACACTCAGGACTTTCTTGTCACCTCACGACGCGCGTTGCTATACTCCGCGTCCGCACTTTTCAATCATCGCTGAAATCAATTTGTAACGATGAAGACAGCGCGAGCGTCTTTGTGGACGATTCGCTTTGTGCGGAATTCTCCCCCAAATCCATTTCCATCTATTCGACCAACGGAGGTAACTGATGAGCAGTTCTGACGAAGGGCGTGAGCTTCTGGAAAAAGAAGCAGAGAAAAAGCCGGACGGCCAAAATGAATCCGGCGTCTCCCGTCGCAGCTTTCTGAAAGGCAGCAGTGTCGCCTTGACGATCCCGCTGGTGGCCAGCGGAGAAAAATACGTCAAAGCCGCCGGGGCGCAGGTTCAAATTCTTGGCCCCGGCAAAGTCAACCTGACCCTTAACATCAACGGCGTGGCCAAAACGGCCAGCGTCGAAACGCGCGTGACCTTACTGGATACTCTGCGCAACGAACTGGACATCACCGGCGCCAAGCGCGTTTGTGATCGTGGTACCTGCGGCGCGTGCACGGTGGTGATGGACGGCAAACCCGTCTATTCCTGCTCCGTGCTGGCCATCGAAGCCCAAGGCCACAAGATCGAGACTGTTGAAAGTCTGGCACAGGGCGACACGCTGCATCCGGTGCAGCAGGCTTTCTGGGATAACGACGCGCAGCAATGCGGATTCTGCACGCCGGGTTTTGTCATGGCGACCAAAGCGATGCTCGACAAACATCCCAGCCCGACACCCGAACAGGTCAAACAGAATCTGGGCGGCAATTACTGCCGCTGCGGCACATATCACGGCATCAAAGCCGCCGTCGTTCAGGCTTCGGCTCAAATGAAAGAGATGAAAGGAGGCAAGCGCAATGGCTGAATATAAATGGCCCGAAGAAGGCAAACGAACGCATATCGGCAAACGCATCAGCCGAATTGACGGCCCGGACAAAGTGTCAGGCCGCGCGAAATACACCTACGATTTGAATCGTCCGGGAATGCTGTTTGGCAAAGTCCTGCGTTCGCCTTACGCGCACGCCAAAATCGTCAGCATTGATCTGAGCGCCGCCGAAAAGATGCCCGGCGTGAAAGCCGTCAAAATCATTCAGGAACCCGGCACGGAAATTCAATGGGCGGGCGACGAGATTGCAGTGGTGGCCGCCGAGACCGAAGGCCAGGCCGAAGACGCGATGCGCGCCATCAAGGTGCAGTACGAAAAGCTGCCGCATTTCGTCAACGAACAGAACTGGGACACCATCCCCGAAGCCAATCGCCGCAAACCGAGCGAGGTCGCCAGCGGCGATCCCGCCAAAGCCTTTGCCGAATCAGATGTCGTCATCGAAGGCAATTACGGCAATGAAATCATCACGCACTGCTGTCTGGAAACGCACGGCTTGATTGCGGAATGGGAAGACGACAAGAACCTGCTGGTTCATCAGTCCACGCAGTCCGTCTCGGCCAATGGCGGGCAGTTCGCGCAAGCACTGGGCATGCCCGCCGGCAATGTCCATCTAAAGATGGAACATCTGGGCGGCGGTTTCGGCAGCAAGTTCCCCGTGGATCGCTGGGGCATCGAAGCCGCCAAGCTTTCCAAACTGGCCGGTGGCAAACCCATCAAGCTGATGCTGGAACGCAACTCAGAATTGATGGTTGCCGGTTCGCGGCCTTCGGTCTTTGCCAAAGTCAAAATTGGCGCGAAGAAAGACGGCACAGTCACTGCCTGGGAATCTGAAGCTTGGGGATCAGGCGGCGTCGGTAACATTAGCTTTGCCCAGAACCTCCCTTATGTCTTCGGCCCCGCCATGCAGGACAAGAAGTCGGTCTTCTCCGTCGTCAGCACCAACACGGGGCCGAATCGCGCATGGCGTGCGCCGAATCATCCGCAGGCCTGTCTGATTACGATGTCGGCGTTCGAAGATATGGCGGCGGAATTGAAAATGGATCCGCTGGATTTCTTTTTGAAGAACCTGGCCTTGACCGGTACCCGCGCCAATGTTTATCGCGATGAATTACTGAAAGCCGCCGAGATGATTGACTGGAAGAAGATGTGGCGTCCGCGTGGCGAAGGCGCTCCGGGCAGCACCAAGATCATCAAACGTGGGCTGGGGCTTTCGCTGCACACCTGGGGCGGCGGCGGTCACGCCAGCGATTGCGATCTGACTATTCATCCCGATGGTTCCGTCGAATTGAAGATGGGCACGCAGGACCTGGGCGTGGGCACGCGCACGGTGCTAACCATCGTCGCGGCGGAGACGCTGGGCTTGCCGCTCAGCGGGGTCAAAGTCCACATTGGCGACAATCACTTCCCCGTCTCTGGCGGGTCGGGCGGTTCAACTACCGTTGGCGGAATCAGTGCTTCGACGCGCCGCGCGGCGGTGGATGCGCTGAACATCATGTTTGAAAAGCTGGCGCCAGCGATGAACACGACGCCAGACAAGCTGGAAGCCGTCGGCCAGAAGGTGCAGCAGATAGACAATCCTTCAAACAGCATGACCTGGCAACAGGCCTGCGCGAAGCTGGGCACGCAACCGCTGACCACGCGGGGCAAAAACCCCGGCAAAGAAACGTTGACCACGGGCGGCGTGGGCGGCGTGCAGATGGCGGACGTTTCCGTGGACATGGAAACCGGCATCGTCAAGATGAACAACTTCGTCGCCGTGCAGGATTGCGGCCTGATCATTGATATGAAGACCTGCGAAAGCCAGGTGTTCGGCGCGATGATTTTTGGCGTGACCTACTCGCTGTTCGAAGAGCGGATCATGGATTCGCAGACCGGCAAGATGCTCAATCCGAATATGGAGTTCTACAAACTGGCGGGCTTGTCCGACATCGGCAACTTCAAGGTGCATATGATGACCGGCAAAGGCTACGACGAACGCGGCGTGATCGGCGTGGGCGAACCACCAACGGTTTCGCCGGGCGCGGCCATTTCAAACGCCGTGGCCAACGCCATCGGCGTGCGCGTACCGAACCTTCCCATGACGCCGGATCGTGTGTTAAACGCGCTGGCCACCAAAGGCGAGAAAAAAGGAGGCAAGTCGTAATGCAAACATTTGAATACGCAAGCCCAACCACCAAAGAGCAAGCCGTTGAACTGCTCGGCAAACAATGGGGTGAATCAGAAGCCCTGGCCGGGGGCAGCGACCTGCTCAGCCTGATGAAAGATTTCATCATCACGCCGAAACGTCTGGTCAATCTGAAAAGCATCAAAGAGCTGGACGGTATCTCTTACAACGGGCGCGCCGGATTGCGGCTGGGCGCGCTGGCCAACATCAACGACATCGCCGACAACGCGCAAATCAAAAAGGAATACCCAACGTTGGCCTATGCCGCAGGCGAAGTGGCCGGCCCGCAGATTCGCAACGTCGGCACGCTGGGCGGCAATCTGTGCCAGCATCCACGCTGTTGGTATTTCCGCGCAGGCTTCGGTCTGCTGGCCAAAGATGAGAGCGGACAACCGCTGGTGCCCAATGGCGATAACCGCTATCACGCTATCCTGGGCAACGACGGGCCTGCGCTGTACGTGCATCCTTCGACGCTGGCGCCTTTGCTGATTTCGCTGATGGCAAAGGTCAAAACCTTCGGCCCGAAAGGCGCGCGCGAAATCGCGCTGGATCAGTTTTACCTGACTCCGAAAGCAGACGGCGAACGCGGAAACGTCCTGTTGCCCAACGAGATTGTCACGGAAGTGATTATCCCGCCGCCGGGCAACGTTCGCACCGCGAGCTATGAAATTCGTCACCGCGAGGTGCTGGATTGGCCGATGGCAATGGCTTCTGTCGCGCTGACGATGAGCGGCAAACGGGTGAGCGCCGCGCGCCTAACGCTGGGGCACGTCGCGCCCGTCCCGTGGCCTGCGGACGAAGCAGCGAAATTCCTGGTCGGTAAAACCATCAGCGAAGACGTCGCCGCCGAAGCAGGCAAGATCGCCGTGGCCAAAGCAAAAGCGCTGAGCCGCAATGCCTACAAAATTCAACTGGCACAGGTCGCCGTCAAACGCGCGATTCTGCAAGCGGCCGGGTAAACGAATAAAGCGCATGGAGTTCAGGTTTCAGCCTGCCGCTTTGGCCGCGCAGCCTTCAGGCTGCCAGTTCGTTCAACAGGCTCTGAGTCAGGCGCAAGCAGGCTAAAGCCTGAACTCCATGCAGTTTTCGAAGGAGATCAACAATGGCTGAACTTCATAATTTAGATCCGAATCGTCCGAACCTGTGCGCGTCTCTGCGCAGCAAGGGCATGTTCATCTGGGCAGAGCAGCCCGCGGACGTGCAGCCCGCGAATACCGGCGTCTTCTGGTGCCTGCACACGCAAGGCCCGCTTGGGCCGGATGGCCAACTGGCCGAACCCGGCAACTGCGATAATGGCGACCGTCGTTGCCATTGCCAGGCAAGCACGTTAGCCTGATTCTTAGTTGAGGCAGCAGCGGTACGGACCGGGAGCAGTAGCGACCGGGTTGATTCGAAAAAGCGACACCGGAAGCACCCAGTCGCTACCGCTCCCGGTTCCGTACCATCTTCAAGTTTTTCGATGGAGGGTAGTAACAATGCGGAAACTTTCTTTGATTCTTTCGATCTGTTTTGCGGCATTCCTGGCATCATCCGCCAATGCGCAGCAGATTTATGGCGAATACATCGAATCGCGAAACGCGGACATTTACACCGGCCATTGTTTCGCAATGTCCGAAGTCAATCTGATGGGCGACCAGGCCATCGTCGGCTGGCGCGTATCGAAGGGCGAATGGAATGGCGTCAAGCTGGACGGGCTGAGCGTCGTCGGCGTAGCCAAGGCGTCCGGCACGCTGGGCAGCACGTTCGAGAATCCTTTCCCCGCGAAAGCCATCCTGATTGTGGATGAAAGAGCGACGGCCCAACAACGCGAGGCGCTGAAATCATTCGCCCAGGAAATGGGAGGCGAGTTGCTGAAGAATGTCATTCGCACCGACAGCGCGCCCATCACGCTCGACCTGGAATTCATCGGCGAACATCCCAGCGGCGGCAAGCTGCAAGCGGGTTCGGTTGCCACCATCATCGCGCGCAGCCTGACAGAAAAAGACAAAATCTGCGGCCACGAACAAACCTACTATCCACCGCTGACGCCAACCACGCACACAATGCCGACGGCGGCTTCGCTGGATCAATTCAAAGGCGAAGGCTTAGGCGTGACATGGACGTTGCGCGAAAAACGTAGCGCCTTCGTCGGCCATTTCGCTAGATAAGATTGAATAGACAGGATGGTCAAGATTTTTCAGGATTGTTTTTACTATCCTGAATCACCCTGTAAACCCTGTCTATTTTTTGTTTTTAAGAAGGAGTTTGGATGGTCAAGCAGTTCGTTGCGGTTCTGTTGTTGTTTGCATTCGCGCCGCTTGCATTTGCACCAATTGCCTTTGCTGAAGATTACAAAGTGGAATCAATCGGCGCGCTGACTGAAAGCAAAATCGCCGAAGCCGCGCGCAAAGCTGTTGCAGAAAAAGGCCTGCGCGTCACCGATAGCAAAGGCAAAGTCATTTGTGAACTGTGGCTGCGCAAAGAAGTGCCCACCAGCAAGGAAGACATTCCCGGCGCAAGTTTTAGCCAAATCCCGGAAGGCACGTTTATCGGCGTCATCAACTTCCCTGCGGCCGCATCGGACTTTCGCGGGCAAGGCATCAAGGCCGGTTGGTACACCCTGCGGTATGCCTTGATTTTACAGGACGGCAATCATCTGGGGGTTTCGACAGCCCGTGATTTCTTCCTGATTGCGCCAGCGGCGGATGACAAAGACCCCAACACCACGATGAAGATCGAAGACCTGCTCAAGCTGAGCCGTGCGGCTTCCGGCTCCGGCCATCCTTCGCCCTGGTTTTTCGGCGCGGCAACCTCTGCGGAAAAAGAACTGCCCAAAATCGTCAGGAATGAACACGAACACGTCATCCTGGAAACGAAGCTGACGACAAAATCAGGTTCGCTGCTTATCGGCCTGGTCATTGTCGGCAAGACCGAAGGCTGATTTTGCAGAGGTTCAACGATGTCCGATCAATCCATCTACTTCTTTTACAAAAGCACCTGAACCACCTGCCGCAATGCCAGGAGTTTCCTGCGCAATTTATTGGGTGACAAAACCAGCCAACTGATCGAACGCGATTACGCCAAAAAACCGCTGACCGTCGAAGAGATTGAAATGCTCTTCGGCAACAATCCAATTCCGCTTTTTCTGAACACCCGCCACGCCATCTACAAAGAGCGCGGCTTTGCCAAAGCACTTCCCGCGCGAGACGAACTGATTAAGCTTATTATCGCTGAGCCGAACTTGATCCGCCGCCCGATCCTTCGTCGAGGCGCTGACGTGATCATCGGCTTCGATAAAGAAGCGGTGTCGAAGCTATGCACTGAAGTGATCTGACCCGTGTCCACTATCTCCCATCGGGTAGGAGGGAGCCTCACGGCTCCCGTCCTCCCACACCACCGGACGTGCGGTTCCGCATCCGGCGGTTCACATAGAAAATTGAAGCTTCCGCAGTTGATCCAGCAGCGAGATGAGTCCCAGCCGATCAAAGTAGGAT
>JBBQVH010000173.1:0-13165 GCA_038211695.1 Blastocatellia bacterium | reverse complement strand
CACCGGATACGAGCGGGATTGGTCAACGAACCTGGATAACGCCAAGGCGCGGACATTCAACCACAACAAAGGACGATTCATGCAGCCCGATCCGCTGGGATTGGGGGCTGCGGATGCGACGAATCCACAGAGCCTGAATCTGTACAGCTATGTGCAGAATGACCCGATGAACTTTGTGGATCCGAGCGGGCTGAATGCGCAATACCCAACGGTCGTGGGCGATTTCTCCGTGACGATTTCTGGCCAGAGTAGCTTTGAAATCTGGGTGATCTGGCAGTCGATCTTCGGAGGCCCCAGCAGTGGCAGTAGTGGCAGCAGCGGCGATGGAAGTGGCTGGGGTGGCGATGGTGCGCAGCAGCCACCAATCAGAGAAATGCGGGCAACACCACCATTAACGCCAGAGCAAGAGAAACGCAAAAAATGGCAAGAATGTATGAACAGTGCTCACTCAGAATACAGCGGTACCATCAAAGAGCTTACTAAAAGATACGATGGTAAGTTAGGTCCAACAAGTAGTGCTGCTTTCGAAGATAATGGATGGAGCTTTGGTATTGGAGCAGTTGTTGAACTTGTGGCGAAGCGTGCCTTTTCATTAAGTTGGGGTATTGCTGGCTATGGCATTTCGGTGGCGGGGTCTGCTGCTGGTGGGTGGAGAAGAGATGGTAAAGCATATCTAAACGAGACTGCTACGATTAACGAGAAGTACCAAAAGGCTGTGAATGAGTGTGCTAAAAGCCTTGGGCTTTAAAGTTTAATTGATTGAGGTTGGAAAAATGCTACTACAACCATTAAGAGAATTCTTGGGTCGGGGATCTTATTGGAAACGAGTAAGTAAAATGTTTATTCTTGCTTCAGCGTTTTTTCTAATAGGGGAGACCACGTTATACTGGTTGAAAATCTATCCTAATTCAGAACGTTACAAGGCAAGGTTTTTCCCGGATTTGTTGGTAATTATCCTTCTTAGTTTAAGGCTAGCCTGGAAAAAAAAGAGAGATAATGCGACAAATTCTCTGCAAGGAGGGAAATAAACTTGATATGCGGTTGAGTTTGGGCGGTAACCACGGCGATGATTAAAATCTTGCCGCTAACGGGAGCTTTGACCGATGGCGCTCCGGCGCGTAGCAAATACGATTACAACTACGTGGGGCGGGGCGACGACCGTCGGTACCAATCTGCGGACAGGCAACACGGCCAACAACGTGGTTTCCTCCTTTGATTACCGGCGTGGGGCGCATTACAGCGCGCCGATTAGGGCAATGGCCGCAGATTGGCGCTGGGGTACTAAGTTAGTGGGCAAAATTAATCTGATATTTTGACCCTACTTGAGAAAGTACCTCAGTAAGGTGCTTCGAGAGTAGTTTGAACGATTGATATGCTGTCAGAGGCAACCAATGATACTTGATCATTCGCCAGAGAATCTCGATCAGGTTGAGTTCGGGTGAGTATCCGGGGAGAAGGTAGATGAAGAGGTCTCGCTCTTCCCAAACATTCAACCGCGCGACGAATTCTTTGCTGACATGAATTGACGCGCCATCAATCACAAGTAGAGTCGGCTTGGCCAAGTTCAAGCTGTAATCATCCGGACAGGCAACCACGATCTCGGAAGTCACCGTGCCTTCAAAAACCATCGAGTAGAGTTCATTCTGGCGATTGAAAATACCAAAAACATTGAGCCGCTCGGAGCCATCTTTGGCTGGCAATTCAATTGTTTCTCCGACCGGTTGCCAGGCATAGGGAACGATCGTGCCGAGCGCAAAGCCGGCTTCATCGGAATAAGCGACATCGAACTCTCCGGTCTCTTTCGCTTCGGTTTCCATCACTTCGAGTTCGGCTTTAGAGGCTTGAAAATCGGCCTCATCGCGCTGACTGCGCTTTGAGTGACGAACTCGTTTTCAGTTCCGCCCCTGCTTTTTGGCAATCCGTCGCAAGGTCTCACGGCTGATCGTCTGACCGATCTTCTGCTCGATTTGGCCAAGAGCTTGCCGACTCGATTGTGGCTGCTGATCGAGTATTTTGATGGCCTCTTTTTGCTCTTCGTCGTTCAACTTCGGCTTTCGACCGCGGCCAGAAACGTCTTCGACTGTGCGTTCTTCTTGCCAACGGTCGAACCACTCGCCAACGGTGTTCCGGTTGACGTTGAAAAATTGAGCGATTTCGTCAATCGAGAATTGACGCTCGCTTAACAGGATGGCGTGAGTACGGATACGGTGCTATGAGAAGAATGAGTCCGGAAGGTTGTGTCCGGTTTTTCTCGTTCTTGAGTGGTCAGCGGTGGAACAAAACGGGTCGGCGTTTTCATATAAACTTGAAACCTGACGGCTATCAGAATTTGACTGTCAGAGCAGAACAGTTACTTTGAGTTATTCAATATACTAGATTCTTTTTGCTGACCAACTTAGGAGAGCCAATTTTATATTGGTTAGGGTTTTATCCAACTGTAGCGCGTCTCAAGGCAAAGTTTTTTCCAGACTTGTTAGTGGCAATTTGTATTAGCTTGTTGTTTGCCTGGGACTGGCGTAATAACAGAAATGCCAAATAAATTCGACAGAAATTAGTGAAGCCACGCCCGGCGTCAGTTACGGCGCTTACGACGAATACGGCGCGCGGACTTCGATGACGACGACGGGCATCGGTTCGACGACGTACAGCTACAACACCTATCACCAATTGAGCAGCGAGACCATCAACCTGACTGGTTACGGCAGCGCGACACTCAGTTATCAGTGCAACTTTGTTGGCGCACCGACAAAAGCGACTTACACCCTTGGGGCGTGGGTGAAGAGCGTCAACTACGCTTACAATTTCGCTGGGTCATTAACCGGAACGGGCACGGATTTGCTCAGCGGCGGCAGCGTCTCTAGCCGCGACAAATGACTACGGTTGAGCACTTTGCAATAGGTCGCCGGACGTCTTGATGTACAGAACCGGCGGCACGCGAAAGCTGGGGAGTTTTGGCCGTCCTAAAAGAGCCGTACCCGAATCAATTCAAAGAACTCTTACACAAGACCTCGATCCTGAACCGAATGACGCACCTCGGAATGCCCGAAACAATCAAGATCGTGGGCTAAGAGCTTGTTCGGCACGAGGCTTTAGTAAGCCAGTAGGAACTATGAAATCATTTGTTATTAAAGGAGAGGATATCCAAATGAGTAGCTGGCAAATGAAGATTCAGGACGTAAACACTGAGATTGATAAGCTCTGGCTTCTTGTAAGATATGGTTTGAGATGAATCGTCAAATATCAGGAACTAAGTTCGCCGGCAAAAACAATCAAGCATAGACAAGGTTAACAAGATTACTCAGAATTGTCTGCAGCGCCTGTCATTATTGGGGTTGGGTTGATCCTGAAAAATCCAGTCAATCCTGGTGCGCCAAGCAAGCTTGGCTGATCTGGTGAGCTGAAAGTGCTCACCTTGCAAATTGTCCGTTCGGCAAGTAGCCGACTGCGCGGTAGACGCGGGAGCGATCCCGCCGCCGAAGCCGCAGAAGGCAAAGGCGCGAGCCGTAACGATAGTGAACCCGAACCGGCCTCGTGAGACTGTTGAAGGGGGCCAGACGGCCAGGATAGTCAGCTACGAAGAAGCAACGGACAGAGGCATTCGTAGCGCCTTCCGGGGTGAAAGGGGACAGCGCGCGCCGACAGATCAGCCGGGAACTTGGGAGACCCGGCCACGTGGGGCAGCCAAGCCTCAACTGCGTGTGGGAATGAATAACTACGCGTCGGGCGTGGGTCGGGAGTCGGACAGGCTCGTAGTAGTGATGACGCGAATAACGACCGCCGAGCGAAGGAGAACCGATTGAATAACTCTACTACGGAAGAACCGGTGAGCCGTGTGGCGATGCCGGAGAAAGTCTCTCAACTGAGGCAGAAACCGGGACAGAAGGCGAAACAAGAACCGCAGTTCAAGTTCTACACGCTGTATAGCCACATCTATCGGCGTGAGGTGTTGGAAACGGCCTGACGAAAAGTGGAAGAGAACGACGGCGCGGCGGGCGTTGACGGGATAACCTGTTAAATAGTCGTCGAGTCGGAAGGCGGCGTGGCGGGCTTTCTTGACGAAATCGAGCAGAGCCTGCGCGCCCGAAGCTACGAGCCGGACACGGTCAGACGAACCTACATCCCGAAGGCGAACGGAAAACTCAGACCGCTGGGGATTCCTACGCTGCGGGATCGAGTGGTGCGGACGGCGGCGAAGCTGATTTTGGAACCGATCTTTGAAGCCGACTTCGAGGATTGTTCCTATGGCTTTCGCCCCGGTCGCAGCGCGCACGATGCGTTGCGAGAGATACGCGAGCATCTGCAAGCCGGTTATCGAGAAGTCTACGATGCCGACCTGCAAAGCTACTTCGACACGATCCCGCACGAGAAGCTGATGAAGTGTCTTGAGATGCGCATCAGTGACCGCCAGATGCTGAAGTTGATTCGGCAGTGGCTGCGGGCGGTGATTGTGGACAAAGACGCGGGCGGCAAGCCAGGCTACCGACGGAGCCGCGAAGGTACTCCGCAAGGTGGCGTGATCTCGCCGTTGTTGGCGAACATCTATCTGCACTGGCTGCACTGGCTGCACTGGTTCGACAAAATCTTTCATCGACGCGACGGGCCTGCCAACTGGGCACAAGCCAGGCTGGTGCGCTACGCCGACGATTTCGTCGTGCTGGCGCGCGATCAAGGCGAACAGTTGATCGAGTTCGTCGAGACGAAGATTGAAAACTGGTTGGGATTGAAACTGAATCGAGAGAAGACACGAATCGTGAAACTCAACGCTGAAGGCAGTAGCCTGGATTTTCCGGGCTACACCTTCCGCTACGACCGCAGCTTGTACGAAGGCGGAGGGAAGTACTTGAACCTCTTCCCGTCCGGAAAAGCGGTCGAACGCGAAGTGGCGGCGCTCGACGACCTGACGAGCAAACGTCAGTCGTTCAAACCGCTGCCGGTATTGATCGAAGAGATCAACCGCCAGACGCGGGGATGGAGCAACTACTTCCGCGTGGGTGATCCGGCGAAAGTCTTCAAACGAATCAATGGGACAATCCTGACGCGACTCAAGCAAGACTTGAACCGCCGCAGCCAGCGCCGCTTCAAGAAGCCCAGGGACGAAAGTTACTACGCCTATTTCAAACGGCAAGGCGTGGAAGCTCTCTGAACGGACGCGCAACTGCTTGATAGGCCTCTGCGCCGAGAATCAATGCGTGAGCCGGATGCGGGAAATCCGCACGTCCGGTTCGAGGAGGGAAGAGGCAGCAACAACGCACGGGATACGCCTACTGAGACACGCACGGGGAAACCCTGACACGGATTATGGCGGAGCCTAAACACTGTTGTTCCTCTTCTACTCGACTCTATATTCGTTTTATTTTGCCGAACAGTTACGAGTTGATAGGAAAAGGACAAGAATTGCAGAAAGGGGCAAGGGTTTTGCCTTTTTCGCTCTTCTCGTCCTTTTTGTTTCCCCACGCTTTCCATCATCGAAGCGATTGGTTGAGACAGGACAAAAACTGATAACACTGCTGCGAGTGAGGCAGGCGGAAAGATGGCAATCGCTTTCGTCGTCAGGTTCATCGCTCCGCCTTATCTCAATTTCAAGAGACAGGGCGGTAGAACGAAAGCCATCACCATTTGATCAGTTGCCAGCGTTGTTTATTTGGCGGCGATGCCTTGCATTTCGAAATGCGCGCCGCGCAGCAGCGGGCCGGAACCGATGAAGGCGCGGGCAGGGAAGTCTTTCTTGTAGTAGCTGCGATAGACGCCGTTGAACTTTTCAAACAGCGTCAGGTCCGGGCAGTAGAGTGTGACCGTGACCAGATCATCCATCGTCATCCCCGCCTGGCCCAGCACGGCTTTGAAACCATCGAGCATCAAGCGGGCTTCCTGTTCGATGTCGCTGGGAATCTGGTTGGTTTTCGGATCAATGCCGAGCCGCCCCGCCAGATACAGCGTGTTGCCCACCAGCACACCATCGCTGAAAGGTGCTTGAATATTTCGGTTGGGCAGGTTGATGTAACGGCGCGATGGCCCCTTGCCGTAGCTTGTGCTGTAACTGGCTGCCGCGCCAACCAGCAGGCCGACGAGAATGCCGATGAAGAGCAGGTGAACTTTTTTCATGGGATGTTCCTTTGGTTGAGTTAGTTGGTGACCTGTTATTTCAAGACTTCAAACACTTCCAGCGCGTGCGGAATCTTGCCGAAGGGAGCTGAGACTTGAACGCCCTGCACATAAGGCCGCAATTCCATCAGCATCTCCTGCGCAATCTTGACGCCTTCTTTCAATGCTGCCGCGCCGTCTTCGGCCTTGCGCATGCGTTCCAAAATTTCGGGTGGCACAGAAACGCCGGGCACTTCGTTGTTCAGGAACTCCGCGTTGCGGAAGCTGGTCAACGGCCAGATGCCGGGAACGATAGGAATGCGGCAGTGTTCAATGCGCCTCAGGAATTCTTTGAACTGCTTCACGTCGAAGACCGGCTGCGAAATGGCGTATTCCGCTCCTGCTTCCACCTTCCATTCGAAGCGGCGAATTTCGTGATCCAAATCCATCGCGCCGGGATTGACGCCGACGCCGATGACGAACTTCGTCGGCTGGCCGATGGGATTGCCGCCGGGGTCAAGCCCGTGATTCAACCGGTTGACCATATTCGTCAGGCCGATGGCGTCAATGTCGAAAACGGCTGTGGCGTTCGGGTACGGCCCCATCTTTGGCGGGTCGCCGGTGATGATCAAAAAGTTGTGCAGGCCCAAGCCCGCCGCGCCCAGCAGGTCTGACAGCATGCCCAGCAGATTGCGGTCGCGGCAGCAGTAATGGGTGACGGCTTCGATGCCGACTTGCTGTTCGATGATCAGCGAAACGGCTAGCGCGCCCATACGCGATTGCGCGCGCGGGCCATCAGGAACATTGACCGCATCCACGCCCGCTTCTTTCAAACTGCGCACACCTTTCAGCATCGCTGTCGGGTCAGAACCTTTGGGCGGGACAATTTCAACTGAGGTGACGAATTGGCCGTTGGCCAGTTTGTTACCGAAGCGGGAACGTTCGGCCAGCGGCACGGGCGGAACGCCAGCGGATTGCTCTTCGACGGTGATTGCGCTGATTGTTCGGCGGCCCGGGCTGGCAGCGCGCACGGCATCCACAATTAGTTTGATGTGGTCGGGCGTTGTGCCGCAGCAACCGCCGATGAATTTGACTCCGCTGTTGATCAACCGCTTGGCATACTTCGAAACATATTCCGGCGAAGCCAGATACATCTTTCTGCCGCCGACTTCGCGCGGCAAACCGGCATTGGGCTGGGCGGACAGGCGGCGCGTGGTGTGATCGCGCATCTTTTCGATGGCTTCCAGAATGATTTGCGGGCCGACAGAACAGTTCAGCCCGACGACATCGGCACCAGCTTCATCCAGCCATTTGTCTAACCGCTCGGCGAAAATCTCCGGTGACGTGCCATAGGCCGTTTCGCCCATTTCGTTGATTGTCATTTGCGCGAAGATAACGTGCTCGCTCAGTTCGCGGACGGCGCGGATGGCCTGGTGCATCTCAGCTAAATCTTGAAAGGTTTCAAGCACAAAGCAGTCCACTTCGCCTTCCAACAAGGCTTGCACCTGCTCCTTGAATAAGTCTTTCGCCTCATCCACCGAAGTCGGGCCATACGGCTCAATGCGGATGCCAAGCGGAGAGATGGCACCCGCGACGAAGGCTTCGTGATTGGCGGCCTTCACGGCTTTGCGGGCGATCTGTGCGGCAGAGACGTTGATCTCTTGCAGTTTGTCGTCCAGCCCCTGCGCGGCCAGCCGCAGCCGCGATGCGCCATAGGTATTGGTTTCGATGATTTCGGCACCGGCTTTCAGATATTCGCGGTGAATATCGTGAATCAGGTCGGGCGCGGAAAGGTTCAGTTCGTCGTAGCAGCGATTGATGTACACGCCTTTGCTGTAAATCATCGTGCCCATTGCGCCATCAAAGACGCGGACGCGATCTTCTTGAATGAATTGTCGAAAGTTATCCATAGCGATTGCGGATTGCGGATTGCGGATTGGTTTTTCCCCACCACCTCACTCGTAACTGCGATCTCTTGATGACCGGATTCTTCTACTGCTTTTAACCCTCAATCCTCAACCCGCAATGAAAAAGACCTCGCGTTATTTCAGTAGCGCGAGGTCTGCGGGATTCTGTCTTGAATTGTCAGATTGGATTTCCGGTGTGACTCTTTAGCAGTTTTTATCGTGGAGCAATTCGCCGGAAATCGCCACGCGCTGATTGTGAAAAAGCCTCGCTGCGGTGTAGCAGCGAGGCGCAGTATAGCAATGTCTAGGTATCTATAAAAACTGGCGGAGACAGAAGGATTCGAACCTTCGGTAGAGGTTTTAGCCCCTACAACGGTTTAGCAAACCGCCGCCTTCAGCCACTCGGCCATGTCTCCACTTTATCAATGAACGGGCGTTAGTATCTTTATCAGTGCCGATGGTGTCAAGCGGGCCGGAAAATCTCCGGCTGAATCTTATTGCGTCATCGCGCTGAGCTTATTGCCAGCCAGGGGGAAGTGAGATAAAAGCCTACTGACATATGCCATCACAGTTGGTGGGAACGCCGACAAGCCGTCATCGCTCGCACCAGCAACCGGAAAGATAAAAATGAAAAAGCTGATTGAATATCCCCTCAAAGACGGAAGTCTGGTGCTGATTGAAGTAGAGGAGCCGGATCGCCCATTGGCTTCGCCAATGCGCGGTTTGCCGAACACATCGCACGAAGTCATCGAACGCGCCACACAGACCTTCGATGACGCGCTGGACAAGATCAAACCCGCCGCCGCCGCAATCATCGCCAAACTGAAAGAGCTGAAGACGCCGCCCGAACAGATCGGCCTGGAATTCGGAATCAAACTTTCCGCCAAAGCTGGCGCTTTCATTGCTTCCGCCGAGGCCGATGCCAATTTCAAAATCACGCTGACGTGGAATACAGAACCGCGACCGTAAGGGAGCGGCGCATCGTGTGTCAGCCGCACCGTTACGGTCGCGGATCTGAACCAGACTTATGCATTTCTGGCTTTCAAAAGAGGGAGAGGTTTCGATCCGCGAGCAATTGACGGCGCAGATCAAGCTGGCGATTCTGAGCCATGATTTACAGCCCGGCCAACGATTGCCCAGCACGCGCGAATTGGCGCGCCGCCTGCACATTCATTCAAACACGGTCAGCGCCGCCTACCGCGAACTGGCGGAGCAGGATTGGGTGGAGATGCGCGCGGGCAGCGGCATCTACGTCCGCAAATTCGCCCGCGAGATTGAACTGGAATCACAGCTTGGTCTGGACAACCTGATCGTGGAGTTTTTACAGGTCGCGCGACGCAAAGGGTTTTCGCTGGCTGAAGTGCAATCGCGCATCAAACACTGGCTGCGGTTGCAACCGCCGGATCACTTTCTGGTAATTGACCCGGTTCCCGAATTTCGCGACATCCTGATCGCTGAAATCAAAAACGCGACGGGCTTTCGCGTGCAGGGGATCAGCGTTGAAGATTGCGCCAATCGCATCAATCTAGTCGGCGCGATTCCCGTCACGCTTTACGGCCACGCCGAAGCCGTCACCGCCGCTCTGCCGCCGAAGATGGCCTGCCTGTTGATTCGCACGCGCTCTGTGACTGAAACACTGAAAGGCGAAACTCCGCCCGTGCCCGAAGACTTGATTGCGATTGCTTCGCGCTGGCCCACGTTTTTACAATACGCGCGCTCCGTGCTGGCCGCCGTTCACGTGGATCAGGACTCGCTCAGCTTTCGCGATGCGCGCGAACCGGGCTGGCAGAAGGGTCTGCGCGCAACCTCGTTCGTTATCACCGACGCCGCCACCGCCGGACAAATCCCGCCGGGCATTCGCGTCCGCACGTTTCAAATCATCGCCGATACCTCGCTCGCCGAACTGCGCAACTACGTCGAAAAGTTCCTGACTCCATCGCAAGTCTGAAACTGTGATTGGATGAGTAGCCCAGCCTTTGGGAGCGCAGTCCTTCCAGGCTGCGGGTCTGGTGAAGAAGACTGCTCGTAAAAGAAAAGACGCGCCAGCCACGCCACGCAGCCTGGAAGGACTACGCTCCCAGGTTTTTTGCACACTCTTCGGTTATGTGGCAATGCAGCAAGTGTCATAAACCTGCTCGCCATTGTCAGCCGCTCTCCGTATTCTCCGCCGCGAAACAGTTGAAAGAAGTGATAATGAACTGTAGATAGCGGCCTGGGTTTTGCCTGTCTGTCCACGGGCGGTTGCTGACAGGCTGAGTCTGGTGGTTTGTCGCCAGCACTCGCTGACTCTTGATGGATTTTGATGGCGCGAGGGTCATCACATCTGCGCTGAACTGATGGGAGTGAGATGGAATATTATTTCATAGGCTTTGTTGTCGTTCTTGGAATCATCATTGTAATCGGGCACATCCTCTGGCTGGTTGTGGCCGCGATCTTTCGCGCCCTTTTCGGTAAGCCGGAGCAGAAGCCCGTGGAGTTGCATGCGCGTTGCCGTGAATGTGGTGGGGCCTTGCGGATGACGGACGATTTCTGCGCCGCGTGCGGACACCGGCAGGAGCCTACAGCCGCCAGCCCTTTGGCAGAACTGGCAACAGTCGCACGCCAAATGGATCGTTTCTTGAATCAGGGAAAGCTCGACCTTGAAACGCATCGGCGCGTGATGAAGACAATTGAAGAAGAGCGCGAACGATTGGCCAATCCGCCGCGTCATCAGCCCGCGTCCGTGCCGGTAAATCCGGCTGTCGCTCAATACAATGTCAAGCTGCCCGAACCGCTTGAACGAGACGAAGCGGCGCTGCAACAACCTGCCGCCGCCCGGCCGCCACGGCCTGTTGTCCAGCCAGAGCAGCGCCGTTCGCTGACCGAGATGCTGGAAACTTTTATGGAAGAGAGCAGCATTCGCTGGGGCGAACTTGTCGGCGGGTTGCTGATCATCGGCTGTTCGCTGGCGCTGGTCATCAGCCTGTGGTCGCAAATCAAAGGCGAACCGGTGCTGAAGTTTTCGGTCTTTATCGGAATGACCGCTGGATTGTTCGGGATGGGATTTTACAGCGCGCACCGCTGGAAGCTGCCAACGACCAGTCGAGGCGCATTGTTGATTTCGACGCTGCTGGTGCCGCTTAACTTTCTGGCGATGACGGCGTTTTCTCAAAGCGCCGTGCCAAATTCTCCTGTCATTATTGGCGGCGAATTGCTGGCGTTGCTGTTGTTTCTGTTTCTGGTTTACAAGGCGGGCAACGTCATCGCGCCGGGCAATTCGTGGTTGTTGGCAGTCGCAACGCTGGCACCTTCACTGGCAATGTTAATCGCCAAGCATGGGCACGGAACATACATTTCGCCAATATCTTTGAGCATTGCGCCAATGGTTTCGTATTGGGTTGTCACCAGCGTGATGTTGCGTAGGGCAGACCAGCCTGAGGGAGAGTGTGATAGCAAGGCTGAGCATATCTTTTCCTTGTTCGGTGTTGCCTCTTTTGCCAGCCTGTTGCCGGTTGCTTTGCTGATTGCCAAATCGGGGAATATCGCCGCCGCTTTGCACTCGTTCGCGCCGTTGATTGCGCTGGCAGGCGTTCCCGCGATTGCTGTTGGCCTGACGCTGAAACAAACAAAAGCCAAACTGTCAGGCTATTCGCAAATAGCAGCCACCAGCATTGCCATCATGGGCGCGATGCTGGCGGCGGGCGGGCTGGCGCTGGCGTGGCCGCGGCCATTGGTTGTCATCGGCGTCGCCTTGATTCACTGCGCGATCTGCGCGGCGATTGCATGGCGCTTCAAGTTGAAGCTGGCACACGCGGCAGGCGTTGCGTTCTTTGCGCTGGCGTATTTGATTGGCGCAAACGTGGTGGCAGGTGATTTCCCGTCGTGGAGCGAAGACAGCGCGCGGCTGGCGGTTACCTTCATCAGCCGAACCAGCGGGCTGGCGTGGATGTCGCTGTTTGTTTTGTTTGGCGCAGCGGCAGAAGGCTGGCGGCGATTTGGCCGCAAGACAGAATCTCGCCTTTACGAATTTGCGGCTTTCTGCTCCGCCTTCATCAGCCTGTCGTTATTGACGTGGCGTGGATTTGGGCGCGCGAGCGATCCACAGCACCTGGCATTGGTGTATGTCTTTTATGCCGCGGCGGCCCTTACCATCGCGTGGGGTCGAAACCGTTTCATCGCAAGCTGGATTGGGCTGTGCCTGTCGTTGTTGGCCATTGTTCAGGCCTTTGTCTACGAATTCGGCTACACGCTGGCGCCGTATCATCCGACGCGGTTGTCGCTGCTGGTTTATGCCAGCGTGGTAACCGTTGTCGCCGTCGTTTTACGAAGGGCAGGGGAGCGCGTGCAGCGCATCTTCGTGCGGCCTTTGACATACGCCGCATTGCTTAGCTCGATTGCCGTCGCGCCGTTTGTGCTATTTGGCGGGTGGATGAGCGTCGGGCAGATGTCCGCGCGAATGCTGTGGCTGGCCGGGGTTTGGCTGGCGCTGTCACTGATGCGCGGTTGGCCGAGATTATTCACGGCGTTTCAAGCGGCATTGTCCATTGGCGTGGTTTGCAGCGTAGCAGCGATCTTTGATCGCCGCGCATTGCCGTCGCATTCCTCCTGGCTTGACCCGCATTTGCTGCAAGCGGAAGGCATTGCACTGGCGCTGCTCGGTCTGGCGTGGCTGTTGTTGCGGCTAACGTTTTGCCGCCGAGCGGATGATTCGTCACGTCAAGCTGAGGCCACAAGGCTGGAACGGTTGCTTTATCCTGCATGGCCGACCGTTGATCGCGCCGTCACGGTCTTGGCCTGGCTGTTATTGATCTGGCTGTGTGTTGGCAGCATCACTGATGGAATGGCGCTGGGGTTAATTCCGGGCGAACATTCATATGTCACGTTCCGCGAATTTGCGATGCGATCACAAAGCTTTGGCTCATGGTTGTTGCTGCTGGCTCTCTTGCTGACCTTTGTTGTCAGTTTGTGGGAAGAGTTCAGAAAACGTGCAGTGATTGGGCTGATGACACTGGCGACTTGCGCGTGTTTGTTGCTGGCTGGAGATGAGCCGGGAAGTGTTTGGTCGCTGACATCCTTGCGCTGGTTGTTGGCAATCAGCTTTGCGCTTGTTGCTTTGCCGATCCTCTTTCGCAATCAAATCCTGCGAGTGTGTGAGCAGTTCCACTGGCCGCGAATGAGCAGCAACGCAGATGGATTGG
>JBBQVH010000172.1:0-13624 GCA_038211695.1 Blastocatellia bacterium | reverse complement strand
TCGAGAAAACGTAGGAGCCTTGCAAGTAGATTCCATCCGATACGCGCCGCTCCATCTTCAACACTAGAGCGTGGTAGGTCGAGTGGCCGCTGCGGTCGCCGTTGCCGCTCCATGTGTTGACATTGGCGTATTGCGGATATGGGCGCAGTGCACGATCAAGCGTCTGGTTATCCGGGAACGACGCGTATGGCTTAGTGAAGCCTGCGGCCCTCACAGCCGGATCCGTGATGGCCAGATTCCTTAACGGGTTGACGACCGGGTCGTAGATGTACTTGGAATTCAATTGATTGATATTGTCCAGTCCGGCGATCAAGTGAACGCCGATGCTGGCATTGTATGATGCCTCGAACAGAAACTTGCCCGGCAGTTCGCGCTGAAATGACAAAGTCCAGTTCCAGTTCTCCGGCAAACGCGAAACTTCACCGTACTGCCACCAATCCACGTCGGCATTGGTATTGAATCCCGGATTGGTGCTTGGCGGTTGCGGCACGGTGTTGACGCCGTTGACAACAAAACCATCGTCGAGTCTGAAAAGCCGGTTGTAGCCATCCGGCGAATTGACGCTGTAGATTTGAACCGCGCCTGCGTTATGTGTGCTGCCCGAAGTGGTGCGCACATACCCGAAGGTACGCCCGATGCCGCCGCGCACAACCGTCTTATCGTTCGGGCTATAAGCGAAGCTGAAGCGCGGCCCCCAGCCACCATACCAGCCTTCAGCGAGCGTGCGCTTGCCGACTCTGCCGTCACCAAACCCAGCGAAATCCAATGCGCCCAAGCGACCGTTAGCGCTGGGGTTGGCCGTCGACGGATCGAAGTTACTCCACTTGTTGTCGCGCTCAAGCGGCGGCAGCGTCAGGTCGTAACGCAGACCTAGGTTGAGCGTCAGGCGCGGCGTCACTTTCCAGTCGTCTTGAAGGTACGCCGCGTGACCGCGCCAATATTGGCGAATGAAGCGGTTGTTTTCAGTTTGCGCGCTGTTGACTTCACCAAGCAGGAACGATGCGAACGCGTTGCCCCCTCCCAGATTGGCGTTGCCGCTCTGCGGAATGCTCGTCTGCGCGCGGCTGACGCGTACATCCCCGGCGAGCGTCTGCCGTCCGAAGCCGTTGTAGTGCAACTCTTCGTACGAGTATCCGCCTTTGAGCGTATGGCTGCCTTTGATGTACGTCAGGTCGTCGCCAAAGTTGAAGATTGGATTTTCGGAGCCATCGCCATTGGAGCCGCCCCAGGTGTAATACCCGTCGCTCTGGAATTCCACCTGCAACAGCGCGAAGTCGCAGTCGAACGCGCCCGGCAGGCAGATGCCTTTGCTCTTCCAGCCGCCACTAACATTCGGTGTGTAATTAAGCTGCTTCCACCAGTTGACGCCGCCGTAGAGATAGTTGACCAATTTCGGACTGATCGTCCAGGTGTAGTTAGCACGATAGACATGGCTGTCCTGACTGGTATAGCGGAAATCGCTCACTGTTGCTGGCAGGCGCGGGAATCCGTCAGCGCCGGGCGTTACTTCGCTCAGAGCGTAGTTGTAGAGGCCGCTAATTTTGTGTCGCTCGTTGAAGTTGTGATCAAGCTTGATGCTCCACTTTGTCCACGGAAAGAGCGAACTGCCGGCGAAACTTTTGTAGTTCTGATTGACATAACCATAAGTGCCGGGCGCGCCCGCCGCATTCGGCAAGATCGAACTACCAACATAATCCAAGTATTTCTGTGCCAGCGGGCTGATGCGGTTGGCCGGGATCATGTTGTTGGGGAACGGGTCGCGAATATAGCGCGGGTTCGATTCGTTGATCGGTTTGGTCGTATCGAAGGCCGGATTCGCCCGCGTCGTCGCCGGATCGTAGATGATCTGCTGTTTGCCGGTCGAGTCCACCCACTTGCTGAAATCGCCTTTGTACATTTCCGCAGTTGGCACGGTCGTCGTGAAGCTACCCGCACCGGCGCGGTTCTTAAACCATTCGACTGAGCCGAAGAAGAAAGTTTTGTTCTTGCCGTTGTAAATCTTGGGAATCCAGACCGGGCCGCCAAAGGTCGCGCCGTAATCGTGCTGTTTGAGCACGCTGGTCTTGGGACCGTCAAAGTAGTTGCGCGCGTCGAAGTAGTTGTTGCGCAAAAACTCATAAGCGTTGCCGTGATACTGGTTAGTGCCGGATTTCGATGAGAAATTCAGACTGCCCCCTTGCGCACGGCCCGACTCGGCTTTGAAACCATTGGTATCCACAGCGAACTCGGTGATGGCGTCAATCGAGGGCGTGTTCAAGCTGGCCCATTCGGTCGAACCGAAGCGGCTGGTTCCGGACGATGTACCATCCAGTGTAATGCCCCACGTGCCGCCCTGCCCGCCGCCGAGCGAGAAGTTCGATGTATAACCCGGTCCTGAAGTGCCCGCGTTGCCACCCAGGCCAAGAGGCTTTGCTTCCGGCGTCAGCAACGACAGATCAAATGGGCTGCGCATGGTGCCGCTGACAACCAGCGGCAGCTCGTCAATCTGCTTGCTTGAGACCTGCGAACTGGCCTTGGCATTTTCGGTTTGCACCTGTGAGCCTTGCTGGGCGGCGATCTCAACGATCTCACTCACCTGTCCAACTTCCATCGTGAAGTTGGCCGAGGCGCTGTTGCCGACCACAATCGTCACTGAAGAAATCTCGGTAGATTTGAAGCCCTGCTTTTCAATGCGGACTTTGTAATTGCCCGGCGACAGCGCGGGAATTGCGTAAACGCCTTCATGGGTCGTGACCGCAGTCGAGGCAGCATTGGTACCGAGATTGGTGGCAGTGACGGTCGCACCAGGTACAACCGCGCCATTGTTATCTGTCACTGTGCCAGTGATTGTGCCACGGTCAGTTTGCGCAACTGCAATTGCCGATAGCAGGGCAGTGGCCAGTAGCATGGTAAAGAGTTGAAAAACTTTTCTTGGCATAAGAAATATCCTTTCTGAAAGTCTACGGAATATCGAAATTGAATTGCTTTGGTTGAAGAAGTCGAAATCAGCCGTGTGGCGTTCAGCTTCACAACCAGTCATTGGCCCGAATTCCGGCGCAGCCGCACAGTGCCTGTTGGCCATAAATGACAATCTGAGAGTTAGGTGTGACAATCATCCCCTGCGAAGTCAGGAATGACTAGATGTAAAGACAACGAACTGGCAACAGCAAAGCTAGACTTTCTTGGTATTTCGTCTTTATTTTTATCTTGGAAGGAAAGCGTGCCCTTTGTACCGCTCCAAGAAACATCTGGCAAGTATTGGAACGTCACAAAACGTTTGCTAACATCCGTGCGAAGACGTTTTCTTCAGACCAAACACTGCTTAATCTAAAGAGCTTATGAATGAAATTGTAGTTGAATCCAATTCCTCTCAATCTATCGGGCAAAAACGTGCGGCGCTTGATTCCATCCTGCACAGCCACACGTTTTCCCGTGCAGACCAGTTAAAAAGCTTTCTCCGGTATGTCTGCGAGATGGAATTTGCAGGGCGCGGCCACGAATTGACTGAATACCTGATCGGCGTCGAGGCGTTGGGACGTCCGAGCAGTTATTCGCCCGGAGACGATTCAGCGGTGCGAAACCGGGCCTTTGCATTGCGGAAAAAGCTTCAGGAGTTTTATGAACGCGAGGGCCAGGATGCGTCCATTCGGATTGAGTTGCTGAAAGGGTCTTACTGCCCGCACTTCACAAGAGCCGAACTTCACGAAAGTGCCAATGGCAAAGCCGTTTCAGTGATGCATGTCAGCGCGCCGCTGGTTCCAGTGTTATCCCTACCGCCAACTACGCCGCCGACTGGGCCACCGACTGTAAATTCGCTTCCGGATAAAGCCGGCAATCGTTCCCTGTTGAACAGGCATCTGTTGGGCTTTCTCGCTGGCGTCTTTGTCACCGCCATCATTGCAGGCATCGTATATTGGATCAGCACAGTCAGAACTCCATCCAATCAAACGCTGCATAACCCGTCAGGGATTCTACCGTCAGGGATTCTCAATGAAGCATGGGGGCCGATCCTCGCGCCTATGGCGGACGTTCTGGTCTGCGTGGCCAATCCTCCCAGTTTCTCAGTCCATCCAGCGACATCGGGCCAATCGGCGATGCCTGCATCATCGGCATCGCCGCCGTCTTTCAACGATCCTGGCGGGCAGCCACTGCCGAAAGAACTGCTCAATTGGTACAAGCAGAAATACCCCACGCCAGACAATTACGATTTGTTTCTGACGATTACAACCAATGCCACGTACTGGGGAGATTCCATCGGTGCGATGACGGCCCTGAAAACAATGGTCTCCGCTGGGGTCGCACCTAAGATGTTTCCCGAAAAGGTAATTACCATGCCAACGCTGCGGCAACGCAACGTCGTGCTGTTCGGTGCGCCCGAATACAGCCCGGCGGTCGCCCATTTCCTGGAAAAATGTCCGCTGACCGTCAGCTATCCTAATTCGATTATCAGCCGCGAGGGCCAGTTTCCGCCCACGCGCTACGCAACCCGGCGTGACGACAAGAATCGGTTGATCCAGGTCTACGGGCTGATCACTGTGCTGCCCAGTGAAAGCACTACCAACCATCAGCATCGCACGCTGATCTTTTCAGGCGTCAATTCGGCAGGCACGCAGG
The DNA here is from genome assembly GCA_038211695.1 of Blastocatellia bacterium. Taxonomy (GTDB): domain Bacteria; phylum Acidobacteriota; class Blastocatellia; order RBC074; family RBC074; genus RBC074. The sequence goes on along the minus strand of JBBQVH010000172.1, from coordinate 9,031 downwards.
CCGCGGCAGAGTTCTTCTCTTCGCCGGAAAACCTGCTTGAGCTGCGCAAGCATTTGAAGCGGGAGGGACACGATACTTTCCCTTCTGCCTACCAGGTCGCAGTCAGTGCTGAAACCGACGACAACATCCTGCTCAACTTCAAGTACGAAACCCATCGCGTCATCAATCTCTCATCAGGCCATTGATTACGCGGATGCTTCTCAGCCTGCATCGAATATTTTGTGTCACTGCCACCATCCAGCGTCTCAGCGAGAGCCAGAATCTTGGGCGTATGCTATCCTTGAGCAGCGTAAATGCCGCTTCTATAAAGCACATTGTCGCAATTCGGGCCGGAACGATCCTTGCTTGAAAAAACACGTATTCCACTGCTCTATCCATTTTCCAGCATTAACAAATCAAGATGAGGACGCCCCTCGAAGGGTGTTCGTGTGTGCCCACAAGGCTCCCATCATAAACACTCACTCGACCTTTAGGAGGATAAAGATGCTTGCTAGAACTAGATCACTGAAGATGTTGACCACCGGGCTATTCGGCTTGGCAGCGGCAATATATTGCTCATACGGTATTGCGGTCGGCGCATTTTCCGCTGGGCCTCCGGCTTCGCGGACAGGAGCGCCCGCGTTGGGCACATTCCCGGCAGAAACGACATGTTCGGCTTGCCACGCATCATTTGCGTTGAACAGCGGCCCGGGCACCGTGACAATCAGCGCGCTGCCCGCAACTTATTCGCCTGGCCAGGAAGTGCCCGTCACCGTGACGATCAGCCAAACGGATCGCCTGCGTTACGGATTCCAAACGACTGTGGTGGATGATCAGGGACGCAGAGCCGGCGATTTGGTCGTCACTGACGCCCCACGCACACAGCTCCGCGATGGCGCGGGCAATTACCTGGGGCGACAATACATCGAACATACCTTGACCGGAGTTGCCCCGAACGGAATCGACAAAAACACGTTCACCTTTACGTGGCGCGCGCCAGCCCAAACCGCTGGGCGCGTAACTTTCTACGTCGCTGGCAATGCAGCCAACGGCAATGGCGCGAATTCCCAGGATTACATTTACAACATCAACGCCAGCATTCAGCCGGCAGTAACGTTGGCCACCGTGAGTACGGTTTCCGCCGCCAGTATGACTCCCAATGCATCACTGTCCAGCGAAACCATTGCGTCTGTCTTCGGCGCCAATCTGGCATCAGGCCAGTTGAGCGCAACGTCGTTGCCTCTGCCAACCACATTGGGCACAACCAAAGTGAAGGTGCGGGATAACGCTGGAGTTGAGCGTGACGCCGGTTTGTTCTTTGTTTCGGCAACGCAGATCAACTACCTGATTCCCGCGGGAACTGCCAACGGCACGGCGACCGTCACCGTTATTCGTGACGACACGCCAATCGGCGCAGGCAACGTCATCATTGAAGCCGTTTCGCCCAGTCTGTTTGCCGCCAATATGAATGGGCAGGGGCTTGCCGCTGCCGTCGTGTTCCGCATCAAGGCCAATGGTACGCAAAGCTACGAGCCGGTCGCGCAATTCAATGCCGCGCAGAACAAATTCATCGCTACGCCGATTGATTTAGGCGTGGACACCGACCAGGTCTTTTTGATCCTGTACGGCACGTCGTTCCGGGCAGCCACCAATCTTGCAAATGTGAATGCCCAGATCGGCGGGACAGCCTCCGAAGTGCTGTTTGCCGGCCTTGTGCCGAATTTTGTTGGACTGGATCAGGCCAACATTCGCCTGCCCAGATCGCTGGCCGGACGCGGCGATGTGAACGTGGTGTTCACCGCCAATAACAAAACGGCCAACACCGTCACGGTCAACATCAAATAAATCAAAGCCCAAAATTTTGCGGGCAAAACAAAGCGGATGGTGCTGAGCATTTTGCCCATCACCATCCGCTTCATTGTTTGCGCGTCACTACTCAGGCCATCTGCATTGGGAATTGGCCATTACCCATTGGAGGATTGGAGGATTGGAGAGACCCAGAAGAGTTTTTCCTGCTTAACAGTGGCCAATTTTTGTTTCCCGGCGAAATCTGGCTGAGCAGTTACATTTCCGCTTTATCTGCGCCTGTTGGCGCGCCAATATAGTATGCCGCCCAATAGCAGCAAGCCTGCCACGCCCCCTAGCATTTTGCTTTCGTATTCCCACAGCTTCGCATCGGGCGGTGGAACCAGTGTCAGAATAATGGCGAAGATCGTCACGGCCAGGCCACTGAACGCTACGGCATAAACTCCGGCCATTCCGCCCGGCACCAACGTCACGCCTTCGCGCGCACCTTCGCGGCGGCGATGAATCACCAAAGCGATGAACATGTAAACGTAGGGGATAAAGTAGATGAAAAGCTGTGCGCTGAGCAGGATCAGATAGACCTGTTCCACTTGCCGTGCACCGCCCTGCTTGCCCCACACAGCCAGCAGCAACAGCACCGTCGCCAGCGTCGCCTGTACCAAGATCGCAACATAAGGCGTGCGCCAGCGCGGATGAATTTTGCCGAAAGCAGGCGGGAAGTAACGATCCAACCCGATGGCAAATGCGACGCGCGCAGGCCCAGTCAACCATGCGCCGACCCCGCCAATATTGCCGACGGTGTACATTGCTGCGCAGACCGGCACAACCCATTTCAGGCCAGGGCTGATCTGGCGTAAGCCAATCTCAATCGCTTGCAAGAAAGCTGAAACGACGTTGATGTCTTTGTCTTTGACCAGCCACAAGACTGACCCGGTTCCCAGAAAGTACACCACGGCAATCAGCGGCGCGCTGATTAAGATTGAGCGCGGCAGCGTGCGGCGCGGGTCTTGAATTTCGTCGCCCATCGTTGCCGACAATTCTAGACCTGCATAGGCAAAGGCGATGGAGGCCCACAGATTGAGCGAATCATAATCTGTGGCCTTTGGCAGCAGGTCGCGCGCGGTGATCGGATTGGCCGATGGCATTGTGAACCAGGCATACGCGCCGGCCAGAATGACCAGCGCGCCGGGAATGTATGTGCCAATGCCGCCCGCGTTCTGCAACCATTTGCCCGTGCCGACGCCCCGGATGTTCACGATGACTGCAATCCACAGGCAAACGAGCGTTGTCGCTACCACATACGTCAGGTTGTTTTCCAGGCTGGTTCCGCCATAACCGAAGATGTACGTCGCAATGACTGCGGCGGAAATCAGCAGGCTGGGATAGTACAGAACGTTGTTGATCCAGTAACACCAGCCGCAGACAAAGCCATGCTTTTCGCCCAACGCGCGCTTCGTCCAATCGTAGATGCCGCCGGAGTTTGGGAAACGCGAAGAAAGCTCGATCACCGCCAGCCCTTGCGGCACGAAGAAGAACAATGCCGCCAGCACCCATAACAACAACGTCGTCGGGCCAGCCTTGGCCGATGTGCCCAGATGGCGCAGCCCCAGCACAGCCACTAGATTGAACAAAATCAGATCGCGCAGCTTGAGCGCGCGGATGAGTTGCGGTTTGCTTTCGTTATTCATTTTTCCTCTGAGATGAATGGAGTCAACCCACTTCAAGTGCCGCGCATTCTCGCCGAAGGACAATAAAATTGACAGGCTTTCCAGACATAGGATCAGTTTGGAGTTCGCGTTCACCGTCGTTTATTCTCTGCCCCCTGACATTAACCACGGATAAGGAGAATCTTTGATGAAGTCGAACCGGCTGCTTGCATTGTTTCTATTTTTCACAGTCCTCACGCTAACCCTCTTTCACTCCACTCACTCTTCACACGCGCAAGGCTTCGATGTAAAAGCTAATTACATCAAGTCGGAGCATCAAATCCCAATGCGCGACGGCAAGAAACTTTACACCGTCGTTTATGCGCCCAAGGATACAACGCAGAAATACCCACTCCTGATGTCTCGCACGCCATACGGCGCCGGGCCATACGGCGCTGAAGCCTACAAAGGCTCACTCGGCCCGTCGCCATTGTTTATGCCGGAAAGCTACATCTTCGTTTATCAGGATGTGCGCGGGACGTTCCAGTCCGAAGGCGAATTCGATGACATGCGGCCTTTCAATCCCAACAAGAAATCGAACGCCGACATTGATGAAGCCAGCGACACTTACGACACGATTGAGTGGCTGATCAAAAACATCCCGAACAACAACGGGCGCGCTGGAATCTATGGCATCTCGTATCCGGGCTTCTATTCGGCCACGGCGCTGCAAGACCCGCACCCAGCGCTGAAGGCCGCATCGCCGCAAGCCCCCATCGCCGACTGGTTCATCGGCGACGACGATCACCACAACGGCGCATACTTCCTGATTGATTCGTTCAGCTTCAACACCTTCTTCGGCATGCCTCGCCCGCAGCCAACGCCAAATCAGTTCTTTAGTGGCTTCGATTACGGCACGCCGGACGCGTATCAATATTTCCTGAAGCTCGGCACGGTGGCCAACGCAATGAAGTATTTCAAAGGCGAAAACAAATACATCAACGACGTGATGGCGCACCCGGATTACGACGAATTCTGGCAAGCGCGAAATGTGCTGCCGCATTTGAAGAAGGTCACACCGGCGGTTATGACAGTCGGCGGGTGGTTCGACGCCGAGGATTTGTACGGGCCGCTGAACATCTATCAGACCATCGAGAAGAACAATCCGAATACCTTTAACGCACTGGTCATGGGGCCGTGGTCGCACGGTGGCTGGGCGCGCGGCACGGGCGAATCGCTGGGCAACATTCGCTTCGATTCCAAAACATCCGAGTGGTACCGCGAGAACGTCGAGCTGAAGTTTTTCAACTTTTACCTGAAAGACAAGGGCGAGTTGAAACAGCCGGAAGCGCTGGTCTTCCGCACGGGCGCGAACGAATGGAAGTCCTATGAGCAATGGCCGCCAAAAGACGCACAAGCTAAATCGATTTACTTCCAAGCGAACGGCAAGCTGTCTTTTGATCCACCCGGTTCATCCTCATCAGAATCCGACGAATACGTCAGCGATCCGGCCAAACCTGTTCCCTACACCAGCGAAATCACCAACAATCGCGGCACGACTTATATGATCGAAGATCAACGCTTCGCCGCCATGCGGCCTGACGTGCTGACGTATCAAACCGATGTGCTGACCGAAGACGTGACGCTGGCCGGGCCGATGGTGGCCGATCTGTTTGTTTCCATCACCGGCACGGACGCCGACTTCGTCGTCAAACTGATTGACGTTTATCCCGACAACGCGCCAAACAATTCCCCAGCAGGTGCACAGGTGAAGATGGGCGGGTTCCAAATGCTGGTGCGCGGCGAAGTGATGCGCGGCAAATACCGCAACAGCTTTTCGAAGCCGGAAGCATTCAAGCCGAATCAACCGACCGAGGTGAAATTCAACTTGCAGGACATCAACCATACGTTCAAAGCCGGACATCGCCTGATGGTGCAAGTGCAGAGTTCGTGGTTTCCGCTGGTGGATCGTAACCCACAGAAGTTCGTGGATATTTATCACGCCGTAGAGAGCGACTTTCAGAAGGCCACGCATCGCATCTTTCATTCCGGCAAGCTGAGTTCGCATTTGAAGGTGGGAGTATTGAAGTAAGGGCTAAATAACCTGGCATAGATTCTGGTAATGCCGCCCCGGCAAGGCATAAGATGTAGCTTGGGCAAAGCACGGGAGGCGACAATGAAGCACGAGAATTTACAGCAGATTCTGAGTGAACTGCGCGCGCGGCTTGTTGGACATTATGGCGACCGCTTAATCAAGGTAGTGCTCTTTGGCTCGCAGGCGCGGGGAGACGCTGTGCCCGGCTCTGACATTGACGTGATGATCGTTTTGAAAGGCGAGGTTTCTCCGAGCCAGGAGATTGAACAAACCGGCGATCTGATCGCCACGGTGTGTCTCAAGTACGACGTGCTACTTTCTACGATCTTCAGGGCGGAAGATGCTTTTTATCATGCCGAAACCCCGCTCTTGGCAAACGTCCGCAGAGAAGGACTTTCCGTATGACGGCGGCGCAGGAAGTAATGATGAAGAAAGCATGCCAAAGCTTGAGTGCGTCCAGGCATCTGGCGGCAGGAGGATATTACGACTTTGCGGTGGCGCGGGCTTACTACACGATGTTTTATGTGGCGCAGGCGTTTCTGCTTGGCCAGGGACTGACATACTCAAAACACGGATCGTTGCTCTCAGCCGTCGGACAACACCTGATCAAGACAGGGGTGATCCCAGCTCATCTCCATCGCAATCTGATCAACGCCTACAACGCCAGAATCGAAGGTGATTATGAACCGGGCGGCAAGTTTAGCGAGCAGGATGCCGCCTTGCGAATCGCGCACGCTGAAGAGTTCATCGCGGTCGCCGAAGAAAAACTTGGCTCGCTCTCTTCCAGTACGAACGAAGCCGCTGCCGATCAATCCTGAACGCATCCTCGTACTCACCACCGCGAACCAGCAATCATCGCCGTATAGATTGTGGGTTCGCGTAAAGATAAAGCTGATCGCCTTGACGCTTGATTTGGCCGGTGATTTCGATTGGTTCGGCAACAAAGTCCAGCACCTGTTGATTGACTGGCTCTCCCTTTTCAGACACCAGCCACAAATTAACGCTGCGGCCATCGGCGTCTTTCACCACAAACAGCGGCGGGATGCCGCCACGAATACAAAGCGACGCACATTCGCGATGCGGTTTGGTGTGGCCGGGGTTCATCACGCCTAGATAACATTTGCTGTCCACGATCTCACCCGCCAGCGTTTGCCGCCCCAGGTCTTCGCTGGCAACGGGCAGCGCGGCGTTCTGATTGGCAGTCTGAATTGAGCCAGGCGTGACTTCGATCATCTCGGTCGCGTCGCGATGAATCAGCGTTCCGCGCAACTTTGCTGCCTTGCCATCCAACTCTGCCACTAGCGCCCGCGCGCCATGCTTGCCTTCGGCGACCAAAGCGAAACTCCGCTGCTCAACAACCAAAGCAGGAATCGGCCATTCGCGAAGCACGCCTTCAAATTCGCGTACGTGGCTGTACTCGGAATGATTAATAACAGATGGCCGACCGTCAACAACAACTTCTCCCCTAGTCTCACGCACGTATAAGTGGCCGGAGTCAAAAAAGCTGGCGGCAAAGCGATGCTGGCCGAAGACAAGTACGATGGCCGCCATCATCGCGATTACAAGCAACACAATCGCTGCGCGCCGGACAATCGCGCCAATGCCGCGTGGTGCTTTCGCCAAGTATCCGACATAAAACTCTTCCTGCTCTTTCGGGTTCATCATTTTCAAATACCCCTGGTTCAAATCACCGCTGGTTCGACGCGTGTGCCCGCCGCATTCGGCTTCGGGTCAACCAGCACGCGTCCGTTGATCACTTTGACGTTAAAGGTCGGCACTTTTTCGGCGAAAGGCGGCGGCGATGCACCCGAATCCGGCAAGTATTGATAACCGTGCCAGGGACAAGTCACGCAGCCGTCAATGATCTTGCCTTCGCCCAGCGGCCCGTTTTGATGCTGGCAGACGTTCGACAATGCCGAAACCTTGCCGTCGTATTTGAAAACGGCAACTCGTTCTCCGCTCAGCGTGACAATTTTTGCGCAGTTCTCTTTGATCTCGTCCACGCTGCAAACATCAACAAAGCCGCTGGCTGAAACAGTCACATCCGCCGGTACGTCCAGCATGCGTTCGCGCCAGCCTGCGACCAAATGCAGACCAACCACAACAACCATTCCTATTCCCAACGTTGCCGCCAGAATCGGATTCGTCTCTGCCTGCAACACGCCCAGCAGAACGTGGGCGACGATCAATCCATACGCCATGTAAACCACCATATGCAGCCGCTTCCACAGCGGCGCGGTCAGATTCGCCAGCCAGAAATCGTGGCTGGTCGCAGCCATCAAAAACAGAATCACAAGCGCCGCCAGCCCCAGCGGTTGAAAGGGAAAGTTGGCCAGGCTGGTGTAGCGCGTGTTGCTGACGAACACGCTGACCAGCGGGTTCAGATCGCCCAGCGCGTGAAACTGAATGATCGAAAAGCCGCCGTGCGCCAGCGCCATCAAAAACATCGTCACGCCCAGATGCCTGCGGTTGTAAAGCAGCGGCAGCAATCGCGGGAACAACCGGCACAGCGGCCCGATGATCAAGACAACGTGGAGCATCAATAACGCGCACGTGCCGAAACCGCGAATCAGCAGCGTTTCAATCGTCGCGTTTGGATGAACCACCGCGCCAACACCGACGAACAGCGCCAGATAAGTGACAATGCCCGCGACCATCACGCCGTCATAAATCTTCTTCTGCCGGTTCCAGCCAATGGAAGTGTAGGTGTGGCTCATCGTGATTTCTCCGATGAAGGCAGTCGCAATTGATTTGGTGGCAGCGGGTCAGGCCGCACGGAAAGCCCCGCGATAAACAAGGCAATCAGCACGACGGTCAGCAAAACAATCATCACAAGATGTTGGCGGCGAAGTGGACGGATCATTGCTTCACCTCCTGAACTTGGCGATGCGGGTTCTTTTCAACCGGGGGTTGCGTCTGCCCGCGCAACCAGCGTCCAAGCAACAACGGCCACAGCGCGGCAGCGCCGGGAAGAATCAACAACCGAAAGAAGATCGGCGCGCCCTTCGCCGACGCATCCATCCGCCCCACGCCGGTTATGACGAAGATGACTGCGAACAACAGTCCGATTCCCGCGTAGGCCATTGCCAGATTGACGATCCATTGCGCTACAGTCATTGCTATAAATCTCCGCAGTGAAAATCCATCGAAGGAGCCAATTTATTCCGTCAATACACAACCGGCCTCGCCCCCATCAGCGAAGCGTTCGAGCTGGAAGCGGGCGCGCGGAGGCATCAACAGCCATCATCTCAACAGGCCCATCCCCAAACCGCGCATCAAGTGGCTGCGCGGTTCTGCGCTGACGGACAAACTGCAAGACCACGGCTTCGCGGTTTCCCACACGTAAAGTTTGTCCCGCCGGCAATGCCACGGCAATCCCAACGCGGCCTTGTTTCAGTTGGGTCGAATTCACAAGCATCGTTGCCTTTCGGGCATCACGCCCCAAGGTCGCTGTTACAAACTGCCACTGCCGTGGATCGAAGTTGATACTAAAACCAAGCGCGTT
>JBBQVH010000171.1:0-13795 GCA_038211695.1 Blastocatellia bacterium | reverse complement strand
GGATGCGCTGGAAACGCGAGTCTGGCGCGCAGATTCTGCAACTTCGTGCAATCAAGCTCTCCCGACAATGGGACGGCTTCTGGGCAAATGTTATGCAGCAAGCAGCATAACAAAGTACATCAGGGCGAAATCACACCCATCAAAGGGGTTTCTCCTTTTGGCTGGCCTAAGGGCACCATAACGATAAAGAAACCTTCATTTCCATCACGTAAAGGCAAGAGTGCTGGATGCAATATGACGGGCTATAGCTTTGGCAAAGGCCCTTATGTTGCTAAAAAATCCGCAAGTAATAAGACTTTCGACATCACCATCACTGTCACCTTAACAACCGGCAGGGTCTTCCAGGTTGATCCTGAGATGGATGTTGAGGCGGGAGGCGTCGAAGCCGGTTAATCACTGTCAATCTCACTTCATTGCTGGCTGTGGTCGTGCCCCCAGCTTTTGCTTGTCACTTTGCGGCAAAGCTAAAGAAGCAAATGCCGCTTCACAATAAAGGAGAATGCTATGCTTCCTGTCAGTCCAAGTGGTAAATATTATTGTTTTGACGTTGGCTTTTCTTCGATCAGGAAAGAGGGACAGAAAGAGGGCCAGGTAGATGCTTGGGGATTTGCATCAAGTACAAATGGTATCCCAGGCCCTTGGAGTCAAGAGGCACACTGGTCAAGGGGTTCTCTCGCACCTCAAACTCCTCAGAAGCTAACTCTAAATAGTCTAATCACATTCAATGTATACGATAAAGATTATGATCCTTCTGACAATGCCACTAAATTGGTAAACGTCACCATATCATTTGCCAGTAAGGACGGAAAAGAAGGGCCACAGTCTCCGGTCGGATTGTTTGGCGATAATTTCTCCCCTCAGCCACAGGATTCTTTAAATCCGATACACTTTGGGGATAGTGCTTGGCCCCCTTTTTCTACCGATTGGACAAGCCCTGGGACCAAGGATTCGAATGCTGCCGTTTGGGAATTTATGCAGCAGATTGTATCAGTTAATTCAAAGGTAATTAACTGTTCTTACCTTGTTTACAATCAAGGTAGATTCAGATGCTCCGTCACTGTCACCATACTGATGCCAAATGGTGCTACAAAGATATTCTATGTAGATCCTGAAATGGATGTCGAAGCAGGTGGATAACTACCGATACTGACGGAAGCACGGAAGCTTGCCACTAGTAACAACAAAGTGGCAAAGCTTCTGTTGGTGGCTTTAATGCCACTCTCCCTGTAACACAAACGCCGCCCAGTAATAAGGCTTTTGCCAAACCTTCTGCCGCCACATTTCAACCTGAGCTGCTCTTAATGCCGCCGCCGGAGCCTGCTTTTCTTTTAGCATCTTCTGATAAAAACTAGCCATTAACTCCGAAGTGGCTTTGTCGTTGACGTTCCATAAGCTAACGACAACGCGCGCCGCTCCGGCATGCATAAAGCCCCGTGTCAGCCCGATCATCCCTTCGCCTTTGATCTGTTTGCCGAGGCCCGTCTGGCATGCACTAAGCACCACGAGTTCGGCGGGAAGGTTCAGGTTATAAAGTTCGTGTGCGCGGAGAAAGCCGTCCTGCGACTTGCCCTGTTCGTCCACCAGCGACAGCACCAGCGCCGATAATCCCGCGCGTTCACTGTCCAAATAACCGTGCGTGGCAAAGTGCAGATAACGATACTGACTGAGTTCTGAACTGAGAGCCGAAGCGCGGCTGGCTTTGAAATCCACTGCCCTGAAACTGGAGTCAGCCGAAGCGAGTGCGAGAATTTGATTGGCTTCCTGCCGGGTGAAAGGCAAGCGCGGGATGACCATTCCGCGTCGTGCCCCTTGTAACGTAGCGTCACCGGAAAGATGTTCGACCATCCGCGTGGCAGCCGCTGGCGGAGCTTCGTCGGCTGGCTTGGCCGCCGCAACTTTCAAACGGGGGTCGTTGGAGGCAAAAACCGGGTCAGCAAAAACTGCCAACTGTTTTGGCGCAGGCTTTCTTCCGGCAAGCTCTTTGCGCATCACCGCCAATGTCGAAGCCGATGGCAAACTAATCAGTTCGTGATTCACCACCAACGGAGCTTCGGATAGCGGATAGCGGATAGCGGGTTGTGGGTTCACGGCTTTTTTCGCATCTGTTGGCTGTGGGTTGGCGGGATCAGGCAGCATAGCAAAGGGAATGTATTGCAAGGCTCCATCGGCAACGATAACCAGCCGTTTATTGCCAAGCTGGGCAGCGGCGGGGGTAAGCAGCATCTGGCTCAATTGTCTTGCGGCACCGGGAAGCTGCGCTTCGGTTTGGGAGATCTGCGCCTGTTTTTGTTGCGGACTTTCGCCGGAGCGATTGCGGCTGCGCACGGTCAACATCTTGTAAACGTCGGTCGCAGCCTGCTCGATCTGCTCCCGTTTTGGCAGTTCGTAACTGGTCAGCGAGTTGTGCGCAACCACCCACAGAAAACTGCGCTCTTCACCAAGCGAGTATTCCAGCAACAACGTATCTGGCCCCAACTGCTGCTGGATTTCGTTTAGTTTCAGCAATGGCTGTTCGGTCAGCGAGGCATAGTGAGGGCTGTTTTTGCGAATGGTGGCCTGCACCTGTTCATAATCATTTTCAATTGCCGCGATTTCCTGTTTCAGCGTAGCGATTTGAGCGGACGTGTTTGATTGAGTCAATCGCTGAGCCTTGTCATTGAACTGTTTGGCCAGCAAACGCTCCCGTTCGAGCAGCGCGGCATCCACTCCCCGGCGAATGTCACCGCGCGCTTCGGTCAGCATTTCCAGCAAACCTCGCGCCCGCGCCCGTTCGCTGGCTTCAAAAGCTAGCGCGTTATTTCCTTTGGTTAGATCGGCCTGATGCTGACGCATCAACACGTCAATGTACAACTGATAAGAGTTTTGTGCGGCGGCAAAAAATGCTGCGCGCGAATTCTGGCTGACCATACCAGAGCGCAAAGATTCGGCAAGCCTTAGGCTTTCTTCGACGTAGCTTAATGATTGAGGGAGGTTACTCCGCGCAATTTCAGTTCGGGCAAGTTGGTAAAGCGCTGTGGCTTCGTCCGCTGGTGACTTAACGTCTTTGGCAATCGTCAACGCCAGCTTGTATTGCTCAATGGCTTTTTCATACTGCCCCAATGAATGCTGTACCCTCCCGAGTTTGACCAGTGTTTGCCCTTCATCCGCTCGATATTTTCCATCCCGTTGAATGGCCAGTGCCTGTTCCAGGTATGCATTCGCTTTTTCGTACTGGCGGAGAGAGTGATAGGAATTGCCAAGATTGCTTAATCTGGCTGCCTCTCTGTTCCGTTCTTTCAATTCGCGGGCTATTGCCAACGCTTGCTCGAAGCTCTCAATTGCCTTTTCAGGACGGCTCAGCAATTCATAAGTTTCTCCCCGATTATTGAGTGCGATTCCTTCATTTGGTCGCAACTTAACCTCGCGGAGTATCAGCAGTGACTGATCATAGAGCTCAACTGCTTTTTCATAGCGTCCCAGAACTTGATAGACACCGCCCAGATTGCCCAGCGTTCTTCCTTCGCCAGCACGATCTCCAATTTCACGCCGGAGTCGGATTACCTTTTCAAAGTAATCAATCGCGTTTTCGTAACGGTTTAGGTAGTAATTAACGGTCCCCAAATCATTGAGCACACTTAACTCATTTGCGTTATCTCTTAATGCCTGCCGTATAACCAAAGACTGTTCGTAATGTTCGATAGCTTTTTCATACTGACTCAAAAATTGATATGCGCCGCCGGCCAGATGCAGCATTCGTCCTTCACCAGCGGTATCCTGCGCTTGACGACAAATTGAAATTGTTTGCGTAAAAAATTCTATTGCTTGCTCGTACCGACCAAGCGTGTAGTGGGCATTGCTGATGTTGGTCAATGAACACGCAATCAAGTGCTGGTCATTCAATTCGCGCCAGATGACCAAGGCCTGTTGTTGTTTTTCGATAACTTGCTGAGCCGTCCGCCCCCGCTCTTTGCTGAGTTCATTAGCTTCGATCATCAATCGTTCGGCGGAGATGCGCTTTTTGTCCTGTTCAGTGGCGGCAGGCTTCAGTTCGGCTTGTAGGCGGTAACTGCCGCGCGGGGCTCCGACGGGATTTGCTTTGATTAGCAAGCGATATTCGCTCGTGGCCGCCGCTTCGTAAGACAGCGATTCCTGACCGCCGACGCTGGTGAAGCCGACTTCGGCAATGGCTTTGCCTTCGCGGTCGGCGATGGTAACGGTGACATCAACGCTGAGTTGGTGAACGATGACGCGCAGGAACTGGCCCGCCATCAGCGAAATCGTGAAGTCTTGCTGTTGCCCTCTGGCAATTTCTCGTTCGACAGGTTTGCCAGGCTCAAGCGGGAAAGGTTTTTCTTGAACTGCTGGCGTTGAAACGGGGCGAGTGGCGGTTGACTGCGTACCGCTAGGTTGTTGACCGGACACGGCAGCGGCTGTTGGTGATGAACCGGACAGATAACGCCATCCGCACAGGCAAAACAGTACAAGCAAGAAGCCGGTTAGTGTCAGACTTCGTAACGCGCGAACTCCGTTCATAGGGGGGAAAACAGAAAGCATCGGTAAACTCCAGGTGATAAATACTTCGTAAACGGCTTCAGTTCAGTTTGGATGTTGCTTCAGCGCCGACTATATTTACGCCGAAGTCTATGGCCCGGTTCGGGCGGAGTCAATAAACACAAGGTCGCCAAACGATATTGCCCACAAGAGTTGTGAAATTATTCCGCCGCGATGAGGGGATACGGTTTCAAGTTACGGTTTAAGGAGCGAGAGGAAAAACTTTATGAAACATCGCATCTGTTTGTTCATCGTTGTTTGCTGTTTGGCTTGCACATCAGCTTTTGCTCAAATCAAAACAAAAGCGAAATCGCAGCCGGACGCGGATCGCGGAATCGTGGCCGAAGAATTTCTGAAAGCTCGTCCGGGCGCTAAGTCAGGCGCGAAAACAACTCGCGCAAAATATGTAAGCACAACACCCAAAGCAGGTTCGCAAAAGTCACACGGAGAGTTTGCGCAAATCGGACTGACGGTTTGGCGGTTGCGACCCGCCAAATCCCATGACTCCGTGCGAATGATTGTGCAAGATGGCGCGGATGCAGTTGAATGGACGCCGGAGCGAATTTCCGCCGATACGCCCATGCGCTTGAACGACCGCATCCGGCTCAGCTTTGAAGCCCCGCAAAATGGTTACCTCTACATCATTGACCGCGAACAGTACGCGGACGGTTCGTATGGCCAACCGGAATTGATTTTCCCAACGACGCGCACACGCGGCGGAGACAATCGCGTGTCGGCTGGCCACATCATCGAATTGCCGGGACAGGAAGACCGTCCGAACTTTTTCACCATGAAGCCTCGCCGCGCCGATGTCAGAAGCGAAAGCTTGACCGTTATCGTCACTCAGCAACCGTTGGAGGGAATCACCATCGGAGAAAAACCGTTGGTGCTGACCGCCGAACAAGTCGCCAAATGGGAACAGACCTGGGGCACTCGCGTCGAACGATTTGAAATGGCCGATGGCATTGGCAAAACCTGGACTCAGGCAGAGAAAGAAGCCGGAGCTAATGCGACCCGGCAATTGACGCAGGAAGACCCCGCCCCGCAAACCATCTACCGTGTCGCCGTCAAACCCAATCAGCCGATTCTGGTCAAGGTCGGCTTGCGCTACGCGCGAACGGCGCGGCCAGCGGCCAGACGCTGACCCCGGCTCGGAAGAGTTCGCCACCGAGTCACAGAGCCACAGAGAAAAGCAAAGGGTTGCTTGCTTGCCATGGCTTGTTCGCACGATGAGGCAAGGCTAAAAATTCTGTGGCTCCGTGTCTTTGTGGCAAGAAATGAATGGACCTTGTTGTAGTCTTCAGCCAAACGCTTGAAATCCTGCCGTCCCGCCTCTACAGTCAGCGCCCGTCGTAGAATCTCACTTCCCGGACAATCAAAAAATGAAACGACTGAAACTTGGAATCGCAATCGGTGTGGCGCTGGCGGGCGTGTGGTTTGTTTACGGCACGCAGGCGCAAGTGAAGAACACATCCGTGCGGCAGTACCGCGATTGGACGATGTTCGGCGGCGGCGAAGAGAATATTCACTATTCAACCTTGTCGCAGATCACACGTGAAAACGTCAATCAGCTTCAGGTCGCCTGGCAGTACGATTCGGGCGATGAATTCAGCGGCTCTGAAAATCAATGCAATCCGATCATTGTGGATGGTGTGCTGTATGCCACGACGCCGAAGCTGCGCGTGGTGGCGCTGGACGCCGCGACCGGCAAAGAGCGTTGGAGCTTTGATCCGAACGAAGGCCGCAAAGGCTCCGGCAAGATGCGCAATCGTGGCGTGACTTATTGGCAGGAGGGAGCAGAGAAGCGTCTGTTTGTTGGCTACCGCAATTGGCTTTACGCGTTGGACGCGGGCACGGGCCAGCCTGCGAAAGGGTTTGGGCAGAACGGCTGGTTGGATTTACGGCAGGATTTGGGGCGACAGCAGATGGACGGGCTGACGGTGATGCTGACCACGCCGGGCGTGATTTACAAAGACACGTTGATCATCGGTAGCCTGGTCAGCGAAGGTTTGCCCGCCGCGCCGGGCGACATTCGCGCCTACGACGTGCGCACGGGCAAGCTGCGCTGGAGCTTCCGCACGATTCCGGCGGCGGGTGAATTCGGCGCTGAGACTTGGCCGAAAGATGCGCGGTCTTTTCTGGGTGGCGCGAACAACTGGTCAGGCTTGGTGGTGGATCAAAAACGCGGGTTGGTCTTTGTGCCGACAGGGTCATCGGCATTTGATTTTTACGGCGCGAATCGCGTGGGTGACAACCTGTTCGCGAACACCCTGCTGTGTCTGGACGCCGCAACGGGCAAGCGCATCTGGCATTTCCAAGCCGTCAAACACGATGTGTGGGATCGTGACTTTCCTTCCGCGCCTGTATTGGTAAAGGTCAAACGCAATGGCAAGACGGTGGACGCCGTCGCGCAAATTACTAAATCCGGCCACGTCTATTTGTTCGAACGCACGACCGGCAAGCCACTCTTCCCAATCGAATCCCGCAAGTACCCGCAATCGAGCGTGGACGGCGAAGTGTTGGCTGAATTTCAGGCCTTGCCCGTGCTGCCCGAACCGTTCGCGCGCCAGCGAGTGACCGATGAGACGTTGACCACGCGCACGCCCGAAGCCCATCAGTTCGCGCTGGATAGATTCCGCAAAATTCGTAGTAACGGCCAATTCGAACCGCCAAGTTTGGAAGGCACGGTCATTTTTCCGGGCTTTGATGGCGGCGGCGAATGGGGCGGGGCGGCGTTTGATCCTGAAACCAGTTTGCTGTACGTCAACGCCAACGAGATGGCGTGGATTCTGCAACTGGTGCCCAAGGCCAAAGCCAAACAGGTCAGCGGCAAATCGCTGTATGAAGCCAACTGCGCCAACTGCCATCAGAAAGACATGAGCGGTTCGCCGCCGGAATTCCCATCGCTGAAAAACCTGGCCAGCAAGATGGGCGATCAGGATGCGCGCGGTCTGATTCGCAATGGGCAGGGCCGCATGCCGGGCTTCGCTCGACTGGGCAACGAAGCTATCCAGGCCATCACGATGTACGTGCTGACCGGCAAAGACGAGATCGTTTCAAAAGAAGTTATAGACGCGCCCGGAGCGAATCCGATTGATCTGAAGTACACGCACAATGGCTACAACAAGTTTCTGGACAACGAAGGCTATCCCGCCATCACGCCGCCTTGGGGCACGTTGAATGCGATTGATCTGAATACGGGGCGGATCAAATGGAAGATTCCCTTCGGCGAATATCCCGAACTTGCAGCCAAAGGGATGACCAACACCGGCAGCGAAAATTACGGCGGCGGCATCGTCACGGCCAATGGGTTATTCTTCATCGGCGCGACCAACTACGACAAAAAGTTCCGCGTGTTTGATAAGGCCACTGGCAAGCTGCTGTGGCAGACGCAGCTTCCCGCGGCGGGCAACGCAACGCCCGCGATGTATGAAGCGAATGGCCGCCAGTTCATTGTCATTGCAGCGGGTGGCGGCAAAGGCTCGGCTTCGGGCGGCAGTTATGTGGCGTTCGCGCTGCCGAAGAAGTAAAAGAGAAGGAGTTTGGAAATCATTTGACTAGCCCTGAAATTGAATACGCACAACGGCTGGAAGCGCGCCGTCGTTCGCTGGCTGACCTGCAACAGTGCAGCCGCAAAATCTGGATCACGCGCCGAATTCTGTTCGGCGTCATCATCGTGATGGGAATTCTGGCCTTTGACCATCACATTTCGGCGTGGTGGATGTTGCTGCCGGTCGTGGCGTTTGTTGCGTTGATGGTTCGGCATCAGCGATTGCACCGCGAAGAAGACCGGCTGTCGCGCGCCGTAAAGTTTTACGAACGCGGTTTGGCGCGACTGGAAGACCGTTGGACAGGCACGGGCGAAACGGGCGTGCAGTTTGCCGAAAAGCAGCATCCATACGCCGAAGATTTAGACCTCTTTGGCGAAGGCTCGTTGTTTGAATTGCTCTCGACCGCGCGAACCAAGGCGGGCGAAGGGAAATTGGCGCAGTGGCTGAAAAGCCCTGCCAGCATTGGCGAAATACGCTTGCGCCAAGCGGCCGTTGAAGAATTGCGCGCTAAGCTTGATCTGCGCGAAGACCTGGCGCTGCTGGGCGCAGAAGTGCGCGCAGGCGTTCAGACCGAAGAGGTCGAAACTTGGGGCCAAGCGCCGCCGGTCTTTACCGCGAGGCAGATTCCAGTGTTGTTGCTGATCATCGCGACGACGGGAGTGTTGACGCTGGCGGCGGTGGTCGTCTGGTTTCAGTATGGCGTGCGATTGCCCGCGCTGGCGGCGGTGCTGTGCGGGTTGTTCATCTATTCGCGATACCGGCAGCAGGTTTCGCAAGTGATTTCAGCCGTTGAACGGCCCAGCCGGGAATTGAATCTGCTCAGCGAAATTCTGGCGCGGTTGGAAGCCGAATCTTTTCAAACGCCGAAGCTGGCCGCATTGCGCGCGCGGCTGAACACGGATGCGCAACCGCCTTCTGTTCAAATCGCCAGACTCAACCGGCTGACACAGATTTTGGATTCGACCAAAAATCAATTCTTCGCACCCATCGCTTTTCTGGCGTTGATCCCGCCGCAACTGGCACTGCGAATCGAGCGCTGGCGCCAGACGACCGGCGCGCATATTCCGGCTTGGTTGGATGCCGTGGCCGAGATTGAAGCGTTGAACGCGTTAGCCAACTTCGCCTACGAACATCCACAGCATCCTTTCCCGGAAATCGTCGAACACGAAGCCTGCTTTGCCTGTTTCGAAGGACAGCAGATCGGCCATCCGCTGATCGCTGCCGCGCGCTGCGTGCGCAATGATGTGCAGCTTAATTCCAGCCACCAACTCTTGATCATCAGCGGATCGAATATGTCCGGCAAAAGCACTCTGATGCGCACCATCGGCGTCAACGTCGTGCTGGCGCTGACGGGCGCGCCTGTCTTTGCGCAGTCCTTGCGCGTTTCGCCGCTGAACATCGGCGCTTCGATTCACATTCTGGATTCGCTGCAAACGGGCGCGTCGCGGTTTTATGCAGAGATCACGCGGCTGAAACAAATCGTCGAACTGACGAACGCTGAACTTCCCTTGCTGTTTCTGCTGGATGAAATTTTAAGCGGCACCAATTCGCATGACCGGCGCATCGGCGCGGAAGCCGTCGTGCGCAGCCTGGTCGCGCGCGGTGCGATTGGCCTGGTCACCACGCACGATCTGGCGCTGACGCGCATCACCGAATCTGTTGGCGAACGCGCGGTCAACGTCCACTTTGAAGACCACATGGAAAATGGCCAGATGATCTTCGATTACAAGATGCATCCCGGCGTCGTCGAAAAGAGCAATGCGCTGGAACTGATGCGCGCTGTTGGTTTGGATGTCTGATTGCCCGAATACAATTCCAACAGGCAGGAACGAAATGACTGTCGTTACGGCACAACAACAAACTGCGAAGAATATTTCCGTCAAGCTGATCTTGATCTTGGGCGCGCTGACCGCCTTTGCGTCGCTGTCCATTGATATGTACCTGCCTAGCTTTCCCACGCTGGAAAAAGACCTGCATACCAGTTCGTCGTCCGTGCAGTTTTCACTGGCGGCCTTTTTCATCGGAATGGCTTTGGGGCAGGCGTTTTACGGGCCGCTGGCGGACAGGTTCGGGCGCAAACGTCCGCTCTATACTGGGATTTGTCTTTATGTGCTGGCGTCCCTTGGCTGTGCGCTGGCACCGAACATCGAGACATTGATCGCGTTGCGGTTTGTGCAGGCGGTGGGCGGATGCGCGGGGATTGTGATTGCGCGCGCAATGGTGCGCGATCTGTTTGATCGCCAGGCTTCGGCGCGCGTCTTTTCGCAGTTGACGCTGGTGCTGGGCGTCGCGCCCATTCTGGCACCCATCGCCGGTGGATATGTGCTGAAGTTTTTCGGATGGCGGGCGATCTTTGGAATTCTGATGGCCTTTGGCGTTTCGTGTTTGATTGCAGCGGCAAGTGGATTGCGCGAAACGTTGCCGAAACAGGCGCGCAGCCGGCACGCTCACCCGATTCGCGGCGCGTTGCGCGTGTATGGGCAATTGCTGGCTGACCGTCGCTTCAATGGCTATGCGTTGGCGGGTGGCATTGCACAGGCTGGGTTGTTTACCTACATCTCTGGCTCGCCGTTCGTTTTCATCAAGCTGTATGGCGTGCCGGAACAGGCATACGGCTTGTTTTTTGGCGTCAATGCGATCGGATTTATCGGCGCGTCCCAACTCAATCACCGGCTGCTGGCCCGATGGAAGTCAGACGCGATTCTGTCGCGTGCTGTGATGATGATTGCCGGTTTCGGATTGTGGTTACTGTTGGTGGCGGTGACCGGCTGGGGAGGCTTGTGGGGATTGCTGCCGCCGTTGTTCGGCTTTATCGCCAGCCTGGGCTTTTCGTTTCCGAATGCCGTGGCCGGCGCGATGGCGCATCAAGCGGAACGCGCGGGCAGCGCTTCAGCATTATTGGGAACGATTCAATTTGGCGCGGCCACGATTGCAGGTTCGCTGGTCGGCGCGCTGCACGCGCATTCGGCTGTGCCGATGGCGGCGGTGATGGCAACTTGCGGCTTGACTGCATTGGTGCTGCACCGATTGCTGGTCAGTCCGATCTTGCGCGTGTATGCGCAGGCGGATGGGAACGAACCGGATCTTCAAGTCGTCGAGTAAAGCGGGAAAGAAATTGTCTTATTCCCAATCCATATTAGCTTGTCATCCGCCTCAGCATAGAATCCGCCCGCCTTTCTCAAGCCGTTTGCGGTAAGGCTTCGTCATCAACGCAGTACAACTCAGCAAAAGAATATGTGGAATTGGCAGCAATTCGTAAATTTCATTCGCACTCTCAAAGGGCGCAAGCGCGAACAAACCGCGTTCGCCATCGCGGCGCTGTGTTTTCCCAGCGGTTACGCGGTCGGCGGGAAGCTGCTTCCTGAATTCAAGGGCGGTCTTGGGTTGTCAGCGTATTTGCAGATCGGTCTTTATCCGGTTGGCGTCGTCTGCCTCGCTTATACGGCATTCCGGGTTTGGCGTCTGGCTCATCCGCCCGAATTGCCGCCCGCCAAAGATCGTCCGTCAGCGATCAAAGGGCCGATGGCGTTTACCGAAGCCGACGGCGAGTTGTTTCGCAAACTTGGCCGCGAAAGCGAATTGCAAAAGTTACTGGGCCTAGTGCTGGACGATCAAGTGTTGATGGTCGTCGTCCGTGGCGCTTCGGGCGCGGGCAAAACTTCGCTGTTGCGCGCCGGGCTGAAGCACATTCTGGGCGACCGCGTGACCTTTCATTACTGGGAAGCCGTGCCGACCGAACCGGACAAAGGATTGCTGCGCGCCATTCAGGAAAAATGGCCGGAAGGCGCAACCAAACCGGCTACGCTGGAAGAATTGGTTAATCCGATAGATGCGCTCGGACGCCAATCGCACGTCATCGTGCTTGATCAGTTTGAACAGTTGCGCGGCAGCCGGAAGATTTTCCAATTGTTGCGTCGAACCGTCCGCGAATCCAAACCGCCGCACCACATCAGTGGGTGATCGCCTTTCGCCACGAATTCAGCGCCGATTGGATGGATTTCATCAGTCCGGAACAGGCCCGAACAGGCCCGAACAGGAGGCAGCATCCGCCCGCCGCAGGATGTTTCGCTGCGATTGTTCACCGCCGAACAAGCGCGCGAAGTCATCGGCCAACTGGTCAACGAATCCAACCTGAAAGATTCCATCGAACAATCCGTCATCAACAACCTGGTCGAAGCCGCCACGGTCGAAGGCGAAGTCTCGCCCGTGGACATCGGCATCGGCTTGCTGGTGCTGGCCGAACTGCACGAACGGCAGAGCGGCCAAACCATCACCATCCGCGATTACCAGTTTGCCGGTGGCGCCGAAGGCTTGCTGATGCAATACATCAGCCGTTGCCTGGACCTGTTTCCCAAAGAAAGTCAGGAAGCGATTCTGAAAGCGATGCTGGCGCTGCGCGACGCTGAAACTAGCCAACGCCTGGCCGAAGGCTTGACTGTTGACAAACTCGCCACGGAATCGGGCGCGGAAGCCCGGCTGCTGAAAACCCAGCTTGACCGCCTGTCACATCGAGACACCCGCTTGCTCGAAACCGTCGCGCCGTCGGATGGTTCGGCTGTGCGGTACCGATTGCCGCACGAACGCCTGATTCCGGCGCTTTACCGCCTGACAGGCAAGCTGCTGGCCGAAGTGGATCAAGCCAAGCTGAAATTCCAGAACGCCTTCCAAGCCACAAGCGTTCGCATTACCTGCTGAAAGCGAAGGAACTGCGGCTGGTTGAACGCTACGAAACGCAAATTCCCTGGGGCAATGACGAGCAGGCAAAGAAGAATTTCCTGCGTATTAGCCAACGGCGGCGCACGATCATCAAGGGAGCAGCAGTGGCAGGAGTCATTGCGCTCATAGGAATTAGCTGGGTAAGCTATGCTCGGTATCAACGATATGAAGGTGAAAGATACTTGAGCGACAACGGCTACCCACCAGCACTATATGATTGGTGTAATTACTCACGGGCTTGAGGCTTCAAGGAAAGGAAGAATGGGGATGCCCATCAACATCACAAGAGTTTGAAAAGTCTGTTCGCCTTTTTGTTTGGCAGTGGCAATCAGTGTTTGCAGGGCGGCATAGGCTTTCGCTCCCCATTCCGAGCGGAAGCCGTTGGTGACTTTGCGATCAATGACGCTCCCGCGCAGCGCTTGCTCGGATTCGTTATTGGTCGGCGGAACCGCCGGGGATTGCAAAAACGTGAGCAGTTTGTCGCGATGTTTGGAAAAGCGGGTTTGAAGTTTTTGCGCGGCTTCGTTCGTCAACACTTCTTCCAACAGGCGGTCGAGTTGATTTTCGATTTGCGTCGCTCGGCGTAGAAAGCCTCTCAGCTTCATCTCGCCGGACACGAATCGGTTTCGCAAATGAATCGCATCTCGAAACAGTTTCTGCGCAGCCAGCGCCCACAACTCTTGCGGGCTGGCGTCCAGCACTCGTTGCAGGTCGCGCAGTTGATGTGTCAAACAGAGTTGAAAGACTTCGGCGGGCGCTTTCAATTGCGCGCCGTAACAATCACTGACCCGGGCTTTGACGGCGAGTGGGCCCATCACTGCGGTGATTTCGGCGAAGCTCCGCGTCGGCACGATCGTGTGATAAACGCCGTTTTCGCTGATGAACACCCACTGCCACCAGTTGCGAGCTGTGACGCGCGCGCTGGTTTCGTCGGAGCGGATGACTTCGCCAGCGATGATTTGTTCTTTGATGGCTGCGGCAATTGGCGCAGCTTTTTC
>JBBQVH010000170.1:0-13972 GCA_038211695.1 Blastocatellia bacterium | reverse complement strand
GGAATGCCATTGGGCTGGATTATGCCGCGCTCGGCAATCACGAATTCGATTTCGGCAATGACATCCTGATTGAGCGAATGAAGGAGTCGAAGTTCGTCTGGTTAGGCGCAAATGTGATTGACCGTAACACGAGCAAACCATTCAATGGCATGCCGCCTTATGTGATACGCAAACTCGGCGGCGTCAAGATCGGCATCTTCGGTTTGTTGACGACTGATACCAAGACCAGTTCCAGCCCTGGCGATAATATTCGTTTTGTAGACCCGATTGTGACAGCGCGACGCGCGGTTCAGCGGATGCGCGCAGCGGGCGCGACAGTCATCATTGCCGTCACTCACCTGACAATGAGCGAGGATAAAAAACTGGCCGCTACTGGCCTGGCGGATGTGATTATTGGCGGGCACGAACACGAACTCCTTCAATCCATGGCCGGACACACGCCGATCTTCAAATGGGGGTCGGACGCGCGCACACTGGGCCGCATTGATCTGAACATCCGCGTCGCCACACGCAAGATCGAAAGCATTGATTGGGCAGGCATCCCCGTTACCGATGCGACGCCGGACGATCCTGCCGCCGCCGCCGTTGTCGCCGAATATGAATCCAAACTTTCCACCGAACTCGATAAACCGCTGGGCCGGACAGCGGTCGAGCTTGATTCGTTGAATGGTCATGTCCGTACGCGCGAAACCAACCTGGGCAATCTGATTGCTGACGCCTGCCGCGATGGAGTGAAAGCCGACGTGGCAATCTTCAATGGCGGTTCGATCCGTGCGAACACGACATTCGCCGTTGGCCCGTTGACCAAACGTGACGTCATCTCAATGCTGCCGTTTCAGAACCCTGTGGTGAAGATCGAAGCGACCGGCGCGCAGATCAAAGCCGCGCTGGAAAACGGCGTCAGCCAGGTCGTTGAAGAATCCGAAAGCGGGCGCTTTCCCCAAGTCTCCGGCCTGCAGTTTGAATTTGATGGCCGCAAGCCTGTCGGTTCGCGCGTCGTCAAAATCACGATCAACGGCCAGCCGATAGACGAAAAGAAGAGTTACACGCTGGCGTCAAACACCTATCTGATTGGTGGCGGTGATGGCTATACCATGTTCAAAAACGCCAAGTTCCTGATCAACGAAGAGTCGGCGGAAATTGACAGCACCATCCTCGCCAATCGCATCTCTACCGCCGGAGAAATCTCGCCGAAGGTCGAGGGCCGCATTAGACGATTGGACTCGCCGCAATGAGTTTCATCGTAACTCAAGAAATGCTGATGAGTTCAGTGAAACGACAGATCATTGCCCTGGGCGGCAGCGGATTTTCGATGGAAGATTCTCCGCTGTT
Organism: Blastocatellia bacterium; assembly: GCA_038211695.1. GTDB lineage: Bacteria > Acidobacteriota > Blastocatellia > RBC074 > RBC074 > RBC074. The sequence goes on along the minus strand of JBBQVH010000170.1, from coordinate 12,640 downwards.
GGATCAGTACATCCTCGGTCAAACGGCCAAACCAAATCCCAAAGTCTGTTTCGTCGGCACGGCCAGCGGCGATGCCGAAGATTATATCGGCAGGTTCTACACAGCATTTTCCGCGCTCGATTGCAGACCCACGCATCTGTCGTTATTCAAGCTGCCGACCCGTGATCTGCAATCGTTCGTGCTGGAACAGGATGTCATCTATGTCGGCGGAGGCAACACTCGTTCGCTGCTGGCGTTGTGGCGCGAATGGAGCTTGGACGTTTATCTGCGCCAGGCGTGGGAGCAGGGCATTGTGCTGGCCGGGCTCAGCGCGGGGGCAGTCTGCTGGTTCGAGCAAGGCTTGTCAGACTTTTTCCCTGGCGAATTGAACACGCTGAACTGTTTGGGCTTTCTCAAAGGCAGCCATATTCCACATTACGACGGCGAATCGAATCGCCGCCCCACCTATCACCACTTCATCGCCAAAGGAAAGATCAGCGAAGGCATTGCTGCTGCTGACAAATACAAATTGAAGCTGATCATTGAAGGCGGCGACGATGCCATCAAGGTCGCCAAGGAACTGAAGGAGAAAAACATTCCAGTCGTGCCTTGGGTCAGTATTCGAATTGCCGGGCAGCGAAGATTCTCCTTACGATGAAGGCTATGCCCGCGCGGCTGAGCTTTCCAAAGCCGGTGTGAAGATCGCTTTTGCAACATCGAATTCCAGCGAAAACGGTCCTGGCGACGTTCGCCTGTTGCCCTATCAGGCAGGGACTTCCGCCGCCTTTGGGTTGGCGAGAGATGAGACGCTGAAAGCTGTCACCCTGTATCCTGCGCAGATCTTCGGCGTGGACAAACTGGTCGGCAGTATCGAAGTCAGCAAGGTGGCGAATCTGGTCGTTACCGACGGCGACATTGATTTCACCTGCTACGTCTTTCGAATAGAAAGTTACTGCCTGCACATTATGTGATGAAGCTGGAGCAGACTGGGTAGGCTATGTCTCAACCGCCGCAACCGCCGCTGATATTAAGCTGATGCGCGACAACGTCAGCTCTTGTGTGCAAGTCAAAGCCGGATATGAAATGGGAACGCTGGCAGTAGTAGTGAGAATGATCGAAGCAGGCGTCACTCGAATTGGCGCGACCGCGAATATGACGATGTGCGACGATTTTGTGAAATTGTGTGCGTGCGAACTGAAGATCGGGCGTTTGAATCAAGCGGAGATTGGATAGAACGCGGCTTCCCAATTGCACGCGAGGTGTTGCGGCTTTTTATTTGTTGACCTTGCTGTGCATTTCATGAGCTGATGATTTATTCTTCCATTCGAGTCTGGGCCTCGTGCCAGCCTACGATTTAGTGACACTTACCAGATAGCGAAATAATCGGAATTGCCAACGGGAAAACCAAGCCTATTTTTCGAATGAAGGAGAAATTATGTTTACACCTCACCTGCTGCCGATCCCCACAATACTAGCAGACGAACCAGTCAAAATGCCTGTCAATATTCTGCTTGCGCTTCCTACTGCAGTGCCACCGGTTTCCGAGCAGTACGTCTTCAACGTTCCGGCGGCTATTAACGACTTGATGGGTAGTTCCGGCTGGAATATCGCTACTCAGGTAATGAAACCACACATTTGGGCACCTGAGTGGAATGGCGAACAGTTACGTAAATTTGTCACTAGGCCTTTCGGGAAAAAAGAGCGGGCTTTTCCTGAAATCGCCTTGCCGGATTTACGCGCCGATAACTTCCCCGGCTTAGGAACTCTGTCGAACCCTGATCAGAGTAACTATCCGAAATATGAGATCATTCATTTTATTGGGGATCCTGAATGGGGTTGGCATCGAGCTAGCTTGGATTTTGGTTCGCAAAGGCTACGATTTGGTGCGTTAAGTGATGCGCTGACTGCTGCGGAAACGCGTCTGCTAGTCCTGCAATTGAGAGGCAAAGATCATGATTCCACCCGTCAAGTATACGAAGAGAGAGCTACACGACTGGCAAGGCACATCGTTGGCAGTGGAGGGCCATCCGTGCTTGTGGTCTCTGGTGGTGATGCAGCAGCTCTCGACGATTATTTTCTTAATCTGTATGCCAATATCATTCACAACTACTCTTTGACCTATGCTACTCAGCCGAGCGAGGAGCGCGGGCTTTCCGTGCAGTTGTTCTATGGCGAAGGCGGAAATGACCTGCTCCGCTTCGACGGTTTCAGAGACGGGTTATACCGTAGAATCGGTAGAGTGCGAGAGATAGATGTATCCAAGTGGACTTCGCCCCGGCTCTTATCACGTTTATTTAAGCGACGCGAGATTGGCATTGATCAGAAATTTTTACTGAGAAACGTGTATAAGGTTCTAGAAAATAAGATTGACAGTCGCGGGAAATACTGGAGAGAGATAGATTACAGGATCGGCATCGGAGAAATGTCTTATTTGCTAGAACCATTTCTTCATCAAGCACAGGTCGAGAATTTCGATAGCCGCGTTGCTGAGGTACAAGCTTCTTTTGAGGGAGCAGTAAAAAATATCCGTGAGCAGGCCGCCAGTTTTGCGCAAGAGTTGGACTGGTCACATGAGACAGGCGGAGCCATACCTATATCGGAGGCGGCGCGGAATATACCCAAACTCGAAGGCGCGATGAGAGATTTGTCGAATGAATTTTACCAGTCTCTGACGGCCAAGGTATTGGAGGAAATGCAACGTGCGCCGCGCGTGCTGAACGCTAACTTTGCCGACCCGCGCCACTCCGGAGACTTAAACAAACGCGTGCTTGCTCCGAACAAGGGATTGGAGGCAGGTGTGGAGTACGAGTTGTGCGTGGACGTCGGACCGCAGTGGAGCGGAATTCCGAGCATCGTCGAAGGCCGGAAAGGATTCCCCGAAAAGGCACTGCCAGTTACTGAACAGGGAGGCCATCAGGTGGAAGTAGTTTTCGTTAGCGAAGACTTTGAACCACATCTGTCATCGGCACAAATCTGGATTCCTAGCAAGACAGGCCGCAGCTTTCCTGTCATCAATGGCGAAAAACAAAATGAATCTGGGCCAGTTTTCCTGCGCCTGCGCGCGCCATCCTTTCCCGATGGAACGGACGAAAAATATATTTCGGCGCGTGGTCGGCTATGTCTATATTTCGGCAACAACCTCCTGCAATCCGCGACAGTCAAAGCCGTAGTTGTCCGTAGCGAGGCAGACGTGAGCCTGGAGAATGAGCCGAACGAGATTTACGTGGATTTCCGTCTGACTGGCTCGTTTCAAGAGATTGATCAGTTCTCAACTCGCACTCTCATCCTCGACGAGAAGGCCGACAGTGACTGGCTAGTGGGGAAGAGCGACAGAGAAGACAACGGCTCCAGAAAGACCACTGAAACAGGGAGAAGGCTTCCAGTGGGCCTAAACCTGACGTTAAACGATGACGGCAGTGGCAATCACCGCATTCTTATCAAAAGTGACCCTCAACTGCCGCCCGCCTGGAAATCTTACAGCCCGCTTGGCATGAAACCACTTCTTGTCCAAGCGCGCCAAGAACTGGCCAACTGCTTCTGGCAGCGAGATGCGAAGTGCGAAGTGCCAATGGAAATAGCAGCACGCACACTCGGCCTAAACGCAGAAAATGGCAAAAACTATGAGCAGTTCACACGCGATCTACGTCAGCTTGCGATCTTCGGCGAAATGCTATTTAACGTCGTGTACCAGCAAGTAAACCTAGCCGGTACGGGGTTAACTAAAAGCGAGTGGGTGATGAGAGTACGCGCGGCGCTCGCCGTCAGTACGGTGATACAGGTAGCGCGCACAGGCACGGCTGAATATACGTTTCCTTGGTCGATGGTTTACCAGTACCCGCTACCTGATGGAGACAATCTGCAATATTGTAAAGTCATTAGTGAGGAATGGAATCTCAAAGGTGTGCGGAAGAAGAAGGTCGAGATGGGATGCCCCTATGAAAAAGATCCTGGGCACGATAAAAACATCCTTTGTCCTTATGGATTCTGGGGTCTCAAGCATTACATCGAGCAGCCGATTCCGCCGCTCGGCAAGGACGCGCGGGATAATAGCCAGACTCAGCTAGGCAATGTTTACCGCACAGTTGGCGCGACACCAAAGCCACGTATCGCCGTAGGAGTAACACGCGATCCAACATTATTACCGATAATCACACAGCATTTGACAGAGCTGGCAAATATTTACACGCTAACGACTCCTAACGGGGCCGATGAATGGGGTCAAGTACAAACCATGCTGAAGTCGGACGGCGTATCTCCAGACATTGTTTACTTCCTATGCCACGGAGAGTTTGACGTTCAGAATAATCAACCATATCTTGGCATAGGGTTAAGAGACGGCCAGTTCAGGCACCGAGTTTCCCCTAATGGGCTGATCTCGTGGTCACTTACGCTCTCGCCGCCGGCGCTCGTGTGGCAGAACCCAAACCCGTTGATTTTTATCAATGGGTGCCACACATCCGCACTCTTGCCTGATCAGATTCTTAACTTCGTTTCGGTCTTCGCCGATTTCGGAGCGAGCGGGGTTATCGGGACGGAAGTAAGTGTGCTGCCAGAACTGGCAACCGAAATAGCCAAACTGCTCTTTGACTCTTTTGTCAAAGGTGGTGAAGATGTTGAAAATGTTAAAAGGGGTATGACTCTTGGGCAAGCCATGCGGCAAGTTCGTTGGAAACTGGCTAACAAGGGGAACCTGCTCGGCCTTGCTTACACGCCCTATGGGCAGGCAGATCTCCGCCTAGTTAGTGATTAAGAGCGCAGGCTGGCTGGAGCCGCCAAGGGTTCCCTTACGTTCGGAGAAAAGTGAATACTGAATCAACTGTGTGGTGGCGGAGGTGGAATGATCGTAGTTGTTCCTCCGCCCGGCACACGCCCACCCGCATGATCGCCCGGTTCCGATCCCATCCAGTCAGGCGCGTTCGGCTGTACAGCCACTTTTAAATAGGCGAAAAAGCCAATAAACAAGCCGATGCAATATGCGCCGAACTCTCCAGTGTCACGACGGAAGAGCGCAGTCACGGTCGCGCCGCCCAGAACACCGAGTACAGTAGCGATATCGCTGAGGCCGCTAGTTTGTGAGCGCCTCAACGTCCTATATGTCACCCAACCGAGAACTACACCGAAGCACAACGAGCCGACTAGTGATAGCCAACCAATAAAAGTATCCGGCATTTCTTCACCTCATTTCTTTGATTTCCAACCAACAGAAGGTGGGAAGCGACCTTGGCATTTGACCCATTTGAGTTTCTACGGCAGTTGCTCCATATCCTGATTCACCCCAGAGAGACTTAACTGTTCGTTAAATCAGTACCATCTCAATGACCCTGAATGATTGAAGTGAATGGAGGCGGCGATCGGAATCGAACCGATGAATAAAGGTTTTGCAGACCTCTGCCTTACCACTTGGCTACGCCGCCTGATGCAGAACTTTTGTGCAAAGAGTGATTTCGACCAATGTTTTCAAGCTCAAAATCACGAGAGGGGCTTGATGAACAGCCCCGAAACGAGCGCGTATGCTCCCATAGATCATTAACCCCGTCAAGACCCTCACCATAAATCGTTTAACGTCTTGATGGATTTGAAATGTGCTTCAAATCGTGCGAAGTTTCGCGGCAGAAAGGGGGAAAACAATGCGCGTGATGAAATGTTTGTTGATTGGAATTCTGCTCCTCGGTGTTGTGCGGGCTTCGGCGTTGGTCGGGCAAGTGGACAACTCCAAATCGAAGGTCTTGGCGAAAATTCTGGCTCAATCTCAACAACTCATTCTGGTCACCACCAATGACTGGAACGCAGTGGATGGCGGACTGCTTCGATACGAACGTGTGCCCAACGAGCGTGCGTCAAGTGAGCAAGTGTGGCGGGCTGTTGGCGATAAGGTCGTCGTCGTCGTCGGACGCAGCGGAATGGCGTGGGGCAGCGGATTACATGGTGTTCCCACGACGATGGCCAAAATAGGGGATCCAATCAAAAAAGAAGGCGACGGGCGTTCTCCCGCAGGCGTCTTTTCATTGAGTTCGGCTTTTGGTTATGCGCCTTTGGAACAGGCCGCGAAAGTGAAGTTGCCTTACATACAAGCAACGGCGGCGCTGGAATGCGTGGATGATCCGCATTCGGCAAGCTACAACCGCCTGGTCGAACGCGGCAACGTCCCCAATCCTGACTGGAAGAGTTCGGAGCAGATGCGGCGCGATGACGAGTTATATCGCTGGGGTGTGTTTGTGGATCACAACGCGATCAAACCCCAGGCAGGCGCGGGATCGTGCATCTTCCTGCACATTTGGAGCGGCGCGGGGAAAGGAACTTCTGGTTGCACGGCAATGGAAGCAGCGAAGATGGAAGAGTTGCTATTGTGGTTCGATCTGAAAAAGAAACCTGTGCTGGTTCAGTTGCCACAAGCCGAATTGGAACGCTTGCGTGAATCGTTGGGCCTTCCGCGTTAACCAAAATGCCGCGTTAAACGGCCTGTCCTGCGGCAAAGCTTGATGCCCAGGCCCACTGAAAGTTGAACCCGCCCAGATGTCCTGTCACGTCTACGACCTCGCCAATGAAAAACAGGCCTGCAATGCGGCGCGATTCCATTGTCTTTGAAGACAACTCGTCTGTGTCCACGCCTCCGGCAGTGACCTCGGCTTTGCGATAGCCTTCTGTTCCATTGGGCGTGATCTGCCAGCGATGGATTTTTTCGGCGATGGCGCGCAACTCTTTGTTTGAATACTGCCGCATCGGTTTGGATTCAACTTGAATCTGCGTCCAAGCCTGGGCGAAACGTTGCGGCCAGTATTGGCCCAGTAGCGTTTTCAGTTCCTTCAAGCTGTCGCGTTCTGCGGCAAGCAACTCTTCGGCGTTGCCGTCTGGCAGCAAATCAATTGCAATGGCCTCGCTAGAATTCCAATAAGAAGAAATTTGCAGAATGGCCGGGCCGCTTAAGCCCTGGTGGGTGATCAGAATGTTTTCGCGGAACTGCCTGTGGCCCAAGCTGACCAGCGCATCTACTGAAATTCCGCTGATCGGAGTGAAGACATTTCGATCCTGTTCCGCCAGCGTGAAGGGAACCAGCGCCGGTTTGGTTTGCAAGACCTTCAACCCGAACTGTCGCGCCAGCCGATGGCCGAAATCGGTCGCGCCCATCTTCGGAATCGAAAGCCCGCCCGTGGCCACAACCAGCGATTCACTTTCAAAGCGGCCTTGATTCGTGTCCACCGCGAACGTTTGGCTAAGCTTGTCAACGGATTGAACCTGGCAGTTGGTGCGAAGTTCAACGCGAGCGCGGCGGCATTCGTCAAGCAGCATTTGCACAATTTGTTGTGAGCTATCGTTGCAGAACAACTGGCCAAGCTTCTTTTCGTGATAGGCGATCTTGTGGCGTTTGACCATCTCGATGAAATCGTGCGGCGTGAAGCGAGCGAGCGCCGATTTATGAAAGTTTGGATTGCGGCTGATGAAATGATCCGGCGCGGTATGCAGGTTGGTGAAGTTGCACCGTCCACCGCCGCTGATCAGAATCTTTTTGCCGGCTTTTTCAGCGTGTTCAAGTAACAACACCGAACGTCCGCGCTGGCCTGCGGTCAGCGCGCAGAACAACCCTGCTGCTCCGCCGCCGATCACAATCACCTCTTTTTTCATTTGGCTTTCACGAAATCTGCAAGCTGTTTACCGAACGCCGAGATTAGCATATCTTTTCCGCTTTCTACCGAAGGCGGTGGGCGGCTTCCGCCAACCGATTCATACTCAAATTCAAAGGAAACAACTTCAATGGCATTGATTGGAGCGAATGAACTGAAACGCAAAATGTTGATTACTGTCGAAGGCCAGCCCTACACGGTGGTCGAAGTCACCTTTGCCTCACCCAGCGCGCGGGGCGCTTCGACGATGGTGCGCACCAGACTGCGGCATTTGATCACGGACGCCGTGCTGGAAAAATCGTTCAAGACCAGCGAGAAATTCGAAGAGCCGGATGTGGAGTTGACGCCCGCGTCGTTTATGTATTCAGACGGTGATGGCTACCATTTTATGGATGACGAATCATACGAACAGTTTGCGCTGACCGAAGATCAGTTGGGCGATGAACGGCTGTATCTGAAAGACGGTGTGTCGCTGCAGGTGCGCAAATACAACGGTGATCCGATCTCGTTGCAACTGCCGTCGCACGTTGATCTGACGGTGACAGGCGCCGAACCGGGTGTGCGTGGCGATTCAGCTTCGGGCGGAACAACGAAGACGGCGACGCTGGAAACAGGGCTGCAAGTGCGCGTGCCGCTCTTCATCAAAGAAGGCGAACTGATTCGCATCAACACGCAGACCGGCGAATTCGTCAGCCGCGCGAAAGAGTAGCTTTATGAACAAACTTCGATGGGGCTTGATTGGTTGTGGTGACATTTCGCGAAAACGGGTTGCGCCGGCATTGCGCGATCTGGAAACGTGCGAACTGGTTGCTATTAACCGGTCGCGAGTGGAGATGGCGGAAAGCTTCGCGCGCGAATTTGGCGCACGGCGTTGGTATGGCGACTGGCGAGAGCTGATTGCCGACAGCGAAGTTGACGCTGTTTATATCGCCACGCCGGTTTACCTGCATGCGGAACAAACCATCGCCGCCGCCGAAGCGGGCAAGCAGGTGCTGTGCGAAAAGCCGATGGCGATGAACGTTGCTGAATGTGATCGAATGATTGCAGCTTGTCAGTTGAATGGCGTCCATCTGGGCATTGCCTATTACCGGCACTTCTATCCGGTGCTGCTTCGTGTCAAAGAACTTATTGCTTCAGGCGAGATTGGCAAGCCCGTGCTGGCGCAGGTCAATGCGTTTGAACGATTCAATCCGCAGCCAGGTGATGATCGGTATTGGCTGCTGGAAAAAGATAAGGCGGGCGGCGGACCGATGATGGATTTCGGCTGTCATCGAATCGAAATTCTGCTCAATCTGTTCGGTTCGATCCGGCAAATAAAAAGCATTGTGGGACGCACACTGTTTGAACGCGAAGTCGAAGACACCTGCGTCGCCAGCTTTGAGTTTGAAACTGGAATGCAGGCCGTGCTGAACGTCACGCACGCAGCGTTCGAATCGCGAGACACTGTGGATATTTTCGGCAGCGAAGGCTCGCTTCACCTTCCGGTTTTGAATCGCGGGGAGCTTCGCATTAAAAAGGCGGCGGGCGAACGCACGGAGCAGCATCCGCCGCATGCGAATATTCATCTGCCTTTGATCGAAGATTTCGCCCAGGCTGTGCTGAAGGGGCGCGAACCGAAAGTCGGCAGCGCAATTGGGCGCGAAGTGGCGCGAATTGGGGAAGCCATTTATGCAAGTTGATGCAAACTGGCCAGAGGTCCAGTTGATCATCTTGAATTACGAAACCATGCCAGCGGCTTGTCTGGACGATGATCCGCGCGCGCCGCAGGTCGCCGCGCACATTGGCGCTGCCATCAATCTTCATTTGCCGAATGTGATCGTTGAACACGTCGGCAGCACTGCAGTTCCCGGCTGTGCTGGCAAAGGCGTCATTGACCTGATGCTGCTGTATGGCGACGGCCGGCTGGAAGAGGCGAAAAGCCTGCTGGTGGCATTGGGCTTTCAGCCGCAGAACACACGTGACCCTTTCCCTGAATCTCGTCCGATGCGCATCGGCGCAATTGAGTTTGAAGGCTCGATGTTTCGTCTGCACGTTCACGTGATTGCAATGGACTCGCCGGAGGTTGCAGAGTTCAGGACGTTCCGTGATGCGTTACGCGCCGACCCACAAATGGTGGCCGATTATGTCGCGCGCAAACGCCAGATCATTGCCTCTGGCGTGACGGACTCATTGGATTACTCTGTCGAAAAAGGAAGTTTTATTCAGGGCCGGGTGACTGAAAACTGAGAGATGAAGATTGAAATCCGTGTTATGCCTTTGCCTGTGGCTCACGGTTTGGTTGGCGTGAGTATGATGATTGCTTCGCGTCTGTACTGATGTGCGAAAGCAAGGCCGCCAGCAAGAGAAAGAGCAGTGCGTTGGAGGGCAGTTGCAGATTGAAGTCGAACAGGCTGTGGATCAACAGGGCAAACACTCCTCCGCTTGCACCCAATGCCAGCGCGGAAAGCAATGGGTCAGAATGGCCGATGCTTTGCGCCATTGCCCGCCCCAGCAGCAGCAGAAAACACAATGCGGCGAGCACGCCGGCAACCCCGCCTTCGGCGGCGACCTGCAAATAATCGTTATGCGCCATCCCAACCCGCAACTGCGCGTCGTCGTGATGGCTGTAGGCCGGATAGGCCGTGGCAAAGGCGCCTAATCCGACGCCTGCCCAGGGATGAGAGCGAATCATCGTCCATGTGTCGCGCCAGATGAAACCACGGTTTTCAAAGAAGGTTTCCGGCGAACTCCCCGCCCTGCTGAATCCGCGCGCCAATCGTTCAGTCAATGCATCACCGCCAATCCAGAAACTGAAGCCGAGGATCGCCACAACCATCAGCGCCATCCGGATCGGTCGCAGGGGCCAGCGAAACAGCGCGGCATCAAAACCGGCAGCTTCATCAGCGTTGAGGGCGTTGGGGGCGTCGGGGGCTGTGGGCAAACCGTGCCGGTGTCGTGAGAGGCGCGCGCGCCGCCAACCCATGACCAGCATGAACGCGACGCTCACTGTCATGCTGATGATTCCGCCGCGCGACAGGGAAAGGATGACAGCCAAAGACATCACTGCCGCTGCCAGGCCGCTGAGTTTCCGCATTCCGGGGCGAACGGCGCGCGTCAACGCCAACGCCAGCGCCAGCGGGATGATCATCTCAATGAAGCCAGCAAAGTTGTTGTGATTCACGAACGGCCCGAAAGGCGATGTCGGCGGCACGCTCGGTTCGCGCAGCCAATAAAACTTCCCGTTCCAGGTCAGGTGCTGAAGCAGGCCAAAGACGGATAATCCCAGACCGAAGATGACCAGAAACCCGGCCACTAGACGGGCAGATTTCAGCCTGCTGGGCCAATCGCCCCAGTTCAACACATTCGCCGCAATCAGCAGCATCAGCCAAAGGCAGGTGGCCGGCAACAGGGCCAGCCGTGTTGCCTCCGCATCGAAAGATAAGCTCCATCGGCTTCCATCCCGGCCTGCAAAATCCAGGCTTTGCACCCATCCCCAAACCAGCCAACCCGCCATCGGCCAGGCGACGTTGGGAATGACAATCGTCAGCCGTTTGTTGCTGACAACGCGCGCAACCCAGAGCAGCAACAGCCCGATGGCGATAAATTCAAAAATCAGGATTGACCACGACTCGACCGCGCCATGTGCCAGCGCCGCGAACGCCACTGCAAAACACAGCCCGGTAAAAATCGCTTGTTCCAATCTATGATTCATCTTTGTGATTTATCAGTTCTGCACTGACCGCTTATTAACTGTGAAATCGTCGAACCAGGTGCTGCACCAAGCTGGCTCTTCATTTGAAGACAGTGACGGCATCTTCAGCGCGCTGCTGCTGGCTCAGGAATCGCGCCAGTGCCTGTTGCGCTTCAGGTTCGCCATCGGTTACTGCCCGGAGAATTGTGACGTTTTGATTGGTTGTGCGCCACAGCGCATCGAATATCGCAGGCAGGAGCTGCTTGTTGTATTTCGCCACCGCGCGCAACGGTTCCACTGCCATCTGCGTTTCCCCTTCGCGCAACAACAGATTGGCCCGTGCCCAATTGACTTGAGAATTGGCAGGGGCAAGCGTGGCTGCGGCGCTCCACGACTGCTTTGCGCTGGCAGCATCGCCGTTGGCCTCCTGTGCTATGGCAAGCAGTTGCCGCGGGTGAAAATCGAAGGGGGAAAGGGCGGCGGCAAGTTCGGCCTGCATTTGCGTGGCGGCGGGCGCAGGAGCTTCGTCTCCTGTTAACTCAGCCTCCGCCAGCCGCAGGTGCATCCGCGGCGAGTTTGGATATTTGGCCACCGCTGCGCGCAAGGCCGCCCGGCTGAATGTCAGGCGCGGGTCGGCAAACGTGCGTACAGTGAACTGAGACAGGGCTGTTCCCAGCAACAGAACCGCGCCTGCCAGAGCGATCATGAAGATGGCTGCGCGCAGCATCCGGCGATCCGTGTTGATTGTAATCTCCATGTGATTTTGCGAAAGGGGTCGGGGAGCGAGGTCTGCGTTCTCAATTCAACTTTACGGAACGACGGAGGAAGCGCTGGCATCATGCCGTGCCCAGGCTGCGTTCGTGGTCACGGCGTTCTGGCGTACGCCGACCATCACCCCAGCGAGAAAGCCCGCGCCGGCAGTCAACGTTGACGCGGCGGTTTGCGGTTCCGCAGAAGCGCATCGGGCATCGTTGAAGGCAGTGAGAGTGAAAACATCTGCTTGCTCACTCTTATCGCCGGCAACGTCAGGCGGCGTCCGGACGCTCACCTTCACTGCCGCTGTGTGATGGATGATTGCTTTCCCGGCGGCCAGCTCTCCACTGATGATTCCAGGAGAAAACCGCAGGATCATCTGCGTCCCAGGCGCGAGCCGTACCAGCCCCAAACCTTCCAGCGTCAGGAGCGCCCAATTGCCGGGTGCGCAGGCGACATCCAGACGGCTGCCGGAGAAGATGGATGTCCCGGCGAGTGCCCGTTGTCTATTGACGGTAACCGCGTCGGCGAAGATGATCTGCCCAACGGCTGGCGATTGCTGCGCGACACTGCCGTCGGCCAGTACAACCAGTAGGATGATGAATAACAACAAGCTTAG
>JBBQVH010000169.1:0-14090 GCA_038211695.1 Blastocatellia bacterium | reverse complement strand
CAGACCGCAATCAACAGGCAACAACATTGGTTCGAGCAAAGCCGAAAAGATGGCTGCAGAACTGAAGTGTCTTGACGCATTCATTGCTTCAATCCTTGAATCCAAACGATCTTTCCACCGACCCTAACCGAGAATTACTGCTTTGACTGGGTTGTTCAAAACGTACTTCACAATTCGTTTATACTCCGCCTCGTCTCGCACGACGTGGTCGTAGCTCTCTTCTTCCCAAAACGATCCCTTCCGGCCAAGCGCCCGATTAACATCACGCGCGGTGTAGCCTTTGAGCGATTGCATAATCGCGTCCAACGGCGGGTTCTTGCTGATGAACCGAAGACCTTCAGGCAACAGAAATTCGCGCAATTCTTCTGCCGATAAAAATGGAGCGAACACGGTGTGAACGTGATTCGACATCACGCAATACGCGTCGAGCCGAAACACCTGTCCATCGCGATAATGCAAGGCATCTACGACGATTTGCGCGGCCTTCTCGTCTTTCAGCCACGTGGGTCCGGTTTCCGCGCGGTCCAGAATCTCTTCAAATTTCACGAACCACGCACGACGGAATTCCAGTAGCCGCGCTTCGTGTTCGCACACCTCCTGCGAATCGTCACCGCACTTCAGCTTATTGATTCGCTTCGTCTCTTCTTCAAGCCATTTCTTTTTTGCCTGGTATTGCCGCAAGACATGTTTGGGGATGGAGTCCGCCAGCCGGAAGGTGACGAACAAGGTCGCGCCGGGCGGATGGAGATGCGGTAGATTGCCTTGCGTGCGCTCTTTATAGATGTAGCCATCCATCGGCGTTTCCCTTTGTTGTACAGCGGGCTGTCTAGCCCGCTGTGGCCTTAGTTGGCGGTGCCTCGGAATACGAGAGGCCGTTTTCAGTGAGTCATCAGCGGGCTGGACAGCCCGCTGTACGCCGACGCCTCACTTGTTCCGCTGCCGCGCCACCTCTTCGTCCGTCGCCGCAAACCACAATCGGATCGCAAAATCTTTCTTGACTCTGATGTCTCCGCCAGCCGAAGCGAGCATCTTGCCGAAAAGAGCAAGGCGACGGACAAGCCATGACTTCAAGTCTTTGAAGGTGGCGGTCATACATCTTATTCATACCCATGCGAATCGCCGTTAAATTGGTGCCCATTGAAACAGCGATATCGATTTCTGGAACCTGGAATGGGTCTTGCGGGCGCTTGATCAACTGGGCAATAAATGGTGAGCCTGTTGGCCTGCCGTTGCCTTCGCGACAATTGAATCAGGTTAAGCAGAACCAGTATGCTGAAAAGAAGGCCACCCAGTTTGATGGCTGGATCCCTGATGCTGTTCCATTTTTCGATTATTTTCAAGAAAAGGTACAGCACATCTATCAACATCCAGTAAAGGTAGCTAGAAACGATCCTAGTTACCCAATACAAAATATTTTCATCTAACGACCCTGCCTGTATCCGATCAGATAGGGAAGAGAGATGTATGTAGACTGCAAGTAATGCTATAGATATGACCAGGGTGGCACGCGTCCTATTTAGCTGGTGTATCTGTGACCGTTTTCTTTTTGAGATAGCGGTATTTATCTTCCGTTCACTTCGATCAAGAAAATCTAGCGCTTGATGAAATGCCTGTTCATCTGTGTCATATCGCCGTGCCCATGCTTCATTAGGTTTATGTTTATCCCGCCAATCAAGTGCGATTTGCAGATCCGGATCAATCCATAACGCGGCTTGCCCTTTGATGGATCGTTTGGCCGCTTCAGCCAAACGCAAGTATTGTTTTGCAGAATCACCCTCGTCTTCTATCCACTCCTTTAGTCTCTTGTCTGCTTCCATTTCTGTTTTGCCTTTCCAATTACGGATCAGGCTTTCGTGCGAGATATCGATCAGAGTGTCTTTGCCAAGCTGAGTTTCGATTGGTGGCATCAGGAAAGAACGGCCCGGTTGGCGAAAGGTTTCGATGACTCTTTTGACTTCCTTCTCACTTGCTTCGGTAATGGCGCAGAGTTCGTTGAGTACAACCGGGCGACGGATTACACGGTTGTCTTTGCCCTTTCCGGCCAATGCTTTGAACATCTTCTCAGCAACTTTGCGGTGACGATCATCCGGCAACTCATCAAAAGCTTCGTCGGCGTGTCTGGAGAGCGCATCGGTCATTTCACCAATGGCTTCGTAACAGCATAGACCAATTACTTCGGGCAAAGGTTGATGTTTGTGTTGCAGATGTTTCCATTCATCCCAAGTCCGCATCAGCGCGTGCTGCATCACAGGCAGTTGATCGGATTTGTCGCCTACATCGTTCAGAACGCGGTCGAGCAGACGCGGCGCAATCTGGGCATTGAACAGACGGATTGGGCCTTCGATGGCTTGCTGGCGTTGCTGTCGCGTCAGGCGCGGAACCAGATACTGGCTGCGGTTCATTGCTTCGGGCAGGCCGTAAAAGTTGTCGCAATCGCCCAGAAAATCCGACCGCATTGTCAGCACGACGTAGATGGGCAATTGTTTCTGTTCGGCCAACGCCAGCATCAAGGCGATGAAATCTTCGGCCTCTTCGCGCTTTTCGGCATCGTTCGATTCAACGCCGAAGCGGAAAATCTCTTCAAACTGGTCAATCAGCAACAGCAGATTGGACGATGAATCGGACAAGACCGGCGTCAACTGCGTCGTGACAGCCTCTGCGCCAAGTTGGCGAAACTGTTTGGCTAGCGCGTCAATCTGTTGATCGCTTCCCTGATCGCTCTCTTGACCACCGCCAGCCGCTTCCAGCAGCGCCGCCGCCAGATTTCGCAACGGCGCATCCCCCGGCTTCATCGTCGCCGTCAGCCACAGGTCGCGGTCTTCAACCAGAAAGCCTGCTTTGAGTTTGGGAATCAATCCGGCGCGAATCAGCGATGATTTGCCACAGCCGGAACTGCCGACTACGGCAAGAAAGCGTGTGCGATGAAGCTGACTGAGTAATTCAATGATCTGTTCGTCACGCCCAAAAAAAAGCTGACTCTCTTCGGTCTTGAACGGGCGCAAGCCGACGAAGGGATTGGCGAAGGGAAGCGGCAACAGATTATTCGTCGCGCCAAACAGCGGGCGGTTATCGTTAGTCGAAGTTCCTGTTGTTGTTACGTTCGGTTCCATCGAATGAACTTGTACAGCGGGCTGTCCAGCCCGCTGATGACTTTCGCAATAGGATGCTTTTATTGGAAGTATTGCTTAGCCAAGACCTCAGCGGGCTAGACAGCCCGCTGTACATCCTTAGCTCTTCAAAAAGTCCGCCAGCGTGGCCGGATCGAGCAATTCTTCCAGATTGAAATGATGAACCGGCACGAATCCCAGATCGAAGCGAATGCCAATCTCTTTGCGTTGCGGCAGCGCAAAACAGACGGCGAACTTTTTGAGCGGACAATTGGGCGTACTCGCGGCGATGCGCAATGCTTCGCGCAATCGCCCGTCCACCCAGGCTTGCGCCACTTCGCCGAACAGCACGATCAGCTTGCTGACTTTCTTCAAGCGATCTGCCAGGATTTGCGCGCTCAGCGCCGGGTCGTCCACCGACGGGTTGATGAACGGCTGCCAACTGCTTTCTTCTATCGCGCGGCCCAGCGCCATCGCTTTGAACTGATCTTTCAGGTGCGTGTCAATCAACGCTGAGGCCATGTCCAGTTGCATCTGCCGGCGCTTCCGTTCTTCTTCCAGTTGCTGAAGCTGATTGATGACCTCGCGGGCAATGGCGCTGGGCGATTCGCGCACGAAGCGATAGCGCGATTGGTCGCGGTCACCGTTTTCCAATCGGGAAAGCAGGCCGCGATGTGCAACGTCTTCAATCCGTGTGATGGCGTCCGCATTGAGCGCGGGCGGAACCCAGATCAATTGCGATTTGGCATGCTGCAATCCCAATTCGACTTGAAGCTGCGAATAAGAGTTCGGTGACTGATCGTCGAATTTGCGCCCGGGGTTTTTGTCAAACAGATGCACCGCCAGATCGGCAATGCTGATCTGTTTGATGGCCTGCTGTTCGTGCGCGGTTAATTCATACGGCGGCGGGATGCGGTTGATAACCCTGATGCCTTTATTGCTCAGTTCTCTGGCGACAGACGCGCGCCGGGGTTCGAGCGATTCGGCAACATCGGCCAGAAACACGATGGGGCGGCCATCATCTTTGGCCTCATGGTCTTGCTGGTCTGCCGTTGCCGCAGAAGAGGCCGCCGCTTTTTTCGCTTGGTCAGATTCGATGGTCGCTTTGAATTGCTGAAGCGTGTTGAAAACAGCCTTACTTACCTTGCGTATCTGTTCGGTGAAGCGCGACTCGTCCGGTTGCAGCGGGTCGCCTTCGTCGTCATCACGGATCGCGTTGTGAATGGGCAACCCGACTTGGCCTTTCAATTCTTCTGGCCATTTGTCCGGGCGCAGGTTGTAAAGCAGAACGTTGGCGCAGCGTGGGCGGTCAGCGATCTTCATTCCCCAGCTTTGTTGCTGCGCGCTTTCACGAAACCAGCCCAGTTCTTTCAAGCAATAATCCGAACCGAGATAGCCATGTGAATTGAGCGCGAGAAAGACGGCTGAGCCGGAGATGCGATTTTTGATTGTGTCGTCGAACGCCTGATTCCCGTCGAGCGATGAATCCCACCAGATTTTGACCGCGCCTCTGCGACCAGCGCGCCGCCATAATTCAACTTCCAGATGCCGGACAAACTGCGCGATCCAGCCTTTCGCGAGCGGATCAACGGTTTCGTTATCCACGCGGGCGTAGCTGATGAAGATGTCTGTTTCGAACTCCGGCTGTAAGTAAGCCATAGCGCAATCATCGCAAACTGTGTGTTGGAACTGCTTCGGGACTGAGCCTGCGCGCGGGAGCATAGCATCGGCCTGTGATGGCGACAATCTTCGGCTGTGCTTTAATTATCGGGTATGGTAAGAAGTGCCTGCTTTACCCGCAATCCTACCGTAGGTTGGTTCAACCATTCGTTTGATGGAGGCACAAATGATGAGAACGCGATGCGCCCGCGCTTTGATTGGCTTCGCCGTGCTGGTTGTGGTTTCGCTGGCGGCGGTGTTCAGTCTGTCTGAGCGCAAGGCTCTGGCGGAAAACTCTCCGCAGCCGGTTGTTTGGTACAAGACGGATGTGCGGCTGACGCTGGATGACAAACAGCACCCGAATAACCTGGAAGGGCGCGAGCAGTTGGTTTGGCTGAACGATTCGCCGGACACCATCAGCGAGTTGCAATTTCATCTGTACCTGAACGCCTTCAAAAATCAGAAGAGTACTTTTTTCAAAGAATCGGGCGGACAGTTGCGCGGCGATAGTTTCGAGCCGGGTGAGTGGGGATGGATTGATATCAATGAGATGAAGTTACAACACCGTGACACGACGGTACGGAACCGCGACAGTGATGGAGCGGAGGACTTAACCTCAAAGATCGAATTCATCCATCCCGACGACGACAATGCCGACGATCAAACAGTCATTCGCGTTCCCCTGAACCAGCCAATCAAACCCGGCGAAAAGATCACGCTGGATATCAAGTTCACGGCCAGGCTGCCGCGCGTGTTTGCGCGCACGGGTTACTGGGACAAGTTCGCGATGGTCGGGCAGTGGTTTCCGAAGATCGGCGTGTGGGAAAAAGTAGGCGAACGACGACGTGCTGTAGCCGGTTGGAACTGCCATCAGTTCCACGCCAATTCGGAGTTTTATGCTGACTTCGGCAATTATGACGTGACGCTGACGGTGCCTGCGATCTTCAAAGATAAGCTTGGCGCGACGGGCGTGCTGAAATCCGAGCGCTCGAATCAGGACGGCACGATCAGCTACAACTTTGTGCAGGAGAGCGTTCACGATTTCGCCTGGACAGTGGGAGCTAATTACGACAAGGTAACGCGAACGTTCAAAGCCGATGAACAACTGAAGTCCGCCGAAATTGACCAATGGGCGAAACGGCTGAATCTGCCCGTGGATCAAATCAAACTGAAAGATGTCGCTGTCACCTTGTTGATTCAACACGAAAACCGCAGCCAAACAGATCGCCACTTCGCGGCGGCGTTCAACGCGATCAAGTATTTCGGGATGTGGTATGGCAAATACCCTTATGACACATTGACGGTTGTTGACCCGCCATTCAATGCCGACGGCGCGGGCGGGATGGAGTATCCGACGCTGATTACCGCGGGCACGTCGTGGTGGCCGGGACGCGATCTGAATCCGGAAGGCGTGATCGTTCACGAATTCGGCCATCAGTTCTGGTATGGCTTGGTGGCGTCGAATGAATTCGAAGAGTCGTGGCTGGATGAAGGGTTCAACACTTACTCAACGTCCAAAGTGCTGAAAGCTGCGTACGGCCCGGACGTGCTGCCGATCAGGGTTTTGGGCATTCCCATTATCTATTTGCCAGTCGTCGTGCCGCAGCCATACGAAGATCGTCTGGGCACGCTGCAAGGCCAATTCAACGATCCGATCCTGACATCGGCTTGGAAGTTTTACGATTCGAACAGCTACGGCATCAATTCGTATCCGCGCACGGACCTGACTTTGAGCACGCTGGAACGCTACATCGGCGAAGATGTGATGGCGCGGGTGATGCGCGAATATCATCAGAAGTGGCGCTATCGCCATCCAACTTCGCAGGACTTTTTCGACACGGTCAATGCGGTAACGGGGCAGGACTTGACCTGGTTCTTCGATCAGTTTGTTAAAGGCACGAACACGCTGGATTACGAAATCGCTGAGCTCAAAAGTGAGCAGCCCAAAACCAAAATTGGCGTGTATGACAAAGACGGCCAGAAGGACGAAGTAAAAGAGCCAAAGGATGAGAAGAAGAAAGATGGGCCGTACGAAAACGAAGTTGACGTGCGCCGCGTGGGCGAAGCGTGGTTCCCCGTAGAGATGCTGTTTACGTTTGAGGATGGCAGCAAGGTGACTGCAAAGCCTGTGGCCGTGCGCGACGGCGTGATCGAATACTTGTTGAGTGATGGCAAAGAAGATGGCAAGCAGTGGTCTGAAACGTGGGCGATCAAAGACCGCTGGAAGAAGTTCAAATTCACCAGCGCATCGGAACTGATCACTGCACGGATTGATCCGGAACAGAAAGTTTTGCTTGATGTGAATCTGACCAACAACGGCAAGACCGATGCGACGGGCATTGGCGCAGCGACGCGTTGGTCTTCGGGGGCGATGTTCTGGATTCAAGCATTACTGCAAACGATCAGCGGATTGGCGTGAAAGGGAGGGATATGCTGACATCATTTTTCACAGGGCTTGCGCGCGCCAACCGAAGCTGGCGGATGATTCTGTTGCTGCTCGCGGTCAATATTCTGGTTTCGATTCCGATTGCCGTGCCGGTCTTTTTGTTGATTGCGCAGACCAGCAGCGAACGGCTTGCGGCGAACACGATGCTGGCTGATAAGCTCGAGTTGAATTGGCTGACGGACCTGATCAATCAGCGGTTGCCGGGCGAATCGCTGGAATCGTTTGGCGGGCAAGTAGGCGTTCTGTTGTTAGTGATGGGCGTCAGCTACTTGCTGCTGAACACGCTTTTCGCAGGCGGCATTTTGGAGATTTTGGCTTCTTATCAGGAAGGCTTCACAATGCGCCGGTTCTGGATGGGATGCGGCGCTTACTTTTGGCGATTCTTCCGGCTGATGCTGATCTCGTTGTTGTTCTATGGCGCGGCTTACCTGGTTTATTTTCTGATTCGCAAACCGATTAATTCGTCCGCAAAGCAGGCGGCCGAATATGGGCCAACCTTTTACAAACAATGGGCGGCACTGGCTGTGCTGGGACTGTTGTTCGCCGCCATCAACATGATCTTTGATTATGCCAAGATCAGCACGGTGATAGGCGATCATCGCAAGATGTTTCGCGAAGCCATCAGCGCGACGCGATTCGCTTGGCGAAACTTTCTACGCACTTATTCACTGTACTGGTTGATCGGATTGACTGGTTTGGCGTGGTTTGCATTGCTGGTCTGGCTGCGCGGGGCGGTAAACCAGAACTCGATCATTGCGGTGCTGATTGCAATCTTACCGGCCCAGCTTACTATGGCCGCCAGGATGTGGACACGAGTGGCATTTTACGCGGCGGAGTTTGATCTTTATTGGCGGTTGACGCCGGTGCTAACGGCAGAAATCGAATTTGCCGTGGCTGAGGTTGGGAAGCCGATCTTTCTGCTCCCGACCAAAGAGACGCAGGGGCAGCTCACCGATGATTCGCCAACCGAATCAGAAGGATAATTGACTCGAACCCTTTTGAGGAGAAACTGAATGCAAAAGTTCAAAGTCGCGATGAAGATTCTGCTCGCAGTGTTTTTCATTGCCGCCGGAATGAACCACTTCGTTCATCCGGATTTCTATTTGAAGATTATCCCGCCATACCTGCCATGGCACGCAGCACTGAATTATTTGAGCGGGGCTTTGGAAGTTGTGCTGGGCGCGTTGGTGCTGTTTCCGCGCTTCACGCGATTGGCTGGATTAGGATTGATTTTGCTGCTGATCGCGGTCTTTCCGGCAAATGTATACATGGCGATGAATCCGCATCTGTTTCCAACAATCCCGCCAGCAGGGTTGTTACTTCGATTGCCGCTACAGTTGGTGATGATCTTGTGGGCGTGGTGGGCGACGAAGCCCGACCGGAAAGCGTGAGGCGGCATAACTTTCAAGAACATGTTTTCACTACGAATAGCCGCGAATGAACACGAATTGGGAATGGGTAAGTCACAGCTTTGGCCAACCATATGTTTTTATTTGTGAACAGTCGTGTTTATTCGTAGTTGGTTTCTTTTTCTTAAAATCTATAGAATGGCGCTTCTTTCAAACCTGACTTCAAACGCAAAAGAAAATTTACTATGAGCATCTCACCGGACTTTCTGGCAATTCTGCGTTGCCCGTTCTGCAAATCGAAGGTCGAACTGAAGCCGGACGGCGGCGGCCTGAAGTGCGAAAGCTGCCACCGCGTTTATCCAATTCGCGACGACATTCCGATCATGATTGTTGACGAAGCGGTCATCGAAATGGAGGGAGCGAAAACGTAATCTCTGCGTCATCTCTCACCCCCTAGCACTAATGCCCGCCCCACTCTTTCAACAACTGCCTGAAAATTCGCGCGTGCTCTTCATACGGCTGCGCAATCTGGGCGAAGCCGTTTTGGATACGGCCAATCTGCGCGCGCTGAAACGCTTTCGGCCCGATCTGCAAATCACCACGCTGGTCGAAGCCATCTACACCGATCTGTTTGCCGCCGATCCGGACATCGAAGCCATGCCGCTGGTGCGCGATGCTGCGGATAAACGCAGCACATTCGCGGCTCGCTTGAGCGTGATCAAAGAGATTCGCGAACGCAAGTTCGCCGCCGTCATCAACCTGCACGGCGGCCCGACCAGCGCGCAACTGACCTTTGCCAGCGGCGCAAAACATCGCGTTGCCCCCGCCCACCTCCGCAATGGCTACGCATACAACCTACGCGTCCCTGCGGTTGACGACATTCTGGCGCAGCCTGGAATCAGCCAGAAGCTGCACACAGTCGAAAATCAATTTGTCGAATTCAAATGGCTGGGCTTGCCGGGCGACGGAGCCATGCCCACGCAATTGTATCCCGCGCCGCAGATGCGCGTAGCGGCAAACGCAAAGTTGATCGAAGCGGGCATTGATCCGGCCAAACCCTACGCCGTGCTGGCTCCCACCAACGAGTTTTACACCAAGCGTTGGATGCCGGAGCGGTTTGCCGAAATGGCTGAAGGGCTGATTGCGCACGGGCTTCAGATCGTGATGACCGGCGCGCCGACGCCGGATCAGCGCGCTCAGTTAAAAGCCGTGCAGAGCGCGACGAAACAGAAGCTGGCAAGTTTGAGCTTGCTCAGCATTGGCGAATTAGTCGCGGTGATCGCCGATGGCAAACTTTTTGTTGGTAATGACAGCGGCCCGGCACATATCGCCGCCGCAGTCAAAACTCCGCTGGTGGTGATGTTTGGTCCGGCCAGTTCCGTGCGCTGGCGGCCGTGGCGCGCGCCATCGGAATTGGTGCAGAACCCATTCGCCTGCAATCCGTGCGCGATGTACAAGTGCGAGGCATTCGATGAACCGGAATGCATTCGTTCCATCAGTGTGGCTCAGGTGATGGGCGCGGTTGAAAACTTGCTGAGTAACGAATCAGATACGGCTGGCGCGGGATAACCCAATCGCGCCCGCCGCCAGCCAGGGCCGCATCAGGATTCAGAAAAACAAAAAGCGCCTGGCTCGCATCCGTGCAAGCCAGGCGCTTTTTCGTGCCCGCCAATCGAAAAACCTCACGTCTATTCATGCAGATGCCGGTTCAGCGACGGCCGCCGGATTCTGAATTTCCCGCTTACTTTGATGGCCTCGACCTTGCCTTCATTGATCCACTTCAATACGGCATCGCGACTGCAATCGGCTAGCTCGGCGGCGTCAGTGACGGTGATGAATTCCGCCTGTCGCGCCTTGCCGCGCAAGGCCAGAAAACGCTCCAACAGTTCTTCCTGATTGATCAAAAGTCCGCTCTGGGGATATGGCATTGTTACCTCTTATTTGTCTGATTGGCCGCCATTGACGATGGTGCGCGCGCGGAGTGTGGGAAGCCGCGAGCGCAGCAGGAGAGAATGGCGATGAATGAGCAAACCGGCGCTTGCCTCGATTGGCAATCGCGGATGCTCACTGCGGTTTAGTTTTCAAACAGGGGAATATGTGTGAAAGAGATGGGCAACGTGATCAGTTGTTTTTTTGATTGATTGAAAGAGCCGAACTGCTGCGCAGTATGCTCTTCGCCCGCGAATTCTTCAACACGACGCTGGCATCGAGGGCAACTTTAATGTGATTTTGCATAGATTTTACGCTGACATCACCGTCCGCTTCGTTTATCATCCGAATCGTCGCATCGCTTCTCAAACCGATGGCCCTGCCCTCGACAAGATAAATTCAATCGCTCATTGCCAGCAGCCCGCTTTTATTTTCCCCTGAAGATTATGGATCTGCCGCGCCGCTTGGCGTGGCTTTCGTTGCAAAGGAGTACCACGTATGAAGTCACGTCTTCTCGCTCATTTTTCCATCTCGAACCTGATCAGGCTGATGATCGCCGTTGTCCTGGTAACGCAATCATTGCTGACTCCCCCATCTTTCTCGCGCGCCACTGAAGTGGCCAGCCACAATGCTGACAATTCCACCGCCAAGGAAGCCGCTGCCCGCGCCGTCGTTGACGCCAATTACGGCAAACTGCCGCTGAGCTTCGAGGTTAATCGCGGACAGGCTCACCCGGAAATCAAATTCCTGGCGCGCGCGGGCGGTTCGTCGCTGCTGCTGAAAGCCACCGAAGCCGTCCTGGTTCTGTCGAAAGCTGCACCGGAGAAAGTCTCAACACCTGGAAAGCCAGAATCCGCAATCCGCAATCCGCAATCCGCAATCGTGACCATGAAGCTGGTCGGAGCGAATCCGAATCCGCGCATCGTTGGATTGGACGAACAGCAGGCCAGGAGCAGCTACTTCGTCGGCAGCGACCCGAAGCAATGGACGACCGACGTGCCGAATTTTGCGAAGGTGAGGTACGAGCAAGTCTATCCCGGCATTGACCTGATCTTTTACGGCAATCCGCAGAAGCTGGAATATGACTTCGTGGTTGCGCCGGGTACTGATCCGAAGCAAATCAAGCTGAGCTTTGCAGGCGCGCAAAAGATGAGGATGGATGCGGGCGGCGATCTGGTGTTGCAGACGAAAGCGGGCGAGGTGCGGCAGCATAAGCCGGTGATTTACCAGGAAGTGAATGGTGAGCGACGCGAAGTGACAGGTAGTTATGCGTTAGGCAAAAACGGCGAAGTTGCTTTTCAAGTCGGCGCATACAACACAAGCTTGCCATTGGTGATTGATCCGGTCATTGTCTATGCAACGTTCTTCGGTGCTGATGGGTGCCTGGCTGTCGCAGTGGATAAAGACGGCAATGCTTACGTCTCTGCGCAAATTCCCGCCACGCCCGGTGCATTTCAGGGAAACGGGCAATATTCAGTCTCGAAACTAAATGCGGCCGGCACAATGCTGGTCTATTCCGCCACCTTCGTGAGCGAGCAGAGTGAGCATATCAACGGTTTAGCTGTAGATACGACGGGCAATTGTTATCTAACCGGATATACCAGCTCCGCCAATTTTCCAACGACGCCGGGTGCGTTTCAGACAACGTTCGGCACGACCGGAGAGAATTTCTATGCTGCTTTTGTGGCCAAGCTCAACCCGACGGGTAGCGCATTGGTGTACTCCACGTTTCTACGCGGCAATGTGCCAGCGGGCAACGCGGACAAGGTGAACCTTGCCTACGCCATCGCCGTGGACGGGCAAGGCAACGCTTACGTCACCGGGCGGACTGACACCAGCGACTTCCCGGTCACGCCAGGGGCCTATCAAACGTCCATTAGCAGGTACCCGTTCGAACCGGCCCCGCTCGCCGCAGATGTGTTTGTCACCAAACTGAATCCGACGGGATCCGCCCTCGTTTATTCCACCTTCCTCGGCGCGGCCGATAATTTTGATGTAGGGTATGGAATTGCCGTAGACGCCGCTGGCAGCGCCTACGTCTCGGGCATTACCGGCAATGGGTACGTAGACGTGAGGCGTCCGCAAGGGGGGCCTTTTCCAATCACTCCCGGCGCATACCGCACCACGGACACCTATTCCAGTTCAGGTCAGTTTTTGGGCTTCTTTGGCTTCGTCACGAAATTCAATCCGCAAGGGAGCGCGCTGGTCTACTCGACGTTGATCGGAAACGTTGCGACGAACGCTCCTCAAATGGGCATCGCCCTGGATGCGGGAGGCAATGCTTACGTTATGGGGCAGACTCGATCATCCACATTCCCGACCACTCCAGGCGCTTTTCAGACAGCTCTTGCGCCAACGACTCGCTCATCCCTCCAAAATGCATTCACCTCTAAGTTAAATGCGGCTGGTTCCGCACTCGTCTACTCGACTTATCTGGGCGGCAGTGATGGAGAGGATGCTGCTGGGATTGCGGTTGATACGGAAGGCAATGCTTATGTATCAGGGCTGACGAACTCCACTAATTTCCCGCAAGTTGGAGGGATGCTTCAAACAATTAGTCCAGGTGGGGGGGCTGGGACTTTCGTGTCTAAAATCAATACGACGGGCAGTTCGCTGATCCAATCCATCTTCATACCCGCGTCGCGTCCTTCGGGAGTCAACGCAAACGGTATCGCCATTGATAATGCGGGCAATGCGTATGTCGTGGGGCTGACGACCAGCCTTTCCTTTCAACCGACGCCGGGCGCGTATCGAACCGAGTACGCGCCGGGTTTTGTGGCAAAGATTTCTTCGCCACGCTTGGTGCAAACGGTTTCGGCAGCCAGCTACACGGGCACACTCTCCAGTGAAGCCATCGTTACGGCTTTTGGGGCCGGATTGGCAACCGCGACGCAAGTAGCGACCTCAACACCGCTTCCAGTTACGCTCGCAGGCACGGGCGTGAAAGTTCGTGACAGCACAGGCGTGGAACGCGATGCACCGCTCTTTTTTGTCTCGCCGACACAGATCAACTATCTGATTCCCGCAGGGACGGCAAATGGACTGTCAAGCATAACGATCACCAGCAGCGACGGCAGCCGTTCTGTCGGAAGCAGCCAAATTTCAACTGTTGCCCCAGGCCTGTTCACTGCCAATGCTAGCGGACAAGGGATCGCAGCGGCAGTGGCGTTACGAGTAAAGGCTAATGGTGCACAGTCGTTTGAGCCAGTTGTGCAGTTCGACCCCGCACAAAGCCAGCTTGTGGCCGTGCCGATTGATCTCGGTCCAGAGACAGATCAGGTCTTCTTGATCTTGTACGGCACGGGCGTTCGTAACCGCAGCAGCTTGGCGATGGCGAGCGCGAAGCTTGGCGGCACAGACGCGTCAGTAATCTTCGCAGGAGCGCAAGGTGATTTTGTCGGTTTGGATCAAGTTAACGTGAGGCTGCCCCGCAGCCTGATGGGGCGCGGCGTAGTGGACGTGGTGTTGATGGCTGATGGTAAAGTCGCCAACACTGTTAAAGTCAGGATCAAGTAGCAACATCAGCCAGCATTGCTGATACCCCCTCAGTTTTTCTTGAATCGCCCTTTTCTTTCCTCGATGAACCCATTTCAACCGCCG
>JBBQVH010000168.1:0-14174 GCA_038211695.1 Blastocatellia bacterium | reverse complement strand
GATTTCACCAATGTTCATCGGCTTCGCGGCGTTTTTTACCGACTTTGGCTCTTCACTTAACAGGTGAAGGAGCGATTTTGATAAAATGTCTGAAAGCCACGTGAATAAAAGGCGAAACTGAATCACGACTTTCTTAGCCGTAGATTCAGGCTTTAGTCCGTCCCACGCTTAACTACGAACTTTTAGCAGGTATCTAGAATGCTTATCGGCACAGGCTCGACAGACAAATTTCTCCCCGAATCGGAAACCCGCGAACTGATGGCTGCGGCAATCTCTCAAGCCGAACTCGACGGGAAACGCGTTGTCATCCTCATTCCCGACGGCACGCGCACCGCGCCGATTCCGCTGATGTTCCGGCTATTTCATGAAATGCTGGGCGACCGTGTCGCCGCGCTTGATTATCTGATTGCGCTGGGCACGCACCAGCCGATGACCGAAGAACACATCAACCGCCACCTCGGCGTGACGGCGGAAGAGCGTGCAGGCGTGTATGCGAACGTCAACGTCTTCAATCACCGCTGGGATTTGCCGGAAACGTTTGCCGACCTGGGCGAAATCAGCGCCGACGAAATCGAAAAGCTTTCTGAAGGCTTGCTGCGCGAACCGGTCAGGGTGCGACTGAACAAGCTGGTGCTGGATTACGATCAGATCATCATCTGCGGCCCGGTCTTCCCGCACGAAGTGGTGGGCTTTTCCGGCGGCAACAAATACTTCTTTCCGGGCATCAGCGGCAGCGAGGTGATTAACTTTTCGCACTGGCTGGGTGCGCTGATCACCAGCTACGCGATGATCGGCCTGAAATACACGCCGGTGCGGCGTGTGATCAATCGCGCGGCGTCCTTTATCGAAAAGCCCAAGCTCTGTTTCGCGATGGTCGTCAAAGGGGAAAGCCTGGCGGGCTTGTACATCAGCACGCCCGAAGAAGCGTGGGAAGCCGCCAGCGAACTGTCGTCGCAACTGCACATCCTCTGGAACGACAAACCCTACAAGCGAGTGCTGTCGGTCATGCCGAAGTTGTATGACGACCTGTGGACAGGGTCAAAAGGCATGTACAAGCTGGAACCCGTCGTGGCCGATGGCGGCGAAGTCATCATCTACGCGCCGCACATTGACGAAGTCAGCTATACGCACGGCAAGGTCATAGACGAGATCGGCTATCACACGCTGGAATACTTCACCAAACAGTGGGACAAATTCAAAGATTATCCGCTGGGCGTGGTCGCGCACAGCACGCACCTGCGCGGCATTGGCACATATGACGCCGCGACCGGCGTTGAAACCCCGCGCATCAAAGTCACACTGGCGACGGGCATCTCGAAAGAAAGATGCGACCGGTTAAATCTGGGCTACCTGGATCCCAACACCATTAATCCGGACGAATGGCGCGGGCGAGAAACCGAAGGCATTCTGCTGGTTCCGAAAGCGGGCGAAATGTTGTATCGGCTGAAGCCGAAAGCTGCTGTTGCATGATTTCCTTCCGACTCGCCCACTGCCAAGACGAAGACTCCTCTCACTTCACAGCGGCAGCAGCGAAGGGGATTGCAAAAACCATTGCATTTCTGCCGTTTCGCTTGACCAGCAGCATCAGCGCGACGCCGATGGCAAAACCGATAAACGCGGCGACGGGCTTCCGTTCGTGAATCATGCCCGGCAGAATCGCCACCGCCACCGCCGCGAAGACCAACCCAGCCGCGAAATGCTGCACGGCGCTTCTGACCTTAGGGCCCGGCGGGCGGAGCGCAGCCAGCGCCCCACCCCCGATGATTGTTGTCGCTGGAATCAGGGCATAGGTCAGGACTTTGAATAATTGAGCGAGCATCAGTAGTTCATCTCCTCACTGCATTTCAACCGGTTCGTTTTCATTGGCATCAGTTTTCTGTAGTGAAGTTGCGTGCTTACTGTCACTCGGCTCGCGCTCAAACCAGCGGTAGAGCGTGGGCAGCAGGAACAGCGTCAGCAGCGTTGAAGTAATCAGCCCGCCAATCACCACCGTTGCCAGCGGGCGTTGCACTTCGCCTCCGGCGGAAGTCGCTACGGCCATCGGGATGAAGCCGAGACTGGCCACCAGCGCAGTCATCAGCACCGGCCTTATAGCGGTTTGCACTTGTGTGCGACTGCTGGCAGATGTGGCACAAGATGGCATCTTGTGCCTGGCGGTCGGGAACAAGATACCATCTTGTTCCACAGTCGCTGGCCAAGTCGCCTATTGGGCGCACGCATTTGCAAGCCGCTATAAGCGCGTCGCCGCGCCTTCGTTCACCGCGTCATCCAGCTTCGTGATTGATGGCGGCCACCATGACCACGCCATTCGGCACGGCCACGCCAAACAGCGCAATAAAACCGACGCCCGCCGAGATAGAAAACGGCATCCCGCGCTGCGCCAGCGCAAAGACTCCGCCGACGATGGCGAAGGGAATGCCGGTGAAGATCAGCAGCGCCTGCTTCGCCGATTTGAAGGTGGTATAGAGCAGAATGAAGATCAGCAGCAAAGCCAGCGGCACGACGATCAATAAACGCTCGGAAGCGCGTTTCAGGTTTTCAAACTGCCCTCCCCATGTCAGGTAATAACCGGCGGGCAGCTTCACCTGCTTGCCAATCACCGACTACGCTTCATTGACAAAACTGCCCATGTCGCGCCCGCGCACGTTGCATTCGACGACGATGCGTCGGCGCGTGTCGTCGTGCGAAATCTGCGCAGGGCCTTCGATCAGTGAAATGTCGGCCAGTTGCGCGAGTGGAACCCGCGCGGCATTTCCATTCAGAGGCGGAGCAGATACAAGCAAGCCCTTGATCGTTTCAATGTCGCGGCTGGCGTTTTCGTTCAAGCGCACGACCAGGTTGAAGCGTTTCTCGCCCTCGTAGACCTGCCCGGCAGGTTTGCCGACAACCAGCGATTCGACCAGGTCATTGACATCTGCGACGTTGATGCCATAACGCGCAATCGCGGCGCGGTCGGCTTTGATCTGCAACTGCGGCAATCCGGCGACCTGCTCAATGCGCACATCTTCCGCGCCGCGCACATCTTTCACCGTGCGGGCAATCTGTTCGGCAGTCTTCTTCAACTCATCGAGGTCTTCGCCAAACAGTTTGATCGCTACGTCGGAACGGACTCCGGCAATCAGTTCGGACATCCGCATTTCAATCGGTTGCGAGAAGCCGTAATTCACGCCGGGCGCACCTTTGTCCAGCGCCTCGGCCATCTTTTCCACCAGCGCTTCACGGGTCTTCGCCGTCTTCCATTCGCCGGGCGGCTTGATGTCCACGTAAATGTCGGCGCGATCCACGCTCATCGGATCGGTCGTGATTTCGGGCCGCCCGATCTTTGAAACGACGCGATTGACTTCAGGAAAGGTGCGAAAAACTTTCTCGGCTTCGGTCAGCGCGCTGATGGATTGCGGCAGTGAGACGCTGGGCAGTTGCGATGCCTCAATCACCAGCGAGCCTTCATCCAGTCGCGGGATGAACTCCGCGCCGAGAAACGGCAGCAGCGCGCCGCTGGCGATGACCAGCGCCAGCGCCACCGCCACAGCGGTCATCCGCCGCCGCACGACAAAGGCTCGCGCGGGTTCGTAGGCGCGGCGCGCGAACCGAATGACGGGGCTTTCAGCTTCCGCGACCTTGCCGCGCAGCACCAGCGTCAGCATCGCCGGGATGTAAGTAAGCGCCAGCAGCAGCGAGCCGAGCAGCGCGAACACGACCGTCAGCGCCATCGGCTTGAACATCTTGCCTTCGACGCCCGTCAGACTCAGGATCGGCAGGTAAACGATCATAATGATCGCCACCGCGAAGACGACGGGACGACCTACTTCCAGGCAGGCATCGGTGATTGTGGATTGCGGATTGTGGATTGCGGATTGCGCTGTCTCCGTCATTCCGCATTCCGCACTCCGCATTCCGCATTCGGCCCGCCGCCGCACGGCGTTTTCCACCATCACGACCGCGCCGTCCACGATCAGGCCGAAGTCGAGCGCGCCAAGGCTCATTAGATTGCCCGACACGTTGAAGACCCGCATCAGGATTGCCGCGAAGAGCATCGAGAGCGGGATCACCGTCGCCACCAGCAGCGCGCCGCGCCAGTTGCCCAGCAGCAGAATCAGAATGAAGATCACGATCAGCGCGCCTTCAATCAGGTTGGTCGCCACTGTTTTCATTGTGCGGTTCACCAACGCCTCGCGGTCGTAGAACGATATCAATTCGACGCCTTTGGGCAATGTTTTTTTGATCTGCTCGACCCGCTCCTTAATGCGCAACACGACAGCGCGCGAGTTCTCGCCCTTGAGCATAATGACAATGCCCGCGACGATTTCGCCTTCTCCATCGGAGGTAACCGCGCCCTGCCGCAACGTCGCGCCGGTCACGACTTCGGCCACATCGCGCACGAAGATCGGCGCACCGTCTTTGCCAGTCTTGACGACGATGCTGGCAAGGTCTTCAACAGATGCCGCCAGTCCGATGCCGCGCAACAGATATTGTTCCCCGGCGCGCTCGATGTAAGCGCCGCCCACGTTCGCGTTATTGCGCTCGACCGCTTCCAGCAGGTTGCGCAAAGTCAATCCATAGGCTTGGAGCTTCGCCGGATCGGCACGAACTTGGTATTGCTTCTCGTAGCCGCCGAAGCTATTTACTTCGGTCACGCCCGGCACGCCGAGTAATTGCCGCCGCACATTCCAGTCCTGAATCGTGCGCAGTGCCGTCGCGTCATGCAGCGGCTTGCCGTCTTGGCCCAATTCCGATTTCAGCTCGTACTGATAAATCTCTCCCAGCCCCGTGGCAATTGGCCCCATCTGCGGCGCGCCAATATTGGCCGGAATCTGTTCGCGGGCGAGTGTTAATCTTTCCAGCACAAGCTGGCGCGCAAAATAAGTGTCTACCGACTCCTTGAAAACGACGGTGACGGCTGACAGACCGACTTTCGACACCGAACGAATTTCATCAATGTCGGGCAGACCGCTCATCGCCGTCTCGACCGGAAACGTAATCTGCCTTTCAATCTCCAGCGGGGACAACGCGGGCGCAGCCGTCAACACCATCACCTGCACGTTGGTCACGTCCGGCACGGCATCTATCGGCAGGCGCTGAAAACTGAAAACGCCTGCGGCGATGAGCAGCAGAATCAGCATCAGAATCAGCACCGGGTGATGCACGGAAAAGCGAATGATTTTGTTCAGCATTAGTGATCGTCTCCCATGTCGCCTTTTTGCAATTGCGCCTTGAGCGTGAAGCTGCCATTTGTCACGACGCGCTCACTGGCTTTCAGCCCATTCAGGATGCGAGTGAAGCCGTTGCTCTCACCCCCTGCTTCGATCTCGCGGACTTTGAAATGTCCGGGCACGTTCTCTTCCGCGATAAAGACAACCCTGCGCTCGCCCAATCGTTGGATCGCAATGGACGGGATCACCAGTTCTTCGCCTGCCTGCGTCACCGCGCCCGCTTGAAACTCGACTTCGACGAACATCCCGGCCTTCAGCTTTTCGCCGGGATTGGTGAGTTCGACCCGCACCTTCGCCGTCCGCGTATCTTCGTTGAGCTGCGGGTCAATGTAGCCTATGCGCCCGGCGCGCGAGTCCGCGCCAAAGGCCGCCGCGTGAATGCGAGCCGGAGTCCCAACGCGCAATTGAGCGACCTGCGCTTCCGGCACGCTGGCGATAATCCAGACAGTGGCAAGATTGGCGATGGTGAAGAGCGGTTTGCCCACCTCTATGCCCGCGCCCGCGTTGACCAGCCGCTCCGTCACGGTGCCCGACATCGGCGCGCGCAGCGCAATCAGTGAAGTATCTCGTGCGTGATCGTCGCCGTGTTCACTGTGCTCGTATTTGCTGACCGGAGCGCCCAGCGATTTCATCTCATCGCGGATGTGCGCAGTATCCACGCGGTCAGTCTCGACATCGGCACGGGCTTCCTGAAGCTCTTTGTTGAGCGCGATGTCGCTTTGAAAGTCATACTCAGCCTTCGCTGTTTTATAAGCAGTATCCGCCGCGACCAGGTCTTTGCCCGCGCCCGCGCCAAGTTCGATCAGCCGCCGCGTGCGTTTCAGGGTAGCTTCCGCTTCATCCAGTTTTGCTTTTGCGATGAGGACGGCGGCGCGGATTTCGGCCTGCTCCACGCGCTTCAGATGTCGGGAAATGGTGTGAACGGCGCAGGCAGATTGGTCAGCGTGCGCTCAAAGCTGTACCTGGCGCTGACAGCGACTGGCGGTCTGCCCTGAACCTCGGCGAGCCGCAACCCGGCCTGTGCGGCTTCTTCGACCAATCGCGCCATGCGTAAATCCGGGCGCGTTCGCAGCGCCGTTTCAATCGCGTCATTCAAAGAGGCGGGCAACGAGGCGGGCAGCGAAGCCGGTAAGACAGAACCCGGCGACTGAGATGAATCCGCGCGGATTTGCAATCGCTCTTCCGGCGCAATGCCGGCCAGAGTTTTCAGTCGCAACAGTGCCACCTGCAATCGGCCTTCAATCAGCGCGCGGCGCGCCAGCAGCCGGTCAATTTCGACGCGCAGCAGACTGGCTTCGAGCGGTGCGGCATCGCCTTCGCTCACGCGCGCTTCAACGACTCTGGCGGTTTGCGTGTCGAGCCGGTTCAGCCCGTCCGTGATTTCCAACTCGCGTTGCGCGCTGATGGCGTCAACGAATGCCTTTCGCACATCTGCCGCAAGCAATCGTTCACGTTCGGCCACTTGAGCCTGCACCGCCTCCAGTTCGGCCTGCGCCAGATCAATGCGCCTGCCGCGTTGTCCGCCGACTTCCAGCGGCAGCGAAAAGCCGACGCTGGTGGCGCGTTCGCCCGTGTTGCCAACCAGCCGCCCGTTTGACTGCTCAAAATCCACTGTCGGGTTCGGACGTAATCCGGATTGGCGCAAACGCGCGCGAGCGCGATCAATCTCAAGACGCGCGGCGGCGAGTTCGGCATTCGAAGACAGTGCGCGGCGCACCAGATCAATCGCCAATGCCCCTTGCGCCAAGTCAACGTATGCTGCTGTCCAACTTGACGCCGGGGTTGCCGCGTTGAGAGAAGAATCGGAATCAACCCGGCTCGAAGCGATTTCAGTTTTGACGATCCGGGAATTGGCCGGACTCTGCCCGGCGGCGATGTTGAAAAAGATGAGAGGAATTATGAATGTTGAGCAAAATTGAATGATATAGGCTGCGCCGTCATCGCAGCGCGACGGTCGTTTCAGACACGGCATAAGTATTATCTCCAAATGATGCGCGCGCATTACGCAAGCAATCGCGACGCGGAGAAAATCCACGACGACTGCTCACGTGCATTTCGGCGCATGAATCCGTATTTAGGGAAAGGAATGTGTTGATCGCCGGATAGGCGGATTAGGCGAAACGAGGAGGGCGATAGGTATCTTGAGGCGGAGACGATGGAAGAATGCCGTCTATTGGAATCATGACGCTCGGCGGCGCTGACGGCGCTACCGCATTCACGGTATAGCCCAGCACGATATGCGAGCAGCAGCAAAAGCAGTCTTCATCCGTCGAAGCTGGAAGTGAACCCCGGCTGGGCCGTGAGTCGCGATTCGTGATGACTGCCGATTGATTGATTACTGCTTCGGTTAATTGGACAGGGGTCGCGAAAAGATGCGGCGCTGGCTGATCATTGCAAAGCTGTGGGAAAAATGTGTCTACAATCGCCATATCAAAAACGGCGAAGGCCAGCAAGAGAACCACTAATGAGCGGCGCAAGCGGCGCGATCTCAACAAATTTTGACCCAGTTTCATCGTCATAAATGCACTTGGAAGCTAACAAACAGATGTAGGGCAGTCAAATCCGATTTCAGCGAACGCCCTGTCATTCCCGTACTTCAAGAACAAGTCAGTCTTCGCGATTGCGAGCGTGCCCTTTCCGCTGAATGGAACACAGACCGCCCCGCCGCCGCCAGCCTTCCAAGCATTCGTTTCTACACCTGTCTATGCTTCCCCCGCTCCTACGGTGATTGCTTAAAAAGTTGCCGCGATTGCCTCGTAGTTGTACGGTGCTTGTGTCGTGAATAACACAGGTGGAGGTCCATCATGCTCAAAAGCAACTATCAAGTTCAGTTGACGCCATTCGATCTTGTGGCCTTCGAGACTTTTGTCCCGGCGGATCATTTTTTGCGGCGGCTCAAAGCCACGATTGATTTTGCTCCGGCGCGAACGATTGTCACCGATTGTTATTCGCCGGATCAGGGGCGAGGCGCGATTGATCCGGTTTGTCTGCTTAAGTTTTCGCTCTTGCAATTTCATTATGATTTGTCCGATGACAACGTCGTTCGACAGGCTCAAGCCAATTTAGCGTTTCGTTACTTTCTCGATCTGCCGGCGCAAGCGAGCTTGCCGGAGCCGAGCCTGTTGTCGCAGTTTCGGACTCGATTGGGCGCCGGGCGTTTTGCCAAAATCTTTCAAGAAATTCTGCGCCAGGCGCGCACTGCCGGATTGGCCAAGGCATCGAATTAATTAAGTCGTACTTCGTCAAGGCGGACAATACGAAGTGTAGGTAGATCGAAAGAGCAATCAGTAAAAGGGCGACGGAAAATACCTCGCCAAGAAAAGCTTCCTCACCGCAGATCTCTGCTGCGACCTCTTGACTTCTTACACAGTTGCTCTGCGGTAATGCTGTGAGCTTAATGTAACGTTATCTCACGCCTCTGTGCTTATGCCTTGATGTTGTCGTTCGCGCGATCCCACCAGACGGGCTTTCTGTGCTTCGCGGCCATGTTCACCATATGCGCGACAGCAGCGGCGCGGTGACCGGCAAAGACATCTTCAACGGGCTGTTTGCGTTCGAGCACGGCTTGTTGAAAGGACTCGAAATGCAGCATGTTGGCATTTGGCCCGACACCGCCCCATCGTTCTTCGCCAGCGATCACACGTGCCTTCCATCGTTGCGGGCGTTCGGACTGGATAACCTTCGGGTCTTTGTAATACGCCTGCTCCAACGCGCTGGGCCACGATTCGACGATCCAGCCGTTGTCTTCCACGATGTTTTCGGGCGTGAAAGTCAGATCGCGGCTTCCCAGCGACAAAGTGCCTTTCGTGCCCAGAATCTGAATGGCGCGTCCGCC
The DNA here is from genome assembly GCA_038211695.1 of Blastocatellia bacterium. Classification (GTDB taxonomy): domain Bacteria; phylum Acidobacteriota; class Blastocatellia; order RBC074; family RBC074; genus RBC074. Next base: position 5,129 of record JBBQVH010000168.1, on the reverse strand, counting down.
GCCCGATTCGTTGTTGAAGGTGCCGCTTAAATTTACCGTGAAGCCTTCAGGGTATTGCAGAATCGCATCGAGCGTGTCGGGCACATCGCGCCCTTCTTTCCAGCGATAAGTTGATCCGGCCGCAACGACCATCTCCGGCACCTGCGCGCCCAGCACGTAATGCAAGGTCGTCATCGTATGGACAAATAAGTCCGTCGCCATGCCGCCTGAATAATCCTGATAACAGCGCCAGCGGAAGAAGCGTTCCAGGCTGAACGGATGATTGGGCGCGCTGCCCTGGAACATCTGCCAATTGACGGTCTGTTCGTTGGCGTCCGGCGGAATGGGATAAATCCACGCGCCGCCCGCCGTGTTGCGATTGGTCGAAGTGCGAACCATCGTGATCTGGCCCAGCCTGCCTGATGCCACAATCTCGCGGGCTTTCTGTTGCAGCGGCGAACTGATGCCCTGACTGCCGACTTGCAGAATGCGCCCGGATTTTTTGACGGCAGCAATGATTTCCAAGCCATCGGCGACGGTGTAGCTCAATGGCTTTTCGATGTAGACGTCCTTGCCTGCTTCCAGCGCGGCGATGGCGTGGGCTTTGTGCCAATGGTCAGGCGTGCCGATGTAAACGGCGTCAATGCCCGGCGCAGCCAACAATTCCGCCGCATCCTTGTAAACTTTCGCTTGTCCCTTGGTGCGTTCCAGCGCGCGTTCGATGCGGCCTTTGTAAGCGTCGCAGATGGCGACGACTTCAAAGCCGGGCATCCGCAGCACGTCGTTCATCACGTCCTGCGCTCGCGCGCCGACGCCGATGAAGCCAAGCGTGATGCGCCCGTTCGGACTGTCTACAGGATGGAACGCGGCTTCGGTGCGGCGTGACGAACCTAAGACCAGTCCTGCGCCTGCACTCGTGACAGCGCTTTGTTTGATGAACTCGCGGCGATTGATCTTTGAATTCCTTGATGAATGATCTGACATAGTTCCTCCAAAACCGATTGCCCCTAGCCAGGTTGAAAAATTTTGGCTGTGTGTTTACGCAGCCAATACCACCAGTTAATACCAATCCAAAATGGCGCGCGCCAAAGGTCACCATAAACCAGACCGATCTGTGAGCTGGCAACATTTTCGCTGTTGATTGCGGCAAGGCTATTAAATAAGCGCAAACTCCAATAGACCGTAATCAAAGCAAGCAACAAATATCGCGACAGATTGTCTCGATACAATGTGCCGATGGAAACAGCGACAATGCTTCCGCACAGCAGAACCATTACAACTAGCGAAAGAATCGTCTGACCGTACTCAGGGTTCTGGAAGAGAACCACTATCACAACTAATGGCATCACTCCGCTAAAGAGTCCGTCCGCGATTGCCAGCAGCCACATGCCCAATGGTCTGTCTTTCTTCATAGATATGGTTTCACCGATCAAGACTCAGCCAACAACTGAGTTATCAACTTTTCCATTTCAACTTTCAGTTTCACAAATCGCTCACCCGTCGCCTTGCCCTCAAAGCCTGCGTGAATTCGTTTCACCAACCCATCGCGACCGATAAAAATCGTCGTTGGGTACGCGCCGAAATTGGTCAATTGCGGCAGCTTCTTTTGAATTTCGCCTTCTTCGGTCGAACCGGCCAGCAGCACGGGGTACGTCAGGCCATACCGTTTGGCAAAGACTTTGAGTAGCGCCATATCGCGGGCGGTTTCGCCTGTGTATTCAAACGCCAGCGCCACCGGTTCCAGCCCTTGCGCTTTGTACCGCTCGTACATCTGCTGCAAAAACGGCGCTTCTTCGTGGCAGTTCGGGCACCAGCTTCCGGTGATGGAAACGACGACCACCTTGTTCTTGAAACGGTCATCGGTGGAAGCAACCGCCTTCCCGTCAAGGTCCGGGAAGCTGAAGCGGAGCGGTTCGCCGGGATTGCTCATCCGCGTGTAATTCGACGGGTCTGGCAGATTGGCGACAACCTCCTTGTTACTTTCGGTAATGCGTTCGGCAACGACTTTGCGCACAGGATCGAACAAGCCAAAGTCAGCGATGCCTTCCAGCGTGCCTTGCGGCGTCAGTGTTGCGCGGAAGATGCGGCAGTTGATGCCGTCGAAACGATTCAGCTTTAGCTCGCCGTTTTCAAATGCCCCCGCGAGTTCTCCCCAATCGCCGCTGACCGGAATGATCGTGCCTGTGACTTGGCTTCCTGGCTGGCTGGCTTGTTGATGAAAGGCCGCGCGCCAGAAAGTTTGCTTCGGGGCTTCACCCGCTTTGATCACCCATTCACCGGTCAGGTTCGCGGCGGGCTGGGCAGAAGCGGGTTTCGTGATTTCACCACGAGTAGCATGCAGTTCGCGCTTGAGCGACTGTTTCTGCCATTGGCGCGTGAACGTGCCGTCCAGTTTGTCGCCGTCAATCGTGGCTTCCAGCGCGGCATCATAAAAATCATATCGCAGCTTCAACCGGTTGCCTTCGAATGAACCAGTGGTCGAAACGGTGCGGTCATCCCCATTCACCAGCGAACCAACAACCTTGTCCCCATCGCGTTTTACTTCCAGTGTGAAGGCGACCTGTTCGCCCGAATTGTTTTTGATCAGTCCGCGCCAGGATCCGATTGGATTGAGTGGCCGTTGTTGGCATCCTGACAAAAGAATGGCTAACAACAAAACTGACGAAGCTGCGACCAAAGAGCCGGCGCGTGCCGTCACCATTGAAACATGCTTTAAGATCATTCCCTCGGTTCCTGCTCAGAATTCGGGCAAAGCGGACGGTACGTTCCGCGCTCCCGGCGTTTGCACCTGCCTGCCCGAAAGTATTGATGATTGTGAATTGAGACGGATTTCGAAATTGCGGGCGCATGCTAATCGGCACTTCTCCGTTCGGCAAGCAAGACGCGCCTTGTTTTCTGTTTCGCCTAGCCGCAGGCGCGCAGGCGGTGCTAATATCCCGCCTTCTCACAACCCGCAAACACAGTGCATTCACTCTTGCTCAAGGAACTTTTATGGAAACGAAGAACATTTCCCCCGGTCGTGAAACGCAAGTCGCCACACCGTTTGGCACCGCGCCCATCCCGCCGCCGCCATCCCTGAAACAGACCAATTACGACGGCGAACTGCTGAAGAATCGTTACCTGATTGAAGGCGAACTGGGGCGCGGCGGCATTGGCGTGGTCTATCTGGCGCGCGATACGCAGTTGATGAATCGCCGCGTCGTCATCAAGGTGTTGCTGGAAGATGCCGGCAATGCGATGCACAACCCGTGGTTCAAAAAGAAGTTCGAACAAGAGATTGAAGCGTTGATCCGGCTGGATCATCCGGGCATCGTCGGCGTGCTGGATGTCGGCACAATGCCGGATGGCAAAGAGTTCTTTGTCATGCAGTACGTCGAAGGCTCAAGCCTGCGCAAGCTGGTCACGGGGCAGATGGAGTTTGCGCAGGTCGCGCGCATCGTCCGGCAGATCGGCCAGGCGCTGACTTCCGCACACGACAAAGGCATCGTTCATCGTGACCTGAAACCGGAAAACATCATGGTTCATCAGCGCGGTGAAGATGATGAAGAAATCGTCAAGCTGATTGATTTCGGCATCGCCAGCGTGAAGGATTCAAAAGTAGCGACCAATGCGGAAAAGACCAAGGTCGCGGGCGCGCTGCCGTATATGGCTCCCGAACAGTTGCGCGGCCAGCCCGACGCTTCCAGCGACATCTGGGCACTGGGCGCGATGGCGTATGAAATGCTGACCGGGCGGCTGCCCTTTTACGCCGAAACCCTGGTCCAGTTGTACGAGATTCAAAAGCACGGCGTGCAGGTCAAACCGCGCGGCCTGCGCCCTGAAATTCCAATCGCGGCGGAAGAGGCGATTATCAAATCGCTCGCTTTCGATCCGGCGCAGCGGTACACGCGGGCGAAAGAGTTGGGCGATCAGTTGGCGCGTGCGCTGACCAATGCTGAGACATCTTCAGCCAATGCATTGGCTGGCGGGACGGTTCAAACCTCTCCTACGATTTCACCCGCAACGTCTGAAAGTCCGGGGTACGGGACAATACGGACAGCTCACGCGGCGACGGAAGTTGCCGCTGACATCATTTCCCCCGCCCCATCCGCTCCCTCTGCGACGGCTGAGCCGAAGCCAAAATCTTCTGCCGGAAAGTTCGCCATCGCAGCCATGGCGCTGGTTGCCATTGCGGCGGCGATCTGGTTCGCAATGAGCAAAACTCCGCCAACCACACCGCCCGTGATTCTCCCTGCGCAGCAGTTGAGTTATTCCACCAGCGTGTTGCAAAACCCATCGAAGAATCCTGGCAAAGCGCCGCTCGCCTTTGCCGGAGAGATCATCTTCACGCCGGGCGATCAGCTTCGGCTGAATCTGGGGAGCCCGCAGGAAGGCTATTTGTACATCGTCAACGAAGGGCCACAGCCGAAAGACGGATTGCCGGTCTACAACCTGCTGTTCCCTGATCCGGCGCGCGTCAGCGAAGGCTCACCATCGCTGAAGGCCGGGCGAGCGCTTTACATCCCATCTGAGCAGCCGCCCTGGTTGACGATTGACAGCGAACGGGGCGCGGAAACGCTGTGGCTGATCTGGTCTGAACGCAGCATCAGCGAGTTTGAAGCTGCTCGAAAGTGGCTGAACAAAAGGGATGGCGGCGAGATCAAGGATGCTGCCGAAACCAAAGCCGTCCAACAGTTCCTCGACAAACATTACTCCGACGCCAAGCCAAAGGTTGAAAAAGACGAACAGCAAACAAATCTGAAAGGCGGCAAAGACGGGCTGCTGATTTATCCCATCAAACTGGCGCATACCTAAGCCAGGGCCTGATCGCCTGTCAGGCAAACCTGACACCTGCCTGAAAAATCTGACTCAACGCAAATAATCGTCAAAGACGCGAGAAGGCATTAAACATAATGCCAGCGGCGTCTTTGGCGGTTATTTGCGTTTGCGCTGCGCGCGGCATCCTGCTTGCCATCCCATAAATCGAGAAACAAGCATTAACCAATGGTTCGGACAGTTTTAGGGACGTTAGCAAACGTTTGATGTTAAGCAACTTAAGGACTTAACTAATGGCCATTGAATTTTACCAAGCTCAGATCGCAAGCTTACTTTGGTTTTATTCAATTCAAAACCGGCCATTCTCACTAAACCCCTGACGTTGTAGCCGAAAA
>JBBQVH010000167.1:0-14174 GCA_038211695.1 Blastocatellia bacterium | reverse complement strand
GTGATAAACGCCGTTTTCGCTGATGAACACCCACTGCCACCAGTTGCGAGCTGTGACGCGCGCGCTGGTTTCGTCGGAGCGGATGACTTCGCCAGCGATGATTTGTTCTTTGATGGCTGCGGCAATTGGCGCAGCTTTTTCTTACAGCCCGCGAGGAGGCGGGCGCACCCAGAAGCTCAGGCGGCGTGCTTCTGGGTAGCGTCGGTCGCCAGTTCTTCGGCTTCAGTGCGTTGTGGGGCGAAAGAAACAACGGGATGATCTTCCAGGGCTTGTTGGGCTTGCGCATCCGCAACGATGGCGAAAACATCGTAATTGAACTTTGCCGCAAGCTGTTCGCGGATTTGATGTAGCTCTTCGATAATCGGATTAGTCGTCATGGCTCTACTCTCAGTGACTATGCGGCCTCGGCAACGGCCAGCTTGCGGCTCGCTTCGTAGAGCGTGTCAGGACAGAAATCCTGTTCGTGCGGCCATTGCACGGTGCCGAGGGCGGCGCGCGCTTGCTTGAAATAATTCAGGTCGCGCAATTCCTGAAAGATTCCCTTGTCCAGATACGGCGTCGTGTCGAATTGGCCGACCTCGCCGTTCGCAAAGGTGAGCGTTAGTGTGTAATTGTCATTGGCAATTACGTTGATAACTCTCGGGTTCATACAACTACCTCACTTACTTCAATGGATCAATCTGGAAGACTGACTGTCCTTGAATCGCCAATTCCCAGTTTGCCATCAGTTCGTCCTGATGAATTTCAATCCAGGCCTGAACCAGTTTGGTTTGCCGCGACCTCATTTCGCCTTCAATCAAATCGCCACCCGGAATGCCGAAGACCGCTTCCTGATCCTGGTATTTGATGTGGACGTGCGGACGATGATGCCGCGTGTTGTCGAAGAAATACATCGTGACGATGATTCCGTAAAACATCGAAAGAACAGGCATAAATCGTCTCCATCATCAAGTTTGGCGAACTTGGCCGTTATGTTACCGCAGGCCTGAGAACAGACAAACTCAGTGGCAAGCGAAAGCACTTACTTGGCAGGCGTGATCTCGACCTTGCGGTAAAGAACTTTCGTGTGATCGCCTTGCAGCATGATCGCACCCGGAGCGCCTTCGTCGCTATCCAGCGCGCCACCGGTGATGCCAGGGATGGTTTCGTCGTCAATGATGGTCTGGCCGTTGAAGACGACGGTGACTTTGCGGCCAACCAAGGTAATGTCCAGCGTTTGCCATTCACCGGGTTTTTTCGCGGCATCCACGACAGGCTTCAACCATCCGTAAATCGCGCCCATTCGCAAACTGTCAATTGCTTGTTTGTAACCATCGCTGATCTGCGTTTCGTAGCGACCACGCAAGTAAACGCCACTGTTGCCGTTGGGCACGACCTGGAATTCGACGTGCAGTTTGAAGTCCGTGAACTTCTGGTCGCTGATGATGTCGGCGCAGGGCATCTTGTTGGTCATGGCACCGTCAGCAACGCTCCAACAATTCGGATGCGCATTGCTGCGCAGCTTCCAGCCGGTCAGGTCTTTGCCGTTGAAAAGTTGAATCGTCTTGCCCCAAGTGGCGGCTTTGGTGGCGAGCAATGCTGGCGCGCGTTTGGCTGTCCATTGAATTGTGTTTCCCTTTTCGTCAATGACAGTTCCGCCCAGTTGTTCGCCGTTCAGCTTGCCGGTGAAGACCAGTTCTTTTGGCCCCGCTTCGTATTGCGCGGGGATGGCGACGGTCAGTTGGCCGTTGCTGAATTCGGCCCGGCTGGCGTAGCGCATGCTGCCGAAGCGCCCGACGAAGCTGGCCATCAGTTCGGTCTCTTTGCGCAGCCGGACTTCCAGCCACGATGGGTAGCTCGTGCCATCCGCGCCTTGCACGGTGATGTCCCAGCGGCCCAACACGGCATCGGCAAAGCCTGCGGTTTGGGCAAAAGCAGGGAGCGAAAGCGCGCACAGGCAAAGGCTGAGTGCGGCCAGTGCATGGCAGAAAATTGCGAGAATGACGAGGCGATTCTTGCTCATTGTGTTCTCCTTGAACGTTGGTGCTTGGGAATTTTTCTGAAGGTTCGTTTCAGTGCGCGTAAACGGTAGCATCAATCGGCGGCCAGCCGCAAAGTCATTGCGTCGGCAAACGTCCCGCCCAAATCAGAAAAGGCCGCTTGCGACAGCGGCCTTTCAGATTTCTGTTAAAGAGAAAGCTCTGACAGGTTAAAACTCGACCTTTGGTGCAGCCTTCGCGGTGTCTTCGGCTTTGAAAAACGGCTTGTCCTGAAAGCCCGTCATGCTGGCGACGATCACGGTCGGGAATTTCTGCCGCGACGTGTTGTAGACGTTGACGGAATCGTTGTAATCCTTGCGCGCGACCAACATTCGGTTTTCGGTTCCCGCCAGCTCGTCCGACAAACGCAGAAATTGCTGATCGGATTTCAACTGCGGATAGGATTGCACCAGCGTCATAAACGGCAGCCCTCCACCCAGCAAGCCGCCGCGCTGCAAGGCTCCGGTCATTTGATTGCTGGCATTCATTTTGTCTTCGGGTGATGCCGTGCCGGATTTCATGACCGCTTGTGACTGTGCGATCTGTGTCAGCACGCTCTGTTCGATCTTGGCGTAGCCTTTGACAGTGTTGACCAGATTCGGAATCAGGTCAGCGCGGCGCTGCAGGTTGTTTTCGACCTGTGCCCATTGTTTATCCACGACGTTGCGCTTTTCGACCAACCCGTTGTAGCTGCTCAAGCCCGTGCCGCCGATAATCAATACAAACAGCAGCAGCACGCCTAAGATAATCAATGCAATTTTGCCCATACAATTCCTCCTTGAAGATGTCCGGCAAGCTGCCAGCTTGCCGCTGTTTATTAATCAACGCCTCTTCCGTGGGAAACCGGCAAGCTGGCAGCTTGCCGGACAATTACAACTTGTCCACTGCCGCGATGATTTCCGTCAGGCAGTTTAGATAACTTGCGAAAAGGTCTTGTGCTTCGGCTTCCATCAGCGATTTCGATTCTTCGCGCAGCCGCAATGCCCGAATGATTGGCGCGGTGTCAACCTTCAATCGCTGGCCAACTTGAGTCGCCGTTGCCGCACGGCCCAGCGGGGCTTCTTCACCGAGTAGCTCCAGGATCGGGCGCATAAACCGGACAAAGCTGACGACGCTTTCGGCCATCAGTTTGGTCAACTCTTCGGCTGATTCGCCCGCCGGAATCGAAAGCGTGCGCAGGCGCAACAGCTTCCCGCGCAGTTCGTATTCGGTTTCCAATCGCAGATTGGCTTTTGACACTTCGCAGTTTGCCAGCAAATCCTGGCCGTGGAGCACACGGTAGGCCCGCTTCATATGGCGGAACTCAATCGGGAAGACGTCCAGCGAATCATGAAACTCCGCCTCAGTGAAAAAGACCGGCAGTGAATACCCCTGACTGCGCCACCATTGGGCCACCGGGCGAATGCGGCGCAGGTCTTCCGCCGCCAGCCGGCGCGCAACGATCAAAGTTTGATAGTCCGATTTCTTTGCATTCCCCGACGAGGCAACTGCGGAGCCATAGACAATTACTGAAACCAGATTATCTGATTGTGCGCCGGCCAGCCGACTGACCAATTCATTAAGATTGTGATTCATAGACTCAAACTCCGACACCGAGTTACCAACTGTCGCTTGCGCCGCCGCCGCCGCTGTCGCCGCCGCCGAATCCACCCCAATCACTGCCGCCGCTATCACCCCCGCTACTGCCACCCCCCCATCCGCCGCCGCTGTCACTGCTGCCACCGCCCCATGACCCACCGCCACGGTTGAAGATCAGAGGCGCCAGCCACCACAGCGAGCTACCACCCCCGCCCCCGCCCCCGCGACCACGGGAAAAACGGCTGATGATCGCCATTAAGATAATAAACCCGATAAAGAGCAGGAATAATACTCCGACACCTTTGCCGCTGCTTTGCTTTCCCTGGCCTGGGTGATAGGCGTAGCGGCGATCTTCAATCCCGGCCAGCGAAATCTGCCATTTTTCGGCCAACGTGTCAGTGATTGAGCGGACGCCAACGGTCATTGCTTCGGAATACTGCTGCTGTTGCAGGTAAGGCCGCATTCGGCGAATCAGTTCGCCGGCCAATCCATCGGGCAGGTCGCCTTCCAACCCGTAGCCAACTTCCAATCGCGTCTTTCTATCTTGCAGAGCAACAATCAGCAACGCGCCTTTATCTTTATTGTCACCGCTTTTCGCTCCAATGCCCCAGGCCCGGTAAAGGGCGTTCGAATACTCTTCGATGGGGCGGTCGTTGAGAGATTGGACGATGACAGCGGCGATTTGCGTCTTGGTCATCTGCTCGAAGTTGGTCAGGATCGTTTCCAACTTTTGCTTGGCAGCCGAATCCATCACCCCGGCAAAATCGTTGACATGTCCGGTATACGCGGGAAAGTTTTTGGCCTGCGCGAGGACGGAGACTACCGTTGCGCACAAAAAAACTGTCAGCAGAAGAATCCGGTTGATAGATGATTTCATCGCGGCAACTTATATCTTTACAGCTTTTACCTGTCAATCTTGCTGATCTTAAACCTGGGAGATCGCGTGCGGTCTGAAAAATGCAGGGAGTAAATACAGTTTGACAGCCCAACCGTGTAAAAGTTACTATCCCCGCCGTTGCTAATGTACCTGAATGCGCCCAAGCCTTTCGCGAACCCCCGGCGCAAAAAAACGAACGATCAAGACTAGCACTGCTGACGTAACCACAAGGGTAGTCAGACAAAAATCAGATCGAATCTAGCTGGGAATGAAGACAATTCCGGAGGAAAAAGTAGTAATGATAACGCTTAATATTGAGAAGCTGTCCGGCCAGTGCAGGCAATATAAGTGGGGCAGTTTTTTGACCGCTTTCTTTTTATCAGTTGCCCTGACCTCGTGCCTGTTTATCTCCTCACTTGCTCAAGGGCGCGGGGCGACTTCAAACGGTAACGATAGTTCAATTGATCCGCGCAGCGCTGAGATTCAGCGCGTGATAGACCGTTCAACCGGCTATTTCGCCTCAGGCGAGGCAAATTTTAAGGACGGGAATTTCGACAAAGCCCGTCGCGAATATGACCGTTCGATTGATCTGGTGCTGGAATCGGGCATTGACGTCCGAAGCGATGCGCGGTTGCAGCAACATTATCAGGCATTGGTGGACAACGTCTTCCGCCGCCAGATGACCCTACTGTCAGCAATGCCGCCAGCAATGCCAACATCGGGCAACAACAATGTCGCCATTAACGACAACCTCCAACAGGCTGCGCAGCAAACGCCTTCCTCAACCCAAAATCAAACTGACAAGCAGGCCCAGGATCGTGGCTTCGGACAACAGACCTTTACGCCATCGCCACTTGATGAGTTGACGAAGATCAAGCTGACGGAGGAAGAGACCAAAGGCGTCAGTGTGGCTCAGGTTGAAACAGCAGTCGCGTCCGCCAAGCTCGACTTCAACTTCAAGCCGAATGCGCTGATCCAGGGTTTCATCAACTACTACCAGGGACGCGGTCGCGCGACGATGGAGCAGGGCTTGCGCCGGTCGGGCCGCTTTATGACGATGGCGCGCAAGATCTTTAAAGAAGAAGGTGTCCCCCAAGACATTGCCTGGCTTGGGCAGGTTGAAAGCGCCTGGTCGCCCGTTGCCCGCTCGTGGGCGGCAGCGGTTGGCCTGTGGCAATTCATTCCGGGAACAGGCGCACGTTTTGGCCTGAACCAGAGCTATTACGTTGACGACCGGTCCAGCTTTGAGAAAGCCACGCGCGCGTCGGCTCGTTACTTGAAGTGGTTGGCCAACCGGTATGACGGGAATTGGGAACTGGCGATGGCCGCATATAACTCCGGCGAAGGCCGTGTGGACGGTGCTGTTGCGCGTTCCGGTTATGCTGACTTCTGGGAAATTTACTCGCGCGGTTTGATTCCGCAAGAGACACGCAATTACGTCCCGAACATTCTGGCCACGATCATCATTGCCAAGGATCCCGAAAAATACGGTTTCAGCGTCAAGCCTGAACCACCGTTGACTTATGATTATGTCAAGGTCAACAACATGCTTGACCTACGTTTGGTTGCTGACGCAACGGACACGCCGCACGATTACCTGCTTGCGCTGAATCCTGAACTGAAGCGTGGTGTGACGCCTCCGGGCGTGGAGCATCTGCTTCGTGTTCCAACGGGGAAAGGCAATGCGCTGAAGGTTGCGCTGGATCGTATTCCCCCCGAAAGACGCGCAAGCTGGCGAATGCTGACAGCACAGGCGAATGATAACTTCGATTCGATCAGCCGGAAAACCGGCGTTTCGGCGGCAGCGATTGAGCAGGTCAATGGCGCAATCAAACCAGGCCAGAAAGTTGTCATCCCAGTGAATAGTGGCGTTCGTAACGTAGTCTTCACGTCGAAAGGCGCTACGAATTCATCTCCGATGGTCGCTTCTGCGGCGCTCGGCAGTTCGTCGGCCAGGATCATCACCTACAAAGTCAAAGCCGGAGAATCGTTGGGCGATATTGCCGGTCGCTACAATACTTCAGTGCGTGACATCGCGACGCTGAATCGTCTGAGCGGTTCGGCTAAGTTGCGAGCGGGTCAGGTCATCAAAGTTCCAGTACGTTCCGGCAGATAAATGTCGAGAACGTCATCCCTCAAAGACGTGGAGCGCACAAGTTTCTCCTCCTTTCCTTGGTGCGCTTCGCGTCTTTGTCGTTTCCCAGCCCAAACACCTTCCTGTTGTTCACTCCATATTCCTGATCATTTTGAAATGCAGGGGAGGCAGTCGGATAGAACCGCATCTGTCTGGCTCAAGCCATTATTGTGGCAATCCTCTTATTGCCAGAAGGTACGGTCCAGGGTGCGGTACTGCACGGCTTCGGAAATGTGTCGGTCTTCGATCTGCTCCCCCCCTTCCAAGTCTACGATTGTTCGGCTTACCTTCAGAATGCGGTCATAGGCTCGTGCTGACAGCCCGAGTTTCATAATTGCGCGTTCCAGCAGTTGCTGTGCGGACGAATCAAGCTGGCAGTATTTGCGGATCAGCCGCGAAGGCATTTGTGCATTGCAGTAGACGTGCTCTCCTAAAAAACGCTCCTGCTGTACCTTTCGTGCCCGAATCACTCGGCTGCGAATTTCGGCTGAAGTTTCCCCATTCTCTTTTGCTGATAGTTCACTGACCTTTACGGCAGGCACGTTGATGTGAATATCAATTCGATCCAGCAAAGGCCCGGAGACTTTTGAAATGTATCGCTGGATTTGCGGCGGCGTACAGCGGCACTCTCTTGTCGGATCTCCATAATACCCACAGTTGCAGGGATTCATGGCCCCAACCAGCATCAGGCTGGCCGGGAAGGTCAACGACATTGCTGCCCGGCTGATGGTCACTTTCTGGTCTTCCAAAGGCTGGCGCAAGACCTCAAGCACATTCCGCTCGAACTCCGGCAGCTCATCCAAAAACAGCACGCCGTTATGAGCCAGGCTCACTTCACCCGGACGGGGAATCGCGCCACCGCCGATCAGTCCGGCGTCACTGATTGTATGGTGCGGAGAGCGATACGGGCGTGTCGTCAAAAGCCCCTGAGCGTCAGTGTAGCCGGCCACGCTGTGAATCTTTGTTGTTTCCAGCGCTTCTGCAAACGTGATCGGCGGCAGGATGGTGGGGATGCGTTTGGCCAGCATCGTTTTGCCTGAACCGGGAGGGCCGATCATCAGAATGTTATGTCCTCCAGCCGACGCAATCTCAAGCGCGCGTTTGGCGTGCATCTGGCCGCGCACTTCGCTGAAGTCAATCAGATACTGGCCTCCCGCACTGAACATCGCCTCGGTATCAACTTTCAATGGTGCTGGAGGTTCGTCAGCATTGAGCAGTGTGATCACTTCGCGCAGATCATTGACAGGGTAAACATCCAGGCCACCGACGACGGCGGCTTCGCGTGCATTTTCCGTTGGCAGGAGCAACTGTTTGAACCCGCGTTTTTGTGCGGCAATGGCAATTGGCAGTGCTCCTCGTATCGAGCGCACTCGCCCATCCAGCGCCAGTTCACCCACCAGCATCGTGTCATCCAGTGTTTCCCGCTTCAATTCACCATTGGCACCGAGAATGCCGACAGCAATCGGCAAATCGAAAGCTGATCCCTCTTTTTTCACATCTGCCGGGGCAAGGTTGATCGTGATTTTGTAGACCGGGAAGAAAAAGCCACTATTGTTGATTGCCGCCCGGATCCGTTCACGGCTTTCGCGCACAGCAAGGTCGGGCAGTCCAACAACGGTCACAACAGTTTCCTGCAGGGAATCGCCAGCGCGTGGCGTCAAGTCAACCTCCACTTCAACCAATTCGGCGTCAATCCCGTACACAGCAGCACTGAGGGTTTTGAAGAGCATGGCATATCTCCAAGAAAGCACATTCTGAGTAATTTCGTGTTCCCGAACTTCCGGCCAGGAATTCATCCGGGTAGCTCCAATGACCGCGCTCATCATATCCATTAACAGAGGGAACGCCAACGGCTTTGACGTTTATGTGCAACGCTTATTCGGAAATTGCTGTATGCCTGACAATGGCGTTCGTTTTGCCTTTCCAGCTTTTAGATTTCAATCGTCTCAGGTCACCCGACGCGGCTGGGGATGATTTTCGCGACGTCTGATCGTCAATGGACAAGGTGCTGAAGACTACCTCATCGCCCATGACGAATCCCACGCCTTATACGAATCATCAGATTGATCATAAAAGATTTGCCCCGGCTTAGCCGAAACTCATTTCGCAGCTTGACAGTAAAATAGGCGTTAAGTAGTATGCGCGCCGTGTTTGTCACTGCGCCATTTCTGGCGCGACCCAGGAAACAATTTTCTATCAATTACGAATAACAGTAGTTTTGTTGTGTTCAACCCCAACGTATTTCAGAGTTGAAGGCCGCTGTTGGAACCGAAGTCTGTATCTCCGGTTTCACCAGCGGTTTTTGCTTTGAATTGGTTTGCCCCGCAAGACCCAGGTTTTAGCTTCACCCCTGAAGTCTGGTTGAAAGCTTCGCATTGCGCGGAAGCAAGCGGGCGGTTAGCAATTCGACGGGCTGGTCGTGATTGCGATATAGCTCGTTAATCCGTCAAAACCCCAGGAGGTACTTTCACCATGGCAGAGAAGAAACAAGGCAAAGTTAAATGGTTCAATAATGCAAAAGGATTCGGCTTTATTGAACAACCGGATGGCACGGGCGATGTTTTCGTCCACTATTCGGCGATTGATATGGATGGCTTCAAAACGCTCGATGAAGGCCAGTGGGTCGAATACGAGCTGGTTCAGGGGCCGAAAGGCAAGCAGGCCGAGCGAGTCACCCGAGTCCAATAGCTAACCCCCGCTTCTCAAAATCGATTATTCACCGCCAATGCCTTGCCCGCGAACATTCACGGGTAAGGCATTTTTCTTGCGACCAAGCCCAATTGCCTGAATTGACAATTTTGCGAATGCTTCAATACACTGCCAGTTCAGTCCAGTTCATCAAGATTTGCCCATGAAAACGATTATCCAATGCTGAAAATTTATAACACCCTGACCAATCAGGTCGAAGAATTCACACCGCTCGAAGAAGGCAAAGTCCGCTTCTATGTTTGCGGCCCAACCGTTCACGATTTCGCGCACATCGGTAACTTCCGCACGTTTCTGTTCGCTGACCTGCTGCGGCGCTACTTGAAGTTCAAGGGGTACCAAGTTCATCACGTCATGAACATCACTGACGTTGACGACAAGATCATCCGCAAGTCGGTGGAGGCAGGCCAAAGTCTGCGCGATTACACGCAAATTTATACGGACTACTTTTTTGAAGATTTTGATGCGCTGGGTGCGGAGCGGCCTGAAGAGATACTGCGCGCGACAGATTACATCCCGGAGATGGTTGAGATCATCAAACGTCTGGACGCCAATGGCCACACCTACAATTCAGACGGCTCGACCTATTTCCGCATCAACACTTTCAATGGCTACGGCAAGCTTTCGAAGATGAATTTTGAAGGGAACGTCACTGGCGCCAGTGAGCGCGTGGATTCGGATGAATACGAAGCCAAAGAGAACGCCCGCGATTTCGTCTTGTGGAAAGCGGTTAAGCCGGGCGAGCCGTCCTGGGATACGGAACTGGGGCAGGGAAGGCCCGGCTGGCATATTGAGTGCTCCGCGATGTCCATGAAATCGCTTGGCGAAACCTTCGACATTCACGCGGGCGGCATTGATCTGGTCTTTCCACATCACGAAAACGAAATTGCCCAGTCGGAAGGCGCAACCGGCAAGCCGTTCGTGAATTACTGGGTGCACGCGGAATTTCTGATGGTCGAAGGCAAAAAGATGTCGAAGTCTCTGGGCAACTTTTTCACCTTCCGCGATCTGGTTGAAAAAGGTTTTACGCCACGCGCGATTCGTTATCTGCTGCTGTCAGCCCCGCATCACAAACAACTCAACTTCACGCTGGAAGGGTTGCGCGGCGCGGAAGGTACGGTCGCCCGCTTGAACGATTTCAAACAGCGCCTGACTGAGGTTCAAGCCGAAGAAGGTCGAACGCTGCCGATTGCCCGGATGGCCGAACTATCGCTGAAGCGATTTGAAGACGCGATGGATGACGATTTGAACACCGCCGAAGCGTTGGCCGCCGTGCATGACTTCATTCGCGAAACCAATTCTTCCATCGCGGCGGGCGCGATCAAAGCTGATGACAAAGCCGCATTGTTGGGCGCGGTGGAACGCTTCGATTCCGTCTTTGGCATCTTTGGCCAAGTCAAAAAAGAGATGCTTGATTCCGACATTCAGGCCCTGATTGACGAACGTCAGGCGGCGCGCAAGGCAAAGGACTTTGCCCGCTCCGACGAGATTCGCAATCAACTGACCGCGATGGGAATTATTCTGGAAGACACGAAAGACGGGATGCGCTGGCGCAGAAAGTGAGGCAGCAATGGTATTCGATATTGGCCGATACGCGGAACAACTTGAGCAATGCTGCGAGCAATTCGAAGTCGTGCGCCTGGACTTATTCGGCTCCGGCGCGCGCGACGATTTCAACGAAGAGCGCAGCGATCTGGATTTTCTGGTCACCTTCGACGAGCCACCGAGAATGGGATATGCCGACAGATATTTTGGACTACTTGAAAAGTTAAGTGAGGTTTTCAATCGCAAGGTTGATTTGGTCGAGGAGCAAGCAATTACCAACCCTTATTTCAGAAAAATCGTCAATCGGGAGAGAAAACTTGTCTTTGCGCGATGAAGATTTGAAATTGCTCTATGACATCGAACGAGCCGCGCGGCTTGTTCTCCGGTTTGTGTCCGGCAAGAGCGAGAGCGATTATGAGACCGATGTCTTGCTGCGTTCGGCGGTCGAAAGGCAATTCGAGATCATTGGCGAGGCGACAAATCGGCTGCACAAAGCCAATCCGGCGTTGGCCGCACAAATTGACAATTACCCGAAGATCATCTCTTTTCGCAATCAACTGATTCATAGCTATGACCTCGTCTCGAACAGCGTAGTCTGGAACATAGTAGAAAATGACCTGCCGTTGTTGCGCGAGGATGTGCGGTGCCTTCACGATTTTAGCCAAGACACAGAGGTTTGACACACTGCTCCTGACATTTCAGCAAAACCTACCGACTTCGATTCGCTGCAACCTCTTCGCGGACTAGCCGCTGTCTGCCTCTCTTCACTCGCATAGCACAGCAATCAAAAAATAGTTCACGGATCGGACGGATCGTCGCAGATTGATCTATTCGCACTCGTGTCTCGTCTTATTTGGAGGTACAAGCTCATGCAAGCCACAGCAGAACTGAAAACCGCGAAGCTCCCTGCAATCAAAACCGCGCTGCCCGGCCCCATCGCGCAGCAAGTTGTCGCATACGACGCCAAATACATCTCGCCGTCTTACACGCGGCCCTATCCGCTGGTCATCAAACGTGCAAAAGGCGCAATGATCGAAGACGTGGACGGCAACCTCTTTCTGGATTTCAACGCCGGCGTCGCCGTCTGCTCGACGGGCCATTCGCATCCGCATGTCGTCGAAGCGATCAAAAAGCAGGCGGACGAATTCCTGCATATCTGCTCGGCGGATTACTACTTTCCGCAAATGCCGCAATTGGCCGAAAAGCTCAGCCAGTTGGCTCCAGGCAATTACGACAAGCGCGTACATTTTGGTAATTCAGGCGCTGAAGCCGTCGAAGGTGCGGTCAAGCTGGCCATGTATTCAACGCGACGGCAGAAGCTGATCGCCTTCTTCGGCGCATTTCACGGACGCACAATGGGCGCGCTGTCGCTGACAGCCAGCAAAGCCCGGCAGCGCGGCGGATTCGGCCCGCAAGCGCTGGATGTGACGCACATCCCATACGCCAACTGCTACCGCTGCCCATACAACCTGACGCAGGAGACTTGCGGCGCGAAAGAATCGAAAGGCCCGCATTGCGCCCGCGTCATCGAAGACTTGCTCTTCAAAACTACGGTGCCCGCCGAAGACTGCGCTGCCATCGTGATTGAACCGATTCAGGGCGAAGGCGGGTACATCGTCCCGCCCGCTTCGTTCCTGCGAACGATCCGCGAAATCGCCGACCGCCACGGCATCCTGGTTATCGCCGACGAAGTCCAATCCGGCTTCGGGCGCACGGGCAAGATGTATGCGTCGGAGCATTTCGATTTCGTGCCCGACATTCTGACTTCGGCCAAAGGCATTGCTTCGGGCTTGCCGCTCAGTGCGGTAATTGCCCGTGCCGATTTGATGACTTGGGCACCGGGCGCGCACGCTTCGACCTTCGGCGGGAACCCAGTGGCGATTGCGGCTTCGCTCGCGACGCTGGAATTGCTGGAAAATGGCTTGATCGAAAATGCCGCGAAGATGGGCGCGTATTTGCTGGAAGGGTTGACGGCGCTGATGAACAAACACGCCATCATCGGCGACGTGCGCGGCAAAGGCCTGATGATCGGCGTTGAACTGGTCAAAGACCGCACGACGAAAGAAGCGCACGTCGAAGCCCAACACCAGGTCGAGCAGGAATGTTTCAAACGCGGCCTGATTACTTTGGGCTGTGGCCAAAGCACCATTCGTCTGTCGCCTCCGCTGGTCATTGACAGGGAGCAGTGCGACTTTGCGATCAAGACGATTGATGAGGCGCTCGGCGCGGTCAACACGCATTGATGCCGAAGGGTGAATGAGCAATGGAACAAGCCGGTAGCTCCTGTTGATTGGCAGGAGCTACCGGCTTTGGTTTACCGATTGGTTTTGTTGTTGTGTTTGGCGCGATAAATCTTGCGGCTCGTCTGGTTCTGCGACTTGTGGATCTCCTTGCGCTCGGCTCCGGTGACGGTTCCGTCGGCCTTTGCGGCCTGTTTGGCTTCCTTGTTTTCTTTTACTTCCCCGGCGAGCTTGCCGGTTTCCTTGGCCGTCAGTTCGCCCGACTTCACCCCTTGGCGGACGCGGTGCTTCTGGGTTTGCTGACGTTTATGGGCGACCGGTGTTTTAGTGCTGGGCGTTTGCGCCGGGTCTTGCGCCTGCCCGATGGCGGTCAAACCCAACGACAGACTGATTGCGAAAAGAATGCTGTACAGTTTTTTCATAGCTTTCATTGCCTCCTGACCGAGTCTCGCCCGATCTGATGCAGTTGTTTTTTACAGCAACGAAAACTCGCTGCCGCTTATTTCGAGCCGGTTATTTGATGTCGGGCAGCGGATCAGACTGTTAGTGAGACCCCTTGCCTGAACTCTTGCGCGACTTTCCAGCGCTTGTGGGATTGGCCTTCGCGTTGGCTGTAATCTTGTGGTGCGATCCCCACCCATGATCCGAGCCAAGCTCGTTCTTCTTCATTTGAGTTGTTCCCTTCGCGTGCTTATCGGGTTGACCGAAGGCGACCATCGAAAAAACGAAGGTCAAACTCACCACGGCTAAAACCAATGTCATTCTTTTCATGTCATTTCCTCTTTTCATTCAACTACCCGTTCGTCCGTTACCATTTGCCTGAGCAGCCGTGCTCAAGCGTTTCAGTTTCGGTAAGTAGTGCGAGATGCCCGCCAGTTGTATCAATCTTTTTTCGCAGGAAGCATTTTTGTTGTCAGGGGCGTAACGGACTTTTGTTTCGGGTGTGATTTCGCCCTGATGTACTTTGTTATGCTGCTTGCTGCATAACATTTGCCCAGAAGCCGTCCCATTGTCGGGAGAGCTTGATTGCACGAAGTTGCAGAATCTGCGCGCCAGACTCGCGTTTCCAGCGCATC
>JBBQVH010000166.1:0-14431 GCA_038211695.1 Blastocatellia bacterium | reverse complement strand
CCAGGCAACTGTTCGAGTTTCTTTTGAACTGAACTGGCGACCAAAGCTCTGCGGCGGTTTCAAGAACCAAGACGCAAACGGTCTACCAGCTCAGGGACGTGTCCAAAATACCGCGATTGGACAACAGAGGGAACATACAAGACGCAAACGGTCTACCAGCTCAGGGACGTGTCCAAAATACCGCGATTGGACAACAGAGGGAACATACAAGTCGCAGAGGTCGCTGAGACTACGCAGAGAACAATCGCGGGCTTTTATTCTCCTCTCTGCGTTTCCTCTGCGGCTCTCTGCGACTCTGCGGTAAATGGGCTTGATGCAAACACGCCTTGCAAAAATGTGACGGACATCCTGGCAGAGATCATTCGCATTCATTTTCCATGCGGCGGAAATACTGGCATTTTGAACGTCACGCCGCTGATGAAAGATGCTTTGTGCAAATTCCGCGCGCCGCTGAAGGCATTGGCGGCATCCTTCTGTGAATTCAGCACCAGCATTGCACCCAGCATTCCGATGCCTTCGCCTGGCGTCACTTTCATCCAACCGCTATGACCGCTCGGCACAAATTGCGGAAAGCGCGGCGTGGCGCGCGGAAATGTATTGGAAATGAATTGCCGAAATTGGCACCCACCATTCGCCACAAAGCTCAATCCCCTTTCCAGATCATCAAACAGCAAGCCGCTGAAATCACCGATCGCATTCACGTGCGAAGTCAGATCGCCCCCCACGCGATTCAGGATCAGCAAGGTTGAATTGTTGTCTGGCAGGCTCGGCAGACTGTCGGCAATCAGCGTATGCGGCGCATGGTTGTAATGTTCGCCATCCAGCGCCAGTGTGGCGGTCACCCGCAGGTCGTTGCAGTCAGTGGGCGGGTCAGCAATGGCGGCAAAGCTTTCCGCGCCCAGATTGCCCGCGTGGCCGCTGTCCAACCGCACATATTCATCGCCAATCAGGACGTTGAATTTGATCGGGCACCCGACCTTTTCATCCACCGCAATCGCAATCAAAAAACCCGTCACGCCCGGGTCAATGTCCGACGCCAGAAAGCTGGTGGTCTGTCCGGAGGTCAACCCCAGAAAGCTGTCGGAGACTTCGCAAGTGTCGCCGGAAACAAAAAACAGATGCACCGTGACAGACCCGGCATTCGATGAGTTGGTAATGCTGATCCTTGTATTTTCGCCCGTCGGATCAACCGGCGACGACGTGTACAGGTTGAAGATCAGAATCGAACCGGCCTTTTGATCTGCTGCTGGAGAGATCGCTGGAATGACCGGTTCGGTGGGCAAATCGTCGCAGATTGAAAGATAGCCGCCACATTCGCTGGCAACCGTTGCGGCGTCGTTTTCGCCGTCGTTGTTCGAATCGAAATAGACGTTCGCGTCAATGCAAAACTTCACCTCGGTCTTTTTCAAAGCTACGACATGCATGCCGTAAAAGATGCTGACAGTTTCGCCGACCTCTATATCGCCATCCCACTGCACAGTGCTTGATCCGGCCAGGCTGTCGGTTCGGCACTTGCCTTTGGTCGCGTAACACGACCCCGGTGACACGATAATATCTTTTGACAGGTAGGCCAGAAGTTCAGGGCCAGTATTGTTCTGCTGCGTCGTCGTGCCGGTATTGGTAATCCGGGTTTCAACCGTATAAGACGCGCTGCACCTTCCCGCGCTTTCAATAATGGTCACCACGTCCTGCTTTTCAAACATCGCGCCGGCAAAGACGGCGACTTCCGCCAGCGACGTATTGCCGCTTGTCTCCGGATCAAAAGTATCAGCATTCGCAACCGCACGGTTGATATACCTGCCCGCAACGTTCGGCGCACGGGTGGTAATGGTAAAGGTCGCAATCTGGCCCGGACTGAGCGTTTCAATCGGGAGATAGCCAACATTATTGCCCGTCACCAAACTGCCTTCGCTTCTGATTTCCGTGAAGCCTTGCGGCACCAGGTCAGTCACAAAAACGTTGTTTGCGGGCGCAGGGCCGGCATTCAGCACTTTGATTATGAAGCTGACGATTCCGCGCGGAAGCACTGCCGCGCCGCTGGTTTGTGTCGTCACCACCAGATTGGCGCTCGCCGCGCCATCACCGTTGCAAAGATGAAGCGGCGAAGCGCTGTTGCGCGGCGCGGGCGGCGCAGCAACAAAATCAGCATTGTTGATGCGCGTGTCTGTGCATCCATCAGCGCGCCTGACGGTCGCCGAAGCGTTGCCGGATGCGGGCGCGGGCGCGCTGCCTCGATAACATCCGGCCAGACTGCCGTAGCCCACAAAATCAATGATCGCGACTTGGGACGTGCCGGAGGGACAAACGCTGTTCGGCGCGTTGGTAATCGGCAGATTGTTTCTGGCCAGTGCAACCTTCCCCGCTGTAAATTCAATCCCGATCGAACCGCGCACATCCGACACGGGCAAATCCTTCGATCCGCCGCCGCCTGCGGCAAGCTGAATCAGGTAATACTGCCCCGGCGCAATCGAGCCGGACAGTTCAAGCTTTTGCCAGGCGCCGCTGCCTGCCGAGGCGTATTGCAACGACCAGCCGATCAGACTGACCGTCGTCGCGCCACGGTTGAACAGTTCGACGAAATCGTTTTTGAATGCAGTCGTGCTGCTCCCTCCGCCGCCGAAGATCTGGCTGATAACGACATCAGGATTGGCTGTTACGAATTGTTGAAGGGAATTTGCACGGGAGACGCCAGGAAAGGGAATTCCCCACCAGCAGGTGAGATAAACAATCAGAATCACCGCGCCCGCCTGAAAGCAGACTGCGCGATCAAGTTGGGCGTGAAGCGTGAGGGGTGACGTCTTCATCAAAACTTGAGAAACAACTCGTGAGGGAGTTTGCGGGCCTGGTGTTCAGGTCTGCATGGAGTTCAGGCTTCAGCCTGCGGTTTGTATGGCAGCCTTCAGGCTGACTTAGAGCGTAGGACAAAACCAAGCTAAAGCTTGTAATACAAACCGCAGGCTGAAGCCTGAACTCCATGCCATGCCGACTTCCACGCCTTAAAAAAGGAAGCGCATCATAGCCAACGGAGTGACGAAACGGCAACGTCTCAGGTCGCCCTAATCGCGGCGGCAAACAATGCCTCGACATCGCAACCGGCCAAACTCGGCACGATCCAATCGGCACCCTCCAACCTTTCAGCCGGATAGCTGTTGGTCACCGCCAGACAACGCATCCCGGCATTTTTGGCCGCCTGTACGCCCGCGACCGAATCTTCAATCACCAGACATTCATTCGGCTGGATTGGGGGCTGAATCATCGCTGCTGTCTTCACCATTGCATTCAACGTTGCCAGCCCCTTCAGATAACCTTCAGGATCGGGCTTGCCTGTGCTGATGTCTGCAGAGGTGATGATCGTGCGGAAACAATCCCGAATCTCACCACGCCGCAGCACGGTTTCGATCTCTTCCCGTTCCGCGCCGGAAACAATTGCCATCGGATATTTGCCAGCCAGCATCCGTGCCAATTCAATGACGCCGGGGAAAAGCAGGAAGCGTTCCTTGATTGCCTGCAGATAGTAGGCTGTTTTGCGAGCGATCAGTTCCACAACGTAAACGTTATCGCCCGCCTGTTGCTCGCGCTCGGCGTCCGTCAGTGCCGCCCGGAAGCATTTGTAATTGTCGTACCCAAGGTAGCGGGCAAGATATTCTTCCTCGGTGATGGCGATGCCTTCTTCACCCAGCACGCGGCGAAACAGTTCCAGTTGCAGCGGTTCGTCATTGACGATAACGCCGTTGAAATCAAAAAGGACGGCTTTTAGCATAATTGAGTTTTGATGATGGATCGTTGAGAATGCGGTTCGTGTTCACAGTGAACGCTTATCAATTCCCATTCTGCAATCCGCAATCAAACCCATGCAACTGGCTCGCGTTATCGGCACTGTCGTTTCCACCGTCAAAAACTCCACGCTGACCGCGCGGAAGCTGATGGTCATTCAACCGCTCGACGCCAAGCTGAAGGCCGCTGGCAAAACGCTGGTGGCGGTGGATTCGGTCGGCGCAGGCACGGGCGAACTGGTTTTCTGGTGTCGTGGCAAAGAAGCCAGCTTCCCGTTTGAAGGCAGCGAAGTCCCCACCGATTGCACCATCGTCGGCATCGTGGATTCCGAGGCGCACGTGAAGAACATCGGCCTGAAAGATATTGACCTGAAAGAGACTGAGATGACAGCGGCGGGAGAAAAAGCGTGATCTTAGGGCGAGTCTTGGGCAATGTGGTAGCCACGCAAAAGAACGTGCGATATGACAACGCGCGGATCATGCTCGTCCAGCCCGTCAATCCAAATGGAACACCGCGCGGCGTGGCCATATTGGCGCTCGATTCCGTGGACGCAGGCGAAGGCGATCTGGTCATCGTCGTGCAGGAAGGCTGGGGCGCTTCGACGGCTTCGACCGGCGAACCCGGCGCAGCCATAGACAGCGCCATCGTCGGCATCGTGGACAGCATTCAGAACTTTGGGGAAGATTACAGCGGAGAGCAGCGCAATTAAGCAATATGAACACCATCAACCGCGAAGCCTTGAAAGAAATGGTCAGAGACGCCGTGCGGCAGGCGATGTCGAATTCCCCTGCCGCATCTTCTCCGGTCGAATCAACAAAGCCCGCGCCACCAGAATACTTCGCTCCGTGGACAGGAATAAGTTACGAAGCCCACCCCAGCCAGCAAAAATTCAACATCGCCGAAGCATCCATTACCCTTGGTGAATTGCTCGAATTCGTCGAAGCCAAAGCTTGCACCATCGAAAAAAACAAGCCCTGCGATCAATGCGGAATGTGCCGCAGTTTAGGATTCTAAAACTCTGTCGCCACTACCGGGGCAGTGCCTTCGAGGGTTAGCCGTGATTGAACAAGATGGTTGATAACGATGGCTGACTCATCAGCTTCCCGGCATCAAGGTATACCTTTTCTCAGGCGGAGCATCTGGATTATCAATAAACTCTGGCTTCAACGACCAATGGTAGGTTTTGGGGACAAGGTGCAATTCCAATTCCACCAAAGTATCCGGTGGAAATTCCCTCAGCCGCTGGCCCTCGACAACAACATCCAGTCTTCCAAGCTCTTTGAGTAACTGCGCTGCAAGGTCTTCTTTGTAGAGTTCGGCATACCGGTCAAAAATCCTGGCAAATGTTTCCATCGCTGCTTTTAAAGTCTGGCGCTTAAACACCGCAGTGGAATTCGGTAACAACTTCGCTAATCGCCCCGCGAAGTGATTCGCGAAACGCTTTGCGAGAGTTTCCCGAATCAAGGTTATGCGTGATGGATCCAATTCGGAAAGCTCCGGCACAAGCGCCCGCGCCGCGGCTTCGACGATCGGACTGGATAACACTTCCGCAGATAATTTCTCCGCCTTCCAAAGCTTATCTGGAATCTTGATGATCTGAGCGGCCAATTGTTCAACCAACTCCGAAAGGAATGGGGAATCGTCGGGTGTCATCACGACCTCCGCTACTGCCATCTTGAAGCGTAGCCGGACTTGGTCAAGATCAATTCGGGAGATCGGCAGAAGGCGGAGAAAGTCGTCCTTCAAAAATCTCGCGCTTTGCCGCGCCGTATCCAGGTCGGCCAAAGTCTTTCCCTGCCGAATCTCGTTCGCAAGTAACGAAAGGAACTGTGAGAGAACTGGCATCTTTGCTCCTTATGCAGGTTCTACTCGGATCAAGTAATCAATGATGTTTTTGAGAGGCGCGTTTAAAGGCTGAGTAGTCGCCTCCATATGGACCTCAAGGTTGTATTCTCGCGTGATTCCCTGTGTCTGTGAGCTTGATTGCTGATACGAAATCTCAGTATGAGACTTGACGCTGAGGAACTTGTACTCCACGCCGATGTCCAGCGATTGGTCGAACTTAAATTGCGACGCATTGGTTTGCGAGAACTCGGACTTAAGTTTAATGCTCAAGTCTGCTGTGAGCTTGTCAATGGCCATCGGGCGGACATCAACAACCGCGATCAACGGGACTTTGATGTGCTTTTTGACCGTCCGCTTGTTGAACACCGGTGGATTACTATTGGGAACAGGCTCTTCAACTTCCAAGTCGCTGTCAAATTCGACGTAGTTGAGCGGTCCTGAAAGCTGAAACACCGTAGAGTTACCCGCGGCTGGAGGATTAGCTTGAGGCTGAAAAGCAATCATCTGGAGATTGCGAACATAAGACAGTTGTGCTGCCTGATTGGCATTAACGCCCGCCATCAAAATCTGATGGAACGTTGAGTAGAAAGGGAAGCTCGCTATTTCTTGTGGAAAGTCGGCCATGATTTTCTCCTTTGCTGAATGATTTCTTGGTTACCTCATTGCTCATCACTGAGTTCAGAGGCTGGTGATTTCGTAGTTGTACCAGGCATCCAGTTCCCACCAATCTGTTGTTCGGGTAAAGAACCAGAGATTTCGAAAGCGTTGAGTGGCGGAATCAGCTTTTCACGTTTGTAGATCAATGTGACCAATGCACGATCCGCGACTCTTGGGAGTTCCGTCACTTCGATATTCTCCGCAACGTAATCAGTGAACAGACTCGGTCCTTGCAGTGCCCGCCTTCCCAATGACTGTGCCACTAGCACGCCGGAAAAGCAGATTTTCTGAAAGCAGAGCCTCGAAAATTCCTGGTCGCGCCGTTGCTCTGCGGCGACAATGTTGACGTTGAGTTACTGCACATCAGTCTTCACAGGCACCCTCCTTTGTTAGTTCTTGATCTTTACTGCTTCGGTTTGGAAACCATTCGCCCTGGCCTCGGCGTTGGCGTTGGCGTTGGGGTGATTTTCTTGATTGGCGGCGTTGTCGTGCCGCCGCCATCGGCCTCCGGCCATTTCCTCTTGGTTTCTTTAGTTGGAGGAGTCCTGAACACCCCACCCGTTCCGGGTTTTGTTTCGGTATGGCTTCCAATTGGCGTCCTGTAGACTTTCGGTTTGATGCGGGCTTTGGCTCTTTGCCCTAAGACCTGAGGGCTGACAATCATAATCAGTAGTATCAGGTAGCTAAGGACGAGTGCAGTTGGTCTGTTTTTCATTGAGAGTTCTCCTTTGAGTTATTGAAAAAAACGACTGACGGCCTTTGCCGAATGCAGAACCTGCCCATCTTGCTCTATCGGCACACACCTCAACTAAGCTTTTTACCCGAGCTTAGAAAGGCTTCTTTTCAAATTGGACTCCGCCTCCTTGCCTGACAGTCAATTGATAGGCTGAGTTTGGCGCAACGTTTAACTGCGTTGTGTGCCCCCACTGAGTCGTCATGGTGTAGTTGCCGGACGCAAGATTTACAAAAGAATCGGTGGCGATGCAGGCGCAGGTACGTGCCGGGGTAGGGCCAAGGATAGGGTCATCCGTAGAGAAACCGCCAAACTTTAAATCTTTTGGAGTGCTCCCACTAGCTGACACGAGTTCGACCCTTACGGAATTAGTGCATTGAACTGCACAGGTGGAACCAAATAATGCCGTGACATCAATTCTACTGGTGGGCGGTAAAGGAGTTGAATGACCAATGGTGATGTCAGGTGGATTACAACCTATGGTCGCCAGAAAAGGAATAGTAAAAATTACAAAGCTTATTTGTTTGAATATATTCAGTTTCATTGAAAGTTCTCCTTCAAGTCAAATTGTGAGAATGGCAATGCCATCCAGAATTGTTATGGCAAATCGGCAAATGTTCCCTCAATAATGAGGTTGCCAGTTTTACGGTCAAGAATCCCTCCGACGAACTCAAAACTTCCGACCAAGATCATTCTTCTTGTAGTCCTATCGAGGGTGTTACCAAATAATGGTCCGGAAATGCCTCCAATAGACCCTGTAGTCAGGACGAACGAAGTAGTGTCAGAATCCTCGTCTTTAAAGGGGATATCAATGCTCTGATCGAATCGTAATTGCAGATTTACAGCAGCGGCCCCTTGAGCTTTATCGAAAATCCCGTTGCCGCCGCCAATCTTGCTAATTGTTGTTACGTTATAAAGTGTCCCAATCGGCCATGGAGCTTGAACAGGGAATGGGTCCGTAGAGATTGATGGAAACGAAATAATGTGTATTTCGCTCCGGGAAGCATTGAAATAAACACCTAAGCAGATGTTCTCCACAAATGGTCCGGCTGCGCGCTGGTCACTTGTTACCAGGGTTGCCATTCCGCAAAAAGTTGTAGCCAGTGGGCGGGCGGTAGGGTGGCCACTGCTTATTAAACAGTGTTCGAGTTGCGCTCCCAGCGCTTGTTGCTGTCGCCTGAGGCTAGCTATTCCGCGAACAATCGCTGCCTTCATCACTCCGGTGGCTGGGCGGCCAGTGCCATCATTACCCAACTCTGCCTGTGCATCCGCAATCTCTGATAGGACTTGACTAAGCTTTGCTTGAATATCTTCACAAGGCATTTTGATGTTCCTCCTTGAACAAATGTTAAGGGTTGCTAGTTCGAGAATGAGTCGTACCATTCATTCCCATTCATCAAAGACTCTATTAGCCGTAAACGGCCTGTGGACTTCTTTGCGCTGGTGGTCGGCGTGTTCCATCTGCGCGCCGAGTTCTTCGACGTAGACGGCGTAACGAAGCCGGAAGACCCGCTGCAAATCCTGTTGGTTGTCTATCAGTTTGATCTCGGCCATCTGGCTTTCCTCGCAAAACACTGCTATGAATTGGAGCGGGATGCTTGTGACAAGAGGCACAATTCACCTGTCACCGGCAGCAATGCTGTTTCAGGTGTACTTGCTATGGTGAATATGAAGCGCGGGCCTAACCACAAAAGTCGGAGTTCCCACACGTCTTGAAAAAGATAAATACCCCTAGCACGGCTGCTCCCACACCAATGAGCGCGATCTTGGCTCCTTTGGACATCCCAGTTTTTCTGACATCGGCGATGTTGGCGAAGGGGAGTTCTGTGTTAACGCTGGTCTTGGCGTCGGTCAGGACAATAGATTCCTCATTGATCTGGCCGAGATAGCCCGATCGTTTGGACTGATCTCGCAAAATAACTTCGATCTTGGCCTGTTTGCCAGTGCCGAACTTGGCAACCTTGGCTTTGAGTTTAGACAACTGTGTGGCTTCTGGCTCAGATTTGCTTTGTGCTGAAACCGATGAGGTTAAGTTCAGCGAGAAAATCAGCAAGCCAACAAGCATCAGGGTTAGGGTTCTTTTGAACATAAGTTCTCCGATTAAAAGATTGATTCGAGTGCCGGAAAAATCCGACACTGCGCTCGTGCAGCGCCAGAAACACCTGACACACGACACACATAAACCGACGAAAGTAGTGCAGGCTATCTGGCGTCCAATTTGGGTGTTGATGAACGTCCACAAACGCAAACAGCCTTTACTATCTGCACCAGAACCAAAGTTTGGCAGCCAGTGAATGCCGGCTAGGCTGAGGACGCCTTATAAAATCTGTTCCGAAGTTCAAGCTGGCACTGTGATTGCCTTTCTGGCTGCGGCTGCGGTTTTAAGCCAAAACTGAGTTGTAAGTCCTTACTGAATTCTGGCATTTTGCATCTGCCAAGGTCGCAAAATTCCTACGAAATCCTTACCAGCGCGAGACAAAGCCATGGAAAAGCAGCCCGTTTACCAATTCGGCCCCTTTCAGCTTGATCCTGCACAAAGGATTCTGTTGCGTGATGGGCAGCGTGTGCGGCTAGATCGCAAGGCCTTTCTGACTCTGCTGGCCCTGGTTGAGGCCGAAGGGCAAGTCATCAGCAAAGACGAATTGATGGCGAAAATATGGCCCGACACCTTTGTTGAAGAGAGCAATCTGACAAAGAACATCTCACGATTGAGAAAGGTGCTGGGCAATGGCGATAAGTCGGCCTGCTTAATAGAAACAATCCCGAAAGTTGGCTATCTGTTCTGTGCCGAAGCCCTCACAGCCCAGGTTCAGAACGGATTCAGGAAAGGCGCGATTGCCACCAATGAGCAAATTAGCGCCGTGCAAGCAGAAAGTCCGGCGAAAAATAAAACTGCTGACGCCGCGCGCCATCACGATGCTGGTAAGGCCGTTCGACGGCGATGGCTGTGGGCCGGGCTGGCTATCGCAATTGCGATAGGCGCGGCGGTCTGGTGGAAATGGCCGCGACCACAAAACTACCAGCACCCAGTGGATGAATTTACGCCCGTGCGGCTGACGAATCACGTTGCCAGGGATTTGTATCCGGCCTATTCGCCCGACGGGAAGAAGATCGCGTTCAACAGCAATCGCGACGGCCCGCCCGCCATCTACGTGATGAATGCCGACGGCAGCGACGCACGGAGAATCAGCGGCGATTCTGCGGATGGCGGTATTCCAAGTTGGTCGGCGGACGGGACAAAGGTTTACTTCTGGGCCAAAGACGCGTCCGGTAAAGAGTCAACCTACGAAGTGAATGCGGACGGCGGCGGTCTGACGAAACTTCCCAATCCGCTCGGCAGGCTTTCGCCGGATGGCAAAAAGATTGTGATAGCCAAATCGCTGGTGGCAGGTTCGCAGGCCAGCGCCGAAATCTTCGTGGCCAATGCCGATGGCAGCAACGCAGTCAGGCTGACGAACAATGACCGGCTCGACGCCGATCCTTCCTGGTCGCCTGACGGAAAGTGCATTGCCTTCACCTGTTTCCCCGTTGGGTTCGTTGAAATCGGGCAAATCAATCCGGAAATCTGCGTAATGAATGCCAATGGCGGCAACACGATCCGGCTGACCAATGATCCGGCTTGGGACAATTCACCCATCTGGTCGCCGGACGGGACGCGGATTGCGTTTATCAGTTCGCGCAATTGCACAAGTGGGGTTGCCATCCACGTGATGAATGCCGATGGCAGCAACGCGATGCAGTTGACTGAATGCCAAAACATCGAAGGCCCGGAAGGATGGTCTCCTGACAGCAAGAAGTTGATTTACGCCTCCGACCGCGACGGCAATGTTGAGATTTATTCGATCAACGCCGACCCAAGCCATCAGGCCAACCTGACGCATCATCCGGCGGAAGACCGCGAGCCGGTCTGGTCGCGTGACGGCAAGAAGATCGCCTTCATCAGCAACCGCGATGGCAAAGACGGCCTCTTCGTAATGGGCGCCAACGGCGCGAATCCGTGCAAGTTGATCGGCAATGTTTCAGGCCGGCTGAGTTGGTCGCCCGATGGCGGGCAGTTTTCCTTTGCCGCCGATTGGCGCGGGAACTATGACATCTACGTTGCCAACTCGGATGGCAGCGGTATCGTGCAATTGACTCACAGTCCGGCAAATGAAGCCGAACCAGTCTGGTCACCAGACGGCGCAAAAATCCTATTCAATTCTGATGTTGATAAGATCACGCAGCTTTACACGATGAATGCCGACGGTAGCGGCATCACCAGAATTTCTAACTCACCAGAAAGCGAATGGCAGCACGATTGGTCACCGGACAGGAAACAGATTGTCTTCACGCGCAGCCGCAATCGTGGGGTGCAGCGCGACATTTGGCTAATGAAGGCTGACGGTAGCAACCCGCAGTTAATCGCCGCCGCACCTGACAATGATGAATTCCTTTTCCCATGCTTTTCGCCTGACGGGCAGCGCATCGCTTATCACCGTCGCGTCGCATCGCCGCTTCAGGCGGATGTCTGGGTGATGAACACGGACGGCAGTGGGCAAACACGACTAACTTATCTGAGCGGCCGCTCGCCCGCGTGGTCGCCCGACGGAAAGAAGATTGCTTTCCATTCATTCAGGCGCACGGGCAATTCCGAGGTTTACGCGATGGATGTGGCAGGCAAATGACGGTGCTATCTTCGCCAAGCCGATGCGAAGTGCTTGATCAAGCCTCTACTCCTCGCTTGCCGAAAAATTCCTTCAACGCCGGATAAACATCTTCCTTGTCGTCAATCCGCACGCCGATGAAGCGCTCTTTGTTCTTCAGCCGGTCGTTGAAGATCGAAAGCAGCGCGCCGCTGCTGCGCCGGTAAGTGGCCATTCCCTCTTCGCCAATTTCGCCATACCCGAACAGATTGCAGGTTTCGATCAACTTGTCGGCCATTTTCACGGCGTCTTCGTTGTCGGAGTAGTAATTGTCGCCGTCCGAAAAATGAAACGTGTAAACATTCCAATCGCTCGGCGGAAAGCGTTCGGCTATGATGTCGAGCGCCAGTTTATAAGCCGATCTGACGACTGTGCCGCCCGATTCGCCCTGGGTGAAGAACTGCTCTTCGTTGACCTCTTTGGCTTCGGTGTGGTGGCTGATGAAGACGATCTTGACTTGATCGTACTTCGTGCGCAGAAAGCGAACCATCCAGAAAAAGAAGCTGCGCGCGATGTACTTTTTGAACTCGCCCATCGAACCCGAAACGTCCATCATCGCGATGACGGCGGCGTTCGATTCGTATTTGAGTTCCTCTTCCCAACTCTTGAAGCGCATGTCTTCTTTTTTGAAGCCACCGATCTTGGCCTCATTTTTTTCGCGGGCGTTGCGGCGGATGTTTTCCAGCATCGTGCGCCGTTTGTCCAGGTTGGACAGCACGCCGGTGCGGCGAATTTCAGTAAACCGGGTGGTTTTGGATTGGACGGCCTGTTTGGCTTTTTCTTCCAGAAAAGGAAGCTGTAAATCTTCGAAGATCATGGCGGCGATGTCGTCAATGTTGATTTCGGCTTCGTAAAAATCCTGGCCTGGATTGTCGCCCGCCTGTCCCGCACCTTGCCCCTGCCCTTGGGGGTCTTCGCGAGAAATGACATCGCCCACTTTGCTTTTGCCGTCGCCCTGGCCGACGTGTTTGCGTTTGCGGTAATCGAAGCGAAACTTGTATTCGTCCAGGGCGCGCATGGGCACTTTAACCGTCCGGCGGCCATTGGACAGGATGATAGATTCGTTCGAGACGATGGAACCCAGATTCTTTTTGATGGCGTCCTTGATGCGCTCTTTGTGGCGATCCTGGTCAATGACGCCTTTGCGTTGAAGCGACCAATCGTTGCGTTGGACAGACATAAGGTTTCTCAAAAGAGTAAAAGGAAGCTTCGCACTTCAATAACAGCGGGCAGGATGCCCGCGCTCCCAGGTAAATCAAAACGCCCGCTCTCTCATCGTCAATAAGAGTGCGGGCGATGTAGTTTGTGGCGTGTGCGCCCGGCACTTTACCGCGACAGCAGCGTGCCGACGTAACTCAGCAATTCATTGGCGCATACCGGGCAGTAGCCGTGGTCTTTGATCAGCCGATCCACGACTTCGTTGATGCGGCGCAGCTGGTCGGCGTCCGGCGTCTTGCTGGAAGTCGTGATCTTCACCACGTCTTTGAGGTCGGCAAAAATCTTCTTTTCGATGGCCTCTTTCAACCGCTCGTGCGAGTTGTACTCGAAGTTTTTGCCTTTGCGCGAATAAGACGAGATGCGGATCAGAATCTCTTGCCGGAAGGTGTTCTTCGCGTTTTCTGAAATGCCGATCTGCTCTTCGATGGAGCGCATCAGCCGTTCATCGGGTTCGATTTCCTCTTCGGTAATCGGGTCTTTCAGCTTCTCTTTGTTGCAGTAGGCTTCGACGTTGTCCAGATAGGCGTTGCACATGTTCTTCGCCATCTCTTCGAAAGAGTAGACGAAGGCGCGCTGAACTTCGGTCTTGGAAATCTGGTCGTATTCGCGGCGTGCCAGCGAAATCAAGCTCAGATAACGATCACGCTCTTCGGCGTTGATGCCCGTGTGCTGATCGAAACCGTTTTTGATCGTCAGCAAGGCGTCAATCGGATTGATGCAGGTGATGTTGTCGCGCACCAGGGCGTTCGACAACCGGTTGATGATGTATCGCGGCGAGATGCCGTCCATGCCTTCGCGAATCGTCTCGTCTTTCAGTTCTTTGACGTCTTTCAACTTGAAGCCTTCGACGTCTTCGCCATCGTACAGCTTCATCTTTTTGGCGACATCCACATTGGCCTTCTTTGGCTCTTCCAAACGGGTCATGACCGCAAACATCGCGGCAATCCTTAGCGTGTTCGGCGCAATGTGAACGTTGCGCATCGCTTCGGACTGTTTCAACAGCTTGTCGTAAATGCGCTCTTCCTGCGTGACCTTCAGGTTGTAAGGAACCTTGACCATGATGATGCGGTCTTGCAGGGCTTCTGATTTGCGGTTGCCGACAAAGGCTGTGTATTCGTTTTCGTTGGTGTGCGACAGAATGACTTCGTCGGCGTAAATCATGGCGAAGCGGCCAGTCTTGATGTTCTGCTCTTGCGACAGAGTCAGCAGCGAATAAAGGAACTTCTCGTCGCACTTCAATATTTCTATGAACTCCATCAAGCCGCGATTGGCGATGTTCAGTTCCCCGTCAAAACGATAGGCGCGCGGATCGGATTCGACGCCGATTTCGCCAATCGTCGAAAGATCTATCGAACCAGTCAGCTCGGTGATGTCCTGCGATTTTGGATCGGAAGGCGCAAACGTGCCGATGCCGATGCGATCTTTTTCTGAAAAGGCGATGCGTTCGATCTGCACGTCTTCGTGCTTGCCCTGATAGCTGTGTTCCAGGTTGTAGCGGCATTGCGGACAAAGTTCACCTTCG